>JBBPZM010000022.1:0-25152 GCA_038199035.1 Solirubrobacterales bacterium | reverse complement strand
CGGTCGATCGCCACCGACGCATCTGACCCCGACGGGTCCGTCGTCCCCGGGGTCCTCGAGCACCTGCGCGCCCACCCAGGCGCACGTCGGCCATGACTCGTCGCGCTCGCTGGCGGCACGGTTGATGCCGGCCAGCGTGCCGCGACAATGGCAAGCTGGTGACCATGCGCCGAGAACGCGGATGAGCCAGCAGAGCCAACCCAACGTCGAGGACGGCGCGCTGGTCGCTCGCGCGCGAGCGCGTGACCATCTCGCGTTCGAAGAGCTCGTCCGCCTCTACGCCGATCGCCTGCACGCCGTCGTGCGGCGCCTGGTCGACGATCCCCACGAGGCGGAGGAAGTCACCCAGGAGGCGTTTCTACGCGCGTGGCGCGGGATCGCCACGTTCAAGGGAGACAGCCAGTTCTTCACCTGGCTGTACCGGATCGGCGTCAACGAGTCCAACCGCCGCATGTCTCGCCGCCGCGCGTCCGTCGTCTCCCTAGACGAGCAGCTCATCGATCCCGCCGACACGCGGCCCGAGCCTCCCCGTCGCCTGGAGCAGAACGACCTGCGCCATGGACTCGAACGCGCGGTGCAACAGCTCCAGCCTGACCAACGTGCGCCTCTGGTCCTGCGCGACATCGAGGGCCTGAGTACGGCGCAGGCGGCCGCGATCCTCGACCTCGGCGAGGCGGCCTTCAAGAGCCGTCTGCATCGCGCCCGACTGGCGGTCCGCGACGCCGTCCGCGACTACCTCCCGGAAGACCAAGAGCAATGATGATGCGCGCCGTCCTCGCGCACCCATTGCGCTTTCACCGCGACCATCGCTTCACGCGCACGCACGCTTCAGCGTATCTCGACGGAGAGCTCGATCCGCGTGATCGTGGCCGCGTCGAATCGCACACCCACCTCTGCCCTCCGTGCGCCAGGTTCCTGGCGGGATTGCGTCGCACGGTGTCCGCGCTCGGCCAGTTGCGCAGCACGCAGCCGCCGGTGGGCGGTGTCAGCGAGGGCGTGCTTGCGCGGCTGCGCAATGAACCGGACATCGCCGGCGGCGGCCCATCGCCTCCGGTCTGACCTTGGCCGAGCGAACGATTCTCATCCGCCGCTCGGTACCGATCGCGCGTTGCGGCGGGACCTCGCGACCGACGCTGCGATCAACACGGCCACGGCTCCGAGCGACGCTATGAAGCCGACTGATCCCGGGTCGGCCTGTCCACGAAGTAGCGCAGCCCGAGCTGAAGGTCAGGCGGCTCACCGTCGGCACGACCTCCGCCTCGGCGGGCAGTCGCGGAGCCCCGGGACCCAGGGCGCAGAGCTCCGGAGCCGGGCCCAGGACAAGCTGGCGGATCCACAGCCGCGGTGCGCCGATCGCCGCGACGAACCGGTCGTAGGGGACGCCGCGCGGCTTCCAGAACCAGGTGGTGTGGCCGACCTCGTCGAACGTACCGTCCCGGCCGGCGAGCGCGTAGAGCCCGCCTGAGCCCCCGAGCGAGCGCTTCGCCGCCTCGTCGTGGGAGTCCTGGTGCTCCCGGTCGACGGCCGCACGGTTCAGGTGCTCGAGGTCGGCGAGCGACTCGACCAGGTACCAGTCTTCATAGCCGCGACCCGCGGCGATCCAGGGCGCCTCGACCTCGAACACCGCGGAGCCGTGGTACCCCGCTGGCGGCTGGGCTTGGAGCCTCGAGTGGAAGCGCTCCAGCGCGTCGACATAGGCATCCGGGGCGGGAGCTTCCTGGGGCCAATGCCAGAACACGTACGCGTACACGTCAGCGGCCGAGGGTCCGTTCCCTCATCCGGCCTTGCCTCGTCGGCACAGCACTCCTCTGGTGGCTTGCTTCCATGACGGTCGAGCGGCCGGAAACGTGATCCCGCGGCGGGATCGAGGGATGGCTCGGGACGGTGGGGAGGCATGAAGGATGGTCGCTGCCGATGCGGACAGCGGCGACGGACTACACCGCCTTCCGCCAGAAGAACTCCGGCTGAGGCTGAGGCGCTCCCCGGGGCGACCAGGCTGAGATGCCTGGCTCCCCCGGGGCCGTCCAAAGCGGGGCGGGCTCAGCGCCCCTGGCCCGCCGGGTCGAGGTCGTCGAAGGCGCGAGACAGCCGCCCGAACGCCTCGTCGACGACCGCCCGCACCCGCCGCTCGACCTCGCGGGGCGCGGCCCCTTCCAGCATCGCCGCCGACAGCCTGCGCTCACGCAGGGTCATGGCGGCGAGGACCATCGTCGCCATCACCTCGACGCGGCGGTCGTCGTCGGCCAGGCCGAGCTCGGCGGTCAGGACCGAAGCCAGGCGCTGGGCCCAGGCGTGCGTCAGCACCAGCCGGCGGGCCCGCAGCGCCGGGGCGGCGGCCTCCGTGGCCACGAAGGCGCGATAGGCGTCGTAGGCGCCGGGGTCGCCCAGTGAGTCCCACCCTTCCCCGCTGAGCGGGACGCGGTGCTCCGCCAGCAGGCGGTGCAGGACGCCGAGCACGGTGGCGCCCGCCGGGCGCTGCACGACCGTCTGCACCAGTCCGTCCAGCACCTCGTCGGCCCGGTCGAAGAACAAATCCTCCTTGGTGGCGAAGTAGTTGAAGACGGTCTTGACCGACACGTCGGCCGCCGCGGCGACCTGGGCGATCGTGACGTGCTCGAAGCCGTGCTCCTGGAACAGGCGCGTGGCCACGTCCGAGATCGCCAGTCGCGTCCGGGCCTTCTTGCGCTCGCGCAGCCCTGCCTCCATAAAGCGGAACTTTACACTCAGGGCATCTTTACCGCGGATGTGCAAAGGTTCTCCGTCCTCATGCCCTCCGACATCGCCATCCGGGCCCGCGGGCTGGTCAAGCGCTACGGCGACAAGGCCGCGCTCGACGGCGTCGACCTCGAGGTGCCGCGCGGCTCGGTCTGCGGCCTGCTCGGGCCCAACGGCGCGGGCAAGACGACCGCCGTGCGCATCCTCACCACGCTGACCACTCCCGACGCGGGGACGGCCCACGTCGCCGGGGTCGACGTCCTGGCCGAGCCGGTAGCGGTGCGGCGCTGCCTCGGCCTGGCCGCCCAGGACGCGACGGTCGACGGCCTCCTCACGGGGCGCGAGAACCTGGTGATGATCGGCGAGCTGCACCACCTGGGGCGCCGGCCGGCCAAGGCGCGCGCCGCCGCGCTGCTCGACCAGTTCTCGCTGAGCGACGCCGGCGACAAGCTGGCCAAGGACTACTCGGGCGGGATGCGGCGCCGGCTCGACCTCGCCGCGACGCTGGTCGCCGAGCCGCAGGTGCTGTTCCTCGACGAGCCGACCACGGGGCTAGACCCCCGCGCGCGCAGCGAGCTGTGGGAGGTGCTCGACGGACTGGTCGGCGGCGGCACGACGATCCTCCTCACCACGCAGTACCTCGAGGAGGCCGACCGCCTGGCCGACGAGATCGTCGTGGTCGACCACGGGCGGATCATCGCCCGCGGCGATGCCCGCAGCCTCAAGCGCCAGGTCGGCGGCGACCAGCTCCACGTCGTGTGCGCCGATCCCGACGACCTGCCGGCCGTGGTCTTCGCGGTCGAGCGCGTCGCCGAGGCGCGCGCCCAGGTCGACGTCGGCGCGCGCTCGGTCACCGCGCCCGCCGCGGGCGGGGTGGCGGCGATCGCCGAGCTGGCCGGCACGCTGGCCCAGGAGGGCGTGACCGTCGAGGACATCGGCCTGCGCCAGCCCACCCTGGACGACGCCTTTCTCAAGCTGACCGGGAAGCCCGCTGAGTCCGCGCAGCCCGCCGAGACCGGGGACGACGCGGCGGTCCTGGAGCAGGTCCGATGAGCGCTGTCGCCGCCACGCGCCGCCGCAGCGGGACGATCGTCTCCGACACATGGGTCATCGCCCGTCGCGGACTCCTGCACATGCGCCGCCAGCCCGAGGCCCTGTCGGACGCGACGATCCAGCCGGTGATGTTCGTCCTGCTGTTCGCGTTCGTCTTCGGCCGGGCGATCAACGTCCCGGGCGGAGGCAGCTACAAGGAGTTCCTCATGGGCGGGATCTTCGCCCAGACCATCGTCTTCGGCTGCTTTGGAGTCGCCCTGGCTCTGTCCAACGACCGCAACAACGGCGCGATCGACCGCTTCCACTCGCTGCCCATTCCGCGCGCCAGCGTCCTCGCCGGCCATGCCGTCGCGAACCTGATCCGCGCGCTGCTGCCCATCGCCTTCATGTCGATCACGGGCTTCGTCGTCGGCTGGCGCATCCACGCCGGCGCGCTGGAGATCCTCGCCGGCTACGGCCTGATGCTCGCCTTCTCCTTCGCCATGATCTGGATCGGCGTGCTGCTCGGCAGCCTGGTGCGCACGCCCGAGGGCGTGCAGGGCGTCGCCTTCGTCGTGATCTTCCCCGTCACCTTCATCGCCAGCACGTTCGTGCCGACGAGCACGCTGCCCCCGGTTCTCAAGGCCTTCGCCGAGTGGAACCCGACCTCGGCGTTGGCCAACTCGCTGCGCCACCTGTTCGGCAACCCGGGCGGCGTCGCGCCGCCGGATGCCGTGTGGCCGCTGGCCCACCCGATCGTCTACACGCTGGCGTGGGCGGCGGCGATCGTCGTCGTCTGCGCGCCCCTGGCGGTGCGCCAGTACCAGCGCTCGATCCGCTCCTGAACGGCGGCCCGGCCGCAGCTCGCCGTCAGGCGGTGGGCGTGAACGAGCACTCCATCCGCTTGACCCCCGCGATGAAGCCGCTGCGAAACAGCTCGGGCTCGCCGGCCTCGAGGTCGGGCAGGCGGGTCAGCAGCTCGGTGAAGAGCGAGCGCAGCTGGGTGCGGGCGAGCGAGGCGCCCAGGCAGTAGTGAGGGCCGCCGCCGCCGAACCCGACGTGGTGGTTGGGGTCGCGGCGCACGTCGAAGCGCCACGGGTCCTCGAAGGCCTCCTCGTCACGATTGCCCGACTGGTAGAAGAGGACGACCTTCTCGCCCTGGGCGATCGGCTGTTCGCCGATGGTGGCGTCGCGCGTCGCGGTCCGCCGGAAGGTGAGGACCGGGGTGGCCCAGCGCACGAACTCCTCCACCGCGGTGGGCATCGTCTGCTCGAGGTCGGCGAGGAGGATCGAGCGCTGGCCGGAGTCGGTGGTGAGCGCGCGCATGGCGTGCGACGTGGTGTGGCGGGTGGTGTCGTTGCCGGCGACCGACAGCAGGACGAAGAAGGCGGCGATCTCGGCGTGGGTCAGGCGATCCCCGTCGACCTCTGACTGCACGAGCGCCGTCATCAGGTCGTCGCTCGGCTGGCGCTCGCGGTGCGCCGCCAGGGCGGTGGCGAACTCGGTCAGCGTCCACAGCGCCTCGCCGAGCACCTCGACGGGCGGGCGGTCGCCGAAGACCTCGGGATCCGAGGCGTTGACCAGCGTGTCGGCGGCGGCGACCACGCGCTCGCGGTCGGCGTCGGGGACGCCGATCATGTCGGAGATCGTCACCAGCGGCAGGCGCTTGGCGATGAGCTCGACGAAGTTGCCTCCGCCGGCCGGCGCCGCCTCCTCGACGATGCGCCGCGCGTTGGCACGGATGCCCTCCTCGATACGCGCGACCTGACGCGGCGTGAAGGCGGCGGAGACCAGGCCTCGCAGCTTGGTGTGACGCGGGGCGTCCATGGCCAAGAAGGACTGCGAGGCCTCGAGAATCTCCGGCGGCGCGTCGCCGAACTGCACGCCCTGGCCCGAGCAGAAGGTGCGCGGGTCGCGCGAGACGGCGCGGATGTCCTCGTAGCGCACGACCGCCCAGTACTCGTCCTGCTCTCCCACGCCGAGGATGTCCTCGGGCGGGGCGTGACGCGAGACCGGGGCCTCGCGCCGCAGGGCCGCGAAGGTCCGGTCGCGCTCGGGCGCGGTCTGCGCCCAGAAGTCCAGCGAGCCGAGGTCCTCGGGAGCCCGTTGGCGCTGGCTCATCGGCCCAGCGGAGTCACGCCGAGAGCCGCACCGGGAGCGTCTTGGGCTGGTTGAGGAACGGCGACTCCACCGCCGTCGGCTTCCCCGCGAGGGCCATGCTGGGGAAGCGCGCCAGCGTCTCCTCGAAGAGGATCCGCAGCTCGAGGCGGGCCAGCGCGGTGCCCAGGCAGAAGTGGCGCCCGCCGGCGCCGAAGGCCTGGTGCTCGGGGTTGCGGCGCACGTCGAAGCGATCTGGCTCCTCGTAGTGCGTCTCGTCACGGTTGGACGAGACGTACCACATGACGACCTTCTCGCCCTCGCGGATCGGCTGTCCCGATATCGCGGTGTCGCAGGTGGCAGTGCGGCGGAAGTGCGCGAAGGCGGGGAACATCCGCAGCGACTCCTCGACCGCGCTTGGGATGAGCGACGGGTCGTCGAGCAGGAGCTGGCGCTGGTCGGGGTTCTCCATAAGCGCGCGCATCCCGCTGCAGTAGGTCGCCTTGGTGCTGTCGTTGCCCGCCGCCACGAGCAGGAAGAAGCCCATGACGATCTCGTGCTCCTCGAGCTTGTGCCCGTCGACCTCGGCGTGCACCAGCACGCTGGTCAGGTCGTCGGTGGGGTTGTCGCGGCGCTCGGCGATCAAGGCCCGGCAGCGCTCGAAGATCTCGGGGACGCCCTCCTCCAAGGCTGCCTGGACGCCGCCGGGGTTGAGGTCGGGATCGCTGGCGCCGAGGGTCGAGTTCATGAGGTGCGCCCAAATGGCGTCGTCCTCCTCGGGGATGCCCATGAAGCTGCCGATGACCCGCGAGACGACGGGCTGGGCGACATCGGTCACCAGGTCGCACTCGTCGCGGCCGTCGAGTCGCTCCAGCGCCTTGACGACGATCTCGCGGATGGCGTCCTCGTGGGCGGCGATCCGCTTGGGGGTGAAGCCGGCCTGGAAGAGCTGCTTGATGCGATCGTGCTTGGGGGGGTCCATGCCGATGAACATCGCCCTGGTCAGCTCGATGGGGAAGACGCCCGAGACCGCGGTGATCCCGCCGCGCTCGGAGGAGAAGGTCGCCCAGTCGCGACTCACGTCGTGGATGTCGTCGGCCCTGGTCACTGACCAGAACCCCGGCTCGCCCGGGAACTCCGTGATGCGGTCGGTGAAGTGGACCGGGCACTGGGCCCGCAGCTGGCGGAAGAGCTCGTGGGGTGGCCCGTCCACCCAGTTCTCGCGCTCGTTGACCAGCACGTTCTCGAGACCGCTGTCGATCGCCATCGCCGGACCTCCGTGGTCGCCGCCGCAGGGAGCTGGACCGATGCTAATGGCTGGCCGGCCAGCCAGGAAGGGTTTCTTGCGCTTGGATGGTCAGGGGCCGATGGTCAGGGGCCGACGGTCAGTGCCCGGCTCGGCGCTCGGCTTTCGATGCGCACCTCGTCCAGCGACTCACTCACCGTCCGCTCCCATGGGCCGGCGACGCGGTCGCACCACCAGCGCCTGAGCCGCCACAGGTCAGCTCCCATCTCCCCGGCGTATTCGAGCCGGGTCCCGGCGGCGACCGGCGTCAACTCGTAGGTCTCGGTGACGTGGGGCACCGGGCCGCGCACCAGTCGGAACGTGACCCGGCGGGGGCGCTCGAAGCGCACGGTCTCCACGGTGGTGGCGGTCAAGCGCCCCACCGGCGTGAAGTGGGCGGCCAGCACCATCTCGGCGCTGCGCTCCAGGACCTCGAGCTTCTCCGTGAGAGCGCGGGGCGTGCGCAGGTGGGGGCCGGCCACCACGTCGAAGACCGTCTCGGGCGGAGCGGCGATGGTCAGGCGATGGGGCCCAGCGGGCGGACGCGCCGCCCGACGCCCAGGTCGACGGTGAGCGCGCCACGCACCGCGAGGACGTATCCGCCGGCCAGTCCGGCCAGTCCGGCGGTCGCGATCAGCGGGGCGCGCACGGGCAGAGGGTAGGCCGCCCGGCTGGTCCACCACGCGCGGGGCGCACACGAGCGCGGAAACCGGCAAGATGACGACATGAGCCGGACCGCCGACCAGATCCCCGACCAGCACGGCCGCACGGCGATCGTCACCGGGGCCAACAGCGGCCTGGGCCTGGTCACCGCGCGCGAGCTCGCGCGCGTCGGCGCCCGCGTCGTCGTGGCCTGCCGGAACACGGGCAAGGGCGACGCCGCCCGGCGCGAGATCGAGGCCGCGGTTCCCGGCGCGGTGCTCGAGGTCTCGGAGCTCGACCTCTCAAGCCTGGCCTCGGTCCACGCCTTTGCCGACCGGTTCGGCGCCGCGCACGAGGGGCTGGACCTGCTGGTCAACAACGCCGGGGTGATGGCGCCGCCCCGGAGCACGACCTCCGACGGCTTCGAGCTTCAGCTCGGTACCAACCACCTCGGGCACTTCGCCCTCACCGGCCTGCTCATCGAAGGCATGGAGGGGCGCAAGGACGCGCGCGTTGTGACGCTGAGCAGCGGGGCGCACCGCATCGGCCGGATCGACTTCGATGACCTCCAGCGCGAGCGCAGCTACAACCGCTGGCGCGCCTACGGGCAGTCCAAGCTCGCCAACCTCCTGTTCGCGCTCGAGCTCGACCGCCGCCTGCGGACGGCGGGCTCGACGGTCACCAGCCTCGCCGCGCATCCCGGCTACGCGGCTACCAACCTCCAGTCGGCGGCGGCGCCGACGATCGACCGGGTGGTGATGGCGTTGACCAACCGCCTCGTGGCCCAGAGCGCCGACATGGGGGCCCTGCCCACGCTGTATGCCGCGACCTATCCGGGGCTCCCCGGCGGGACCTTCGTCGGCCCCGACGGCCTGGCCGAGCAGCGCGGCCACCCCAAGCCGGTGGCCCCGAGCTCCGCGGCCCGCGACGAGGCCGTGGCCGAGCGGCTGTGGCGCGTCTCCGAGGAGCTGACCGGCGTGAGCTTCCCGGTGGCCGCGGCTGCTGGCTGACTCGTCGACGGGCGGTCCGCGCCGCGATTGCGGCCACTTGTCGCCGACCGCGAGGTGAGCGCGGTCGAGCTCGAAGAACAGCTACGGCGACGCGGGGATCAGCCGCGCCGGGCGGCGGCTGCGCGGATGCGCAAGACCAGCTCGTCGGGAGCGCTGCTGGTGGAGCCGGCGTCGAAGGGCGGCTCGGGGTCGTACTCGATCATCAGCTGTATGGCCTGGGCGGTGTCCTCGCCGGCGATCCGCGCGGCCAGCACCAGGGCCATGTCGATTCCCGACGACACTCCGGCGGCGGTGATGACCTTGCCCTGCTCGACGACCCGGCGCTCGGTCGGCCGGGCTCCGAGGTCGCGTAGCGTCTCGAGCTCGAGCCAGTGGGTGGTGGCCTCCAACCCCTCGAGCACGCCCGCGGCGCCGAGGAGCAGCGAGCCGGTGCAAACGGAGGTCGTCCACCGGGAGGCCTCGTGCGCGGTGCGGATCCAGTCCAGGATCGCCTCGTCGCGCATGAGCGGGCGGGTGCCGATCCCGCCGGGGACGACGAGCACCTCGGGCTTGCGCAGGTCGTCGAGCGAGCGCTCGACCAGGAGGGTGAGCATGCCGTTGTCGGTCCGCACCGGTCCAGGCTGCGCGGCGACGAAGTGCACGGTCGCCCCCGGAAGCCGTGACAGCACCTCGTAGGGGCCGATGGCGTCGAGCGCGGTGAAGCGGTCGAACAGCGGGATGGCGATCTGCATGGCCTCGAAGCTACCGATGCCGCTCCCCGGACGCGGGTCAGCGGCGCGGGGGCCGCCGCAGCAGGCGCCGCCGGGCACGGCCCGGGCGCGGCGGCAGGTCGGCGCCGGAGAGGATCGCCTCGGGGACCGCTCGGGTGAGCCAGTCGGCCTGATCGACCACGCCCCGCAGGTCGGCTTCGGCGGCGTGCAGGCCGTCGAGCAGCTCAGGCCCACGTCGCCGGGCGTCGTGGGAGTCCGACGCGACGTTGTGGACGAGCCCGCGGCGCAGGAGGTCGAGCGAGAGCGCCCGCACGACATCCCCGAAGGCGCCGCTCAGCGAGGAGGCGGTGATCGAGCACAGGACGCCGTCGGCCACCATCGCCGCCACCCGGTCGGGACGGCGCTGAAGGCTCGGGCTGCGCTCGGGATGGGCGAGGAGGATCCGCTGCCCGCGGCGTCGCAGCGCCTGGACGAAGGCGTGGAAGTCCCCGGCCGCGGGCGTGTGGGGGCTCTCGAGCAGGACGTAGGGCCCGTCGCCCAGGCGCACGATCCGCAGCTCCTCTTCGTCGAGCTCGGTGAAGCGGGGCAGCGCCACCTCGGCTCCGGCCAGGACCTTCAGGTCGATGCCTTCCTGCGCCAGGGCCACGCGGATGCGCTCCACCCCCGAGGCGATCTCCTCGGGCGCCACGCCCCACGTGTGGTCGATGTGGGGGGTCGCCACGATCGTCGTGGTCCCCGCCTCCTGGGCCGCGCGGGCAAGCGCGAGCGACTCGTCCAGCGTCGCCGGCCCGTCGTCGATCCCCGGCAGCAGATGGCAGTGCAGGTCGATCACCCTTCTAGCCTAGGTAGAGCCGCGCGCGGGAGGCCGACCTGCTCGACGGGCGGCGCCCGCCCACGCCACCTACACTCGGCGCCGATGCGCCAACCGCACACCGTCGCCGAGCGGGCCAGTGGCTGACGAGCTCGGAGTCGCCGTGATCGGCGCCGGGCGGATGGGCTCCTTTCATGTCGACACATGGGAGCGGCTGGACGGCGCTCGGCTGGTCGCCCTGGCCGATCCCGACGAGCCGACCGCCCGCGAGCGGATCGGCCGGCGGCCGATCGCGTGGGACGCGGACTGGCGAACGACGCTCGAGCGCGCCGACGTCGACGCCGTGACCATCGCCACTCCGACCGAGCTCCACGCCCCGATCACCCTGGCTGCGCTCGACGCCGGCAAGCACGTGCTCGTCGAGAAGCCGATCGCCTCCACGACGGCCGAGGCGCTGCGCATGGCCGCGGCCGCCCGCGACGCCGGGCGCAAGCTGATGGTCGGGCACGTCGAGCGCTTCAATCCGGCGGTCGGCCGCGTCGCCTCGCTGCTGGCCGAGAACCGCATCGGCCGGGTCTTCCGCGCGCACGCCGTTCGCGTCGGCCCGCTGCCGGCGCGCATCACCGACGCCGGCGTGGCCATCGACCTGGCCACCCACGACCTGGACATCATGCAGCACGTCCTCGAGCGCGACATAACGCGCGTTTACGCCGACGGCGCGCGCTTCGCGCACGCCAGCCAGGAGGACCTGCTCACCTGCCTGCTGCAGTTCGGCGACGACGGCCCCTTCGGACTGCTCGACGTCAACTGGCTGACCCCCGAGAAGCGCCGCGAGCTGACCCTCCTCGGAGAAGGGGGGATGCTGCGGGCCTCCTACCTCACCCAGGACGTCTGGTTCATCGAGTCGGCCACGACGCTGACCGGCTGGGATGAGCTGGCGCTGGTGCGGGGGGACGCGGAGGGATCGGTCGTGCGCTTCGCGCTGCGCAAGGTGGAGCCGCTGCGCGCCGAGCTCGAGGCCTTCACCCGCTGCGTGGTCGACGACCTGCCCGAGCCGGTCGGTGCGCTCGACGGCGCCCGCGCGCGGGGCGCCGCGCTGGCGGTGCGCGAGTCCGCCCAGCAGCACCGACCGATCGAGCTGGCGGGCACGCTCGCCTGACCGCTCCGGCCGGCGGGTCGCTCCTGCACCGGCCCGGCCGCCGCCCACCTATGATCCCCGCCCGATGAGCGCGCCACCTCGCACCACCGCCGTGGTGACCGGTGGCGCCGGCTTCATCGGCTCCCACCTGGTGGACGCTCTGCTGGCCGAGGGGCGCGAGGTCGTGGTCGTCGACGACCTCTCGACCGGCCGCGAGGGCAACCTCGCCCCCGAAGCCTCGCTCGAGGTCATCGACATCGCCGACGCGGCGGCCCTCGACCCAGTGGTCGACGCGGCGGCCCCCGCCGCGGTCTTCCACGTCGCCGCCCAGGCGAGCGTCACCGCCTCGGTCGCCGACCCCGGCCGCGACTGCGCGGTCAACGTGCAGGGCACGCTCAATGTGCTCCAGGCGGCCACCCGCCACCGCGCTGCGGTGGTCTTCACCTCCACCGGCGGCGCCCTGTACGGAAACGACGCGCCCATCCCCACCCCCGAGGACCGGCTACCCGCGCCGCTGGCCCCCTACGGCGCATCCAAGTGGGCGGGGGAGGCCTACGTCCTCACCTGGGCGGCGTCGAGCGCCCTGCCCCACGCCGTCTGCCGGCTGGGCAACGTCTACGGGCCGCGCCAGAGCCCCCACGGGGAGGCGGGGGTGGTCTCGATCTTCACCCACCGGCTGTGGCGGGGGCAGACGCCGACGGTCTTCGGACACGGCCGACCGACGCGCGACTACGTGCACGTGGCCGACGTGGTGGCGGCGCTGCGGCGCGCGAGCGGCAAGTCCGGGGTGTTCAACGTGGCCACCGGGGTCGAGACCGACGTGCTGGCGGTCCTCGCCGTGCTGCAGCGGGCGGCCGGCACGTCGCTGGAGCCCGACCTGGCGCCGCTGCGGCCGGGCGAGCTGGAGCGCAGCTGCCTCGACACCTCACGCGCGGGCGAGCGGCTGGGGTGGCAGTCGCAGGTCCGGCTGGAGGAGGGGCTCGACTCGACCTATCGCGCGCTGGTCGAGGAGTTCGAGGCGCTGGAGGCATCGACCGGCGGCCGATGAGCCGCTGGGGCGCCGGCGATGGCGCTGCGGATGCCGCCCGCGGGCGGCGAGTCAGACCGCGCTCTTGAGCCTGAAGCGCGCCGCGTGCTCAGCGTTGCCGTCGAGCAGACTGCGGGTGCGACCGATGACCTCGGTCACACCGGGATCGGACACGCGGTAGTAGACCCGCTTGCCGCGGCGCTCGGCGCTGACGAAGCCACACCAGCGCAGGCAGGCCAGGTGGTTGGACACCTTGGGCTGGGGCTGGTCGAGCGCCGCGACCAGCTCGCCGACCGAGCGCTCCTCCTCCGCGACGAGGGAGAGGATGCGTAGGCGCGTGGGGTCGCCGAAGCCTCGGAAGTACTTCGCCAGCAAGTCGACGTCGGTCGCCTGCGGGGAGAGTCGGAACGGGCCGTCCACGCTTATGCTCATCTGCCGGCCACCACGGCCCACTCTACACCTCAGCGCGTCCGCGCCAAGCTTGGGCTAATCGCCAACTTTGGGCCTTCCCGTTGAGTGGGTCGCAGGTCGCGCGCAAAGTTTGTGCAATCGGCTCCTTCGCGCGCGATCCCTGCCCCCTGTACCCTCAAATCGTAGGAAGCGGCGTGGGGGCGACTTCTGCGCCCCAGCCTCCTCTTCGCTTCAGCTCCCGGCGCCCCGCGATCTCCGCCGCCAGTTCTCTCCTTCGTTCTCGTTCTAGCCACTGCAGTCGCGCTAGGGTCTAGACCCCACTCCGCACCCCAGACCTCATGACCCCACCTCCCGTCCAATCCCTGAGCACTCCAGCCGTCGTCACCCGCCGGCGGACGCCGCGCTCCCGCGGGCGCGGGATGCTCGAGGGACAGGGCTTCGTCTACCTGTCGCTGGCGGTCGACGGGGTCATGCTCGCTCTCGCGGTCGCCGCCGCGGCGCTTGGCGCGGGCGCGGCGGGTATCCCGCTGGAGAGCGCGGTCGCGCTGGCCGTCTTCCCCGCGCTGGTCATCGCCCTCATGTACATGCGTGGGCTCTATCGGCCGCGCCTGCGGATGCTCGTGCTCGACGGCGTCCCGACGATCGTCGGCGCGATCTCGGTCGCCGCCATGATGAGCGTCGCCCTCGCCATCTTCATCAACGCGAGCTCCCATCCCGCCCCCCTCGTCACCCGCGCGTGGCTGTTCGCGGCCATCTACGTGAGCGCGGGGCGGATGCTGCTGACGCTGTCCCAGCGGCGGGCTCGCCACCGCGGGGTCCTGAGCCGGCCAGCGCTCATCGTCGGGGCGGGCGTCGTGGGCGCCAAGCTGGCCCGCCGGCTTGAGGAGGTCCCCGACTACGGCCTGGAGCCGATCGGCTTCCTCGATGCCGACCCGCCGGCCGACGTCGATGTCGTGGATCGTCGCGCTCCCGTGCTGGGCACTCCCAGCGACCTCGAGGAGGTCGTGAACGAGACCGGCGCCGCGCATGTGATCCTGGCCTTCACCAGCGAGCCCGACGCCGCTCTGCTGCCGCTGGTGCGCCGCTGTGAGGAGTTGGGCCTTGACGTGTCGCTGGTGCCGCGCCTGTTCGATTCCATCAACGAGCGGATCTCCCTCGAGCACCTCGGCGGGATGCCGCTGCTTGGCCTGCGCGGGGTCGACCCGCAGGGTTGGCAGTTCGCCATCAAGCACGGCCTCGATCGCTTCGCCGCCACCCTCGCCGTGATTGCGCTGGCGCCGGTGTTCGCGATTGCCGCCCTCGCGGTCAAGCTCTCCTCGCCGGGGCCGATCTTCTACCGCCAGCGCCGGGTCGGTCGCGACGGCCAGGAGTTCGATCTCGTCAAGTTCCGCTCGATGCGCCTCAACGACGGCCCTGACGACTTCATGCCGCTCGAGGGCCTCGCGCCCGGCGGCGTGGAGGGAGAGGACCGCCGCACCTCGATCGGTTGCCTGCTGCGCCGCACGGCGGTCGACGAGCTGCCCCAACTGTTCAACGTCCTGCGCGGCGAGATGAGCCTCGTCGGCCCGCGTCCCGAGCGCCCCGAGTTCGTCGCCCTGTTCGGCGAGGGGATCGACCGCTACGCCGATCGCCACCGGGTCCGCTCGGGCGTGACCGGCTGGGCCCAGGTTAACGGCTACCGCGGCCAGACCTCGATCCCCGACCGGGTGGAGTGGGACAACTTCTACATCGAGAACTGGTCCCTGTGGCTGGACGTGAAGATCCTGCTGCTCACCGTGGGCGCCGTCCTGCGCGGCCACGACCAGGACTGAGCTAGAGCGGCGGCGCTCGCCCGGGCGGGCCGTTGCCCGCGCCGCGCGGCGTCTGGAAGAATCGCCCGGACCGTCGAAAGGGCGAAAGGAGCCTCACGGTGGAAGCCTCCGCCCCGACGCGGGTGCTGGTCGTCGCCCACAAGACGGCCGCGACGCCCGCTCTCCTCAAAGCCGTGGGTGACCGAGCGGCGGCCGGCGCCTGCGCCTTCACCCTGCTGGTCCCGAACGTCGCGCACGGCCTGCATCGCCTCGTCGATCCCGAGGACCAGGACCGCAACGAGGCCGACGCCGTGCTCGAGCTGGCCGTGCCGCTGCTCGAGGAGGCGGCCGGCGGTCCCGTCGACGCGATGGTCGGCGACGCCGAGCCGCTGGCGGCCATCCAGGACGCGCTGAACCTGCGCGGCTTCGACGAGGTCATCCTCTCGACGCTGCCGGCGCGCGTGTCACGCTGGCTGCGGCTCGACCTGCCGAGCAAGGTCGCGGGCCTCGGCGTCCCGGTGCAGACGGTGACCGCGGTGTCGCGGCGGGAGGCGTCGGGCGCGGCCTGAGCCTGGACTGAGCGCTGGCCGCCAGGGATGACGGCCCGAGCGCGCCGGTACCCTGGCGGTGGTGTCGCCGAGCTGGGTCTGGATGCAGGTCGGAATCGTCGCCTTCGTGGTGGCCGGGATGGTCATCGCCATCGTCAAGCTGCTCGGCTGACCTGACCTGACCGAGCCGCCCGTGGCTCAGCGCGCGACATATGATGCGCGCGTCCCGGCAGCGGCAGAAGGAGTGAGATGTTCGGCTCGATCGTGGTTGGCACCGATGGATCGCAGACCGCCGACGAGGCGGTGCGCCAGGCGACGGAGCTGGCGAGCAGCGTGGGGGCCACGATCGACCTGGTCAGCGCCTACGAGCCGGTCCCTACGACCCGCCTGCGCGAGGAGCAGACCCAGGTCCCCAAGGACCTGGAGTGGACGGTCAACCCGCGCGAGGACGTGGACGCCACGCTCAAGGACGCTGCCGACACGGTCAAGGAGGCGGGGGTCGAGGTGCAGACCCACGCGCGCGAGGGTGATCCCGCCGACGCGATCCTCGACGTGGCCGAGGAGCGCAAGGCGGGGCTGATCGTCGTGGGCAACAAGGGGATGACCGGCGCCAAGCGCTTCCTGCTGGGCTCGGTGCCCAACAAGGTCTCCCACCACGCCCCCTGCTCGGTGATGATCATCCGCACGACCTGAGGTCGGAGGGGTACGCCGGGGCCGGGCGGGACCGAGGCGCCGAGCGGGTCCTCGGGTCGCTGAGTGCTCAGCGCGTCGGGCGCCGAGCCGGCCCCGGAGCCACGGCGGCGGCGGCGCTGACCAGCCCGGCGCCGTAGCGCTGGTCGTAGCCGGGCGCCCCGAGATCGCGCGCCGTGGCCTCGAGCCGCCCCTCGACCGCACTGGCGGAAGGCCGGCGCCCGATCGTCCCGCTGGCGATGATGAGCGCCGCCACGGCCGAGACGTGGGGCGCGGCCATCGAAGTGCCCTCGTAGCTGCTCGGGAAGCCGAAGCGCCCCAGGCCCCCGACGTAGGTGAGCTGGACGATCGGCCGCCCGGGCGGGCCGCCGGGACGGCAGTGGGCTGGGTCGTCGGGCAGCGGAGCGTCGGCGCCGCCGCCGGGCGCGACGATGTCGAGTCCGGCGCCCCAGTTGGAGTAGTCGGCTTGGCAGACGTGCTCGGTGGTGGCGCCGACAGAGATGGTGCCGGTCGCCCGGGCGGGATAGGCGATCCGGTGGGCTGCCTCGTTGCCGGCGGCCCCGACGACCACCACGCCGTGCGAGCGCGCGAACGAGATGGCCCGCAGCACCTCGGGGATCTCCGACGGCGGCACGGTGGCGTCGAACTCGAGCGAGAGGTTGATCACCCGGGCGCCGTGGATCACGGCGAAGCGGATGCCGGCGGCGATGGCGCTGGCATCGCCCAGCCCCTGGGCGTCGAGCACTCGCACCGGCATGATCCTCGCCCCGTAGGCGATGCCGGCCACCCCTAGGAAGTTGTTGGTCCGCTCGCCGACGATCCCCGCCACCAGCGTGCCGTGCCCGTTGGGATCGTCGGGATAGGGGTCGCGCGACACGAAGTCGTGGCCGGGGACGAACTGGGCGGGGGAGAAGTCCGGGGAGCGCCGGTAGGGACGCGCGAAGCGGTAGGCCACGCCGGTGTCCAGCACGGCGACGGTGACGCCCCGACCGCCGGGCGCCCGATCGTGCAGCAGCCGGGCCCACGCGTCGGGGGCGTCGATGCCGGTGCCGGACAGGAAGTTCCACTGGATCCGTCGCCATCCCCCCGCGGCCCCGCGCCCGTGGTCGTTGGGGAAGAAGCCGGTGTCCGAGGCATGCGCCACGTAGTTAGGGACCGCGTACTCGACCCCGGGCTGGGCCTCGAGCGCGCGGGCGGTGGCGTGGACGCTGCGCCCGTCGGTGATGCGCAGCAGGCGCGTCTGAGGGCCGGCGCTCGCGGTCGGGCGCGTGCCGCTGGACCGTTGCGCGCGCTGCTGGAGCTTCGTCGGGGTGCCGGAGCGGTACTGGACGACCACCTCGCCGGCGCGATAGGCCGGAGGGGCTGCGGCCGTCGCCGCGGCGACGGACGGCCCAAGCCCGACCGCGAGCGACGCGGCCGTGGCGAGCAGGGCGAGGGGCAGGAGTCGTGGCATGGCGGGCGCTGGCCGGAGGCGCCGGTTAAGACATGATCGGCGCCGGAAAGTTGTCCCGGCGAGCGATGCGCCCGCGCCGGGCTCGATCATACGGTGCCGCCCAGCCGGCAATGACCGCTCACTTCTTCCCTCGCGACGAGTACTTCATGAGGCTCGCCCTGCGCGAGGCCGAGCGCGCGCTCGAGCACGACGACGTGCCGATCGGCGCGGTGGTGGTCCGGGAAGGAGAGGTCATCGGAGCGGCCTGCAACGAGCGCGAGCTTCGCGCCGACCCAACCGCCCACGCCGAGACCATCGCCCTGCGCGAGGCGGCCCGCGCTCTGGCGACCTGGCGGCTGCTGGACTGCGTCCTCTACGTGACCCTCGAGCCCTGCGCCATGTGCGCCGGCGCGATCGTCCTGGCCCGGGTGCCGCGTGTGATCTACGGCGCGACCGACCCCAAGGCCGGCGCCGCGGGCAGTGTGCTCGACGTCCTCGGCGAGCCGCGGCTGAACCACCGTCCCCAGGTGGCCGCGGGGCTGCTGGCAGGCGACAGCGCCGAGCTGCTGCGCGCGTTCTTCGGCTCGCGGCGTTAGCTAGCCTTGCGCCAGCGCCGCGGCGCACCTCGGAGGGGTGGCAGAGCGGTTGAATGCGGCGGTCTCGAAAACCGTTTCGGGCGGTTTACGTCCGACGAGGGTTCGAATCCCTCCCCCTCCGCTTTGAAGGCGATTGTCCTGCCCTGCCGAGGTTTCTCTGCGGCGAGTCTCGCGCGGAGGATGGAACCCGGGCCGGGTTCTCGAGGCAGCGGGCCTGGCCGTGGGCGTCGACGTGGCGTGGTCTCGATCGCAAGGCGATCGCGTGAACCGACCCGATGGGCGGTTTGGGGCTTCGTGTTTGGCCGCGACAGAGCTAGATGTGTGGGCATGTCCACAGCCGTCCCGTGCGCGCAGAACCTGAAGGGCTGAACGGCGACGTTCGACTCGGTCCCCAATGCCCTGCAGAGCCTGACGCTGGGGGGAGGCCGAGGTAGCCACGTAAATGGCGTCCACACCCGCAAGCGACGCCGGAAACGACGCCGAGTCGGCCACGACCGCCTCAAGGCCCCGGTCGCGCAACCGCGCGGATCGTCACGACGGCGTCAGTCGCGCGGCAGGGACTCGGCGAACGCCTGAAGCTTCGCGGCGTCGCGCAGCGGCTTGCCGTGGCCGAAGAGCACGAGCTGCGGCTCCAGCTCCGCCAGTCGCCGCGCCCACTGGCGGTTGCGTGCCATGTCCACTGTGAACAGCCCAGGCGGCTCGTTGAGGCCGGCGAGCGTCGTGTAGAAGTTCAAGTTCAAGAACACATCAGCGCATATCAACGTCCGATCGAGCTCGCGCCACAGCGCGATCTGGCCGGGCGAATGGCCCGGGACGTCCAAGACCGTGAACTCGGGACCGATCTCGTCGCCCTCGACAAGCTCGCGCGCGACCTCGACCGGCTTCCAGCGAAACAGAGCCTGCACGCGGCTTGCGGCCGCGGGCTTACCCGCCCTGACTGCGTCGGCGTCGCCGGCGCCGCACCAGGTCGGCACGCGCAAGCTGTCGGTGACTTGCTTTGAGCCACCAACGTGATCGCCATGGGCGTGGGTGACCACGTGCGTCGCCACCCCGCGGCCTGAGAGCGCCTTGAGGATCCCTCCGGCGTGCATCCCCAGACCGGCGTCGACTAGAACATCGCCGACGAGGTACGCGTTGATGAAGCTGCGCGGCGGGAGTACGAGCTGGAAGATGTCGTCGGTGACGGGCGTGAGCTTCATGGAACGCCTCTCATTCGGAAGACCCCGGTCGCAACAGCGCTCATCGGACTCCTCTCGAATCTGCCGGTTTCCGGCTTGCCTCGTTCAGCAATCTACCATCGCGCTTCGAGACCGACGCGACGGGTTCTGCCGTCAGCTGGCGGAGGCCCTCGCCCGGATCCACGACGTCAACGACACGGCGGAAGCTCAGCTCGACCCCTACCAGCTCTACACGACCGCGCGCGGGCGAGCCTGGCCCGCTGGATGCCGGGCACGGCGGTCTGGAGGCAGGCGACCGCGGCTGTCCGCGAGCCGCCGGCTGGGCGCCGCGTGCAGGTCAAGGCACTGCGCTACTCAGATCCCGGCCGCAACTCTGTTGCTTCTTTCACACGGCCGGTCAGCTTCGACGAACTGGCGACTGTTCAATTCGAGTACGACATGCGCGTGCGCGACGCACTCCTCATCGATGCGAAGCTGATTCGGGTGCAAACAGAGAAGGACCTCGGCCTGCTGACCCCGGCGGGGATGCGGCTCTCCCTCGGGCGAAAGGTCCTCGATCACTCCGAGATCGTTCCGCCGGAGAAGCTCGGGATCGAAGGCGGCGGGGCTTCCTGGGACCAGAATCCGACACGGGATCGTCGCCCGGGCGGGTAGGCGGCCCGATTCATCGCTCGCGGTGACGCACGGATCATCGAGCGGCTGGCCGTCGCGGCTGAGCAAGTTCGCGCTCCTACTCCCGCAGCCCCGCGCGTCGAGGGCTTCGGCCTCGCCTCCCAGCGAGACACAGTCCGGCGGGACTTACAGCTAGATACTCCAGTCGTGCCGGGGGTGGTCGCCCTGGGTGATCCGCGGCACGCCGGACAGGACCTCGTAGCCGTACTTGTGCTCGAGACGGGCGCAGGCAAGCTGAAGCCGCCTCCGCCTGGTGAGCTCCGGATGCGGATGTCGCTGGAGCTCGTGGCGCATCTGCCTGTACTGCTCGGCCACGTGCTCGATCTCGTCTCGCCCGTACTCGGCCTCAGCTTCTTCGCGGAGCTTGGTGATTCGCATGTACTCGGCGGCCTCGTCCGACGATCGCCGGACGCGAAGAGCTACCTCAGGATCGTTTCGATCTGCGCCAAGATCGCGCAACGCCCGAACTGGCTTTCCCGATTTGAGCAGAGGTGTCTCAGGTGGCTGGCGCATCAGGTGATGGGATCGTGGCTCTCCGTCGAAGAAACCGTTCGCTACCTCGCCGAGAGACTGCTCGCGCCGTACCGAACACCCGACGTCGCCGAATGGCGCGAGCTGGTGTCCTCGCGCTAGCGACAGTTCTGCGTCGAGCCGGAACCGTGTCTGAGGCACTGGCTGGGCTGTCGGTTGGCGGCGTCGCGTCGCGCCCCTTGTGGCCCCTCGCAGCAGCGGCTTGCCGTGATCAGCGAGCTACTCGAGCCCGGCCCGCCTGTAGGGCCCTCAGGGATGGCTAGCCCACGCCAACTATTTGAGCGTGAGCTACGCAGCACCTACCGCGCTTCGGACCGCTCGATCGAGATCGTTCACCAGATCTGCGATCTCTATCAACAATGCGATGTGCTTCCAGGCGGTCGAGATGTCCCGCTACATTCGAACTGTCCGAACTGCAGGTCCTGTTGGTCTCGATCGTCGCCGTCTGAGCGCCCTCCCGAACATCATGCGGGCATCAGCGCCCCCTTCGTCGGCTCCGACTATGCGAGTCAACGGATCTGCGTAGTCGCAATCAACTTAACCCCGATCTTGCAGCAAGCGAGGATTGGTGAGTCGCCGGGCCGTTGGTGAGGTGAGATTCACCGTGTGCGATCGGTCGCGGGCGCGTCGGCTCGCCGGCCCGGCTTGACCGGTCCCTCGGAGGCCGCCGCAGGCCGTTCGCGAGCAGGCTTAGCGGGGCGCGGTGCGCCCGGGGGGCTGATCGAGATGACGGGGGCGCGGCGGCGGGGCTCAGCCCGACGGAGCCGGCAGCGCTTTGAGCCTCGCGAAGGCCGCCGCCAGCTCCGCCGCCCAGGGCCAGCTGGCCTGGAGGCGCAACTTCGCCTGGCGCCCGTGGAAGGCGAGGCGGGCGGCGACGTGCAGGAGGCGGTAGCGCAGGCGCTTGGGCTCGGCGCGGGCGAGCTGGCCTTCGAGCATCAGGGTTTGGGTCCAGGCGATCAGGTCGTGGGCGATCAGGACGAGTTGGAGCCAGACCGCGTTGAGGTCGAACTCGCGGAAGGGGAGGTTGGCAAGGCCGGTGTCCTTGTCGTTGCGGATCTGGTCCTCGACCCGGGCGCGGGCGCGGTGGCGGCGCTCGATCGTGGTGATGTCCGTCTCGGGCTGGTCGGTGAGGATCGCCTGGAAGCGGTGGCCGTCGTGGTCGGTGAACGAGAGCTGGGCGCCGGGGTGCGCTCGCTCGCGGCGGACGATCACCCGCGAGCGCTCGGGCCAGCCTCCCAGGTCGAGGAGGCCGCTGATCTCGGCGACCTCGCCGTTGCCTCGCGGCTCGCCGTCTTGGCCGAGCGCCGGCGCCCATGCCTGCTCAGGCATGGCCGTGATCGCCTCGCGGACCGCTTCGGTGAGGTCGAAGCCGACCGAGAAGCGGATTCGGTCCTCGCGCGCCCAGTCGAGCAGCTCGTGGGTGGCGCCGGCCGAGTCGGCCCGCAGGAGGATCTCGATCTCCTCGATCTGCTCGACCGGGATCTGCTCGATCGCTGCCTCGGTGACAGCGATCTGATCGGCGGCTGTGTTGGCGCCCGCGTTGCCCGGACGCAGCTCGCCGGCGAGCGCCTCGTTGGTCTCATCGCCATAGGCGAGCAGCGGGTGAAAGCCGAAGCCGCCCTTGAAGTGCCCGGCCGCGCCCTGCTTCTCGGAGTGGCTCTCAACGAGCGTCGCGTCGAGGTCGATCGTGATCTGCTGCGGCGCCCCGGCGAGCTTCCAGGCCCGCGCTCGGGCCTTCGCCCGCGCCCCGGCGAGGGCGTCGAGCAGGCTGGGGTCGCGGGCGATCTTCTCGATCAGCCGAAACGCGGTCGAGTCCCAGGCCACCGAGCCGAACAGCGGCTCTTGGTCACGCAGCGCGCCGAGGTCGCAGAGCGCGTCGCCGCCGTCGGCGAGCATCACCGCGAGGTCGCGCACGACGCGGCCGGGGTCATGGCCGCCGGCGCGCTCGCGCATCCCCGCGAACCCGGCCGAGAGTGCCCTGGTGAGGCCGGTCTTATCAGCGACCTGGGCGAGCAGGGCGCTGCCCGCGTGCGAAACCAAACCCTCTCCGTCCGATGCGACTTCTACGGTGAATTGGCGGCCATCGCGCTGCACCCTCAAGGTGATCCTCCCAAGCTCGGTCTTCGTCTCTGGACAAGCCGAAGAATCCCTGCTCAGGCGGACAAGATCGCGCCCCGGAAACCCCGGGGGCGCGGTTGCTTCATGCAAGATCGGGGCTAGACTCGAAAACGCCTGAGCCGCTGCGAACGCCGTTAGCAGGACCAGCAAGGCGGTGTACTCAAGCCCCTCCGCAGAGAACCGCCGTCGTGCGAGGGGAGAGTCGGAGCAGGCGAATGAGCCGCAGCTAATTGCCGCGCGCGCGTAAGAGGCTCGCAAAGCTCCCAAAACCCCGCGCGATCGCAACACGATCGCAACCGCGCACCCCGTCCCAGAAGAACGGCCTGCGCATCCCGCAAAGTCGCCTGCGACGCCCGCTTGTCTCGAAAACCGTTTGGGCGGTTTACGTCCATCGAGGGTTCGAATCCTTCCCCCTCCGCTTAACCGGCGGCTCGCTGAAGCGCTGACGATTGGGATTTTGAATCGTCCGGGCGGTCTTCCAACCCGCAGGACGATCGTTTTCCTACCCGGCGAGCGAAGCCTCGGCTCGGGCCGGCTCGCCCAGGTACTCGGATTCCAGCACCAGATCCTTGATGAGCGACTGGTACTCGACGTGAGTGTCGTGCTCGATCGTGTGCCAGGTCCTGCCCTCCGTCGCCTCGAGGTAGCTCCGGTACTCGGGTGCGCCGGGGAACCTCACGTTGTCGGCCACCACGATCGACCCGGGATGCAGCCACCGCTGCCTTACGATGCGCTCGACGTCCGCCCGGTAGGCCGCCTTGTCGTGATCGACGAAGACGAAGTCCAGCGATCCCTCGGCGAACCCGTGCTCGGTCCGGAGCCGGTCGATCGTCGTCCCGCCATCGCCGAGCGTCCCCACCACTACGGTCAGCTGGTCGCCGATTCCGGCGTGGTCCCAGATGCGGCGGGCAATCGCTGCGTTCGCCGGGCTGAACTCGATCGAGTACAGCCGCGCGTCGGCGGCCATGACCCGGGCGATGCGCAGGGCGCTGTAGCCGCAGTACGTGCCAAGCTCGAGCAGCCGCCGCGGCGAAGCACGGCGGACCGCCCGATCGAGGATCTCGCCCTTCTCGTCCCCCACGTTCATCATGACGCTGCGGGTGGTGCAGAAGTCGTCGATGACGCGTATGACGGCGTCCAGGTCGCCCACCCGCGTGTGGGCTAGGACATGGGCGGCAAGGGCTTCCTCGCGCCCGTCGCCGACCTGCCAGTTCGTCCGCAGGTGTCCCGCGCCGAGGACCATGCGTAGGGCCGACCAACGCAGGAACGGAAGTCGCTTGCCCCCGATCTCCAGGATCCTTCTCATCGGACGTCGTCTCTCCTAGGCATCCTGTCGATCATGACGGGCCTGCCCCTAGGGTCGAAGCGGTCTCTGAGACCAGCACGAAGATCTCGAAACTCGTTATGGGCGCTGCACCCGCGGTGGCAGGGCGCCCTCGCGGCCAGCGACAGGCACTGGGCGGCGCGTTTTCGCGGGCGGGTATTGAAGCGGCGAACGAGGTCGCCCAGTGCACGTACTTGTCGCGCTGGTCATCGCGCGAGCGTCATGGCTACGTCACACAAGTCCGGCTCGTCGACGGACTCCTGGACACAGCGGGCGAAGAGCCACTGTTGGAGTCGTTCTGCGTCGAGGTCGAGGAGCTCGGCCATCCGTTGGGCGAAGCCGCGGGGGTCCGCGGCCAGGCGGCCGGGGAAGTTGAGCATGTGCTGCAGCGGGTCGTAGGTCGGGTCGCCGAGGTACGGCTTAGGGTCGATGGCCAGCCAGGGCTCGCGACTGGCGGCGAGGACGTTCTCCGGGTGCAGGTCGGTGCACAGCAGCACGGAGCGATCGCCACTTCGTGGCAGGCTCCGGAGCAGCTTGATGCCGGCCCTGGCCAGTCCCGAGTCCAGCCGCAGTCCCGGGTTGTAGGCCGCGTACTTCTCCTCGAACTCCTCGGCCCAGCGGTCACACATGCTGGCCAACGTCCGGAATGGGTGACCGTGCGGAGGCTCGATCCATAGGCGACGCAGCAGCCCGGCGACGACGACGTCCTGCTCGTGGGCCGGCAAGACTTCCGCGAGCGCGGTTCCAGGCTCACAGGCCTCGAGGAGCAACGCGCTGGTGTCTTCGAACATCAGCGAGTCGACGAGACGCACGGCCCCGTCGCCGCGCCACGCCCGCAGGCCGTCGGCCTCGTGCTCTGCCTCGTCGTGGCGCCACCCGACCTTCAGCACGAGCTGCGCGCCGGCCCGGTCGCGGGCTGGGGCTACCCACGATGCGCACCCGCCGGGCTGAAACGGCCGGCCGAGTTTCAGCGACCAACGCCGCGACAGGTCGCCCACGACCTGAGGCAGGGCCGCCATCCACACTCGGCGCGGCGAGCCGGCGGCGTTGTCCTTCTCGACGTCGCGCATGAGGCCCACGGGGCCTTCGAACTCCGACACGTCCGCGTTCCGAGGACGGTTGACGGCGGCCGACCCGTCACCCAGGTGCCGCTGACCTCTTCGGTGCTGTCGTCGAAGGCGACCGAACCATCGCCGCGTCGCCTGATCTCCCAGCCGAAGACTTCAGCGTAGAACTCAGCCGAGCTATCGACGTCGGTGGCGTCCCAGGTTCCGGGGAAACTGCGCGGGCGTAGCTCCGCCGGTGTGTGAGTGAATTTTACTTCACGCCGCAACCACCTCCTCTCTGCCGTCGACGTCGGGGAGGGTCGGAATCGGCGGCTGGCCGCGGCGCAGG
>JBBPZM010000021.1:0-33070 GCA_038199035.1 Solirubrobacterales bacterium | reverse complement strand
CCCGCGCTGCACGGCCGCCTCGCCTACCGGAGCCCGCCCCACCCCCTGGCGGGGGGCGCCCCCCGGCTGGTGGTTGGCGTCCATGACGCCCCCCGGGGGGGGGCCGCCCCCCCGCACGCCGTCGAGCTCTCCGCCGCGGGCGAGCATCTGGGTGAAACGGTGGGAGTCGGCGGCGGTCGAGACCAGGCCTCCGCCCCCCGAGAGGGCGTCGGGGGGGCGCAGCGCGGCCGAGCCGAAGCGGTCGTTGCGCACCGCCCGCCCGGTCGCCGGATCGGGCGAGTAGAGCGCGGCGAGGCGCTGGGCATCGGGCTCGGCGACCTGGAAGCCGGTCTCCCCCATGCCCAGCGGCACGAGGATCCGCTGCGCGAAGAACGCGTCCAACGGCTGGCCCGACACGACCTCGACCACCCGGCCCAGGACGTCGGTGGCCACCGAGTAGTTCCACTCGCTTCCCGGCTGGAAGAGCAGCGGCATCCCCGCCCACACGTCGCAGCAGGCGGCGAGGTCCAGGCCCGGCGGGGTGCCCCATTCGAAGCCGTGCTCGCGATAGATGGCGTCGACGGGGTGGGCGTAGTGGAACCCGTAGGTCAGGCCGGCGGTATGGGTGAGCAGGTGCCACATCCGCACGGGCTCGAGCAGCGGGGTGGTCACGGGCTTGAGCGACGAGCCCCCGGTGAACACGCGCGACTCCTCGAACGAGGGGATGAAGCGCGAGACCGGGTCCTTGAGCTCGAAGGCGCCCTCCTCCCACAGCATCATCGCGGCCACCGAGGTGATCGGCTTGGTCATCGAGTAGATGCGCCACAGCGTGTCGGGCTCGACCGGGAGCGCGGCCTCGACGTCGCGGTGGCCCGAGCAGGCGGCGTGGGCAACCTTCCCGAGGCGGGTGAGCACGAGCATCCACCCCGGGAGGCGGCCGTCGTCCACGTAGCGGTCGAAGCGGCGCCCGATGCGCTCGAGGCGCGCGGGGTCGAGACCGACCTCGGCGGGCTCGACCTCTACGGCCAGTGCGCTCACCGCGCCGCCCCACCGGCGGCCGGGGGCACAGCCGCGGCGAAGTGGTACGAGGTGATGCGCATCCCGTGGCGGAAGTAGAAGCGGTGGGCGTCGGCGCGTTCGGGCCCGACGCCGGAGTCGAGGTGCAGCTGGTCGCAGCCCCGCCGTCCCGCCTCCGCTTGCATCCAGGCCATCACGGCGTCGGCGTGGCCGCGCCCGCGCCGGTCGGCGCGGGTGGCCAGGTCGTCGACGTAGAGGAAGCTCCCCCAGGCGAGGTTCTCGCCGAGGCGAAAGCCGGCGGCCGCAGCGGCGTCGGGCTCGCCGGGCTCGAACGAGGCGACGACCCGGTAGCCGCCAGCGCGCTGGGCGTCGATCCGGGCGGCCAGGTCCGCGGGCGATCCGAGGTGAGGGCGCAGCTCGAGCAGCGCCGCGGCCGCCCGTTGCGACTCGCCGGCCTGGAGCTCGCGGACCTCGGGCACTCGCGTTGCGCCGGTCAGGCCGCCTGGCGCTTGCGCCAGTAGCGCTCGAGCCCCAGCCATTGCTGCTCGGGAGGCACGGCCTGCTCGAGCGCCGCCGCGGTCTGGGGATCGGCCGCCTCGTCGATCTCGGAGCGGATGTGGGCCTCGAAGGCCTCGCCGTCGAGCTCGCGGGCCAGCGTCGACCATGCCGTCAGGCGATCGCGCATCACGGCCAGGTGCTCGAAGACGTTGTCGATCGCGCCGAAATGCGTGATCCTCAGGCTCCGCGGGCCCCAGTCGGCCAGCAGCGAGAGCGAGTGGTTCCAGGCGTCGAGGTCGATGTCGGGCGGGGGCGTGGGCGGGAGCACGATGTCGGCCGGCTCGATCCGCACCCCGGCCACGTCGCCGGCGTAGGCGCGGCCGCTGTCCTCGTGCAGGTAGGCCACGTGGTGCGAGGCGTGACCGGGCGTGTAGGCCACGGTGAAGCCGCCGTCGAGGCGCTCGCCCCCGCTCAGCGCGTGGATGCGCTCCTCGGGCACAGGCACGACCTCGCCCCAGAGCCGATCCATGTCCTCGCCGTAGAGGCGGGCGGCGCTGGCCAGCAGCCCCTGGGGATCGACGAGGTGGGGGGCGCCGCGCTCGTGCACGTAGACCTCGAGGTGGGGCCAGTGACGCACCAGCGCGCCGGTCGCGCCCGCGTGGTCGAGGTGGATGTGGGTGAGCAGGAGCGCCCGCGGCTCGGCGTCCCCGATCGCCTCGAGCAGCGTGCCCATGGCCGACTCGGGGCCCGGGTCGATCAGCACGTCGCCGACCTGCCAGCAGCAGATCACCCGCTCGCGGCCGAGGTGGCGCACGTCGATCGCCCGCGTCTCCATGAGCGCGGAGCCTATAGTCGCCGCCTGGCCGCGCGCGGCGGGGCCTCGGGCCGGCGTAGAATCAGGCCATGAGCGACGGGGAGCACCGGCTGGAGAAGGCCGATCGCCCGTGGATGATGCGCACCTACGCGGGGCACTCGACCGCGCGGCGCTCCAACGAGCTCTACCGGCGCAACCTGGCCAAGGGGCAGACCGGCCTGTCGGTCGCCTTCGACCTGCCCACCCAGACGGGCTACGACGCCGACCACGAGCTGGCCCGCGGCGAGGTCGGCAAGGTCGGGGTGCCGATCGCCCACCGCGGCGACATGGTGGCGCTGATGGAGGGCATCCCGCTGGGCGAAATGAACACGTCGATGACCATCAACGCCACCGCGGCCTGGCTGCTGGCCCTCTACATCGTGGCCGCCGAGGAGCAGGGCGTCCCGGAGACCGCCCTCCAGGGCACGACCCAGAACGACATCATCAAGGAGTATCTCTCCCGCGGGACCTATGCCTTTCCCCCCGGGCCGTCGATGCGGCTGATCGCCGACATGGTGGCCTACACGGTCGAGCATGTCCCGAAGTGGAACCCGATCAACATCTGCTCCTACCACCTCCAGGAGGCCGGGGCCACGCCGGTGCAGGAGATCGCCTACGCGATGTCCACCGCGATCGCCGTGCTCGACGCCGTGCGCGAGCGCGTCGACCAGGACCTCATGGGTCGCGTCTTCGGGCGCATCTCGTTCTTCGTCAACGCCGGTGTGCGCTTCGTCGAGGAGCACGCCAAGCTGCGGGCGATGTCGGCGCTGTGGGAGGAGATCGGGCGCGACCGCTACAGCGTGGCCGACCCCAAGCACCGGCGCTTCCGCTACGGCGTGCAGGTCAACTCGCTCGGCCTGACCGAGGCCCAGCCCGAGAACAACGTGCAGCGCATCGTCCTCGAGGCGCTGGCGGTCACCCTGGGCCGCAGCGCCCGCGCCCGCGCCATCCAGCTCCCGGCCTGGAACGAGGCGCTCGGGCTGCCGCGCCCGTGGGACCAGCAGTGGTCGCTGCGGATCCAGCAGGTGCTGGCCTACGAGACCGACCTGCTCGAGTACCCCGACATCTTCGAGGGCTCGAAGGTGATGGAGGGGCTGGTGGGAGAGCTGGTCGAGGGCGCCCGCGCCGAGATGTCGGTGGTGCAGGAGCACGGCGGCGCGGTGGAGGCCGTGCCCTACATGAAGGCCGCGCTGGTCGACTCGCACCGCGCGCGGGTGCGGCGGATCGAGTCGCGCGAGCTGACCGTGGTCGGCCAGAACCGCTTCACCGAGACCGAGCCCTCGCCGCTGACCGCCGACGCCGAGGGCGGCATCCTGGTCGTCGACCCGGCGGTCGAGGCCGAGCAGGTCGCCGAGCTGCGCGAGTGGCGCTCGCGGCGCGAGCAGCGGGCGGTCGACGAGGCGCTGGCCGAGCTCAAGCGAGTGGCCCGCACCGACGACGAGAACGTGATGCCGGCGACGATCGCCGCCGCCCGCGCCGGCGCGACCACCGGTGAGTGGGCGCAGACGCTGCGCGACCCCGACGTGTTCGGCGCCTACCGCGGCCCGACGGGGGTCGGCGAGGCGGCGGCCGGGGCCGGCGACGAGGACCTCGAGGCCCTGCGCGCGGAGGTCGACCGGGTCTCCGAGGCGCTGGGGCGCCGGCTCAAGCTGCTGGTCGGCAAGCCCGGCCTCGACGGCCACTCCAACGGCGCCGAGCAGATCGCCGTGCGCGCGCGCGATGCTGGCATGGACGTGGTCTACGAGGGCATCCGCCTCACCCCCGCCCAGATCGCCGCCTCGGCGCTGCACGAGGGCGTGCACGTGATCGGGCTGTCGATCCTCTCGGGCTCGCACTCCCAGCTCATCCCCGACGTGATGAACCGGTTGCGCGAGGAGGGCGTCGACGCCCCCGTGGTCGTTGGCGGGATCCTGCCGGAGGCCGACTGGCCGGCGCTGCGCGAGGCCGGCGTCTCGGCCATCTACACCCCCAAGGACTTCAGCCTCAACCGCATGATGCGCGACCTCGTCGAGCTGGTGGCCAAGGAGACCGGGATTGCCGCGCAGTCCGTCTAGCGCTCCCAGCAGCGGCTCGCGAGTGACGATGCGACCGCTTCGCTGGTCCACGTCGCGCGCCGCCGCGGCGTGAGCCCCGCCTCCCGGCGCTCGCCCTCGGGGGCGGAGCTGGGACGGCGCCTGCGCGAGGGCGACGTCACGGCCGCGCCGGCCACGCTGAACCTGGTCGAGAACCGGGCGCCGGGCGGAAGCGAGGAGGTCGCCGCGCTGCTGGCCGAGGTCTCGCCCACCGCGCTGGGCGGCGAGTCGCCCGCCCATGTCATCGGGGTCACCGGCCCCCCCGGGGTGGGCAAGTCCTCGCTGCTCTCCGAGCTGGTGCGCGTGTGGCGCGCGCAGGAACGCTCGGTGGCCGTGCTGGCGGTCGACCCGACGTCGCGCCGCTCGGGGGGCGCGCTGCTCGGAGACCGCGCCCGCATCGCCTTCGACCCCGCGGACCGCCGCGTGTTCATCCGCTCGACCGCCGCCGGCGGTCAGCTGGGCGGCCTGGCGCCGGCGACCCGTGCCGCAGCCCAGGCGCTGGCCGCGGCGTTCGACGTGGTGGTGATCGAGACCGTTGGGGTCGGCCAGTCCGAGACAGACGTGGCCGACGTGGCCGACACGGTGGCCGTGGTCGTCCAACCCGGCTCGGGCGACGTGCTCCAGTTCCTCAAGGCCGGGATCATGGAGGTGCCCGACGTCCTCGTCGTCACCAAGGCCGACCTTGGCCAGGTGGCCGTGAGCGCCGAGCGCGACCTGCGAGCGGCGCTGGGGGCGCTCGACGCCGCCGAGACCGAGGTGGTCGCGGTCTCCTGCCTGCCCCCGCCCCGCGGCATCGAGGAGCTGGCAGCGGCCCTGGCGGCCCATCGCGAGCGCGAGGACCTCGCCGCCCGGCGCCTGGCCGCCCGGCGCGCCCACGCGCTGGCCGACTTCGCGGCCGAGCACGGCGAGCGCGGACTGCGCGCGCTGGGCGGCGATCGGGCGGCCCGGCGGTGGCTGTCCGAGCAGACGCCCGGGCTCGACGTGCCCGCTCTAACCCGCGCGCTCGAGGAGCGCGCGCTCGAGGGCGCCTGACGTGCTGGCCGACGTGGGCATCGTCGTCGCGACCTTCGCGGTGGTGAGCGCCATCGCCCTGGCGCTGGGGGCGGCGAACCTGGGAACCGCCCTGGCCATCGGGCAGCTCGGCTTCGTCCTCGCCCTCACCTACGTGCTCGTGCGGCGGTGAGGATGCGCCCGGCGGATCCCTCCCCCGCCGTCCACGAGCTCGTCGCCGAGCTCGACTACCCGATGTTCATCGTGACCGTGGGCACGGAGGCCGAGCGCGCCGGATGCCTGGTCGGCTTCGCCACCCAATGCAGCATCGACCCACCCCGCTTCCTGGTCTGTATCTCGGAGAAGAACCACACTTTCGCGGTCGCCCGCCGATCCGAGATCATCGTCGTCCATCTCGTCCCCGACGAGTCCCGGGAGCTGGCCGAGCTGTTCGGCTCGCAGACGGGGGACGAGGTCGACAAGTTCGCGCGCTGCCAGTGGTCTCCGGGCCCGGGCGGGGCGCCGATCCTCGACGAGTGCGCGAACTGGTTCGCGGCCACGGTCATCGACCGGGTGGCCGCCGGCGACCACTGGGCGTTCCTCCTGGATCCCTTCGAGGCCGCCAGCGACCGGCGCGAGGCGCCGTTCACCTTCCATCGCGCTCGCCGCCTCGAGCCCGGGCACGAGGCCTGATAGCCGGGGCCCCTGCCCCTGCCGGCCGGTCGACCTGAGGGCTAGTCGCCCTGCTCGACGTAGTCGAGCCATGCCCGGCGAGCCGAGACCTGCTCGTTCGCGGCGGCGAGTCGAGTCCCGGAGCGCAGCTCGTCGGTGGGGCCGACCGCGGACTGGTCCTGGTCGCTCGTCCGCTGCTGGTCGTCCATCGCGTCCTCGAGCCGCTTGATCGCATCGGCGTGGACCTCTGCGCGCTCGGGTGTGTGGTCGGGGAGCGTCATGGCATCAGCCTTCCTTGTGGTCGGGAGCGGTCGCCTCTTCGATGTGGGCGACCTGCGTGGGATTGACGTGGACCGTGCCCCGAGGGCCCTCGAAGGAGCAGAACTCCTCGCGCCTGGCCTGGCTGAGGGTGCCCACGACGCTGGCCGCGCTCGCGGCGACGACGAGGCGATCCCCGCCGACCATCACGACCACCGCCCGCCCCGGCTCTGGCGACTCGCCGGTCATCGGCGCCGTCGGGCAACGTGCGGCTCGCCGGTGCCGCGCGCGGCGGTCACGACGCCGACGCTGGTCGCGCGCGATCGGTCAGGAGGCGCAGGAGATCGCCGATCTTCTGGTCGCCGGCGAGGGGGTCGGGCAGCGGCAGGTGGGAGGCGATCGTGTAGTGGTTGCGCCGCCCCCGGCGCTCGCGCGTGAGGTAACCGGCCTCGGTCAGCTCCACGACGATGCGGTGCGCGGCCCGTTCGGTTATCCCGACACGGTCCCCGATGTCGCGCAGGCGGATGCCTGGGTCGTCGGCGATGCAGAGGAGAACCTGAGCATGGTTGCTCAGGAACATCCATGTGGGGGGCGTGATGGCTTCCTGAACGGAAATAGAAAAAGCTTTCTAGACTTGGAAGTCATGTTACCATTGGATCACAACGAGGAGAGAGCGTCCGCCGTGCCCCATCTGAAGTGCCTCACGTGCCGGATCCGCGTGCAGCCGGCCAAGGTCGACCTGCCCGTGGGCCCCGCGCCCTGTCCGGCCTGCGGCCAGCCGCTGGAGGGGGCGAGCGGGCCGACCGAGCTCGTGGGGCTGCGACTCGCTCACCTCGATCTGCCGGAGGCCGCGGCCGCGCAGGTGGCCCTGACCGCGTCAGACGCCGCGGAGATCACGGTCGCCGTGCAGAAATGGCTCGACGAGGGCGGCAGCTGACCCGCTGCGGGCCGGAACGAACCGGCCCATGATCATCCCCTTCAACCGAGGACACGGACATGAACCTCATCAGCACGCTGCGTAATCGTCTCTTCGTCGGGGGCGACGAGGTCGCCCCCGACGAAGGCCAGCCGCCCTCCGGCGCCTCCTCGGCCGTCTCCGGCTATGCCGGGCTCAAGGACGCCGACGTCAACTCGGGGCTCAGCCGCCATACACAGGTCGAGCTGGGAGAGATCGAAACTTACGAGCGATCCCACCGCAACCGCCCGGCCGTGCTCAACAAGCTGCGCTACCTCCGCGGCCCCGAGCCGATCAAGGGCTACGACAAGCTCGACGTAGCGGGCGTGTCGGCCGCGCTGAAGGACGCCGACGTCGAGACGATCAGGGCAGTGCGAGAATACGAGCGCAAGTTCCGGCGTCGCACCCCGGTGCTCGAAGAGCTCGCCCGCATCGGGAGCGAGCGCCGCTCCTCGCTCGCCGCCGATCGGTAGGCGGGCAGGCCTTCGGGGCCCGGCCGGTTGACGCTGGCCGCGCGCTGGAGGATGGTGGAGCGCAGACCTGCGGCTGAGCCGCCGCACCACTCCAGGGGGCAGAGGATGTACGACTACGTGATCGTCGGAGCCGGCTCGGCCGGCTGCGTGCTGGCCGCAAGGCTCAGCGAGGACCCGGACGTCAGGGTGGCGGTGGTCGAGGTCGGGCCGCCCGACACCGCTGACGAGATCCACATCCCCGCCGCCTACGGCAAGCTCTACCAGAGCGGCTACGACTGGTCGTTCTTCTCCGAGCCCGAGCCGCAGCTGGGCCTGGGGCGCAACTACATCCCCCGCGGTCGGGTGCTCGGCGGCTCCTCGTCGATCAACGCGATGATCTACATCCGTGGCAACCGCGCCGACTACGACGAGTGGAAGGCGATGGGCTGCGAGGGCTGGGGCTACGAGGACCTGCTGCCCTACTTCATCCGCTCCGAGGACAACGAGCGGGGGTCGTCGGAGCTGCACGGCGCCGGCGGGCCGCTGACCGTGTCGGAGGGGCGCTCCCGCCATCCGCTGGTGGCCGCCTGGATCGAGGCTGCCCAGCAGGCCGGCCACCCGGCCAACGACGACTTCAACGGCGCCGAGCAGGAGGGCGTCGGCTGGTACCAGGTGACCCACCGCAACGGGATGCGGTGCAGCGCCGCGGTGGCCTACCTGCACCCGGCGATGGAGCGACCGAACCTCGACGTGCTCACCGGCGCCCTGGCTACCCGCATCCTCTTCGAGGGCTCGCGAGCGGTGGGGGTGGAGATCGACCGCGTGGGCGCCCTCGAGGAGCTCCGCGCCGAGCGCGAGGTGATCGTGTCCGGCGGCGCCTACAACTCCCCGCAGCTGCTGCTGCTGTCGGGGATCGGCCCGGCCGAGGACCTCGAGCTGATGAACGTCGAGGTCCGCGCCGACCTGCCCGTAGGGCACAACCTCCAGGACCACCCGAACTGCGGGGTGGTCCTCTACACCGACGAGGAGACGCTCATGTCGGCGGAGACCGAGGAGAACATCGCCCTGCTCCAGGAGGAGGGGCGCGGACCGCTGACCTCCAACATCGGCGAGGCCGGCGGCTTCGCGCGGACCCGGCCCGAGCTGGCCGCGCCGGACGTCCAGTTCCACGCCGCGGCGATCATGTTCCACGACGAGGGCCTGGGCGCGCCGCTCGACGACGCCTACACGTGGGGCGTCTGCCTGCTGCGCCCCAGCAGCCGTGGCTACGTCGCGCTGCGCTCGACGATCCCCAGCGCCCGACCGCGCATCCTGCACAACTACTACGACACCGACGAGGACCGCGAGACCATGCTCGCCGCCCTGCGCATGGCCATGGAGATCCGCGAGCAGCCGGCGATCAAGCGCTACGAGCGCGAGCCGTTCGTCTACCCCGCCTCAGGCTCCGACGAGGACCTGCTCGAGCACATGCGCACGTTCACCCAGACGCTGTACCACCCGGTGGGCACCTGCGCGATGGGCAGCGTGGTCGACACCGAGCTACGGGTCAACGGGTTCGAGGGCCTGCGGGTGGTCGACGCCTCGGTCATGCCGACGGTGCTGCGCGGCAACACCAACGCGCCGACGATCGCCATCGCGGAGAGGGCGTCCGATCTGATCCGCGGGCGCGAGCCCGAGGCGCCCCGCGCGCCGGGGCGCGCGACCGCCACGGCGTAGCCGGTCAGGTCCGGCGGCTGGGATTCAGGTCGACCGGAGGCGTCAGCTCGCCGGCTGGGCGACCGCCGCGCGCCGGGCATTGGCCTCGACCGCATCGACGATCCGCGGCCACACCGCGCGGGGCATGTCGTGCCCCATCCCCGGGATGACCATCAGCTCGGCGCCTGGGATCGCGCGGGCCGTGGCACGGCCGCCGGAGACGTCGATCAGCGGGTCGTCTGCGCCGTGGACGACGAGGGTCGGGGTGGTGATGGACCGCAGTGCCTGCGTGCGGTTGCCCGAGGCGAGGATGGCCACGAGCTGGTGGGCGACCCCGGCGGGATGGAAGCAGCGGTCGTAAGAGCGCCCGGCCACGTCGCGGACGCGCGCCTCGTCGAGCGGGAAGCCGGGCGAGCCGATCGCCCGGAAGGTCTTGACCGCGCGCTCGATGTTGGCCGCGCGATCGGCCGGCGGACGGTTGACGAGCAGGGCGATCATCGCCGGCTTGGCCCGCCCTACGCGCCGGTTGCCGGTGGTGGACATGATCGAGACCAGCGAAAGGACGCGCTGGGGGTGGCGGGCCGCCACCGTCTGGGCGATCATCCCGCCCATCGAGGCGCCCATGACGTGGGCGGCCTCGATCCCCAGGTGGTCGAGCAGCCCGACCGCGTCGCCGGCCATGTCGTCCAGCGTGTAGGCCGCCGAGCGCGGGCGGCGCAACATCGCGGGCAGGACCTTCGGGGCGCGCGCCGCGCTCTTCGACGAGCGCCCGACGTCGCGGTTGTCGAAGCGCACGACGTGGAACCCGCGCGAGGCCAGCAGCTCGCAAAGCTCCTCGTCCCACAGCAGCATCTGCACCCCGAGGCCCATGATGAGCAGGAGCGTCGGGTCGGCGGGATCGCCGAACGTCTCGTAGGCGATCTCGATCCCGCCGCCGACGGGGGCGATCTGCTCGCTCACAGCTGGAGCGACTTGACCTCGAGGAACTCCTCCAGGCCGTAGCGGCCCAGCTCGCGCCCGTGGCCCGACTGCTTGTAGCCGCCGAACGGGGCCAGCGGGTTGAACACGCCGCCGTTGATCTCCACCTGCCCGGTGCGGATGCGCCGCGCGACCCGCTTGGCGCGCTCCTCGTCGCCCGACCACACGCCGGCGGCCAGCCCGTACATGGAGTCGTTCGCGATCCGGACCGCGTCGTCCTCCTCGTCGGAGGGCCTGATCGACAGTACCGGCCCGAAGATCTCCTCCTGGGCGATCGTCATCTCGCTGGTCACGTCGGAGAACACGGTGGGCCGGACGAAGTAGCCGGTCTCCAGCCCCTCGGGCGGCTCGGCGCCGCCGGTCACCAGCCGCGCGCCCTGCTCGATCCCCTTCTCGATGTAGCCGCGCACCCGCTCGCGCTGGACGTCGGAGACCAGCGGCCCCAGCCGGGTGCTCTCGCCGAAGGGGTCCCCGGGAGTCGTCGCCTCGGCCGCCGCGGCGGCGATGCGCTCGACCTCCTCGAGGCGCTCACGCGGGACGAGCATCCGGGTCAGGGCGCTGCAGGTCTGCCCGGAGTTGAGGAAGCACTTGGCCACGCCGTCGGTCACCGCCGACTCCAGGTCGGCGTCGTCGAGGATCACGTTGGGCGACTTGCCGCCCAGCTCCAGGGCCACGCGCTTGACGGTCTTGGAGGCGACCTCGCTGACCCGCCGCCCGGCGACGGTCGAGCCGGTGAAGGAGACCATGTCGACCTCGGGACGGGCGGCGAGCGCCTCGCCCACCACCGGCCCGAAGCCGGTTACGAGGTTGAACGCCCCGGCCGGCAGGCCGGCCTCGTCGATCACCTCGGCCAGGACGAAGGCGTTGAGCGGCACGACCTCGCTGGGCTTGACGACGATCGTGCAGCCGGCGGCCAGGGCCGGCGCCACCTTGGCGGCGATCTGGTGCAGCGGGTAGTTCCACGGCGTGATCGCGCCGACGACGCCGACCGGCTCGCGCACGATCAGCGAGTTGCCCACCTCCTCCTCGAACGGGAAGTCGCCGAGGAGCTGGGCCATGGAGCCGAAGTCCATGGCCGGCAGCCCGGCCTGGATCATCGTCGAGAGCTTGAGCGGCATGCCGAGCTCCTGCGAGACCGTGGCGGCGATCTCGTCGCGGCGGGCGCCGAGGCCCTCGGCGATGCGGCCGAGCACGGCGGCGCGCTCCTGCACCGGGGTCTGCGACCACTCCTCGAAGGCCCCGCGCGCCGCGCTGACCGCTTGATCGATGTCGTCGGGCGTCCCCTCGGGGATCCGCCCCATGACCTCCTCGGTGGTGGCGTTGACCACCTCGATCGTCCCGTCGCCGGCGGGCGCCACCCATTCGCCGCCGATGTACAGCTTGTCGCGGACCTGAACCTGCTCGGCTACGGCCATTGCGGCTCCCTTCCGGTCACTCGGTGTTGTCTGGATGATCGGCTCCGCGTCATGCGCGTGCGCGGGGTCGTGGAATCACTCGTCTACTAGGCGGCGGTCGCCTGCGCGGGCTCGTCGACGCGCGCGCCGACCATCGCCTCCGCCGTGCGCCGGGCCAGCGCCATGATCGTGATCATCGGGTTGGTGCCCGAGGAGGTCGGGAACGCGCTGGCGTCACCGATCCACACCCCCGGGGCGTCGTGCAGCTCGCCCCACGGGCCGGCCACGCTGGTCGCGGGGTCGCTCCCCATGCGGCAAGAGCCCATCTGGTGGGCGGAGAAGAGCTTCTGGCCGCCGGCCCGCAGGGGCGCGGCCTGGACGCGGGCGATGAAGCCCTCGAGCGGCTCGCCGCGTCGCCACCGCGGCAGTCCGGCGGCCAGGGCGTAGATCTCCCGCGCCCCGGCGGCGTCGTGCAGGCGGGCCTGGACGTCGATCGCGCGGCGGGTGTTGCGCGCGTCGAGCTCGTCGTCCAGGGCGTACCAGGGCACGGCGGCGCCCGCGTGGTCGACCGTCACCCGGCCCTGGCCGTGGTCGCGCACCAGGCCGATGAAGGTCGCACCGAAGCGGACCTTGGACATGAGCTCCTTGTGCTCGCGCGCGGTGGTGAAAGCCACCGCTGAGCCGGTGAGCCCGGGCGCGTACTGGGCGCTCTCGATGAGGAAGCCATAGCCGTCCTCGACGTCGGCGAACTCGTTGCACAGGCCCGAGTGGGGCGGCCCCCACCACGCCCGCTGGTCCTCCTCGTAGATCCCGAACAGTGCCGTGCAGGGATGGAGGCGAAGGTGCTCGCCGACGGCCGGGCCGCCGAGACTCGAGCGCAGCAGCAGCGCGGGCGACTCCAGCGCCCCGCACGCAACCAGGACCTGGGATGCCCTGACCGTGACCCTTGCGGAGCGGCCGGTCTGGGGATCGGACCACGTCGCCTCCACGCCGACGGCTCGTCCGTGCTCGGTGAGCACCCGCTCGGCCCAGCACTGGGTGACGATCTGCGCCCCGGCGTCCGCCGCGTCCTGGAGGTAGGTCTTGGCGGTGCCGAGCTTTGAGCCCGACTGGTCCCCGAAGCCCATGTAGGCCGCGGACGCCGGGTCGTAGCGCTCGCGGTCGGCGTTGCGGGTGACGGTGGCGAAGGACAAGCCCAGCCGCTGTGCCCCGCCGCGCATACGCTCCTGAGGGCCGTTGAGGTCCGAGCACGCGTCGTTGACCGACAGGCGCTGCCACACGGCGTCGAGGTGGCGGTCGAATTCGGCGCCGTCGACGCCCTCGAGCCCGTGATCGCCGGCCCACTGGGCGCGTACCCACGGCGTGGTGCGCAGGCAGTTGGTCCAGTTGATCGTGGTGCCGCCGCCCAGGGTGGACCCGGCCTGGAGCGTCACGTTCATGTCGGCCGTCGGGCTGGGGCCGCCCCGCCAGTACATGCGCTGGTAGGCGGGGATCTCGAGCATGTCGAAGTCGGCCTCGTTGAGGTAGGCGCCCGCCTCGAGGACGACGACGTGGCGCCCCTGCTGGGCAAGCGTCCCGGCGATCACGCCGCCGCCCGCCCCCGAGCCCACGACGCAGACGTCGGCCTCGAGCGTGAGCTCGCCGCCCTCGGGCACGAGCGGGACGATCGGCTTGTCGGCCGCAGGCGCGCGGCTGATCGGCCCCGGGTAGCCGAACCGCTCCCAGTTGGGGTTGGTCCCGGTCGACGGGTCGGGCGCGCCGTAGGCGAGGAAGAGGATCAGCGACGTCAGCCCGTTTATCCCCGCCGCCACGTCCCCGCCGAGCATGGTCATGTTGCGCACCAGCTGCTCGCGCGAGCGCCCGGAGGCGTGGGCGATGCCCTGCGCGCCCAGGCCGTCGAGCAGGGCGAGCAGCCCTGCCCGCTGGTCGTCGGGCATGACCTCCAGCGACTGCTCGACGAGCTCGGGCACGCCGACGTCAGAGGCGGTGCGGGCCCAGAAGCCGTCGGGGTCGTCCGCGACGTCGATGCGGGGGACGACCGTGTCGCACAGCGCCCGCACGGCCGCCCGCTGGAGGTCTTCCAGCCCGGGCGGAGTGGCGGACGGCGACGGCACCGACGTCCAGTCTAAGGGTCCCGCGCCGCGCCGGCTACGGCAGCGAGGACGCGCTCGCCCGCGGGGTCCTGCGCGGTGGCCGGGACGACCGCCACGGTGTCCGCCCCCGCGGCGACGTACTCCGCCAAGCCGGACGCGATCTGCGGGGCGTCGCCCATGACGCAGACGCGTCCCACCAGCCCAGCCGGAATGGCTGACTGGAGGTCGCGGCGACCGATGCCCGACCGCGCGAGCGCCACCACCTCCTCGAAGCCGGCCTGCGCGAACATCTCGCCGTAGCCGGGCGCCGGCAGGTAGACGGCGAGCTGGCCGGCGAGCTGGGCCAGCGCCGCCGGGCCCGGCTCGAGCGCCGCCGGGACCCACGCGGTGAGCGGCGGGGCGGGGCGCCCAGCGGCTCGCGCGGCCGCTTCGATGTCGGCGGACACGCGCGCCACCTGCTCGGGCGTGAGGAGGTTCACGACCACGCGGTCGGCCAGTTGCGCCCCCGCGGCGATCATGCGCGGGCCGAAGGCGGCCAGGGCCAGCTCCGTGGGTGCGGGGGCCTCGCGCAGGCGAAAGCCGTGGGTGCGCACGTGGTCGCCGTCGAAGCCCGAGCGCTCTGCGGCCAGGATCGGGCGCAGCGCCTCGATCGTCTCCCGCGCGCGCGCTTCGACCGGGCGCCAGGGGCGGCCGTGCCAGCCCTCGACGATCAGGGGATTGGAGGCGCCCAGGGCCAGGCCGGCGGGGCGGCCGCCCAGCAGGGCGACCGCCCCGAGGCCGAGAGCCAGCGCGACCGGGGTGCGCACGCCGACGGCCAGGGGCCCGACGACGAGCCGCAGGCCTGCGGTCTCCCGCGCGATCGCGCCGGCCAGGGCGAAGGCGTCGAAGGTGGCCATCTCCCCCACCCACAGCTCCTCGAAGCCCAGCCGGTCCGCCGCGCGGGCGATGTCGAGAGCCTCGAGCGCCGGGCGGTCGAGCCAGTAGGGCAGGACCGCGCTCAGGCGCGCGGTCACTGGCGGTCGCGCCGGCAAGGCCTGGCTACAGCTGGTGTGTGTCGGTGGGGACACCGAGGGCCAGGCGGCCCACCAGCTCCCACGTCGCCGGCGCGACCATCATGTGCTGGGTGGCGACGTGCACGTCGCGGAAGCGGCGCTGGAGAGGGCTCGACTCGTAGATGGCCGAGCCGCCGCCCGCGCGGTACATGGCGTCCACCGCCGCGGCGCAGGACGCGGTGGCGTGGGTCGCGGCGCGACGCAGGGCGGCCCGCCGGTCGACCGTGACCTCGCCGGTCTGCACCGCCTCGCGCCATCCCGCCGCGACCTCGGCGTGCAGGAGGGCGCGGGCGGCGTCGACGCGAGCCTGCGCCTGCGCGACCTCGGCCTGGACGACGGGCCGCTGGGCCAGCGAGCGGCTGCTCGCGCTCGGCGTCTTGGCGGCGGCGAGCTCGACCAGGTCGTCGATCGCCGCCGCGGCGATGCCCAGCGTCACCGCGGCGATGGCCAGGGCGAGCAGGCCGAAGACTGGGAAGGCGTAGAGCGGCCCGCCGTGGAGCGGCGCGCCGGACATCAGCGACGCCGACCGCTGCGCCGGGACGAGCACGCCGTCGACGGCCATGTCGTGGCTGCCGGTCCCCCGCAGCCCGGCGACCGACCACGTGTCGATTACCTCGACCTGCGCCGCCGGGAAGAGCATGAGCGTCACGTCGGGCCCTCCGCCGGCCAGCCGGCGCGGCTCGCCGTTCTCCTCGACCAGGCAGCCGCCCATCAGCCAGTCGCAGTGCGAGATCCCGCTGGCGAACGGCCACCGGCCCGAGACGCGGAAGCCTCCGTCTTCGCTGACGGCCTTCCCCTTGGGCGCGAAGACGCCCCCGCACACCGTGTCTGGGGAGCCGTAGACCTCGCGGGCCGCGTCCTCGGGCAGGTAGGCGGCCAGGGCGCCGCTGGTCGCGCCGATCGACACGCACCACCCCGCCGAGCCGTCCCCCCGGGCAACCTCCTCGACCGCCCTGACCAGCGTGAGCACGTCGGCTTCGAGACCGCCCACGGCGGCGGGGACGCAGAGCCGGAAGAGCCCCGCGGCCTTGAGCGCGTCAACCAGGTCGACCGGCAGGCGACGGTCGCGCTCGGTCGTCTCGGCGGCGGCGCTGGCCTGGACGGCGAGAGCGCGGGCCGCCTCCACGGGATGGTCCGAGGCGGGCGCCGACCCCGCGGGCCCGGCGGCCGGCGAGCGCCCCCCAGCCCCGGCCGGCATGGCCCTACCCGACCTGCCGCGCGAGCTTGGCCAGCCGGTCCATGCGCGGCTCCACCTTGTCCCGCCCGGCCGAGGGCAGGAAGTAGACGCAGCGGTGCACGCCGGCCTGCGCGTAGGGCTCGAGCTCGGCGGCTGACTCGGGGGCGACCTGAAGGGTCACGGGAATGGAGCCCTGCCCTGCCTCCTCGCCCCGCCGTCGCAGGTCGGCCATCCGCGCGCGCAGCTTGTCGTCATCGCCGATGCGGTTCGGGAACCACTCGTCGCCGAAGGCCAGCACGCGGTCGATCACCGTCCGGCCGTTGCCTCCGACGAGGATCGGAGGATGGGGCTGCTGGAGGGGCTTGGGCCACGACCAGATCGGGTCGAAGTCCACCTGCTTGCCGTGGTACTCCGCCTCGTCCTGCGCCCAGATGGCCTTCATGGCCTCGACGCGCTCGCGCATCAGGCCGAAGCGCCGGCGCGGGTCGGTCCCGTGGTTGCGCATCTCCTCCTCGTTCCAGCCCGCGCCGACTCCGAACAGGAAGCGCCCGTCGGAGAGGCGGTCGAGGCTGGCCACCGCCTTGGCCGTGGCGAACGGGTCTCGCTGGACGACGAGGCAGATGCCGGTGGCGACCTTCAGGGTGTCTGTCGCGGCGGCCGCGGCGGTGAGCCCCACGAACGGGTCGTAGGTGTGCCAGTACTCCTGCGGCAGGTCGCCGCCGACCGGGTAGGGCGTCCGCCGACTGGCCGGGATGTGCGTGTGCTCGGGGAAGAAGAGCGACTCGAAGCCGCGCTCCTGCGCCATGCGCGCCAGCTCGACTGGCTGGATCGAGTACTCGGTGGGGAAGATCGAGAGCCCGAATTTCATCCTCGCCAGACCCTATGCGATCGGGCGGGTCGAAGGCGCTCGGGCGCGCTTCCACGGTCCAGCGCGAGATCGGCGGCGGCGCACGCAATCGGCCGCTGTCGGGCGCGGAGGACGCGCCGCCGGGCCGTCGGGAGGCTCCTCGTCAGGCGGGGCCGGTCGGGACGGGGAGCGCCACGGGGCGGAGAGCGCCGTCAGGGGTCCGGAGAAAAGTCACGGGCGCGCCGAGCGGCCCAGGGCCCGGCGCACCCGGTCGAGCAGCACGCGCAGGATCAGTGAGAACGCCCCGATCGGCTTGGCCGGCCGGGCCGCCGGGGGCCTTGCACGCGGCGGCGGAGTTGCGCCCGCCTGTGGTGTGGGACCCGGCGCGGGTGTCGGGGCCGAAGGCGCTGCCGGACCGCCCGGCTGTGCCAGACCGACCCGCGGTGTCGGAGCTGTCGAGGGTGTCGGGCCCGCCGACGGAGTCGCGGGCGCGCCGGCCGACTCCGGCTCGCCGGCCCCAGGCTGCTCCTGCTCGAGGGTCGAGCGCAGGCAGTCGGCGAAGTCGCGCAGGAGGCGGTTGGAGACGTCCTCGATCATGCCGCCGCGCCCGAAGCGGGCGAGGCGCCCGGTGATCGTGAAGTCGGTCTCCACGGTGACGCGGGTGCTGGTGTCCTCCTGGGTCATCGTGCTCACCATGGTCGCCCGCGCCCCGCCCTGGCCGCGCTTGTCCGTGCCCGTGGCCCGCATGGTCGCGCGGTGCGCGGCCTGGTCAAGCGACTCGACCCTCAGCGTCCCACGGTAGGAGGCGGTCGTCGGGCCCAGCTTGACCTGGAAGCTGCCGTGGTAGGTGCCGTCGTCGGCGACCTCGGTCACCTCGGCGCCGGGCAGGCACGGGGCCACGCGCTGCACGTCGATCAGCGTCTCCCACACGCGCTGAAGCGGAGCGACGACCTCGAAGGACTGCTCGAGCTTCACGAGCGCAGCGCCTGGAGCTCGTCGGGGGTGTCGACGTCGTCCGCGCGGCACAGGTGGCCGCACTCCCACTCGCGGACGTCGACGTTGACCAGCAGGTCGCGCGCCCCGGTGTCGCCGCGGAGCCGTCCGACGGTGGGGAACAGCCGGCGCTCGAGCACGACGGGATGGCCGGGCTGGCCGTTGTAGGTGGCGCGGACGGCGGGGCGCTCGCCGTCGCGGTGGTCGAGGACGCCGGCGATGACCTGGGGGGTGATCGTCGGCTGGTCGCCGAGGGTGACCACCACCGCCTCCGCGGCGGACAGCTCGGCCACGCCGGTGCGCAACGACGCGGCGATCCCCTCGTCCCACTCGCGGGAGACGAGCGGCTCGGCGTCGAGCAGGTCAACGCGCCCGCGGATCTCGTCGGCGTTGGCTCCGAGCACGACCACGATGCGCTCGATCGCCGGCACGGCGGACATGGCGCGCACGGCGTGCCCGAGCAGCGGCCGCCCGTCGAGGTCGGCGAGCTGCTTGGCCGAGCCGAAGCGGCGCCCCGCTCCCGCGGCGAGGATAACGCCGCCGATCACGCACCCACCTCGTGGATTCGCGGGGCGCCCGAACGCGAGAGGCGTCCGCCCTCGCGGCCCCGGCGCACGGCGACGACCTCGGACATGATCGACAGCGCGGTCTCCTCGGCGGTCAGCGCGCCGAGGTCGAGGCCGATGGGCGCGGCCAGCCGCGAGAGCAGCTCCTCGGGCATCCCCGCGCAGAGCAGCCGCTCGCGGCGCTTCTCCTGCGCCCGGCGGCTGCCCATCGCGCCGACGTAGGCGGCGGGCGAGCGCAGGGCGATCTCCAGCACCGAGTCGTCGAGCTTGGGGTCGTGGGTGAGGACCGCGACGTAGGTGGCGCGGTCGATCCCGCCGAGGCGGGCGAAGGCGTCGGCCGGCCAGGCGGCGATCACCTCCTCGGCGTCGGGGAAGCGTGCGCGGGTGGCGAAGCGCGAGCGCGGGTCGACCACGTACGGGCGCCAGCCGGCGGCGCGGGCGAGCCGGCACAGTGCGGCGGCGAAGTCGACGGCTCCGAAGACGATCAGCCGCGGTGGCGGGGCGGTGACGTCGACGAATAGGCCCACGCCGTCGTGCTCGCGCAGCTCGCAGCGCTCGGCCCACATCATGTCCTCGGCCGCAGCCACGGCGGCCGCATCGAGGGCGTCGCTGCCGACCGTGCCCTCGTGGGCGCCGTCGGCTCGGACGAGCAGCCGCGCGCCGACGGCCGGGCGACCCGTGTCGCCGGCGCCGGTGGTCGAGCCATCCTGGTCTCCGGCCCGGCCGGCGCCCTCGACGTGGACGACGGTGACCAGGGCCGCGCGCCCGCCCTCGCGCGCCGCGCGGGCGAACTCGGACTGGGCGCTCAAGGGCGGTACTCCTCGACGAAGACGTCGATCTCGCCGCCGCAGGGCAGCCCGACGTCCCAGGCCTCGGAGTCGGCGATGCCGAAGTGCAGCATCCGCGCGGGCCCGCCCCCCAAGACCTCCTCCGCCACCTCTACCACGGCGCCCTCCACGCAGCCTCCCGAGACGGCGCCCGACACCTCCCCGCGCTCGTTGACCGCCATCTTCGAGCCCGGCGGGCGCGGCGCGGAGCGCTTGACGGAGACCACTGTGGCCAATGCCACGCGATCGCCCTGGCTGACCCACCGATCCACGTCCGCCACGACGTCCCTCATGCTCTCCCTCCGGTCGAAAGGCCCTCTTCGAGGAGGGTAGCCAGCTGGGCCAGCGACGCGACCGAGTTGCCGGCCAGGAGATGGTCGACGTGGGGCAGCGCAGCCCGCATCCCACGGGTCAGCGGCTCGTAGCGGGGGTCGGCCTTGAGCGGGTTGAGCCACACCACGGCATGGGAGCAGCGCCGCAGGCGCGCCATCTCCGCCGCCAGCACCGCCGGGTCGCCGCGATCCCACCCGTCGGAGAGGACCACGACCACGGCGCCTCGGCCGACTCGCCGGCCGTGGACGCGGTTGAGCTGGCCCAGCGCGTCGCCGATCCGGGTCCCGCCCGACCAGTCCGCGACCGCGGCGCTTGCGCGCTCCAGGGCGCGCTCAGGCTCGCGCCCGCGCAGCTCGTGCGTTATGCGGGTGAGGCGTGTGCCGAAGACGAAGGCCTCGACCCGGCGACGCGCCGCCACGCTGGCCTGGAGGTAGTGCAGGAGCATCCGCGCGTAGGGCGCCATCGAGCCCGATACGTCGCAGACCAGGACCAGCTGGCGGGCGCGCCGCGACGGCGCGCGCCAGCGGCGCTCGATCGGCTCGCCGCCGTGGGGCAGCGAGGCGCGCACGGTGGCCCGCAGGTCGGGACGCCGGCCGCGGCGGCGACCGGGACGGGTCCGCCGGCTGGGGCGCGTCGGGCCACGAGCGGCCAGGCGCCTGATGAGCCGCCGCGCCTGCGCGCGCTCGGCGGCGGAGAGGTCGGCGAAGTCGCGCTCGTGCAGCAGCTCTACCTCGCTCCAGGCCGCCGGGCGCACCACGGGAGGCTGGTCGCTCACCGCCTGCGCGGACCGCGCCGCCGGCAGCGCCACCCGCGGCAGGACGGCCGCCATGGCGGGATCGATCGACGCGCCGGCAGCGGCGTCCGGGGCGACGCGCGGGCCGAAGCACTCGGCGAAGGCGGCGTCGAAGGCGGTGAGGTCCTCGCGTCTTCCGCACAGCGTCGCGCGCAGAGCCAGGTAGGCGTCGGTGGGCGACGCGGCGTCCACCGCGGCCAGCGCGCGGTGGGCGCGCAGCAGTTCGTCCAGGCCCACCCGCACCTCGCGGTCGCGCAGCCGGCGGGCGAGCTGCGCGAGCACGGCGGTGACGGAAGCGGCCGGGGGCGGCGCGGTCGGGCTCGGGAAGGCCGGGGCCGGGCCGGCGGTGACCGGCGCCGCCGGGGGCGGCCCGGCTGGGGGCGACTCAGACACCCTCGAGCACACGCTCCTCGCGCACGCTCACCAGGTCCTCGCGAACCTTGAGCGCCACGCCGAGGGTCGCCTCCAGGTCGTCGTCGCCGAGCGCAAGCAGGGCCTGCGCCCAGGCGATGGTCTCCCCCACGCCCGGGAGCTTGTAGAGCTCGTGCTCACGCAGCCGGGCCACCGCGGCGCAGACGCGCTGCGCGATCGCCTCGGGGACCCCGGGCAGGCGGGTGCGCACGATCTCGGCCTCGCGCTGCGACGACGGATAGTCGATCCAGTGGTAGAGGCAGCGGCGCTTGAGTGCGTCGTGGAGCTCGCGCGTGCGGTTCGAGGTGAGGACGACCAGCGGGCGGCCGCGGGCGGCCACCGTCCCCAGCTCGGGGATCGAGACCTGGAAGTCCGAGAGGAACTCGAGCAGGAAGGCCTCGAACTCGTCGTCGCCGCGGTCGACCTCGTCGATCAGCAGGACCACCGGGCCTTCGTGCTCGAGGGCCTCGAGCAGCGGGCGGCGCAGGAGGAACTGACGCCCAAACAACTCCCCCGGATCCGCTCCACCCTCGGCGGCGCGGATCGCCAGCAACTGGCGCGGGTAGTCCCAGTCGTAGAGGGCGTGGTGGAGGTCGATGCCCTCGTGGCACTGGAGGCGGATGAGCCGTGCGCCGGTGGCCGCGGCCAGGGCCTTGGCCGCCTCGGTCTTGCCCACTCCGGCCTCGCCCTCGAGCAGCAGCGGCTGCTCGAGCTCGCCGGCGAGGAAGATCGCCGTGGCCAGGGCGCGGTCGACGAGGTAGCCCTGGGCGGCGAGCGCCTCGCGGACCTCGTCGACCGTTCCCAACCGACCCGGCTGGCCGCTCACCGCTCCACTATGGCAAGCGGCGCAGCCCCCGCGGGCCGTCCGGCCGCGCCGGACGCCGGCGCAGCCCGTCAGCCCTCGGCGGCGTCCTCCTCGCGCTCGGCGGCGCGCTGGACCTCCTCGGACATCGAGCCCTTGCCGCCCTGCTCGCCGCTCTCGACCTCGTCGACGTCGGTCGCGGGCTCGGTCGACCCGGGCCGATCCTCGTCGGGCTGGCGCTCGCGCGGCCGCTCGTCAGTCATCGCGCTTGCGGGCGGCCTTGGTCCGCTCGGCGGCGTCGCGCAGGCGCTGGGCCTCGTCCTTGGCGGTCAGCGCCTCGTCGCGCTTGGCCAGCGTCTCGGCCTGGCTGTCGAGCTCGGAGAGCCGGGCGCGCTGCGCCTGGTCGGCGAGAGCCGCCTTGGTCTTCGCGGCGTCCTTGCGAGCGGCCTGGCGCCGACGGTCCTCGGACTCTCCGAGGTTGCGGCTCTTGGCCTCGCGCTGCTGGCTCACGCGCTGCTTGCGCTGCTCGGCCTGGCGGGCGGCGGTCTTGCGGCGCTTCTCCGCCTGGTCGGTGCGCTCGTCGAGCCGCTGGTCGGCCTGCTCGGAGCGCCGCTGCGCCTCGCCGCGCAGGCGCTGAGCGCGCTGGCGCTCGTCCGCGGCGCGACCCCGCCGCCGGGCGTCCTCGCGCAGCTGCTCATCGCCCAGGGCCCGCCCCGCCACGTCGCGGGCCGCCGCGTCGACGCGGTCGACTCCGATCTCGGCGCCCGAGGCGGCGCCGTTTCCGCGCCGACCGATCAGCCCGAGCGTCGTGTCCAGCGGCCAGCGCAGGACCTTGATGTAGCCGCCGACGGCGGCGCGGGGAAGGGTGCGCAGGTTCATCTAGTCCTCCTTGGGATCGAGTTCGTTGGCCTTGGCCTCGGCGCGGCGCGCCTCCTGCTCGAGGTCGACCGCAACTTCGGCCTGCGACAGCCGCTGGGCGTGCGCTTGGTCCTCGACCACCTCGGCCGCCGACTCCTGGCCGCGCCGCTCGTTCTCGGCCGCGACCTGCTGGCGCCTGGCCTGCTCGTCGGCCTGCTGCTCGCCGCGCTGGCGGTCACGCTCGATCGCCGCCTCGCGGTCGCGCTTGGCGACCTCGGCCTCGAGGCGCTCGCGCTCGAGCTCGGTCTCGGTCTCCTCCCTCTCCACGTCGGTCTGCGCCTGACGCAGCTGGGCCTCGGAGGCGTCGCGTTGCGCCTCGGCGTCGGCTTCGACCTGGGCCTGCTGGAGGCGGCCCTCGCGGGCCAGCTCGTCGCGGCCCAGGGCCTCTCCAGCGGCTTCCTTGGCCTTGCCGGCGACCTTGCCGACCAGGCCGCCGGAGGTCTTCTCCGGGACGTCGGGATTAGTCATGTCGATGTCTCCTTGTCGCAACTCAGGGGCAAGGAGGACGGGGCTCGAGCACGCGCGCGGGCGAGCTCCGACCACCGCCTCGCCCGCCCTCGCTGGGCCGATCAGGCTTACCCACGAGGCGGCCCCTGAAACCTCGCAGCAATGGACGCCTCGCCGCTCCCGGTGGAACGGCTGGCTTGGACGACGGCGGTTGCGGGTACCCGACGTGGCCATGAGACTTCTGCGCCGTCTGGGCCCTCTTGGAGTGGCGATCACCGTGGGACAGGGAGCGATCGCCGCGCGCGAGCACTGGCAGCGGCTCACGCCGCCCGAGCGCGAGCGCCTCCAGACCCTGCTGAGGACGTCGGGCGGGCGTCCCTCGAACCTCGCCGAGGCCGAACGGCTCGAGCTGCGGGCGCTGCTGCGCATGCTGGACCTGGGGGAGCTGGGCAAGCGGCTGGCCATGAACGCCGCCCCCATCCGCGGCCCCTTCGGCCGGCGACGCTGACCGGCGCCGTCGCCGGGGCTAGCCGCGCCGAGCCGGGCGGTTGAGCGTCTCGTCGGGCGGCACTCCCTCGGAGAGCTCCTTGGCGCGCTCGATCTCGGCGTCGAGCTCGGCGCCGAACAGCAGCGCGACGTTGGTCAGCCAGATCCAGCCGACGAGCACGATCGCGCTGGTGAAGGCGCCGTAGATCGCGGCCACCCCGCCCAGCCGCGAGACGTAGAGCGAGAAGGCCACCGACGCGGCCAACCACAGGGCGACGCCCACCGCCGCCCCCGGAGTCAGCCAGCGAAAGCCCCGGTGCTCGACGTCGGGCGTGACGTAGTAGACGAGCGCGAAGACGAGCATGGCGATGATCACCGCGCCCGGCCACCGGGCGATGCTCCAGATCCGCGCCGCGGTGGGGCCGAGCCCGACGAATCCCAGCAGGTCCTGGGCGAAGCTCCCGCCCACGAAGATCATGATCAGGCTGATCAGGACGAGGCCCATCAGCACGAAGGTCGAGGCCACGTCGATCGCCTTGCGCCGCAGGAAGCTGCGACCGTGGCGGATCTCGAAGACGACGTTGAGCGCGCGCCGGGCCGCCTCCAGCACCCCGGTCGTGCCGTAGAGGGCGGTGGCCACGCTGATGACCACCGCCGTGGCCGCGGTGCCCTTGCTCTGGAGACCGGCGCGCAGCGAGCTGTCCAGGGCGCTGACCACGGCGGGCGGCGCCACCTGGCGCAGGTAGCCGACGATCGCCTCATAGGTCCCCGGGTACTGGCCGAGGAGGCCGAGCAGCGACACCGCCAGCAGCAGCGTCGGGAACAGCGACATCAGGGCGTAGTAGGTGAGCGCCGCCGCGTGATGGGTCATCTGATCGTCGTAGAACGACTTCAGCGTGCGCACGACGACGCCGCGGACTCGCCTCATCGGATCGCCCCTCCGTGACCGGCCCAGGAAGCGCCGGGACAGCCTGGGAGAACTGAGAACATGGCCTCGTGAGCTCGACCACGCCGGTTCCCTCGCGCCCGCGCGGCGCCGGGCGCACCGAGCCGCCGGAGCGCGTCCTCGTGGTCCGCCCGCGCTCGTTGCTGGCCGCCCTGGGAATCCTGCTCCTGGCCGCCGCCGCGGTCGCCTTCCTCTTCCTCACGCAGGCCACGCTGACCCTGATCGCGATCGCGCTGTTCCTCTCGCTCGCCCTCAACCCGGCGGTGAACCGCTTCGAGCGCATGGGCCTCTCGCGCGGGCGTTCGGTGGCCACCGTCTTCGGCCTGGCCGTCGTCGTCGTGGCCGTTCTCGGGCTGGTCCTCATCCCGCCGCTGGTCGTGCAGATCACCAAGTTCGTCGACGCCATCCCGAGCCTGGTGGCGGACCTGAGCCGCAGCCACGGGTCGCTGGGGTTCCTCGAGCGTGACTACCACGTCGTCGAGCGGGTCCGCTCCGCCCTCTCGGGCGGGGGAACGACGGCCCTCACCGGCGCGGCCGGCCCCGCGGTCGGCGTCCTCCAGGGCGTGGCGACGGGCGTCTTCGGGATCGTGGTGATCGCATTCCTGACCCTGTTCATGCTGCTCGAAGGGCGCGAGTGGCGCAAGCGCTTGATCGCGCTGATGCCCGAGGGGCGCCAGGCCGTTCTGGGACGGGTGGGCTCGGGGATCTACCGGGCGGTGGGCGGCTTCGTCACCGGCAACCTGCTGGCCAGCTTCCTCGCGGGCTTCGTCTCGATGATCGTTGCTCCTCCTCACCGGCGTGCCCTACGCCATCCCGCTGGGGCTGTTCGTGGCCATCATCGAGCTCGTCCCCTACATCGGGCCGGTGGCTACCACCTTCCTCCTCACCGCGGTAGCCCTGACCCAGGGGGTCGTTCCCGCGATCATCGTCTTAGCCTTCTTGCTGATCTACCACATGGTCGAGGGGCATACGCTGAGGCCGCTGATCTACGGCCGGGCGGTCAAGCTCTCCCCGCTCGCCGTGCTCATCGCCATCCTCCTGGGCACGGAGCTGGCCGGCGTCCTCGGGGCGCTGGCGGCCATTCCGGTGGCCGGCTCCGTGCAGGTGGTGATCGCCGAGCTCTTCCACGAGCGCGGCGTCCCGTCGGTCGACGAGGAGGAGCTCATGGCGGGGGAGCCCTAGAAAGGGCCTCTCAGGCCGCCGGAGCCATCTCGGCGAACGGAGGCGACTACCCGGAGTCCGCGTCGGCCGGGCCGGTGAGCCCGAACGGACTTCCCTCGGAGTCCCGGCAGATCGCCCATCGCTCACCCGGGTGGACGACGCTGCCGCCAAGGCTGCGTACCCGCTCGATGGCCAGCGCGAGGTCGTCGACCTCGAAGTAGGGCAGCGAGAAGGAGTCGCCCGGGCCACGTCCGCGGGCATGGACGCCGACCCGCGCGCCGGGGGAGCGCGTCTGCCAACCCTCTCCCTCCGCAGCGTTCCGCGGCCCCAGCTCGAGGTCCAGGAGGCCGGCCCAGAAGCCAAGCGCCCGGTCGACGTCGTCGGCGGGGAACTCGATCAGGGCCAGCGGGGATCGGCTCACCGCCAGACCGTAACGCCCGGGCTCACCGGGCGCCGCGCTCAGCCCAACCGCTCGACGGCCTCGGCGGCGGCCTCGGCCAGGCGTACGACCAGTTCCTGGAACTGGCGGAAGTCCTCGTCGCCCTTGCCGTAGGCGCCGGCGGCGTAGCGGGCGAACACGCCCTCGAGGATGATCGCCAGCTTCCAGTAGCCCAGAGCGACGTAGAAGTCGATCTGGGACAGGTCGCGGCCCGAGCGCTGAGCGTAGCGGCGCTTGAGCTCGTCGCGCGACATGAACCCCGGCAGGACAGTGGCGGCGTCCATGAGGGCGATGACCTCGTCCTGCGGCTGGGCCCAGTAGACGAGCAGCAGGCCGACGTCGGCCAGCGGGTCACCGAGCGTGCACAGCTCCCAGTCGACGACGGCGGCCACGCGCCCCTCGGGCGTGAGGATCATGTTGTCGAGGCGGTAGTCGCCGTGGACGATCGTCGCCGGCCCCGGCTCGGGGATCCGCTCGGCCAGCCGGTCGTGGACGTGGTCGATCGCCGCCAGCTCGCGGGTCTTGGACTGGTCCCACTGGCCGTGCCAGCGGCGCAGCTGGCGGTTGACGTAGCCGTCCTTGCGCCCGAGGTCGCCCAGGCCGACGGCGTCGGGGTCCACGGCGTGGATGGCGGCCAGCGTGTCGACCACCTGCTCGCCGATCTCCCGACGGTGTGATTCGTCGAAGCGCTGGCCGTCGGCCTGGTCGCGCACCACGACCCCGTCGACGAAGCCCATGACATAGAAGGGAGCGCCGTTGACCGACTCGTCCTCGCACAGGCCGATCGCCGGCGGCACCGGAACCTCGGTCGGCGTCAGGGCGCTGATCGCCCGGTACTCGCGCGACATGTCGTGCGCCGATCCCAGGCGGCTGCCCAACGGCGGGCGGCGCAGCGCCCACTGGCGGCCCTCGGCGTCGGTGACCCGGAAGGTCAGGTTCGACCGCCCGCCGGACACGCGCTCGAAGGCCAGCGGGGGCGTGGCCCCGGCTACGTTGCCCGAGAACCAGCCCTCGACCCGGGACTGGTCGATCCCCTCCGACGCCCGCGCGGGTGCCTCGGCCATGGTCGGGAGACTAACCGCGAACCGGCCGCCCGGGGGCGCTCCGGCAGGGCGTCGCCTGAGCCTCCGCCGCGTTGGCGGCGCGCAGTAGGCTGCCGGCCGTGGACGAGGCCCTGACCGACGAGCAGCGCGACTTCGTCTCCGCCCTGCGCCAGTTCTGCGAGCGCGAATGCGCCCCCGGCAAGGTGACCGACCTCGGCGAGCGCGAGGACCACCACTCCCAGCAGATCGCCACCCGGATGGCCGAGCTGGGGTGGTATGGGCTGACGATCCCCGAGGAGTACGGGGGCTCGGGCGGCTCGCTGTTCGACGCCGTCCTCTTCCTCGAGGAGACCGCGCGCGGGCGCGCCCCGATCGGGGCCTACGGGGTCTCGCTGATCGTGGCCGGGGCGCTGCTGCGCTTCGGCAGCGGGGAGCAGAAGCGCGAGCACCTCGGGCACATGGCCGCGGGGGGCACGCTGGCCATCGCCATGTCCGAGCCCGAAGCGGGGTCGGACGTCGGCTCGCTGCGCTGCCGCGTGCGCCGCGAGGACGGCCACTACGTGCTCGACGGCGCCAAGACCTGGTGCTCCTACGGCCATCGGGCCAGCCACATCCTCGTCGTCGGGCGCAGCGGCCAGGGTGAGGACAAGCACGAGGGCATGACCATGGTCATGGTCCCGCGCGAGGCCCAGGGCCTGACAGTCACGCCGATCCGGACCATGGGCGGGACCGAGACCAACGAGCTCGCGCTGGAGGACTGCCAGGTGGGCGAGGAGGCGCTGGTCGGGCAGGAGGGCGGCGGCTGGCGCCAGCTCATGGCCGGCCTCAACGTGGAGCGGATCATCCTCGCCGCCAGCGCGCTGGGCCTGGCCCAGCGGGCCTTCGACGACGCGCTGGCCTACGTGCAGGAGCGCCGCCAGTTCGGTCGCCCCGTCGGCACCTTCCAGGCCCAGCAGCACCGCTTCGCCGACCTGGCCACCGGGCTGGTGCAGGCGCGGCTGCTAGTCCGCCACGTCGCCCGCATGACCGACGAGGACCCCAGCCGCATGCTTCCCCAGGAGGCGTCGATGGCCAAGCTCGCCTGCACGGAGCTGGCCAAGCGCTGCGCGCTCGAGGGTATGCAGTCGATGGGCGGCTACGGCTACGCCGTCGAGTACCCGATGGAGGCCTACCTGCGCTCCGCCGTGGTCACGACGATCTTCGGCGGCACCTCCGAGATCCAGCGCAACATCATCGCCAAGACGCTGGGCCTTTGACCCGCGTCGTCCTGGTCACGGGCGGCGCCGGGGGCATCGGCGGCGCGATCTGCGCCGCGCTGAGCGCCCAGGGGCAGCGCGTCGTGGCGGCCGACCTGCAGGGGGCCGACGTGGACATGGACGTGACCGACCCGGCGTCGGTGCAGGGCGCGGTGGCGCGCGCCGGTCCCGGTGGACATCCTGGTCAACGCCGCGGGGTGGGACGAGTTCCACCCGTTCCTGGAGACCGACGAGGACTTCTGGCGGCGGGTCATCGCCGTCAACTTCGAGGGCTGCCTGCGGACCACGCACGCCGTGCTGGGCGGCATGACCGAGCGCGGCTGGGGACGGCTGGTCAACATCGCGTCGGACGCCGCCCGCGTGGGCTCGTCGGGCGAGGCGGTCTACGCCGGTGCGAAGGCCGCCGTGGTGGCCTTCACCAAGACCATCGCCCGCGAGGCGGCACGGGCGGGGGTGACGGCCAACGCCGTCTGCCCCGGCCCCACGGAGACGCCGATGCTGACGGACATGGCCGCGCGGACGCCCGACGCAGCCCAGCTGCGTGCGGCGCTCGAGCGCGCGGTGCCGATGCGCCGGCTCGGCCGTCCCGAGGACGTCGCGGCGGCCGTCGCCTTCTTGGCGTCGGAGGAAGCGGGCTTCGTCACCGGGCAGACGCTCTCGGTGAGCGGCGGCCTGACCATGGCCTGAGAGGCTGTCGCCGGCGGCGAGGCGACGCGTCCCGGCGCCTTGTCGTAAGACACCCCGCGAAGAAGGAGCCGCCCGTGCAGGAGCTGACCGACGTGCGCTACCAGGTCGACGATGGCCTCGCGTGGATCGTCATCGACCGCCCCGACCGCCTCAACGCCTTACCGCCCACACCATCGACGAGCTGATCGCCTGCTTCAAGCGGGCCTGGGCCGACGGGGAGGTCGGGGTGATCTGCCTCACCGGCGCCGGCGAGCGCGCCTTCTGCGTGGGCGGTGACCAGAAGCAGCGGGCGCAGACCGGCGACTACGGGCCGTCGGCCAGCGGGCTGTTCGAGGTCGAGACCCCCCACCGCCTGATCCGTGAGGTGCCCAAGCCCGTGGTCGCCGCGGTCAACGGGCTGGCCATCGGCGGCGGCCACGTGCTGCACGTCCTCTGCGACATGACGATCGCCGCCGACACGGCCCGCTTCGGCCAGGCCGGGCCGCGCGTGGGCTCCTTCGACGCCGGCTTCGGGACCTGCGACCTGGCCCGGGTGGTCGGCGAGAAGCGCGCGCGGGAGATCTGGTTCATGTGCCGCCAGTACGACGCCGAGCAGGCCGAGCGCTGGGGGCTGGTCAACCGCGTGGTCCCGGCCGCCGCCCTGCGTGACGAGGTGCGAGCCTGGGCTGACGAGATGCTGGCGCTGGCGCCCACCGCCCTGCGCTTCCTCAAGCAGTCGTTCAACGCCGACTCCGAGCACCTGGCCGGCCAGGCCAGCCTGGCCTTCTCCGGGTTGCACGAGTACGTCGGCTCCGAGGAGGCGCGGGAGGGCGTGCGCGCCTTCGAGGAGCGCCGCCGGCCGGACTTCGCGCCGTTCCGGTCGCGGGCGGCGCAGCCGTTGTAGGCGCTGGGGCGTGCGTAGCCGCACCGAGTGGCCACAGCGGCGGCCGAGCACCGGGTCACACCGAGCGCCCGGACGGCGTGTAACCCCATTTGATCTCCGCCACCATGTCCTCGATCTCGGCGGTCGGAAACTCGTGTCGGACGGCTTGGCGCACAGCGGCGAGCTTGCGGTCGGCGTCGCCTCGCGGCTCGCGCCGTCGTGCCTCCCGCAGCGCCTGCCTCACCCAACTCGACACCGATACGCCGTGGCGGCACGCCTCCTCGCGCAGCTCCTCGAACTCCGCCTCGTCCAGCAGCACCTGCAACCGCTTACTCATGGCATGTGTATGGCAGGGAAGGCAAGGTGAGTCGCGTAGTCGGGGGTCACGGCGTCACGGCCCGATGACCTCGATCGAAGGCAGCCGCGCCAGCTTACGATCGAACGTCGCGAGGGCATCCACACCGGTCAGCTCCGCGCAGGCGACGAGGTAGGCGTCGGCGAAGTCGAGCCGCTGTCGCTCATAGAGCTCCAGCGACCGCAGGAGCAGGCTCTCATCGACCACGCGCACCGCGGGCATGGCGATCGCCGCCCGCATCATCTCGGCGACGCGGGGACGTGCCACCTCGTAGAACGACTCGAGGACGTACACGCACTCGGCCATCACCAGGTCGGGGAGCAGCAGCTCGTCGGCTCCCTCCAGCAGCGCCGTGGCGCGGCGACCCGCCGCAGGCGGATCGTGCGTCAGATGGCGAACCACGACGTTGGTATCGACGAAGGCCCTCAACGCCGCCAGGCGGCACGCTTCGCGCGAGTCCGGAGACGAACCTCGTCCCAGGAAGTCGCTTGCTTGCCCGGCGGCACCGGAACGCTGCCGGCGAGCGAGAGGAACTCCGGCGTCTTGGCCAGCAGCGCGTGACCTTTCTCGACCCTGAAAACCACCCGATCTCCGGGGGTCAGCTCGAGCGCTTCCCGCACCGCCTTGGGCACGGTGACCTGTCCTTTCGACGTGAGGCTGGCGGCGACGTCCATTGGCTGTGCTCCTTACTCGCTAGAAAATGTAAGTCGCAACGAGGGTACCAGCCGTCTGCAGTGAAGTCTCCGTTGCGCCCGTGCACGTCCATCACACCGCGGCTCCTTCTGGTCCCCCGCGGCCTCCAGCGCACGTCCGCGTCGGCGGCCTGGTGGTTGTCAGGTAGTCCTGAAGAGCTCCCCCCGGCGGCGGTCGCGGGCCGTCCCCCGTTCTGGGACAGGATTCGTAATGCCCGGCCGGCAGGTGGAGGGACTTCAAAGACCGTTAGATCCCGAGACGAATGAAGGCGTGGGCGTTGGAGAATAGATCTTCTACTCGCAGCTTTGCCTGTGACGTCTGGCTGGGCGGAATGTCGTACAGCAGCGTGCCGGTCTTGGGTACGTCGGGCTGGATCTCTTGAAAAATGATCGGATCCTTCAGGCTGATCACTGCGTCGGTGCTTGGGCTGTAACTCTTGTCGTTGGCGGTTATCAGCTTGATGGCATCGCTATTGATCGTGTGAGTGTCTGACTTCTCGTTGGTCAGTTCGATCTTGACGATCACGAAGATGCCGCTGGCCCTCTGCGTAGTGAACTCTCCACCGACACTCGACGCAGTCTTAGCTGAGATCAGGCGGTACCGAGTCCCCTCGACCGTCACTGCCTCACCCACATCTACGGTCTGTTCGCCTCCACCGCTCTTCCCTCCATCGCCCTTGACTCCCACAGAACCGCCTCCACCGGAAGAACCTCCACCGGCGATTGCGGCAATAACCAGAAGAGCGATGATTCCGAGCCCGACCAGCGGCAGTGGCCGTTTGTACCACGGCTTCTGTGGCTGTTCCGCCGCCATACCGAGCGCCGTCCCCCCCGATGCCTGACCGGTGTACGGCTGACTCGGACTATGCCTGTGCTCGGTCCAACGTGACCCGTCCCAGTACCGCTTCTGCCCTTGCCCTCCGGATGGGTCGTCATACCACCCTGACGGGGGCGAGGACAGTGGCGGCGGAGGCTGAGATCCCTCCATCCGCCTCAACTCTGGCCGGTGCTAACCGGAGGAGGAGGAGGAGGCGGGGGCGGGGGCGGGGGCGGGGGCATCGGCGCAGCCGGCGCGGTCGCCATCGTGTTGAAGTCAAAGCCGCACGACGCGCAGCGCATGACGCCTTTCTTCACGTCTTCCCCACAGCGGGGGCAAGACCGCGCCTTAGAAGGTCTTTCATAATGAGGTGAGGCGTCGCCAGCAGAGGATGGCGCAGGCGAGGTCGAGGAACGCTTCGTGGATGTCGGCGCGCCGTTCGTAGCGGGTGCGCAGCCGCCGGAAGTTGTGCAGGTGCGCGAAGCCGCGCTCGACGACCCAGCGCTGGCGGCCCAGGCCCGAGCCGTGCTCGGTGTCGCGGCGGGCGATGACGGGCTTGATGCCTTTGGCCCAGAGCAGCCGACGGTGCTTGTCGTGGTCATAGCCGCGATCGGCCAGCACGATCTGCGGCTTCTGACGCGGCCGGCCGGGCTTGCCCTTGACCGGCCGGGCGTGCAGATCCTCGAGCAGCGGGATCAGCTGGGTGACGTCGTTTCTGTTGCCGCCGGTCAGCGTGATGGCCAGCGGGATGCCGGTCGCATCGACGAGCAGATGGTGCTTTGAGCCCGTGCGGCCACGATCGACGGGGGGAAGCCCCGGTCAGGAGCCCCCCAAAAGAGCACGAACATGAGAGCCGTCAACGGAGGCGCGCGACCAGTCGATCGCCCCGGCGGCATTGAGCTTTTCCAGCAGGCGCTGATGCAGCGCCTGCCAGACCCCGGCAGCCTGCCAATCGCGCAGGCGCCGCCAAGCGGTCACCCCAGACCCATAGCCGTATTCCTGGGGCAGGTCTTCCCAGGCGATCCCGGTGTGCAGCACATGCAAGATGCCGTTGAGCACCAGCCGGTCGGGGATCGCTTTGCGGCCCGGGTAGCGGTGGCGACGAGGGCGAACCGGAATCAACGGCTGCACCTCGGCCCACAACTCGTCATCGATCTCAAATCTCGACGGCACCTCCATGACCTCCCATCGTCGGCGACACCACCGACAGATTCGAGATCACGGCTACATAACCCTCTTTGTGAAAGACCTTCT
>JBBPZM010000020.1:0-19591 GCA_038199035.1 Solirubrobacterales bacterium | reverse complement strand
GCGGTGCGCCCCGCCTCCACGATGCGCACGAGGCGCTTGGAGCCGACGAAGCGCCCACCCTCCTCCACCGAGACGATGTAGCCGTCGATCTTCGCCACGGCGTCGTCGACGTTGTACATGTGCGGCTCGACGATCTGCACGAGCACCTCGTCGCCCTCGCGGAACGGGACGGCCTCCTCGAGGATGTCGTCGTTGCCGCCCTCGCGCAGCACGTCGAAGTGGTCGAGCGGCAGCCCCTCGGTGCCGGTGAAGTGGAAGAACATCCCGGTCTCGGCCTCGAGCTGGTGCAGCACCCGCGCCCCTTGGCCGGTGAACTCGCCCGAGACGCCGGGGTGCATGCGCACCAGGAACGCCTCGACGCCGCGCGGGGCGCGCGCCGCCAGGTCGCGCAGGCGGCGCTCGGACGCGATGGCGATCGTCGTCTCGGAGCGGATGACGCCCTCGCCGTCGCAGGTCGGGCACGGGCGCGACATGACCTCGCGGACCCCCTCGGTCACGTTCTGGCGGGTCATCTCGACCAGGCCGAGCTTGGAGATCTCGGCGGTGAACGTCTTGGTGCGGTCCTCGTCGAGCTTGGTGCGCAGCGTCTTGAGCACCGCGTCGCGGTTGCGCGCGCTGGCCATGTCGATGAAGTCGATGACGATGATCCCGCCGATGTCGCGCAGGCGCAGCTGGTTGACCACCTCCTCGGCGGACTCGAGGTTGGTCTTGGTGATCACGTCCTCCAGGCGCGCGCCCTTGCCCCGGCCGGTGTAGGAGCCCGAGTTGACGTCGATCACGGTCAGCGCCTCGCCGTAGTCGATCATCAGGTAGCCGCCGCTGGGCAGGTCCACCCGCCGCGACAGCGTCCCCTGGAGCACCTCCTCGACGCCGTAGGCCTCGAACAGCGGGGTGCGGTCGTCCTCGTAGAGCTCGACGCGCTCGACCAGCTCGGGGGCGGTGCGGGTGAAGAACGAGACCAGGCGGTGGTGCTGCTTGGGGTCGTCGACCACCGCGCGCTCGAAGTGGGCGGAGAAGATGTCGCGCACGACGCGCACCGAGAGGTCGGCCTCCTGGAAGACCATGGCAGGCGCCTCCCCCGCCTCCACGCGCTTCTGGAGGACCTCGTGGAGCTTGTTGAGGTAGAGCAGCTCGCGCTCGAAGTCCTTGCGCTTGGCGCCGTAGGCCGCGGTGCGGATGATCGCCCCGCCGCCGTGGAGGTCGAGCTTGGTCGCCTCCTTGCGCAGGCGGTCGCGCTCCTTGTCGTCGAGGCGCCGGGAGACGCCGACGCCCTCACCGGTGGGCGCGTAGACCATGTAGCGCCCGGCGACGGCCAGCTCCATCGACAGCCGCGCGCCCTTGGACTTGAGCGGGTCCTTGACGACCTGGACGACGACGTCCTGGCCAGGCTTGAGGAGCTCGGTGATCTTGCTGGCGTTCTTGCCGCCGCCGCGGCCCCGGCGGGCGATCTGCACCCCGGGCAGCACGATCTCGTCGACGTGCAGGAACCCGTTCTTCTCGAGCCCGATGTCGACGAAGGCGGCCTCGAGCCCGGGCAGCACGTTGTCCACGCGACCCTTGTAGATGTTGCCGACGATCGAGCGAGCGCCGCGGCGCTCGAGATAGAGCTCGGCCACGCGGTAGCCGGCGGCCGAGTCGTCCTTGGGCCGCTTGCGGATCGCGGCCTTGGAGGCCGGCTTGCCGGTCGCCTCCAGCAGCGCGACGCGGGTCTCCCCGCGATCCACGCTGACCATCACTTGCTTTCTCATAGTGGTCCTTCTCGTGAAGTTGGAATGGGTGTGCGCGCGGTGGCCGCCGGCCGTCTCAGGCCAGTCCCGCCGCCGCTCTGGGCTTGCGCGCCGACGCCTCGCGCCCCTGCGCGTAGATCGCCTGGAGCAGCCCAAGGGAGAGGAAGGTGACGATCACCGAGGAGCCGCCGTAGCTCATCAGGGGCAGCGGGATCCCGGTGATGGGGGCGATCCCGATCGTCATCCCCACGTTGATGAAGACCTGGAACATCAGCATCGCAACGATGCCTCCGGCGATCAGCGCGCCGAAGAGGTTCTTGGCCATGGTCAGGACTCTGAGCCCGCGCCATATCAGCAAAGCGTAAAGCGAGAGCACGACCGCGGCCCCGAGGAAGCCGAACGACTCCCCGACCACCGCGAAGATGAAGTCGGTGTGGTGCTCGGGCAGGAAGTTCAGCCGCGTCTGGGTCGCCTTCTCGGGCCCCCTCCCGGTCTTCTCCCCCGAGCCGATCGCGATGCGCGACTGGTTGAGCTGATAGGTCTGGTCGCGGGGGTCGCTCGACGGGCTGATGAACCCGGTCAGGCGCTGCACCTGGTAGGGCTTGAGCACCTGGACGCCGGCCGCGGGAGCGGCCACCAGGGTGAAGAGGATCGCCACCACTGCCAGGGCGCCCAGCGCGGTGAAATGCCGCCACGATGTGCCGGCCACGAACAGCACGGCCAGGCCGACGACGACGTAGACCAGGCCGGTGCCCAGGTCGGGCTGGAGCATGACCAGCGCGGCCGGCACCAACGCGGCCAGCATGACCCGGGCCGTGGTGTCGCGGTCGCGCAGCCGGCGTGCCCGGTCCACCACGAAGGACGCGAGCGCGACGATGAGCAGCAGCTTGCCCAGCTCCGAGGGCTGGAAGGAGAAGAAGGGCAGGGTGAACGACCGCCGCGAGCCCCGGGTCGTGCTTCCCACCGCGATGACCAGGAGGATCAGGCCGATCATCGACGTGTACAGGCCGTAGCGCAGCTCGCGCAGCCGGGAGTAGTCGAAGCGGGAGATGAGGACCATGAGGACCAGGCCCACCACGGCGTAGGCCGCCTGGCGGTAGAGGAAATAGTGGGGGCTGCCGGGGACGTCATCGCGCGTGGCGTCGGCCAGGACCAGCAGCGAGCAGGCGACGAGGCCCAGCGCGGCCAGGGCCAGGAGGGGGTCGAAGCGCAGCGGCGCTCGCTGATGCTGGGCGAGGTCGTCGACCCGGCGGTGGATCGGGCTGCGGGGCGAGGTCGTGCTCATCGCGTCGCCGACTGGCCCACCACGAGCTTCTTGGCCGCCCCGAACCACTGCGAGAGGATCAGCCGCGCCGCGGGAGCCGCCGCCTGGGCGCCGAAGCCGCCCTGCTCGATCGTCACCGCCACGACGATCGGGCGCTGGTGGTCGCCCTGGTAGGCGTAGCACACGTACCACGACTGGTCGCCCTGGCCGGGGCGCTCGGCGGTCCCGGTCTTGCCCATGACGGTGGCCGGGAAGCCGGCGAACACGTCAGCCGAGGTTCCCCCCGGGGCGCTGGCCGCCAGGTGCAGCCCGTCGAGGATCGCCTGGCGGTTGGCCTCGCCGATCTTCACGTGGCGCGACGGCGGCGGGTCGACCTCCTGGAGCAGGCGCCCGGCCGCGTCCTCGATGTGCAGCCCGATGTGCGGGGTGGGGACCCGGCCGTCGGCGGCGATCGTCGAGTACGCCGTCGCCATCTGGATCGGCGTGGCCTGGAGGTCGCCCTGGCCGACGGCGAAGTTGACGTTGTCGCCGATCGACCACGGGCGGTCGGTCAGCTTCTTGCGATACAGGCGGTCACGCCAGGCGGGGCTCGGCACCAGGCCATCGGTCTCCCCCGGCAGGTCGATGCCGGTGGTTCGGCCCAGGCCGAGCCGGCGCGCCCATGTCTGGAGCGGCTGGCCCGGCACCGAGTTCAGCCGCGCCCCCATCGTGTAGAAGAAGACGTCGGAGGAGACCTGAAGCGCCGTGCGCAGGCTGATCGTGCCGTGCGCCGTGCCGCCGGCGTTCTTGAACACGATGTTGCCGATCTGGATCGACCCGGGGTCGTTGATCGGCGTATCGGGCGTGATGACCCCCGACTGGAGCGACGCCACCGAGGTGATGGCCTTCATCGTCGAGCCGGTGGGATAGAGGCCGTCGATGGCCCGGTCGACCAGCGGCGCGCCGTTCTCGACGCTGTTGAGCTTCTTGTATGTGGACTCCTTGAGCGGCTTGGCGAAGACGTTAGGGTCGAAGCTCGGATAGGAGCCCATGGCCAGCACCTCGCCGTTGCGGGGGTCCATGGCCACGAAGGCCCCGCCACGGTTCTGCACGCCGTTGGTGATCGGGATGCCGCCGGCCTCGGCCATCGCCTCCTGGCCGGCCTTCTGGAGGTCGAGGTCGAGCGATAGCTTGAGCTGGCGACCCTGCACGGGCTCGCGCACGGCCAGCTCGCCCTTGGGCCGTCCGAGCGCGTCGACCTGCACGCGCGTGGCCCCCGGCGTGCCCCGCAGCCAGCGGTCGTAGCTCCACTCGAGGCCGCCCTGGCCGACGACCGTGCCCTGCTGCACGCCCTTGAAGCGCTGGAGCTTGAGCTCGTCCGGGCTGATCTGCCCGACGGTTCCGAACAGCTGGGCGGCCAGCTCCTTGTGCGGATAGCGACGCAGGAAGACCCGCTCGACGGTCACGCCGGGGAACTCGTTCTGGCGCTCGAAGAGGTAGTCGAAGACGGCAGGTGGCACGTCCTGCTTGACCGCCACGTTGGCGTATGGCAGCGCCTTGTGCTGTTCGTCCACCTCGCGCGCGATCTTGGCCGGGGACAGCCGGATCACCTGCCCCAGGCGGCGGTAGAGGTCGGCGCGGCGCGGCCCGGCGGGGGGAAGCTTCTGGACCTCTATCTGCACGGCGATCGACACCCGGTTGTCGACGAGGACGTTGCCGTTGCGATCGACGATGTCCCCGCGCGGCGCCGGCACGGTGATGTCGCGCACGCGGTTGTCGTTGGCCTGCGCCAGGTACTTGTCGCCGGAGAGCACCTGGAGGTACCACAGGCGGAAGAAGACGATGGCGAAGAGGGCCAGCGCGACTCCTCCCAGCACGGCGACGCGCAGGGCGAGCTGCGGGGTGATCGGCGGGCGGCGGTCTTCCTGGAGCTGGAGCATGGTGCGCTGGGTCTAGGACCGCGAGATCGGGCTGAGGCCGCCGGTCACGTAGGCGCGGCGGCGGCGGCGACGCGGGTCGTCGGGCAGGACGGGGATGAGCACGCGGCGCACGAGGGCGTACACCGGCAGGGCGATGACGGCGTTGACGATCACCGTGGCCACGATCTGCCGGATCAGCAGCAGGCTCACCGGCGCATCGACGCCGAGCAGGAACTGCACGAGCGAGAAGCCGACGGTGAAGGCCGCGGTCGCCGCGGCCCCGAGGGGAATCGGGATGAGCGCGTTGGTGGGGTCGCGCAGCTCGCGCAGGCGCCCCGCGCCGTAGCCGACGGCGAGGAGGATGACGGAGGACACGCCGAGGGTCTGGAGCAGGGCGGTGTCGAGGAAGAGACCCATCCCGAAGCCCATGAGCGCTCCGGGGAGCGCTCCGCACAGCAGGCCGACCGACATGACGACCAGCGGCGAGAGGTCGGCGCTGACGCCGAGCAGCGAGACCTGCGAGACAGCGGCGATCTGGAGCAGCACGGTGGCCACCGCCAGGGCGGCCAGCCGCGCCATGAGCGGCGCGGTGAGGCTCACGGACCGGAGGCCTGGTCGCTGGCCGGGCCCTGGGACCCGCGGGTGAGGACCTGGACGAAGTCGAGCCGGCGCAGGTCGGCGAACGGCTTGATGTGCACCCGCTGGTACTGCGAGAGCTCCTGATCGTCGACCTTGGTCACCAGTCCAATCGGGATGTCGGGCGGGAACAGCGACTCCAGCCGGCTCGAGCGGCTGCCCGCGGTCACCACCCGGTCGCCCTTCTGGAGGTTGGAGCTGCGCGAGACGAAGTCGAGCAGCAGGTCCTGCGGGTTGCCCACCGCCGTCTGGACGAGCCCGAAGACCCCGTTGCCCGCGCGGTCGACCTTCGTGGTGACGACCTTGGCCGAGACGCCGCTGGAGTGATCCGTGATCAGCGTGACCTGGGCCGCGCCGTGAGTGACCGCCGTGACCTTGCCGACCAGCCCGTCGCCGTTGACCACCGGCTGGTTGAGGCGCACCCCGTCGACGGTTCCCTTGTCCACGTTGACCGTGGCATACCACACGGTCGGAGAGCGGCCGATCACCCGCGCGGTCACCGGCTGATACGAGGAGACGCCGGTCTGGTCGAGCGCGACCATGCGCCGCAGCTGCTGGTTCTCGCGCCGAGCCGCCTCCGCGCCGATGACCTCCTGCTGGAGCTCGTCGCGCTGCTTGAGCAGCTTGTCGCGCTCGCTGCGGGCGCTGAAGGTGTCGCCGAACCAGCCGGCGAGGTCGCGCACGGGCTTTAGGGCACGGCCCGTGCCCTCCTGGATCGGGGCCAGCACCTCGAGCACGCCACGCTGGAGCGCGTGCAGGGCGCCGCCCGCGGGCTCGCCGAAGTATGCGGTTAGGAGGGCGAGCGAGGCGGCGACCAGCACCGCCAGGGCCGCTCGTCGCCTGCGGACCGTTTGCTTGTGCACTGTGAGAAGGCTCTCAAGTCGGCATGAGGACCGCGAGCCGTCACTGGTAGCGGCGGCGGCGGTTCTTCGAATTCTTGCTGGTGCGGTGGATGACCTCGAACTCCTCGAGCGAGCGACCCGACCCGACGGCCACGCACGTCAGCGGGGACTCCGCCAGGTGCGCCGGCATCTGGGTCTCGTCGCGCAGCCGGTCGTCCAGCCCCTGGAGGAGCGATCCCCCGCCCGCGAGCATGATCCCCCGGTCCATCACGTCGGACGCCAGCTCGGGCGGCGTACGATCCAGCGTCTCCTTGACCGCGTCCATGATCTGGCTCAGCGGCTCCTCGAGCGCCGCGCGGACCTCCTCGGAGGTCAGCACGACGGTCTTGGGCAGGCCGGTGACCATGTCGCGGCCACGGATCTCGGCCTGCACCTCCTCACCCATCGGGTAGGCCGAGCCGATCTCCAGCTTGACCTCCTCGGCCGTCTGCTGGCCGATCAGCAGCTTGTACTCGCGCTTGGCGTAGTTGATGATCGAGTCGTCGAGCTCGTCGCCGCCCACGCGGATCGACTGCGAGACGACGATCCCCCCGAGCGAGATGACGGCGACCTCGGAGGTCCCCCCGCCGATGTCGACCACCATGTTGCCGGTCGGCTCGCCCACCGGCAGGCCGGCCCCGATGGCCGCGGCCATCGGCTCCTCGATCAGGTAGGCCTGGCGCGCCCCGGCCGACAGGCACGCCTCCTCGACCGCCCGCTTCTCGACGCCGGTCACCCCGGAGGGCACGCACACCACCACGCGGGGGTGGGCCCAGCGGTTCTGGTGGACCTTCTGGATGAAGTGGCGCAGCATCTCCTCGGTGACGTCGAAGTCGGCGATCACCCCGTCCTTGAGCGGCCGGATGGCGGAGATCGTCCCCGGCGTGCGGCCGAGCATCCGCTTGGCCTCGATGCCCACGGCATGGACCTCGCCGCTGCGCGAGTCGATGGCCACCACCGAGGGCTCCGAGAGCACGATCCCGCGCCCGCGGACGTAGACCAGGGTGTTGGCCGTCCCGAGGTCGACCGCCATGTCGCGGCCACCGAACCCGGTGAGGTAGGAGAAGAGGCCCATTTATCTCAGAGGAGGCACGCCGCGACGCGGCTTGCGCACGACGGCAGCCGCCGTGCTCAGCCGAAGGCCGCGCCGCGCGCAGTGTAGCGAACGGGCTTTGGCCGACCCGCCGGGCGGAGACCCCGTTGCAAGCCGAAATCGCTGCATTTGCCGGCCGCGGGGACGCCCCGTCATCCGCCGTGGAGGACTTGTGGGCCGAGCAGGTCGATCACCGCCGTGACGGGGAGGCCGACCACCGTCCAGTAGTCCCCGTCGATGCGGCTGACCAGGGCTGCGCCCCGACCCTGGACGGCGTAGGCCCCGGCGCGCTCGCGCCACTCCCCGCTGGCCAGGTACCACGCGATGTCGGCGGTGCTGAGACTGCGAAACCGCACTGCGGCGCGCGACAGCGAGGAGCCGGCTTCGTTCGCTTGCGAGCGGTGTTCGCCGCCCGGCATGACGCTGATCGCCGTCACCACCTGATGGTCGCGACCGGAGAGCAGCTCGAGGAAGCCGCGGGCCTGCGCGGCGTCTCGTGGCTTGGGCAGGATTCGCCCGTCGAGGGCTACGACGGTGTCGGCAGCCAAGATGCGCGCGGTGTGGGGAAAGCGCCGCGCCACCGCGGCGGCCTTGAGATCGGCGTTGTAGGTGGCGACGGCGCCAGGGTCTCCCTCGCTGATCTCCTTCACGTCGGGGACAGCGACCTCGAAGGCGATGCCGAGCTGTTCGAGGATCGCCCGGCGCTGGGGCGAGGCCGAGGCGAGGACGATGCTCACGGCGCCGCAGGCTACGCCGCTGCTCTGCGCGATCAGTCGCCGAAGAAGAGGGCGCTCTCGCGCGCGGCAGACTCGGGCGAGTCCGAGCCGTGAACGAGGTTGGTCCCCGTCTCGATGGCGAAGTCGCCGCGGATCGAGCCCGGCGAGGCCTCGAGCGGGTTGGTCGCGCCGATCACCTGGCGCGCCGCCCTGACCGCCTCCTGGCCCTCGAGGATCATGGCCACCAGCGGGCCGGAGGTGATGAAGTCGACCAGCTCGCCGAAGAAGGGCTTGCCCTCGTGCTCGGCGTAGTGCTCCCGGGCGAGGTCGGCTGTCACCATCATGTGGCGCAGGGCGACGATTCGCAGTCCCTTGCGCTCGAAGCGCGCGATGACCTCGCCGGTGAGGCCGCGGGAGAAGGCGTCGGGCTTGACGAGGATCAGCGTGCGGTCCATGACGGCGCGGGACTGTAGCCGTTCGGGGCCGACGGCGCGCGGAGTGGGCGACGAGCCCGAGCCGCCCGCCGGGCCGACGGCGCGCCGAGTGGGCGACGAGCCCGAGCCACCCACCGGACCGCCGCCGAGAGCGGTCAGCTGCTCGGGGGCGCCTCGCTCATCGCGGGCTGCTCGGGGGCGCCCTCGGTCGCGGGCGCGCGTCGGCGGCGGGGACGGCGGTTGGCCTTGGCGCCTACCTCCGCCTCGCAGTAGGGACACACCTTCCACCCGGGCTCGAGCGGGCGCTGGCACGAGACGCAGGGCTCCTTGAGGCGGCGCATGCACGACGGGCAGCGCAGGAACTCCCGCTCGATCTCGGCCTCGCAGTGCGGGCACAGCTGGAAGCCGGCGGCGTGGAGCCGCGCCTCGGCCGCCTGCATCTCCAGCTCGCGCTCGCGCACGTCCTCGAGGTACTCCGGCGGGCGCACGATCAGGTAGATCAGCGGACCGACGAACGGGAACAGCGAGGCCGCCCAGGCGCACGTGATGAGCATGGGGTCGAGCATGCGCCGGCGGGCGTCGGCGTAGACCCAGTAGATCGTGGCGAAGTACACGGCCACGAGCGAGACGAGCATCAGGTTGACGAAGAGGCTGAGCCCTCCGTTGTCGATCCCGAACAGGCCGAGGACGCTCATGGCGCGCGCGAGTCTACTTGCCGGTCCGTCGGCTCGGTAGAGGCACCTCTGCCGGCCGAACGGCTCGGGCGGCCGCCGCCCGGCCCGCTGGCACCAGCGCGGGGAAGGCTCAGAGGAACAGCCGGCCGAACACGTAGCCGATGCTGAAGAAGACGAGGATGACCAGCGCGACGATCACCGCGACGAAGCCGATCATCGGCAGGAACTCCGGGCCGTCGTCCTTCACAGCGTCGAGGCGCGAGCCGCCTCGCCTCGGGCGAGATCGGCGACCAGGTAGATCGAGCCCGTGACCAGGACCGCCCCGTCCGGGCCGGCCATTTCACGCGCGCGCGCCAGGGCGCGCCGCGGGTCGGGCTCGAGCTCCGCGCGGTGGCCGCGCGGCTCCACCTGGCGGGCCAGCGACTGGAGCGTCGCCGGCGAGAGGGCGCGCGGATTGCGGTTGGAGGTGAGCACCAGCGAGTCGCAGCATGGCAGCAGGGCGCCCAGCATGCCGGCGGCGTCCTTGTCCTCCAGCACCGAGAGCAGGCCCACCACCGGGCGATCGCCGACCAGCTCCGGCAGGGAGCCCGCCAGCGCCCGGGCGCCCGCGGGGTTGTGCGCTCCGTCCACGACGGTCAGGGGCGCCTGCCCGATGACCTCGCAGCGGCCGGGAACGACGACCGACGCCCCCGCCCGCCGCACCGCGCCCTCGTCGAGCTCGCCCAAGAAGGCCTCGGCCGCGGCGCGGGCGAGCGCAAAGTTGGGGCGCTGGAACGCGCCGCGGGCGGCCAGGGGGACGCCGGCGTCGGCTGGCGCCCGCACCAGCGCGACCCCATGCTCCCGACACGCCCGGCGAGCCACCGCGGCGGCCTCCCCGTCGAGCTGGCCCACCACCAGCGTCGAGCCCTCCCCCACCACGGCGAGCTTCTCGCGCGCGATGTCGGTCACCGTCGGGCCCAGCCAGCGCGTGTGGTCGAGCCCCACGTTGGTCAGCACGGCCACCCGCGAGTCGATCACGTTGGTCGCGTCGAAGCGCCCGCCGAGCCCGGCCTCGATCACCGCGGCCTCAACCCTCCTCCCCGCCAGCGCGCTGAACGCGGCGGCCGTGAGGAGCTCGAACTGGGTCACCGGGTCGTCCTCGCGCTGGCTGCGATCGACCAGCTCGGCCGCCCGGGCCGCCCGCTGCACCGCGGCGGCGAAGCTCTGCGGCTCGAGGTCACGGCCGGCGATGCGCACGCGCTCGGAGAACGAGACCAGGTGCGGTGAGAGATAGGCCCCGGTTCGGACTCCGTGCGCCTCGAGGATGGCCGCGGTCATGCGCACGGTCGACGACTTGCCGTTCGTGCCGACCACGTGGATGGAGTCGAAGCGCCGCTGCGGCGAGTCCAAAGCGGTCATGAGCCGCCGCACGCGATCGAGGCCGAAGCGCATGCCGAAGAGCTCGAGCGAGAGCAGATGGCGCTCGGCGTCCTCGGGCGTCCACGCCCTCACAGCGCCTCGACCTCCGCGCGCAGGCGCGCGAGCTTCTCGCGCTCCGCGTCGACCACCGCCGCCGGCGCCTTCTCGACGAACCCGCGATTCGCGAGCTTGCCCTCGCTGCGAGCCACGTCGGCCCGGAGCTGGTCGCGGCGCTGCCCCCGCCGGCGCTCGGCCGCCCCCGGGTCGAAGCCGCCGCCGGCGAACACGGCCAGCGCTCCCGCCGGGATGACCACCCGGGCCACCGGGTCGCCGCCGTCGGTGCGGAGGTCAAGGCGCGCGAGGCGGGCGACCTGGGCCGCCATGGCCTCGTAGCCGGGCGCCTCGAGCCTCCCCGGCACCCGCTCGCCGGCGGCGACCCCCACCCGGTCGCGCCAGCCGCGGACCGCCCGCACCGCCTCGATCGCCCGGCCGACCTCCGCGTCGGCCTCGGGGTCGAGCAGCGCCTCATCCGGCGGCGACGTGCGCTGCCCGGCCAGCAGCCCCCTGGAGCCCGGCACGAACGACCAGATCTCCTCGGTCACGAAGGGGATCACGGGATGGGCCATGGCCAGCGTCTCGCGCAGGACGTGCAGGAGCGTGGCCGAGAGCTCGCTGCGCTGGTCTCCTCCCTCGTACAGGCGCGGCTTCACGAGCTCGAGGTACCAGTCGCACAGCTCGCCGTAGACGAAGTCATAGAGACCGAGCGCGGCGTGGGAGAAGTCGAAGGCCTCGAGGTGGGCGCTCGTCGTCTCCTTGGCACGCTGGAGGCGCGAGACGATCCAGCGGTCCTCGAGCGCCTCGGGCCGGCCCCCAGGCGCGACCCGGCCGTCCACGTTGAGCAGGACGAGCCGCGACGCGTTCCACAGCTTGTTGGCGAGCTTCTGACCCTGCTCGACCTTCTCGGCCGAGTAGCGCACGTCCTGGGTCGAGGACATGGCCAGCAGCCCGAAGCGCACGGCGTCGGCGCCGTGGCGGTCGATCTCCTCCAGCGGGTCGATCCCCGTCCCCAGCGACTTCGACATCCGCCGCCCGTCAGGCGCCTGGATGATCGAGTGCACGTAGACGTCGCTGAAGGGAACGTCGCCGGCGAACTCGAGCCCCATCATGATCATGCGCGCCACCCACAGGAAGAGGATGTCGCGGGCGGTGGAGAGCACGTCGGTGGGGTAGAAGGCGCGCAGCTCGGGCGTGTGGCGCGGCCAGCCCAGGGTGGCGAACGGCCACAGGGCCGAGGAGAACCAGGTGTCGAGCACGTCCTCGTCGCGTCGCACTTCCCCACCGCAGGCCCCGCACCGCTCAGGGGCCTGGGCCGAGACGTAGGTCTCCTCGCAGGCCTCGCAGTAGTAGACCGGCAGCCGGTGGCCCCACCACAGCTGGCGCGAGATGCACCAGGGCCGGATCTCGGCCAGCCACTGGAGGTAGCGCCGGCGCTGGCTGTCGGGGTGGATGCGCACGCGGCCCGACTCGACCGCCTCGATGGCCGGCCCCGCGAGGCGGTCCATGGCCATGAACCACTGAAGCGAGATCAGCGGTTCGATGCGCTCGCCCGAGCGGTGGGAGAACGGGACCTCGTGGGCGTAGGGCTCCTCGGCGGCGATCCGGCCCTCCTCGCGCAGCGCGGCGACCACGGCCTCACGCGCATCGAGGACGGTCAGGTCGGCGAAGCGCTCCGGGGCGGTCGCCGTCACGCGGCCGTCCTCGCCGATCACGCTGACCTGGTCGAGCCCGTGGCGCAGCCCGATCTCGAAGTCGTTGGGGTCGTGCCCGGGGGTGATCTTCAGCGCGCCCGTGCCGAAGTCGGGCTTGACGTAGTCGTCGGCCACGATCGGCAGCCGCCGCCCGACCAGGGGCAGGATCGCGGTGGCGCCGACCAGGTGGCGATGGCGCGCGTCGGCCGGGTTCACGGCGACGCCGGTGTCGGCCAGCATGGTCTCTGGCCGCACGGTGGCCACGGTGACCGAGCCGCCTGCCTCGACGTCGTAGCGGATCGAGTAGAGGACGTCGGCGACCTCGCGCTCCTCGACCTCGAGGTCGGAGATGGCCGAGCGCGAGCCCGGGTCCCAGTTGACGATGTAGCGGTCGCGGTAGATCAGGCCCTTCTCGAATAGCGAGACGAAGACCTTCAGCACGGCCTCGACGTAGCCCTCGTCGAGTGTGAAGCGCTCGTCGTCGTAGTCACAGGAGGCGCCCAGGCGCTTGAGCTGGTCGACGATCGTGGGCCCGTAGCGCTCGCGCCATTCCCAGGTCCGCGCCACGAAGGCGTCGCGGCCGATCTCCTCGCGGCTGGTCCCCTCCCGGCGCAGCTGGCGCTCGACCTGGGTCTGGGTGGCGATCCCGGCGTGGTCGGTGCCCAGGATCCACTTCGTGCGGTGGCCGCGCATGCGGTGATGGCGCACGAGGACGTCCTGAATCGAGTTGTTCAGGGCGTGGCCCATGTGCAGCGAGCCCGTCACGTTGGGCGGCGGGATGGCGATCGAGTAGTTCTCGGCGGCGGTGCCCTCGGGCTCGGGATGGAAGAGGCCGGAATCCAGCCAGCGCGCCACGATCCGCGGTTCGACCTCGGCCGGGTCGTAGCGCGTCGTGGACTCGAGGTCGGGCACGGCGGAAGTGTATGGCGGCTCGTTGGGCCCACGGGCTCGTGGCGTCGCCAGGCACCGGACAGGCGCAGACCGAGGCAACCAGGGCCTTGGTACGGCAGGTTGACTATATAGCTAGAGCGCTATAGTGAAACAGGTGTCAATCGCTGCCGACATCGTGCGCCGGGCGCGCCGGCGGGCCGGCCTGACCCAGGCGGAGCTGGCAAAGCGCCTTGGCACCACGCAGTCAGCGATCGCCCGGCTCGAGCGCCCGGGATCCAATCCAACGGTGGCGACTCTGGCCGACACACTCAGGGCGACAGGTCATCGCCTGGAGGTGCGCCCGGTCCGTCAACGGACCAATGTCGACGAGACCCAGATCAAGGCGCGCCTCGAGCTCACACCTCGGGAGCGGCTGGAGCTGTTCACCGCCTCACAGGCCAACCTGCGCCGGCTTAGAGATCGAGCGAGGCGTGTCGGCGCAGCCTGAGCGACTGGAGCTGCGCGCCGAGGAGATCCTCGAGCGCCTGACGAGACGAGGGGTGGACTTCGTGGTCATAGGCGGAATCGCCGCCGTCCTCCACGGCTCTGCCCGAGCCACGTTCGATCTCGACCTCTGCTTCGCCACCGACAAGGAGAACCTCGAGGCGCTCGGGGAAGTCTTGATCGAGTTGGATGGCCGCCTACGTGGAGTCGGCGACGACGTCCCCTTCACTCCCGACGCCGCCACCTTGAGGCGAGTGCGGGTGCTGACCCTCGAGACCTCGGCTGGGGACCTCGACGTCCTCGCATCGCCGGCCGGGGCTCCCCGCTACGCCACGCTACGCGCGAACGCCGATCGATTCGACCTCGGCGGCTTCCGCGTACTCGTCGCTTCGATCGACGACCTGCTGGCCATGAAGCGAGCCGCCGGCCGCGCCAAGGATCTCGCCGACGTCGAGGAGCTGGAAACCGTCAAGCGATTGCGTAGGCGAAGCCCACGGTAGGGCTCTACACCGGCGACTTGACGCCGGTCAGCTTCTCGCTGAGCTCCCACAGGCGGCGGCGCGCTTCGGGGTCGAGCGCCTGGCGGTTGGGCGTCGACTCGGTCGTGCCGTCGAAGTAGCGGCCGGTGATGCCCTCGACCTCGGGCGAGGTGGCCAGGCGGCTGACCGCCTCGACGCCCTCCGCCACCGACGAGATCGCCCACCCGAAGGACTCGCGGACCATGCGGGTGTCCATGAGCGTCGCGGGATGCAGGGCGTTGACCGTGAGCCCCTCCTCCCCCGCTTCGCGGAGGCGATCGGCCAGGTCGATGGTGAACATGATCTGGGCGAGCGAGCTTGCTCTGGGCGTAGGCGGTGTAGCCGTCGTATGAGCGCTCGAGCTGAGGGTCGTCGAAGTCGATCGGGGTCTGGCCGATCGAGGCCACGTTGACCACGCGCGCCGGCGCCGAGCGCCGCAGCAGGTCGAGCAGCTCGAGGGTGAGGACGATGTGTGCGAGGTGGTTGACCGCGAAGGTCAGCTCGATGCCGTCGGCGCTCTCCCGGCGCGGGCGGCTCCCCCCGGCGACGCCGGCGTTGTTGACCAGGACGTCGAGGCGGTCTTCCTGGTCGCGCACCTCGGCGGCGAGGGCGCGGACGTCCTCGAGGCGGGAGAGGTCGGCGGGGTACGGACGCAGGCGCTCGCGATCGACGTCGCCGGCGAGGTCGGCGATCGCCTGCTCGCAGCGCTCGGGGCTGCGCCCGTGCACCAGGACGGTCGCGCCCTCGGCACCGAGCCGGCGCGCGGTCTCGAGCCCCAGGCCGGCCGTCGCGCCGGTGATCATCACCACGGTCACGGGTCGATCATGCCCGGCCGCGCGCGCCACGCATCGCTGAGTCGGCGCCTGGCAAAGTGGCCGGCCGCGGGGCCGCCCACCGGCGCTGGCTCGAGCGGGGTGGGCTGCATGTGCGACACATGGTGTCGCCAAATCGGCGCGCCCTCGAGCGTTCGCCTAGGCTCCCGCCCCGGCCATGCCCCTGGACCCCGATCTCGCCAACATGCTACGGGCCCTCGAGGCGCTGGGGTCGCCCTCGCTGGCCGGCGACACGCCGGAGATCGCCCGCAAGCGCTTTCGTCGGCTGACCGTCGGCATGCGGCGTCCGGAGGCCATCCCCGAGGTGGACTCGACCGAGAAGCTGGAGGTGCCTGGGCCGGCGGGCCCCCTGCCCGCCCGCCTCTACCGGCCCCGGGCCGCCGACCGCCTATCCACCGTCGTCTTCCTCCACGGCGGCGGCTTCGTGATCGGCGACCTCGACACCCACGACGACCAGTGCCGGGCGATCTGCCGTGAGGTCGACGCGGTCGTGCTCAGCGTGGCCTACCGCCTGGCACCGGAGACGCCGTGGCCGGCCGCGGTGGAGGACTGCGTGGCGGCCACGCACTGGGCCGCGACCGAGATCGAGCGCCTCGGCGGCGACGCCTCGCGCCTCGCCGTCGCCGGAGACAGCGCCGGCGGCAACCTGTCGGCGATCGTCGCCCAGGCCCTGCGCGACGCGGGCGGGCCGCGGCTGGCGGCCCAGCTCCTGATCTATCCGGGGACCGACTTCGCCGGCGAGGACGGCGCCTACCCGTCACGCAAGGAGAACGCCAGCGGCTACCTCCTGACCGAAAGCGACATGCGCTGGTTCGATCGCCACTACACCAGCGGGGTCGAGAACCGGGCCGACCCCCGGCTCTCGCCGATCCGCGGAGACCTGGCCGGGCTCGCGCCCGCCGTGGTGGTCACCGCCGAGCTCGACCCGCTGCGGGACGAGGGTGACGCCTACGCCGCCGCGCTGGCGGCGGCCGACGTGCGCGTCGAGCACCGCTGCTTCCCGGGCCTGATCCACGGCTTCTTCGGCCTGGGGGCGATCTCGCCGGCGTGCGCCGAGGCCGTGCGGACGACGTGCGCGTCGCTGTGTGAGCTGCTGGCTTGAGGCGCTGGCTCCGACTCGCCCCTTAGGCGTGCAGGGCTTTGAGGTGGGGAAACGTCTCGGAGGGACTGTCCAGGCGCTTCCCCGACGACCGCGCCTATAGGTCAGTCGGTCAGTCGACGCGTGTTGCTCCGACCACGGCTCCCCACGTGCGATCCGAGCGGCTGCCGCGAGGGGCAGAGCGACCTCGTGCTGCGCCGCGTTCAGGGCTACGTGGTCGTCCCCTGCTATCTCGAACCTGAGGACGCCGGCGCACCTGGTCCTGCTCCAAGAAGCGTCCGGCGCCCATCAGGTCGCGACACATCGTCACGGAGGTCGAGGACCGCACGACCGGGGCACGCCTGCGCACGCCGGCGCTGGAGGCGGAACGGAGCACGGCGGCCCAGCCCTTCTGGGCATCCCCGAATCAGGTCGTTCCCGTTCAGCGGGAACGTAGCGCTCGTCGGGTCGCCGCCGGGCTCCACGCCGCCTTCAACCCGGTCGGCCGCGTCGCACAGCGAGCCGAGGCGCTCGTCCCCCGCGAGGCGGGGCAGACACGTCCTCTGCGCCCTGATGCTTCGCGTTGCAACGATTCACCGCTCGACGTTACATTGCGTCCGATGAGGTCACAGGGGGGATCTCGCGGCGCCGGCCCGGCTGTCCAGCGTCGGGGGAGCACCGGCTGGCGGGCCCTGCTCGCCCTGCCGGCGCTGTGGCTCGCCGCGACCGGGGCGGTCGCTTCCGTCGCCCAGGCGAGGGGGCGCTGCGGGTCGCACCCTTGGTGTGACACGCGCCTGTCGCCCGACGCGCGGGCGCGCCTGCTGCTCGCCGCCATGACCCCGCAGGAGCGCATCGCCATGCTCGCCGGGGACGAGCTCACCGGCGTGGCCGGGGGCGAGCACCGCCACACCGGCACCCAGGACGGCATCCCGCGCCTGGACGTGCCCACCATCTACTACTCGGACGGACCGGTCGGCCCCCGCCAAGGGAAGGTGACGGCGATGCCGGCGCCGATGGCCAACGCAGCGACGTGGAGCCCGGCGGTCAACCTGGCCTACGGGCGCCTGGTGGCGCAGGAGGCGCGGGCCAAGGGCAACGACGTCATCTACGCGCCGAACGTAAACCTCATGCGCACGCCCCTGAACGGCCGCACGTTCGAGGCATTCGGGGAGGACCCGTTCCTGGTGGCCCACACGGCGGTGGCGTGGATCCGCGGCGCGCAGTCCACGGGCGTGCTGGCCAACGTCAAGCACTTCGCCGCCAATAACCAGGAGGGCTACTCCAGTGCGGCGGACGAGAGCCGCCCGGGTCAGCCGCTCGGGCCCCCGCCCGATCCGGGCCGGGGCGGACGGATGAACGTCAACGTCCACGCCGACGAGCGAACGCTGCGCGAGACCGAGCTCGTCCCCTTCGAGGCGGCGGTCAGGAAGGCGCACGTGGCCTCGGTCATGTGCGCCTACAACAAGCTCAACGGCCCGTACGCCTGCCAGAGCCCCTTCCTGCTCGAGCACGTGCTGGGGGGATGGCGGTTCAGGGGATTCGTCCTGTCGGACTACGGGGCCGCCCACGACACCGGTGCCTCGCTGCGCAGCGGCCTGGACTTCGAGCCCTGGCCCGGCTACGACGTGTACGGCCCGGCGCCGGTCAACGCCGCGCTGGCCCTGGGGCAGGCGACGCAGGCCGACGTGGACCGCCACGTGCTGCGGATGCTGCGCACGTTCTTCGCCTACGGCGTCTTCGACCGCGAGGCCTTCAGGGACAACACCGACTCGATCCCGCAGAAAGCGCACCGCAAGGTCGCTCAGCGGGTGGAGGAGCAGGCGATCACCCTGCTAGTCAACCGCAAGCGGATGCTGCCGCTCAGCGCCCGCCACCTGAAGTCGATCGCGGTGATCGGAGCGGGCGGGGACAGGTTCATCACCGGTGGAGGGTCGGGCAACGTGATGCCGTTCCGCTACGTCTCCCCGCGCCAGGCGATCGCGGCGCGTGTGCGCAAGCGGACGCGGGTGCTGGTGGACGACGGCTCGGATCCGCAGCGGGCGGCCGAGGTCGCCCGCTCGGCGCAGGTCGCCGTGGTCTTGGCGCCCGACTACCAGACGGAGGGAGTCGACCGGCGCTGCCTGTCGCTGCAGTGCCCGTCGGCGTTCGGCGACCAGGACGAGCTCATCCGGAGGGTCGCGCGGGCCAACCCGCATACCGTGGTCGTGCTCGAGACCGGCGGGCCGACCCTGACGCCGTGGCGCGACGACGTGGCGGCGCTACTCGAGGCCTGGTACCCCGGCCAGGAGGGCGGCAAGGCGATCGCGCGCGTTCTCTTCGGCGACGTCGATCCCGGCGGCCGCCTACCCGGCACCTTCCCCCGCTCGGAGGACGATGAGCCGACGGCGGGCGACCCGGAGAAGTACCCGGGGGTCAACGACCAAGAGTACTACAAGGAGGGCGTGTTCATCGGCTACCGCTGGTGGGACGAGCACGGCCTGCGCCCCGCCTTCCCCTTCGGCTTCGGCCTGTCGTACACGAGCTGGAAGCTCGACCGCTTCCGCCTCCACGGCAGCACGGTGACGGCACGCATCAGCAACCGGGGCGACCGCGCCGGCTCCACCGTCGTCCAGCTCTACCTCGGCCTGCCCTCCTCGCGGTCGGTTCCGCAGCCCCCGCGCCAGCTGCGCGGCTCCCAGAAGGTCTTCGTCCGCCCGGGCAAGTCGCTGCGCGTCGGCTTCACGCTGCCCGACCGGGCGTTCGCCCACTGGGACGGCGAGCGCGCGCGCTGGCGGGTCTCGCCCGGGTGCTATCGCGTGGAGGTGGGGTTCTCCTCGCGCGATCTGGTGCGGGTGGGATCAATCTCGCGCGGCGGGGCCCGCGGATGCAGGCACGGCCGCTCGCATGACGGCTCTCTCATCGCCGCCCGCGGCGGCGACTCGCGCCCGCGCAGCCGCCGGGGCTGAGCGCAGGCCGGGCGTGCGTTGGCCGGGCGCCGTTTGGCCGCGGCGAAGCGCGGCCAACGCGCCGGCCCGTCGGCCCCTACGCCGACTCTTCGGCGCGCAGCGGCTCCTCCTCGGGGGGAGCCGCCTCAGTGACCAGCGTGGGCTTGCGGCCCTGCTCGATGGTCTCGCGCGTGACCGCGCACTTCTTGACGTCGCGGCGCGAGGGCAGCTCGAACTGCACCTCGAGCAGGGTCTCCTCGATGATTGAGCGCAGCCCGCGCGCCCCGGTCTCGCGCTCGAGGGCCCTGTCGGCGATCGCGGTCAGCGCGTCGTCGGCGAACACCAGCTCGATGCCGTCGAACGAGAAGAAGCGCTGGAACTGCTTGATCAGCGCG
>JBBPZM010000019.1:0-40274 GCA_038199035.1 Solirubrobacterales bacterium | reverse complement strand
CGCACCCTGCAAGGGCTCTGCACTCGCATCGCGCTCAGACTGCTCGCCCTCGCCGCAGGCCTCGTTCACAACCAAGACATCGGCCAGCCAGGCCGCACCTTCGCTGCCTACGGCCACTAATACGGAATCAACCATCTAGCGGTTTCGGCGGAAGGACCCGTTGTGCCGGGCCGGCAGAACCTGCTTGGGCGGTTCCTCGACGCGAGAGCGAGCGCCAAGCGCTCGACAGCCACTCCAATGGCACGGTGCACGTCAAATCCGCCGCAAGCCGGCCTCGGAGGGTCCGTCAGCGCCGGCGCCTCCGAAGCCTCCCTCGCCCGCGGAGTCCGGCGAAGGGCCGCCGCTACCCTCGAAGTCGCCATGGCGGTCCCGACCGACTCCTTCGACCTGGGCGCGCTGCGGCTGTCCTCGGGCGAGGGGCGCAGGCTCGAGCTCTTCACCGCCGTCCAGCCGCTGCTCCTCAGCGACGAGCGCTACGGCGTTGAGCCGCCCCAGCTGCCGGTCGTGCTCGACGTCTCGCGCATGACCGGCGGGGGCTACGCCCTGCGGCTGCGCTTCGCGGTGCGCCTCTCGGGCCCGTGCATGCGCTGCCTCGAGCCGGCAGGGCTGGAGATCGAGGTCGATGCGCGGGAGGTTCACCAGCCGGGCGGCGGCGAGGAGCTGGAGAGCCCCTACGTCGACCATCAGGACCTCGACCTGGGTGCCTGGGCGCGCGACGCCCTCGTCCTGGCCGCGCCGGCTCAGATCCTCTGCCGGCCCGACTGCGCCGGTCTGTGCCCACAGTGCGGGATCGACCTCAACCGCGCCGGACCCACCCACGAGCACGACCGCGAGCCCGACCCCCGCTGGGCCAAGCTGCGCGAGCTCCGGTAGCCTCTGGCGCCCCATGGCCGTCCCCAAGCAGAAGCAGGCGCGCTCGCGCACCCGCAAGCGTCGCGCCCAACACAAGATCTCGCCGCCGGGCCACAACAGCTGCCCGCAGTGCCACAGCCCGCGGCTGCCGCACCGCGTCTGCCCCGTCTGTGGCACCTATGCCGGGCGCGAAGTGGTCGCCCCGGCCGCGCACGACCACGAGTAAGCCCTCCCGGTGACGGATCCGGTCACCGTCGCGGTGGACGCGAACGGCGCCGATCTGGGTGCGCGCGAGGTGGCGGCCGGCGCGGCGATGGCCGCCGCCGCCGGAACCCGCGTGCTGCTCTTCGGTCCCGCCGCCGAGCTCCCGGCGCTGCCCGACGGCGTGACCGTGGTCGACGCGCCGGTCTCGATCGCCAAGGCGACCGAGCCCACCGCCGCCGTGCGCTCGACGCCCGACGCGTCGATCGTCCAGGCCGCCCGCGCCGTGGCCGACGGCCGCGCCCAGGCGCTCGTCTCGGGCGGTTCCACGGGGGCGGCCATCGCCGCCGGCGTCCTGCACGTCAGGCGAGCGCGGGGCATCCACCGCCCCGCGCTCGCCCTGCCCCTGCCCAGCCCCGGCGGGCGCGTCCTCCTGCTCGACGTCGGAGCGAGCGTCGAGGCCCGGCCCGAGCACCTCGTCCAGTTCGCGTTCATGGGTGCGGCGTTCGCCCGCGCGGTGCTCGACGTCCCCCATCCCCGGGTGGCGCTGCTCTCCAACGGCGAGGAGCCCGGCAAGGGCAGCCCGCTGGTCGTCGAGGCCCACCGCAAGCTGGCCCAGCGTGCCTGCGGCGCGGCAGGGATGGAGTTCGTGGGCAACGTGGAGGGAACCCAGGTCACGGCCGGGGCCGCCGACGTGATCGTCACCGATGGGTTCACCGGCAACGTGGCGCTCAAGCTCATCGAGGGCGTCTCGCAGACCGTGATGGGAGCACTGCGCGACGTGGCCACCGCCTCGGCGCGGGGCAAGGCGGGCGGCCTGCTGCTGCGTCCCGGGCTCCGGGGCTTTCGCGACCGCATCGACCCCGAGCGCACGGGCGGCGCCTACATGCTCGGCCTGCGCCAGGTCGGGGTGGTGGCGCACGGTCGCTTCACGCGCGACGGCTTCGCCCAGGCCATCGCGGTGGCGCAGCGCGCCGTGGGCCAGCAGGCGGTCGCGCGCACGCACGAGGCGCTCGACGAAGCCGGCGCGCTGCGGCGCGCCCCGTCCGGTGGCGCGGCTAGCGTCTCGGTGCCCTCATGACCCGGGAAGAGGTCCTTGCCCTCATACGCGGTCATCTCAGCGACGAGCTAGAGGTGGACCCTGGCCGCATCTCGGAGGAGACGCACTTCAAGGACGACCTCGATGCCGACTCGCTCGACCTCTACACGCTCGTCCAGGAGCTTGAGGACTCCTACGGCGTGCGCATCTCCGACGAGGAGGCGGCGAAGATCCTCACCGTCGGCCAGGCCATCGACTTCATCGTCGCCCACCAACCCGCCGACCGCGAGCCGAGGCCCTGACCTCTGTCGCCCTGGCCGAGCTCCTGGACTCGCTGCCCGGCGACCTGGCGGCCCAGGTGTTCACCCACGCCTCGTGGAGCCAGCGCCGCGCCGACTCCTACGAGCGCCTGGCCTTCTTGGGTGACAGCGTCCTGTCGCTGGCGGTGACGACCCACCTCTATCCGCGGCTGGAGGCCGACGCTTTCGGGGCCGGGCGGCTCACCAAGATCCGGGCACAGGCCGTCTCCGGGCGGGCGTGCCGCGCGGTGGCGGAGGCGCTGGGGGTGCCCGAGCGCCTGGTCACCGCCGCCCCGCCCGAGACCGCCGAGACCGTGCGCGCGCTGGCCGCCACCGAGCGGGTGCTGGCCTCGGTCATCGAGGCGGTGATCGGCGCGTGCTACCTGGCCTTCGGCTTCGAGCGCACTGCGCCGGCCGTGGTGGAGGCGTTCGCGGGCCAGGTGGAGGAGGCGCTCGAGCGCCCCGAGGACGCCAAGTCCGAGCTCCAGGAGCTGCTGGCGCGGCGGGGGGAGCTCGTGGCCTACCGAATCGCCGGCGAGCAAGGGCCGCCCCACGACCGCACCTTCGATGTCTGCGCGGTGGTGGCCGAGCACGAGGTCGGGCGGGGCAGCGGGCGCTCCAAGAAGGAGGCCGAGCAGGCCGCGGCGCGCGCGGCCCTGGAAGCCCTCGAGGCACCCGGGGTCGGATAGATGCACCTCAAGTCGATCACCCTCAAGGGCTTCAAGTCGTTCCCCGACCGCACTCGGCTGGAGTTCGGCCCCGGGGTCAGCGTGGTCATCGGGCCCAACGGCTCGGGCAAGTCCAACATCACCGACGCGGTGCTGTGGGCCCTGGGCGAGCAGTCGCCGCTGGCCGTCCGCGGGCAGTCGATGCAGGATGTGATCTTCGGCGGCGCCCGCGGCCAGCAGGCCCGCGGAGCGGCCGAGGTGGAGCTGGTGATCGACGCGCAGGGCAGCGCGGCGCGCCCGGCCGAGGCGGGAGACGGCGGCCTGCCCTTCTCGGAGGTCTCGATCCGCCGCCGGCTGGACCGCACGGGGGAGGGCGAGTACCGGCTCAACGGGGCGCGCTGCCGCCTGGTCGACGTGCTCGAGGTCCTGTCCGACACCGGCCTGGGCAAGGAGATGCACTCGGTGGTCTCGCAGGGGCGCGTCGAGTCGGTCATCTCGTCCAAGCCGCGCGACCGGCGCCTGCTGATCGAGGAGGCCGCCGGCCTGGGCAAGCACCGCAAGCGCCGCCGGCGCGCCCAGCTCAAGCTGGCACGCACGCAGGAGAACGTCGACCGGGCGCTCGACGTCGAGCGCGAGGCCCGCTCCCGGCTGCGCCCGCTCAAGCGCCAGGCCGAGGCGGCCGAGCTGCATGAGCGCCTGGAGCGCCAGAGCGTCGAGGCCCGCTGGGAGCTGGCCCGCGACGCGGTCAGGGCGCGGCGCGCCTCCCTGGCCGAGGCGGAGAGCGCCGTCGGGCAGGCGCGCGCGCAGCGCGACGAGGTCGAGCGGGCACTGGCGCAGGTGGCGCGGCGCCGCGAGGAGGCCGAGGACGCCCTGACCCGCCGGGGCGCCCGCCACGACGCCCTGGCCGCGCGCCGCTTCGCCGCGCGCTCGTCGCACGAGCGCGTCGCCCTGCGCCTCGACCAGGCCGCAGCGGTCGCGGCCTCGCTGCGCCGCCAGGCCGCCGAGGCGCGCTCGCGGCTCGACGCCCTGGAGCGCGAGCACTCCGCCGGTCCCGAGCCACGTCCCGGGCGGCGGACGGCCGAGCTCGAGCGCCAGCTCGTCGACCTCGACCGCGAGCGGGGGGAGCGCCTCGACGACGAGCTCGCCCAGCTCGAGGATCGCCGCGACCAGGCCGACGCCGCGTGCGCCACCCTAGAGGCCCAGGCGGCCGAGCGCCGCAGCGCGGTCGCCGCGGCCGAGCAGCGCTGCCGGGAGGCTCGGGAGGTGCGTCGAGCCGCCGAGGCGGCCCTCGAGTCGGCGCAGCGCAAGCGCGCCCGGGCGGCGGCCGCGCGGGCCGCGGTCGACGAGTTCCTGCGCACCCGCTCGGCCCGCTCGGCGGTCGGCGGCGCGGCGCCCGCCCTGGCCGACCAGCTCGACGCTGAGCCGGGCTACGAGCTGGCCCTGGCCGCCGCCCTGGCCGGCCGCCTCGGCGCCGCGCTGGCGCCGGACCTGGCCGCCGGCGCGGCCCTGCTCGACCGCGTGGGCGAGGACGGCGGCCGGGTCCTGATTGCCGGCGGTGACGCGGCGGCAGCGCCCGCGGCCGCCCGCGCGAACCCCGCCGGCCGCCCGGCCGCCCGACTGGCCGCCCCCGCCCCGCCGCCGCTCACCGGCGCCGAGCCCCTGGTGAGCCGGATCCGCGGCGAGGGCCCGGCGCTGGCGCTGGCCCGGGCACTGCTGGCCGACGCCTGGGTTGTCGAGAGCCTCGATGCCTTGCCCGAGGACTTCCGCGGCGTCGCCGTGACCCGCGCCGGCCGCGCCTGGCTGGCCGGCGCCGGCGAGCTCCACCAGGCGCCCGCCGGCGGTGAGGAGCGGGTGCTGGCCCAGCGAAACCGCCGGTCGGCGCTCGCCGCCGAAGAGGGACGCGCCGGCGAGGCCGTGCGCCGTGCCGAGGCGGAGGCCGAGGGCGCGGCCGCCGCGGTCGAGCGGGCCGACGCCGCGCGCGCGAGCGCGGACTCGGTGCTGGGCGACACGCTGCGCGAGCGCGAGCGGGCGGCCGAGGAGCGCCGCCGCGCGGCGTGGTCGATCGACCAGCGACGCAGCGCCCCCGAGCAGGGCCCGGCCGCCCGCCGCCGTGCCGAGATCGAGGCGGCGCTGGGCGCCGAGCGCCAGCTCGTCGAGCAGGCCGAGCGGGCGCGTCGCGACCGCGAGCGCCGATTGGAGTCGGAGGGCGCGCGGCTGGCGCGCTGTGAGTCGCTGGCCCCGCGGGCCGAGCGCCTGGCGGGGGCCCTGGCCGCCGTGGCCGCCGAGATCGAGGCCCGGGCGGCCGCGCTGGAGGCCGAGCTCGAGGCAGATCGGGCCGCGGGCGAGGGCCTGGCCACGGCGCTGCGGTCGTGCGCCCAGGAGGAGGCCCAGCTCCAGGCGCGCCTGCGCGACCGGGGCGAGCGGGTCACCGAGCTCGAGGTCGCGGCCCCGCAGGCCCGCGACCGGGCGGCCGAGGCCGCGAGCGAGCTGACCGCGCTGGCCCAGCGCCTCGAGCTGCCCGCCGAGCCGGCGGCCGATCCACTGAGCCCCGACGAGCGCGAGGCGCTCGAGCAGCGCGTCGCCCGGCTGGCCCGCCGGCGCGAGCAGCTCGGGCCGGTCAACCCGCTGGCCAAGGGCCAGTACGCCGAGGCGCTCGCCGAGGTCGAGGAGCTCGAGACCCAGCGCCGCGACCTCGAGACCGCGCTGCGCGAGCTGCACAGCCTGATCGCCCAGACCGACCGCCGGATCCGCGAGTCGTTCGAGGCGACCTTCGAGGCCACGGCGCGCAACTTCGAGGAGCTGGTCGGCCAGCTCTTCCCGGGCGGCCGGGGGAGGCTGCGCCTCGTCCGCGACGACGAGTCGCCGGCGCCCGTGCTCGGCGGCCAGGCGCTGGAGGACGGCGAGCGCCCCGAGGGCGAGCCCGACGAGGAGCGTGAGGCGGCCGACGAGGACGAGGTGGTGGGTGTCGAGATCGAGATGACCCCGGCGGGCAAGGCCATGAAGCGGCTCACGCTGCTCTCGGGCGGCGAGAAGTCGCTGACCGCGCTGGCCTTCTTGTTCGCCGTGTTCCTGGCCCGGCCGTGCCCGTTCTACGTCCTGGACGAGGTCGAGGCCGCGCTGGACGACCTCAACATCGACCGCTTCCTGCGCCTCCTGCGCCGCTACTCCCAGCGCGCGCAGTTCATCGTCGTGACCCACCAGAAGCGCACGATGGAGGCCGCCGACACCCTCTACGGCGTCTCGATGGGCGACGACGGGATCTCCAAGGTCATCTCCCGGCGCCTCGAGCCCCAGACGCCCGCCGCCGACGCCGCCTGAGCGCCCGGCGAGCCGCTGGGCGGCTGCTATCTTCGCCCGCTCCTTGGCCCGCGACTGGAACGAGCTCTTCATCGTCGAGGACGGGAGCTCGGGGGACGCGCCGCAAGGCGGCGATGCGACGGACGAGGAGCGCCGCCCCCGCTTCTTCCGTCGCCTCCGCGAGAACCTCTCCAAGACCCGCCAGGCCATGGCCGGCGAGGTCGCGGCCACGCTGGCCGGCGACTCCGGCGACGAGGAGACGTGGGAGCGCCTCGAGGAGGCGCTGATCTACGCCGACGTCGGCGCCCGCACCACCGCCGGCGTGGTCGAGCGCCTGGAGCGTGAGGCCCAAAACGGAGAGCTCGCCGGCCCGGAGGCGCTCACCGCCCGCCTGAGCGAGCTGCTGGCGGGGATCGCCACCCCGGCCAGCGAGGGCGCCGACCGCATCAGCCTGCTCGAGCGCCCCACGGTGATCCTCACCGTCGGGGTCAACGGCACGGGCAAGACCACGACGATCGGCAAGCTGGCCTGGCACCTGCGCCAGACCATGGGCCGCAGCGTGCTCATCGGCGCTGGCGACACCTACCGCGCCGCCGCGGTCGAGCAGCTCGAGGAGTGGGCCCGCCGCGCGGACTGCGCCTTCGTCAAGGGGCGTCCGGGGGGGGACCCAGGATCCGTGGCCTTCGACGCGGTCCGGACTGGCCGCGACGAGGGCCTCGACGTGGTCATCGTCGACACGGCGGGGCGCCTGCACACCCAGGACGACCTGATGGACGAGCTGGCCAAGGTTGGCCGAGTGATCGACCGCCAGCTCCCCGGCGCGCCGCACGAGACCCTGCTCACCGTCGACGCCACCACCGGCCAGAACGGGCTGCGCCAGGCGCGCCTGTTCGCCGAGGCGGTCCCGGTGAGCGGGATCGTCCTGACCAAGCTCGACGGAACGGCCAAGGGCGGGATCGCGCTGGCCATCGCCGACGAGCTGGGCATCCCGGTCAAGCTGATCGGGATCGGGGAGCGCCTCGAGGACCTGCGCCCCTTCGATCCCGGCGACTTCGCCCGCGCGCTGCTGATCTGAGAGGCCGTCCCGGGACCCCCCCGCGCAGTTCAGGGACAACCTCTAAGCTCGCTCACGATGTCCTGGGTCTTCTGGATCCTGGCGGCGATCTTCCTCGCGGTCGGGGAGATGCTGACCATGGGGTTCTTCCTCGCCCCGTTCGCCGGGGGCGCGCTGCTGGCCGCGCTGGTCGCCGTCGGGGGCGGCGGAGCCGTCTTGTCGTGGACCGTGTTCATCGTCAGCTCGCTGGTCTTCCTGCTCGTGGTGCGCCCGATCGCGCGCTCGCACCGGCGCACGCCGACCGCCCTGCGCACCGGGACGGCGGCCCTGATCGGGCGCCGGGCGGTCGTGGTCGAGCGGGTGGCCAACGACGAGGCGGTCGGCGCGGTGCGCATCGACAACGGCGAGGTGTGGACCGCGCGCTGCTACGACGAGGACCATGTCATCGAGGTCGGTCAGCGCGTCGAGGTCGTCGAGATACGCGGCGCCACGGCGCTGGTAACGGAATAGCAACGTGGAGCGGGAGGTGCTCTCATGGCAGGCTGGATCGTCCTAGCAGTCGTCGCGCTGTTCATCCTCTTCGTCGCCGGGCGGACGGTGAGGATCATTCCCCAGGCGCGGGCGGGCATCGTCGAGCGCCTCGGCCGCTACAGCCGCACGCTCCAGCCTGGGATGACGATCGTCGTGCCGTTCATCGACAAGGTCAAGCCGCTGATCGACCTGCGCGAGCAGGTCGTGGCGTTCGACCCGCAGCCGGTGATCACCGAGGACAACCTGGTGGTGGGGATCGACACCGTCCTGTACTTCACGATCACCGACGCCAAGGCCGCCTCCTACGAGGTGGCCAACCCGCTCCAGGCGATCGAGCAGCTCACCGTCACCACGCTGCGCAACGTGGTCGGCGGCATGACGCTCGAGGACACGCTGACCTCGCGCGAGAACGTCAACTCCCAGCTGCGCGTCGTGCTCGACGAGGCCACCGGGAAGTGGGGGGTGCGCATCAACCGCGTGGAGATCAAGTCGGTCGACCCGCCCGGCTCGATCCAGGAGGCGATGGAGAAGCAGATGCGCGCCGAGCGCGACCGCCGCGCGGCGATCCTCACGGCCGAGGGGGTCAAGCAGTCGGCCATCCTCACCGCGGAGGGCGAGAAGCAGTCGGCGGTGCTCAAGGCCGAGGGGGCCAAGACCGCGGCGGTCCTGCGCGCCGAGGGTGAGTCCAAGGCCATCGCCCAGGTCTTCCAGGCCATCCACGACGGCCGCCCCGACCAGGGCCTCCTCTCCTACCAGTACCTCCAGATGCTGCCCCAGCTGGCCCAGGGAGAGTCCAACAAGGTCTTCGTCATCCCGTCGGAGTTCTCCCAGGCGCTGGGGGGCCTGGGCGGGGTTCTGGGCAACCGGGGCAACGGGCCGGCGTCCGCCGGCTCCACGCCTCCCGCGCCGGCCCCGGCCCCGCCGGCCGTGCCGCCGCCGGGGGCCTGACCGGCGGCGAGCCCGCAAGCCGCAGCGGTAGCCGCCACGAGCGGGTCTGAGGCGTGCTCTGCAACGTCGGCCCTGTAGGAGAACATGCGCGCGTGGACGGCGACCGTGACGACCTCTACGTCGAGGTGTTGCTCGCGCCGCTGCGCGAGAGTGCGCGCTATACGCCGAAGTTCGGGCAGGGACGGGGACGAGGCCTCGATCTGGAGGAGTTCCGATCTCGCTACGGGGCCGATCCGCTCTACTCGTGGGTGGGCTTCGACAACGACCTGCTCTACGCGGCGCACAAGGCGGCGGGTGGGATGACCTCGCTGTACCGGCAACTGGGAATCGGCTGCGAGCGCTTGTTTCGCCACATCCTGCGCGATGAGCTCGGGCTGACCGATGCCCAGGTGCGCTGGAGCTACACCCTGGCCGCCGCGACGAACTCCGAAGAGCTCCGGCGGAACCCACCGGGCTTGAAGCCCCGGAGCCCGGAGGACGGCTTGGGGTCTCAGGCTGAGGCAACGCCGAGCAAGAGCCGGACCCTGGCGCTTGATGGGCGGCTTGCCGCAGACGAGGTAGACGACGACCGCAAGCGCGAACGCGTCATCGCATGGCTCGCTAGCTATGTGAGGTCGCTCGGCGTCCAGACGGCTGTCGACGGCGCCGTGTTCGAAGTTCGTCAGGGCTACAAGAGCAAGGACGCCAAGCGCCAGAACGCCGACCTCGCCAACGCGACTCATGCGTACACCAAGCGCTATTTGCCTGTGCTCCTCGTCTTCTCGAATCAGATCGACGAGGACGTCGCTCGGCGCTACCGCGAAGGCTTGTGGGGGGTGCTACGCGGCGACCTCGATGAGCAAGACCCGACCCAGTCCACGTTCGCGTTCTTCCGCGAGATTGTCGGCTACGACCTCGGGGCCTTCTTTGGCAGAACGACGCACACTCTGCGCGCCGCAGTCGACAACATCCTTCGGACCCTGCTGACCCCTGATGCAACATGATCCGCCAGCGCGCCGAGCTCACCTTCAAGGGCAACCGAGGCCTCAGTCGTCATGATTGGCTGCGGCTGACACCCGCGTATTCGGCGCGTCTGGTCGAGCAGACACTCGCCGACGCGGAGACAGGAGCCCGCGTGCTCGATCCCTTCGGCGGGAGCGCGACGACGGCCTTGATTGCCGCCGAGCGCGGTGCCTGGGCCATGAGTGTCGACCTGAATCCGTTCCTGGTGTGGTTCGCCCGCGTGAAGACGGCGGCCTACACGGAGGACGAGCGGCAGGGCGCGGCCTCCTTGGCGGAACGCTGCATCGCACTGGTGAGAGAAGACACGACCGTGACGTGGCTACCGCCCCTGGCCAACATCGAGCGGTGGTGGCCCGAGGAAGTTGTGCACGCTCTCGGCGCCCTGCGTCGCGCTCTCTTCAACACCCCTCCTTCGAAGAAGCGCAATCTCGTTGCGGTGGCATTCGCGCGCGCGATGATCGCTACCAGCAATGCGGCGTTCAACCACCAGAGCATGTCCTTCCGCGCACGACCGCCTGCGTTGTGGGACTCGAGCGCAGACGAAGTGCTCGCCACGTTCGCCGCCGAGGTAGAGCATGTGCTGAGCGGAGCCGCATCCGAGCTTTCAGGGCTGGTCGAGGTCGTAGAGGACGACGCGCGCACGCTCCGGTCTCTACCTAGGGACTGCTTCGATGTCCTTTGCACTTCACCGCCGTACGCGAACCGGATGAGCTACATACGCGAGCTGCGCCCCTACATGTACTGGCTAGGGTTCCTCGAAGACGCACGTGCCGCCGGGGAGCTGGACTGGCGCGCGATAGGCGGCACATGGGGAATTGCCACGAGCCGAGTCGCCGCATGGCAGCCGACCGGGTCGATCCCGCTCAACCACGGCTTCGGGCGGGCGGTGGCAGACATCCGGGCCGGTAACGAAAAGTCGGGCGGGGTCTTGTCGCGCTATGTGCAGAAGTACTTCCACGACACGTGGCAGCATGCACAGGCCGTATACGAGGTCATGAGCTCCGGCGCCCGACTTACCTACATCGTCGGAAACTCGACCTTCCGGGGAGTGCACGTGCCCACGCAGCGGTGGTATGCAGCTCTGCTAACCGAGGCGGGCTTCCGGGACGCCCGCATCGAGGCGATTCGCAAGCGCAACTCGAACAAGGCGCTCTATGAGTACGCCGTCCAGGTGAGAAAGCCGTAACCGGCTGATTACGCCTCCCGCGCGGCACGTGGCCAACACCAAGCATGGCCCAGGTGAGTCTGAGCCTCAGGGGATGAACTGCGAGACGATCGTGACGATCACGCAGGCCAGGAAGACCAGGCCGCCAAGGACGGCGGCGACCCAGCCTTGGCTGGCCCGCTGTCCCGGCGCGGGGTCGGTGTCGTCGTCCTGCTCAGCCTGCGCCTCGTCCTCGCGGCCAGCGCCGCCCGAGCGCTCGAGCTCGCGCGCGGCCCGCGCCTCGCCGAGGCGCCCGAGGACGACGCCGCCGGCGCCCAGTACGAAGGGCAGCGCGGTCCAGTAGACGACCATCGCGACCAGGGCCAGCAGGCTCGAGGTGATCCCCGCCTGGGACAGGCGCTTGGACGGCTGCGACGCGTGCTCGGCCGCGGGCAGCACGGCGAGGAACAGCGCCACGGTGAGGCCGACGCAGATGACCGTCAGGATGACGAAGCCCCCGAAGTTGGGATGCTCGTCCGGCGCTCGGCCCACGACGAAGTAGAAGAGCAGCGCGATCACGGCGACCACGAGCGCGATCACGGCGATCAGGAGCTGCGAGACTCGGGACACTCGCGGCCAGCCTTCCCGAGAGGGCGGCTGGGGAAACCATCCCTGGCAGTGGGCGGCGTAACAGCCAGACGAGGGCGGCCGCTTCGTCATCGCGCCAGCGCGCCGATGATCTCCTGCCACCAGGCCTGCTCGGCCTCGCCCTCGCTGCGCCGGATCCGCTGGCGCGCGTAGCGCTGGAGCTGGTCCGCTGAGCCGACGGCCAGCGTCGGACCGCTGATTGCGTAGCGCCCGTCCTCGAGGGCCAGCAGGGCGCCGGGGGCGTCACGGCGGGTGCGCAGGTGCTCGTGGACGCCGATGTCGAGGACGGCGTCGGGGTGCGCGGGATTGCCGTCGTCGCGGCGCCAGGCGCGCACGGTGTAGATGACGCTGGTCGCCCGCACGGTCGGCCGTAGCCGCGACGGCCTCGTCCAGGGCCCCGCGCGCCAGCGCTCGAGCAGGGCGGGCAGCAGGTGGGAGACCTCCTGGCGGACCATGATGTGCAGTCGATCGCCGGCTTCGATGCGAGTGGACCCGCGCGGCGGGAGCGCCTGGTCGCCGCGCACGATCACGTTGAGAAGGGCGTCCCGGGGCAGCCCGAGCTCGCGCACGCGGCTGCCGACCATCGCGTCTGAGGCGCTCACCGGGTACTCGACGATCTCGGCGCCCAGCCGCCGGATGGTTCCCGTCTCGGCCAGCGGGCGCGGGAGGGCCGGTTGGCTGGTGGTCAGCCCCAGCGCGCGCGCCAGCGGCTCGAAGGTCACGCCCTGGAGCAGCGTGGAGACGGCGACCGCGAAGAAGACGATGTTGAAGAACTGGAGGCTCTGGGGGACGTGGGCGATGACGGGGAAGGTGGCGAGCACGACCGGCACCGCCCCTCGCAGGCCGGCCCAGCTCAGCACGACGCGCTCCGCCAGCGTGAAGCGGTCCAACGCGGTGGCGGCCAGCGTGGCCAGCGGCCGGGCGACGAAGACGATGACCAGCGCCAGGACGGTGCCGGGGGCCCACACCTCACCGAGCTGGCTGGGGAAGACCAAGAGCCCCAGCGAGAGGAAGAGGGCGATTTGCGCCACCCAGGCCAGCCCCTGGTGGAAGGCGGTGACGGTCTGGCGGGCCGGGATGGGCGCGCTGCCGAGCGCCAGGCCCGTGAGGTAGACCGCCAGGAAGCCCGAGCCGTGAAGGCTGTCGGCGGCGCCGTAGGCCAGCGCGGCGGCGGCGATCGACGCCACCGGGTAGAGGCCGGCGGTGTTGAGCTTGGCGCGGCGAAAGGCCGCCGCGGCCAGCCAGCCCGCGGCGGCGCCGACGGCCGCGCCCACGACCAGCTGCTGGGCGAAGAGCCCAAGCAGATCGGCCAGTCCATAGCCCGGCCGCTGGATCCACTCGATGAAGCCCAGCACGAGCAGGACGGCCACCGGGTCGTTGAAGCCGGCCTCGCCCTCCATCGTGCGCGCCAGGCGGCGGCGTAGGGTCGACCCGCGCAGCAGCGCGAAGATGGCCGCTCCGTCTGTGGAGGCGAGGATCGAGCCCAGCAGCAGGCCCTCGAGCACCGAGAAGTCGAACAGCCAGGCGGCGGCCAGCCCGGCGACCACCGCGGTGACCGCCGTGCCCACCACCGCCAGCCCGAGCGAAGGGCGCAGGACGGGACGGATCTCGGCCACGCCTGCCGTCAGGCCGCCCTCGAAGAGGATCAGGGCTAGGGCGATGACGCCGATGCGGCGCGCCAGCTCGTAGTCGTCGAAGGCGATCCACCCGGCGCCGTCGGACCCGATGGCCATCCCGACCGCCAGGAAGAGCAGGAGGCCCGGGAGCCGCAGCCGGCCCGCCAGCAGCGAGGCGGCGAGGCCGGCGGCCAGCAGGGCGCCGGCCGCGAGGATCAGGATTCCGTCGGCCACCGGTTGAACGTAGCCCGTCGACCCTTGCGCGGGGCCGGCCGGGACCGGCCAGTAGCCTGGGTCGAGGATGTTCGACACCCTGTCCGAGAAGCTCCAGGACGCGCTGGCCGGCGTGCGCGAGCGCGGGACGCTCACCGAGGACGACGTCAAGGTGGCGATGCGCGAGATCCGCCTCGCGCTGCTCGAGGCCGACGTCAACTTCCGCGTGGTCAAGGAGTTCACCGCGGCCGTGCGCGAGCGCTGCCTGGGCGAGGAGGTGCTCGGCCAGCTAAACCCCGGCCAGCAGGTGGTCAAGATCGTCGACGAGGAGCTGACCGCCCTGATGGGCGGCGCGGGGCGGGACCTGACCTTCTCTCCCCGGCCGCCGACGGTCGTCCTCATGGCTGGCCTCCAGGGGTCGGGCAAGACGACCGCCGCGGCCAAGCTGGCCCGCCACCTGCGCACCGAGCACCACTCGTCGGTCGCCCTGGCGGCGTGCGACGTCTATCGCCCGGCCGCCGTGGACCAACTGGTCACCCTCGGCGAGCGGGCCAAGGTCGACGTCTACGAGCAGGGGACCGACGCCGACCCGGTGACGATCGCCGCCTGGGCCCGCGACCGTGCCGCCCAGGAGGGCAAGGACGTCCTGATCGTCGACACCTCCGGTCGCCTGCACGTCGACCGCGAGCTCATGGACGAGCTGGTGGAGATCCGCAAGGTCACGCGCCCGCACGCCATCCTGCTCGTGGTCGACGCCATGACCGGCCAGGACGCGGTCAACGTGGCCGAGCAGTTCGCGGAGGCGGTGGCATTCGACGGGGTGGTGATGACCAAGCTCGACGGCGACGCCCGCGGCGGGGCCGCCCTCTCGGTCAAGGCGGTGACCGGGCAGCCGATCCTCTACGCCTCGACGGGGGAGAAGCTCGACCAGTGGGAGCGCTTCCACCCCGACCGCATGGCCCAGCGCATCCTCGGCATGGGGGACATGCTGACCTTCATCGAGAAGGCCGAGCGCGAGTACGACGCTGACCAGGCGGCCGAGCTCGAGCGCAAGCTGCGCAAGTCACAGTTCACGCTGGAGGACTTCCTCGCCCAGCTCAAGCAGGTGCGCCGGATGGGGCCGCTGTCCTCCCTGCTGGGCATGCTGCCCGGCGGGATGGGCGCCCAGCTCAAGGGCGTCAAGGTCGACGAGCGCGAGGTGGACCGCATCGAGGCGATCATCCTCTCGATGACCCCCGAGGAGCGCCGCCGCCCCGAGCTGATCAAGGGCTCGCGGCGCCTGCGCATCGCGCGGGGCTCGGGGACCAACGTCCAGGCCGTCAACCAGCTGGTCAAGCAGTTCGGCCAGATGCGCAAGCTCATGCGCCAGATCGGGCAGGGGCGCATGCCCGACCTCGGCGCGCTCATGCGCCAGGGGCGCTAGCGCCGGTCAACCGGCTCTGAGGCCCTCGATCAACCGCATCGCCTCCGGCTCGACCTCGTGGAACCTCTGGGCGGGATCGGGCGCGGTGGCGATCAGGAGGCGCCGCGACTCGCCCCCGCCCGCTGCAGGATCTCCGCCGTACTCACGTCGCCGAAGTCGCGCTTGGCGAACAGCTCCCTGTTTCCCGAGGACATCCGCTGGATCCGCAGCTACGTGGTCGCCGAGGACGACGGCTCGCTGGGAACCGTCTGCATCTACGAGGCCTCGAGCCAGGAGGCCGTGCGCCGCCATGCCGCGCAGGTCGAGATGCCCGCCGACGAGGTGGTGCCCATCGCCGACACGGTGGTCGTGCGCCCGGACCCCGCTGCGGCCGCCGCGGCGAGCGCAATGGCCGACCGCTAACCTCTGGCCTCGCATGTCCGTGAGGCTCAGGCTCACCCGCGTCGGCGGGCACAAGGATCCGATCTGGAGGGTCGTGGTAGCCGACCAGCGCTCGCCGCGCGACGGCCGGGTGATCGAGACCATCGGGCGCTACAACGCCCAGACAAACCCCTCCTCGATCGCCATCGACGGCGACCGGGCGCGCGAGTGGCTTCGCCGCGGCGCCCAGCCGACCCGCACAGTGCGCAAGCTGCTGCGCACCCAGGGCATCGAGTAGCCCCTCGGGGGGCGGGAGCCGCGGTGTGAAGGAGCTGCTGGAGTACCTGGCCCGCGCGCTGGTCGAGGAGCCCGAGGCGGTCTCGGTCGGCCAGTTCGAGGAGGACGACGGCACGGTCGTGCTCGAGCTCTCGGTGGCCGAGGACGACTACGGCAAGGTCATCGGCCGCGGAGGGCGGACGGCGAATGCCCTGCGCACCCTGGTCAAGGCCGCCGCGGTCAAGGAGACCCGCCGGGTGCTCGTCGACAACGTCGACTAGGGCCCGGCGCCGCCGTCAGGCTCGGGGCGTGAGCCGCGCCGAGGGCGACGGCCCGGGGAGGACGCCGGCGCCCACGCCTGCGTCAGAGCGCCGCGCCGGTCCCCGGTGGCTGACCGCCGGCATCGTCGGTCGGCCGCACGGGCTCGACGGGTCGTTCCACGTCCAGCGCGCGCGAGCCGACCTGTTGGACGAAGGCGCCAGCGTGACCGTGCGCGGCCACCCGATGGTCGTCGCGCGCCGGGCCGGCACGCCGCAGCGTCCGATCGTTCGCCTGGACGGGTCCGCCGACCGCTCCGGGGCGGAGGCCCTGCGGGGGGAGGAGTTGCTGGTGGCGGCCGACAGCGCCGTTCATCTCGAGCCGGGCGAGTGGTGGGCCGAGGAGCTCGAGGGGTGCCGGGTGGACGACGGCGCGCGCGCGGTCGGAGTGGTGCGCGCGCTGGTGGCGCTGCCCTCCTGCGAGGCGCTCGAGGTGGCCCGTCCGGAGGGGACCACGCTGCTCGTCCCGCTGGTCGCCGACGCGGTTCGTGAGGTCGACGTGCGGGAGGGTCGAATCGACGTCTCGCTCGCCTTCCTGGCGCCGGAGGGGCCGTGATGGGCTGTCGGGCGGCCAACGAGCCCGCCACTAGGCGGGCTGCTCCCGAGGGGCCGTGATGGAGATCGACGTCTTCACGCCCGAGGCGTCGTGATGGAGATCGACGTCTTCACGCTCTTCCCGGAGTGGTTCTCCTGGTTCGAGGGCCAGCGCCACGTGCGCAACGCTCTGGCCAGCGGCCACCGGCTGGGCTATGCCTCCTACCGTGACCACACCCCGCTCAGCGCCGGCCAGGTCGACGACACCCCGTTCGGAGGAGGCGCCGGCATGGTGCTTCGCGTCGATGTCGTCGACGCGGCGCTGTCGGCCCGCTACGGCGGCGACGGCGCGGCGGTGCGCTCGCAGCGCCGGGTCGTCGCCCTCACCGCGGGCGGGCGCCTGCTCGACGACGCCCTGGTCACCGAGCTCGCTCGCGAGCCGGCGCTGACCCTCCTGTGCGGTCGCTACGAAGGCTTCGACGAGCGCATCGTCGACCACCTCGCAACCGAAGCGGTGTCGATCGGGCGCTACGTCCTGGCCGGGGGCGAGCTTGCCGCGATGGTCGTGTGCGACGCCGTCCTGCGCAAGCTGCCCGGAAGCCTCGGCCACGCCGACTCGGCGCTCGAGGAGTCGTTCAGCGCGGCGCTGGGCGGCGCGCCCGAATACCCGCACTACACCCGGCCGGCCGAGTACCGCGGGTGGCCGGTGCCCGACGTCCTGCTCTCCGGTCACCACGAGCGCATCCGCGCCTGGCGCCGCGAGCAGAGCCGGCTTCGGGGGCGCGCGGGGGCGGCCGGCCCGCCGCCGAGCGGCGAGTGACGTCCGCTACCATACGCGCCCGCGCCGGCACCCCGCCGGCGCTTCTCCTGGTATGAGCAGCGTCATCGAAACCCTCGAGCGCGCGCAGCTTCGGCGGGTTCCCACCTTCTCCGCTGGCGATCGCGTACGCGTCCACTTCCAGGTGGTGGAGGGCACGCGCCGCCGCACCCAGGTCTTCGAGGGAGTGGTCATCAAGCGCCAGGGCCACGGCGCCCGCGAGACGTTCACAGTGCGCAAGCACTCCTTCGGCGTCGGCGTCGAGCGCACGTTTCCCGTGCATACCCCGAAGATCGAGCGCATCGAGGTCGCCGCCCGCGGTGACGTGCGCCGGGCCAAGCTCTACTACCTCCGCGGCCGGGTGGGCAAGCGCGCCCGGGTGCGCGAGCGCCGGGGCACGGGGCCGGCCGAGACCGTCGAGCCCGGGCTGCTGGTCGAGCCGGCCGACACGGAGGGCACCCAGGCCGAGGCCGTGCCCGACGGGGCCGCCGACACGGTGGACGAGGCGGGCGACGGTGAAGGCGCCGGCCAGGTCGCCGACGGCGACGGTCCGGCCGGCGAGCCCGCCGAGGCCGCGCCGGGCGCCGACGCCGCCCAGCCCGCAGGCGAGTGAGCTCGAGCACCGCCAAGTCGGGCTCCGGCTCGCTGGTGGAGCTTGCGCTCATCGTCGTCACCGCGCTGGCGCTCGCTCTGGGGATCCAGGGCTTCCTCATCAAGCCCTATCGCATCCCCAGTGAGTCGATGGAGCCCACGCTCGACGTGGGCCAGCGAGTCCTGGTCAACCGCATCGGCAACCGCTTTTCGGCTCCGGAGGTCGGGGAGATCATGGTCTTCCATCCCCCCACGGGCGCGAACAACAGCGTGCAGCAGTGCGGCGACCCCAACCAGGGCCAGGGCCACGGTTCGCCGTGCGATCGCGCCACTCCCCAGCGCTCCAACGTGAACTTCATCAAGCGGGTGGTGGGCCTTCCGGGGGATCGGCTGCTGATCCGGGGCGGCCGCGTGATCCGCAACGGCAAGCTCGCCAGGGAGCCCTTCATCCGCCCCTGCGGGAGCGACCCCGACTGCACCTTCTCGCAGGAGATCACCATTCCGCCCGGCCACTACTTCATGATGGGCGACAACCGTGGCTCCTCCGACGACAGCCGCTTCTGGGGACCGATCCCCAAGCGCTGGATCATCGGCGGCGCCTTCGCCACCTACTGGCCGCCCGGTCGCATCGGCCTCCTCTGAGCCTCGAGGGCGGCCCCCGCGCCGGCGGGGTGGCGCTGGCACGGCGCGCAAGCTCTTCGCCTTCGACCGAGAGCTCGGCCATTCCCTGGTCGCCGGAGCCGACGAGGCCGGTCGCGGCTGCCTGGCCGGCCCGCTCGTCGCCGCGGCCGTGCTCTTCGACTATCGACGGCTGTGCGTCCGCGAGGTTCGAGCCCTCACCCGGCTCAACGACTCCAAGCAGCAGACGACCGAGGGCCGGGAGGAGCTCTACCCCCGCGTCCTGCGCTGCGCGACGGCCGTGGCCGTCATCTCGCGCTGCCCGCGGGGCATCGACGGCCGGGGCCTGCACGTGACCAACCTCGCTGCCCTGCGCGACGCCCTGGCTCGGGTCGCGCGCCCGGGCTGCATCTGCCTCAGCGACGGCTTCCCCGTGCCCCCGGTCGGGTATCCGCAGCGAGCGGTGGTCAACGGCGACGCCCGCAGCGCCGCCATCGCCGCCGCCTCGATCGTGGCCAAGGTCACCCGCGATCGCTACATGCACCGGGCCGACAGCCTGCATCCCGGGTGGGAGTTCGCGACCCATGTGGGGTATGCCACCCCCGAGCACAGGGCGGCGATCCGCCGCCGCGGCGTCTCGCCGCTGCACCGCCTGTCGTTCCAGTCGGCCGCCTACCAGCAGCTTCCGCTCGGCGGCGACGACGAACTGGTGGCGGTCGGTGCGCCGACGTAGCGCCTCGTGACCCCGCCCGGGGCAGGGGCAACCGACGGCTCGACGGACCGGCGCGTTGAAGCGACGGCTGGCCGCCACCCTGGGGCAGGACCGCCAGGCGTACACCGACGCCAAGGCTGGGTTCATCCGCTCGGTGCTGGAGCGCCGCCCCGCCTCGCGCAGCTGAGCCCCTCGGTCCGGGCAGGCTCAAAACGCCGCCTCGAGGTGGTCGAGGGCCAGGAGTCGGTCGTGGGCGTCGAAGACCACCCCGATCGCGTCGAAGCGCAGCTCGGCCGCCGTCGGTCGCTCGGCTCGCTGCGAGAGCCAGGCGGCGGCCATGGCGCGCACCTGGCGCTGCTTGCGCGGGCCAAGCGCGTCCCACGGCGACCCGCTGCCGGCGCGCCGGGACTTGACCTCGCAGAAGACGATGGTGGTTCCGTCGAAGGCGATGAGGTCGAGCTCGCCGGCGCGCAGGCGGTAGTTCCGGTCGAGCACCTCGAAGCCGCGACGACGCAGATGCGCCTCGGCGGCGCGTTCGCCCGCCCTTCCCAGCCTGTCGCGCAGGTCCGGGGACATGTCGGCGACGGTAGGGCGCAAGGTGTGCCGTGACGGACGCCGACTGCATCGAATGGCCGCGGAGATGGCTAAGCGCGACGATCCGCCCGCCTCACGCAACGCGATCCGCCCTAGCGTCGGCGCCGTGCTCGCCCGGGTCGCCACGTTTGCCATCGACGGCATCGAGCCCTGTCCGGTCTGGGCGGAGGTCGACATACGTCCCGGCCTGCCGGCGTTCACCGTCGTCGGCCTGGGCGACGCGGCCGTGCGCGAGTCGCGCGAGCGCGTGCGCGCGGCCCTCCTGAACTCGGGCTTCGAGTTCCCGCAGCGGCGCATCACGGCGAATCTCGCGCCCGCCCACCTGCGCAAGGCCGGGCCGGGGTTCGACCTCGCCCTGGCCGCCGGGGTGCTCGCGGCCAGCGGCCAGCTCCCTGCCGCGGCGCTCGAGCGCTGGGCGGTCTTCGGAGAGCTCTCGTTGAGCGGGGAGCTGCGCGGCTGCCGGGGCACCCTGGCGGTGGCCGAGGGACCGCGGCGGGCGGCGCTCCAGGGACTGATCCTTCCGGCCGAGCGCGCCGACGAGGCGTCGCTGGTCGAGGGCATCGTCGTGGCCGGTGTTGGCGGGCTGGCCGAGATGGCCCGCATGCTCCGGGACGGCGAGCTGCCACCGGCGCCGCAGGCAGGCGAGCCGCGGGACGATTCGGAAGCGACGGAGGGGGTCGACCTCGCCGACGTGCGCGGCCACTCCCATCCGCTGCGGGCCCTCGAGATCGCGGCTGCCGGCGGCCACAACATCCTGTTCGAGGGACCGCCCGGCACCGGGAAGACCATGCTGGCGCGCCGGCTGGGCTCGATCATGCCGCCGCTCAGCCGCCCCGAGGCGCTCGAGGTGACGCGCATCCACAGCGTCGCCGGCTTGCACGACGGCGGCGGGCTCATCGAGCAGCGGCCGTTCCGCGCCCCCCACCACACCGTCTCGGCCGCCGGCCTGGTCGGAGGCGGCTCGGTCCCGCGCCCGGGCGAGGCCAGCCTCGCCCACCACGGCGTGCTCTTCCTCGACGAGCTCTCGGAGTACCCGCGCGCGACGCTCGAGGCTCTGCGTCAGCCACTGGAGGACGGGCGGGTGGCCATCGTGCGCGGCCAGATGGCCTGTGTGTTCCCGACCCGGTTCCTGCTGGCCGCCGCCACGAACCCGTGTCCGTGCGGGTTCCACGGGGACGCGCGCTGCACGTGCACCGAGACCGAGGTCTCGCGGCATCGGCGGCGCCTCAGCGGCCCGCTCCTCGACCGCCTCGACATGCTCGTCGGCGTCGAGCGGGTGCCCGTGGGCGAGATGGCAGCGACGCCCATGGCCAGCTCGGGGGCCGTCCGCGAGCGGGTCATCGCCGCCCGCGGGCGTCAGATCCGGCGGCTGGCCGGGACCGGGGTGACCTGCAACGGCCAGATGGACGCGGGGCTCGTGCGCGCTCACGCGCGGCTCACCGCCGACGGGCAGCGGGCGGTGCTCGACGTCTACCGCAGCCACAGACTCAGCACCCGGGGCCACGACCGGGTGGTGCGAGTGGCGCGCACGATCGCCGACCTGGAGGGCAGCGAGCGGGTCGGGCCCGGCCACGTGATGGAGGCGATTGCCATGCGACAGCTCGATCCCCGAGCCGAGGCGGCGGCGTGATCGAGACGTGCGACGAGTGCCTGCGCCGCACGTGGCTGGTGGGCGGGCTGGCCGACCACATCGCCCGGGCGCGCGAGCGCTTCGGGGCGCTCGACAGCCTGCTCGCCCTCGACGACGAGGCCTTGATGACCGGCCTCGCCGGGCGCGACCTCGACGCGCTGCGTGCCCGGCGCGAGCGTTTTCAGCCCGTGCCCGCCCGCCGGCGCATCGAGGCGGCCGGGCTGGAGGCGATCTGCCGCCACGCCGGCGACGCCTACCCGTCGACGCTGAAGGAGATGGCCGATCCTCCGGCGGTGGTCCACGTCGCCGGAGGCGCCGAGAGGGCAGGCGCCCTGCTCGCCGAGCCGGTGGCCGCCGTGGTGGGCGCGCGGCGGGCGACGCCGTATGGCCTCGAGGTCGCGCGGATGCTGGGCCGCGGCCTGGCCGCCGCCGGCGTCACCGTCCTCAGCGGGATGGCCCTCGGCGTGGACTCCGCCGCCCACGAGGGCGCGCTCGAGGCAGGCGGGTCGACGGTCGCCGTGCTGGCCGGCGGCGCCGACGTCCCCTATCCGGCCAGCAAGCGATCGCTCTACCGCCGGCTGGTGGCCACGGGGTGCGCGCTCTCCGAGCTCCCGCCCGGGTTCGCCCCGCGCAAGTGGTGCTTCCCGGCTCGCAACCGGGTCATTGCCGCCCTGGCCTCGGTGACCGTCGTGGTCGAGGCGGCCGAGCGCTCCGGCGCCCTCATCACCGCCCGCCTGGCCCGCGAGCTCGGCCGCGAGGTCGGCGCGGTCCCGGGGCAGATCACCTCGTCGCGGGCCCGGGGCGCCAACGATCTCCTTTTCGACGGCGCTCACGTCGTCCGCGGCCCGCAGGACATCCTCGACCTGCTGTTCGGGGCGGGTGGGGCGCCGGAGGCAAGCGCTGCGCGAAAGAAGGCGCTCGAGCCGGACCTGGCGGAGGTGCTCGACGAGGTCGCGGGCGGCCGCGACACGGTCAGCGCGCTGGCCCGATCGCCGGACGAGGCGCGGGAGGTGATGGTCGCGCTGTCGCGCCTCGAGCTCCTCGGCCGGCTGCGCCGGGGCCCCGGCGGGCGCTATGTGGCGACGGGATGAGACGACCGGTCGCGTACCCTCGCGGGCATGCCCGAGAAGCCGTCCGCCGCCCCGCCGTGCGTGCTGGCGATCGCCGGCTCGGACTCCGGGGGAGGGGCGGGCATCCAGGCCGACCTCAAGGCCTTCGCGCGCTGCGGCGTTCACGGGATGACCGCGGTGACGGCGATCACGGCCCAGAACACCCGCGAGGTCAGCGCCGTGGCCGCGATCGAGCCGGGGATGGTCGTCGCGCAGGTCGCCGCCGTCGCCCGCGACCTCGGGGTCGACGCGGTGAAGATCGGGATGCTCGGCGACGAGGCCACGATCCTCGCCGTCGAGGAGGCGCTATCGCTCCTGCCGGACTCGACGCCGGTGGTCCTGGATCCGGTGATGGTCGCCGAGTCCGGAGCGCAGCTGCTGGCGCCGGCGGCGCGGGACGCGCTGGTCGCTCGCCTGCTGCCGCGCGCCACGGTGGTCACGCCGAACCTCCCCGAGGCCTCGGTGCTGTCCGGTGGCGTCGGCGGACTGGCGGACGGCGCGAGCCGTGCGGGGGAGGCCGACGCCGAGGAGCTGGCCCGGGCCGTCCACCGGCTCGGCCCAGCGGCGGTGGTGGTCACCGGCGGACACCGCGAGGCGGCCACCGACGTCTTCTACGACGGTAGTCGCCTGGAGGCGATCCCCGGTCCCTGCTTCGCCGATGGGGCGTCACACGGCTCGGGCTGCACCCACTCCTCGGCCCTCGCCGCCCACCTCGCACTCGGCTACGAGCCGCTCGAGGCCGCGCGCCGGGCCAAGGCGCTGGCCGCCGAGGCGGTGCGCCAGGGGCTGCACGGACTGGGGGAGGGGGCCGGGCCGGTCGACGTCCTCGGGATCGTCGCGCGGACCGCCACTCGGCCCGGCGGGCCTCGGTCGTAGGGATTGGCGCCCGGCTCGGTTACGCGGCTCGTCGTGGGATTGGCCCCCCGACCGCTACCCGGCCCGCGACGCCTTTGTCATAATCTCGCGCCTCATGAGGTTGCTCCGCATGAAGCCCGGTCACGGTGAGGTGCTGCTGGCGGAGGGTGACGTCGAGGTGGCGGCGCAGGAGCGCGAGCTCGTCGAGGAGTTCCGCCGTCAGCTCGACCAGGGGATGTGGGCGGCCGTCCCCACGACCGACCTCAGCGGGCGCCGGGAGGCCGAGATCGCCCGCTCCTTCGCCGACGTCCCGCGTGACGCCGAGCGCGTGATCTTCTTCCCGCGGGCGGCCGGCGGGCGCTAGATGACCCCCGGCCCGGGCACCGCTCGCCAGACGGTCGCGGCCCGGGCAGCGCTTGGCGCAGGACGAGACGCTGGGGCGATGGAAGCGCTCGCCGTCACCGCTCGCACGGCCGGAGGCCGCTGACGTGCTGCTCGCGCCCACCATCACTCGTCGCATGGCCCGAGGCCGCTGACGTGCTGCTCGCCCTCACCGCCACCGTGATCGTGATCGTGGCGCTGCTGTGGGAGATCGCGATCCCGCGCCTCGAGGAGGCGCTCGAGTGCCGGCGGGCCAACCGGCGGGTGGTGGGACTCGCCGTCTACGACCCCGGTCGCGAGCGCCGCGCCGAGCAGCGCGCCCGCGCCCTGCTGCGCTCCTGCGTCAACGCCGAGGAGTGGGCGATGTACCGGGACCTGGGCTTCCTGCGGGTGTGGGGACGGGCCGCGCAGCGCCCCGGAAGCGCCCGCGCCGGCGCTCCCTACGCCTACCTCATCTACGCCCACAAGCCGATCGTCGCCTACGTGCCCCAGACCGGTCGCCTGCTCAACGAGTACTGCGTCGAGTTCCCCGACGAGACCCGGCCCTACGGCAGCGCCCGGCTGCCCGAGTCCGACGACGTGCTGGCCAAGTGGATGGCCCTCACCGGTGATGAGGAGCGGCTGCTGGCCCAGTCGAACCTCCACATGCCGGGCCGCCAGGTCGACCCCCGCCAGGTGCGCCGCGACCTGTGGCGCCTGGGGCAGTGGGAGCGCGAGCGCGAGCGCCTGCGCAGCCGCTCCGCCGCCGACGGCGGTCCGGTCTCGGCGTCCTGACGGCGCCCGCCGCCGGCGCGCCGCTAACGTTCGCGCCCCCGTGGCGCTCGACCTCAAGCACAACTCGCGCGCGCTGACCGAGGGCCCCGAGCGCGCTCCCGCCCGGGCCTACCTCAAGGGCATCGGCTTCGATGAGGAGGCGCTGGCCAAGCCGATCGTCGGCGTGGCCTCGACGTGGATCGAGACCATGCCATGCAACTTTCACCTGCGCGCGCTGGCCGCCAGGGTCAAGGAGGGGGTCCGCGCCGCTGGCGGGACGCCGATGGAGTTCAACACCATCGCCATCTCCGACGGCATCACGATGGGCACTCCGGGGATGAAGACCTCCCTGATCTCGCGCGAGGCGATCGCCGACAGCATCGAGCTGGTGGCGCGCGCGCACCTCTTCGACGCGGTCATCGCGCTCAGCGGCTGCGACAAGACGATCCCTGGAACGGTCATGGCGCTGGCCCGGCTCGACGTCCCGTCGACGATGCTCTACGGCGGCTCGATCCCGCCCGGGCGCTTCCGCGGCGAGGACGTGACCATCCAGGAGGTCTTCGAGGCGGTGGGAGCCCACGCCGCCGGGCGCCTCACCGACGAGGAGCTCGCCGAGCTCGAGGCGGTCGCCTCCCCGGGGGCGGGCGCCTGCGGAGGCCAGTTCACGGCCAACACCATGGCCATGGCCTTCGAGGTGATGGGCATCTCGCCGATGCGCTGGAGCGGCGTTCCCGCCCAGGACGCCGACAAGGAGACGGTCGCCGAGCGCGCCGGGGGCCTGGTCATGGAGGTCCTGCGCCGCGGCCAGCGCCCCAGCGACCTCATCACCCTCGAGAGCCTGGAAAACGCCATCGCCGCCGTCGCAGCGAGCGGCGGCTCGACCAACGCCGTCCTTCACCTGCTCGCCGTGGCCCGCGAGGCGGGCGTGGAGCTCTCGATCGCCGACTTCGACCGCATCGCGCAGCGCACCCCGCTCCTGTGCGACCTCAAGCCCGGGGGGCGCTACGTCGCGGTCGACCTGCACGAGGCCGGCGGTGTGCCCGTGCTCCTGCGGCGCCTCAGCGAGGCCGGCCTGCTGCACGAGGAGGCGGCCACCGTCTCGGGCAAGACGATCGGCGAGCACGCTGCGGAGGCCCAGGAGACGGCTGGTCAGCAGGTGGTGCGTCCCCTCGAGGACCCGCTCAAGCCCACGGGCGGCCTGGCCATCCTGCGCGGCAACCTGGCGCCCGAGGGCTGCGTGGTCAAGCTCGCGGGCCACGAGCGCGTGCACCACCGCGGGCCGGCCCGGGTGTTCGAGTCCGAGGAGGAGGCGATGGCCGCGGTCACCGCCAAGGGCATCAAGGCCGGTGACGTCGTCGTCATCCGCAACGAGGGGCCGTCGGGCGGCCCGGGCATGCGCGAGATGCTGGCCGTAACCGCCGCCCTGGTCGGCGAGGGGCTCGGCGAGGAGGTGGCGCTGATCACCGACGGGCGCTTCTCGGGCGCCACCCACGGGCTCATGGCCGGTCACGTCGCTCCCGAGGCGGTGCGGGGCGGGCCCATCGCCGCCGTGCGCGACGGCGACGCAATCACCTTCGACGTCGAGGCCCGGCGCCTCGACGTCGACCTCGACGATGAGGAGGTGGCGCGGCGCGTGACGGACTACCAGGCGCCCCCGCCCCCGTACGCCAACGGGGCCATGGCCAAGTACGCGCGCCTGGTCTCCAGCGCCTCCGAGGGCGCGGTCACCGGCTGAGCGGCCGGGCGGCGCGCACCAGCCGTCGACCTCGCCGCCCCGCCTCGCCCTACTCGCCCAGGAACTCCTCGACCAGCCCGTTGAAGCGGCCCGGGCGCTCGAGCATGGCCACGTGGCCGGTGTCCTCGAAGATCTCGGTGCGCGAGCCGGGGATGAGCTCGGCGATGGTGTGGGCGTCCTTGACCGACACGAGCTGGTCGTCGGCGCCCCACACCACCAGCGTGGGTGCGGTGATCTCCGGCAGGCGGTCCCGCAGGCGGTAGGAGAACAGCGCGTCCAGCGCGGCCCCGAAGCCCTCGGGCGAGCCGACGTGCACGACCTGCTCGTAGGCCAGCTCGGGCGGGATCCGGCGCGGATGGCGCACCACCTGTCGCAGCGCCAGCTCGCGCACCCGCCGCCGCGCGGCGGCCCGCCGCCACTGGGTGGCCAGCACCGCCCCGTAGGCCTGGGTCACACGCGCCAGCGTGGCCAGCGGCCGCGCCCGGCGCAGCTCGTTCCACATCACCGCCGCCGAGACCAGCACGAGGTGGCTGACCCGGTCGGGGTGCGCGAGGGCCATGTCGGCCCCGACGAACCCGCCCATCGAGTTTCCGACCACGGCGGTGCGCTCGATTCCCAGCTGGGCGCACACCCCGTCGAGCGCGTGGGCGTAGCCGGTGATCGAGATGTCCTGGGCGGACATCTCGGAGTAGCCGAAGCCCGGCAGGTCGACCGCCACGACGCGGTGGGAGCGCGCGACGTGGGGAATGTTCTCGAGCCAGTTCTGCCACGAGCCCGCCAGCCCGTGCACGAAGAGCACGGCCGGCCCCTCGCCGATGTCGACGAGGTTGATCCGGCGGCCGTCGACCTCGAGCCAGCGCTGGTGCTCGCGCCAGTCGACGTCCATCCACTCCGACGGCGCGGCGCCGACGTAGTCGTCGGCGCGCCCGGGGGCCGAGGTGCTGGTCGGCGGCGCGGTGGCCATCGCCGCGGCACGCTAGTACATCGCAGGCGGGCGCCCTGGCGGGCGCGGTCGTGCCATCGGCGGCGTTCCGCGGCCGGCGTGGAAGAATGGCCGCGCGTCATGGCCCAGCGGACGACCACCTCTCAGCGCTCGACCGAGGCGCCCTTCGTCCGCCCCGGCTCCCCCGAGGACGCCGCCCTCCCCGCCCGGCGCGCCAACGAGCGCGACGACCTCATGCCGGGCATCGAGCCCGAGCGCACGCTCACCGACTGGGGGCGCTCGGAGCGCATGGAGGGCCTGCTCGACCGCACGGTCGCCGACTTCCTCTACAAGCACTGGTTCCGCGTCGAGGTCGAGGGCATCGAGAACGTCCCCTCGCAGGGTGGGGCGCTGCTGGTGGCCAACCACGCCGGCGCGCTGCCGCCGGACGCGCCGATGATCGTCAAGGCCATCAAGGAGGAGCACCCCCATCCCCGCCCGGTGCACCTGACGATGGAGCACTTCTTCAAGGGATACCCCGGGTTTGCCATGCTCCTGCCCAAGATCGGCGGGGTCCCCGCTCATCCCGCCAACGTCCATCGCCTGCTCCACGACGAGCAGGCGCTGGTCCAGGTCATGCCCGAGGGGCGCAAGGGCACCGAGAAGCTCTACAAGGACCGCTACCGGCTGCGGCGCTTCGGGCGCGGGGGCTTCGTCGAGGCGGCGATGCGCGCCCGCGCGCCGATCGTCCCCATCGCCATGATCGGGCCTGAGGAGGCCGCCCCGATCTTCGCCCACGTCAAGGCCCTCCAGAGGCTGACGCGGCTCATCTACTTCCCGATCACGCCGACCTTCCCGCACTTCGGCTTCGCGGGCATGCTCGGCTACCTCCCGGCCAAGTTCAAGATCCGCTTCCTGCCTCCGGTGGCCACCGACCGCTGGGGTGAGCGCCCGTGGGAGGACAAGGGCCTGGTCCAGACCGTCTCCGAGGAGATTCGCGCCCTCATCCAGGCGCACGTCTTCGAGATGGTGGCCCGGCGCGAGAATGTGTGGTTCGGATGACGCCCGGGGACTCGCGGCGGATCCTCATCACCGGGCTGTCGACGTACTGGGGCGGGCGGCTGGCCCAGCAGCTCGAGCAGGACCCGGCCTACGAGGTGATCGTCGGGGTCGACAACCACGACCCCACGCTCGAGCTCGAGCGCACGGAGTTCGTGCGCATCTCCAACCAGCACTCGCTCATCCGCCGCATCGTCCACGCGGCGGAGATCGACACGGTGATCGACACCCGGCTGGTCGTCGACTCCGCGTGGACGTCGGCGCGCCTGGCCCACGAGAACAACGTCATCGGGACGATGAACATCCTCGCCGCCTGCGGTGGAGCCAGCTCGCCGGTGCGCAAGTTCGTCTTCAAGTCGTCGGCCCACTTCTACGGGGCCGAGCGCGACGACCCGGCCTTCTTCACCGAGGAGATGGACCGTCCCCATCCGCCGTCGACGCCGATCGAGCGCGACATCGTCGAGGCCGAGGGCTCGGTCCGCGACTTCGCCCAGCGCCACCGCGAGAAGTCGGTGACGATCCTGCGCTTCGCCAACGGCCTGGGCCCGGACCTGCGGACCTCCCACAGCCAGCTCTTCTCGCTGCCGGTCGTCCCCACGATCCTCGGCTTTGACCCCCGCTACCAGTTCATCCACGAGGACGACATCGTGGGCTGCCTCGAGCACGCGGTGCGCACGGACATGCCGGGCACCTACAACGGGGCGGCCGACGGGGTGCTCGCGCTGTCCGAGGTGATCGGGCTGCTGGGCAAGCCGATGGCGCCGGTCCTGCCCCCGTGGGGGACGAGCGCGGTGGCCGGGCCCCTCAACCGGCTGGGGCTGCGCATCCCGGTGGAGATGCTCAACCAGCTGCGCTACGGGCGCGGGGTGGACAACCGCCGGCTCAAGGCCGCCGGCTACCGCTACCGCTACACCACCCGCGAGACCGTCATCAGGTTCCGCGAGCACCTGCGGCTCGCGCCGCTGATGCGCTCGGCGCGGGAGCCCTACCGCTACGAGCGCGAGGTGGAGGAGTTCCTGCGCTGGAGCCCGAGCGTGCGCCGGGGAGGGGAGGCGACCGGCCCGTGGCGCCCCTCGCCCCGCCAGGCGGCGGACCTCCACAAGGCCCTGACCCCCGTGGGCCGGTCGCCCGGCGCCGACCGGTCCGGCGAGCCTCCGGCGCACGGCGCCTCGGGCTTCGACTACGACGACCTCGAGGCCTCCGAGCTGGTCGCCCTGCTGCCCTCGCTCGAGCGCGCCGACCTCCAGACGCTCTACCGCCACGAGCACGCCGGCCGCCGGCGGCGGGAGGTCTTGTCAGAGATCGATCGCCTTCTGGCCCCCAGCGGGCGCTGATGGCGCAGGATCGCTTGCATATGCGCCGCCGCCGCGGGTAGTCCCCATACAATCCGCGCCTCGAAGACCGTGCGGGACCGCTCCTTCATCCTCGTCGCCTCGGTGCTCGCCGCCCTGTTCGTCGGCGCGGGCGCGCTGTTCCTCTACGACCAGAGCCGCGACGACCACATCGCCCCCGGCGTTCGGGTGGGCGGCGTGCCGGTGGGAGGGCTCACCGCCACCCAGGCGCGCCGGCGGCTGAACGCGGCCCTGCACGAGGAGCTGACCCAGCCGGTGGTGGTGCGCGGCGAGGGGCACGCCTTCCGACTGACTCCGCGCGAGGCCCGCGCCACCTATGACCTCGACGGGATGGTGGACGCCGCCGTGCGGCGCAGCCGCCAGGGATCGATCTTCGCCCGCGTGTGGCGCGACGTGACTGGCGAGCGGATGAATGCCAGCCTGCCCGCCGACCTCCACTACTCCCGCGAGGAGGTCAACAAGTTCGCCGCGCGCGTCGACGACAAGGTCAGCCGCAAGCCGGTCGACGCCCACCTCGAGTTCTCCGGCGAGGGGTTCAGCCGCGTCGCCGGGCAGGACGGCCTGGTGGTCGACGGCGCCAAGATCCGTCGCGAGGTCACGGCGGCGCTGACCGGTCGAGCCCCCGACCGCACCGTCCAGGTGCGGGGGCGCCGCGTCAAGCCCAAGGTCCTCAAGGCCGAGCTGGCCAGCGCCTATCCCCAGCTCATCATCATCAACCGCTCGGGGTACAAGCTGCGCTTCTACCGCCACCTCAAGCTGGTGAAGACGTATCCGATCGCCGTGGGGATGGTGGGGCTGGAGACGCCAGCCGGGCTCTACCACGTCCAAAACAAGCAGGTCGACCCCGCGTGGAGCGTCCCCAACAGCCCGTGGGCGGGAAGCCTGGCCGGCCAGGTGATCCCCGGTGGCGCCCCCAACAACCCGCTCAAGGCGCGCTGGATGGGCATCTACAACGGCGCCGGGATCCACGGCACCGCCGAGACCGGCTCGCTGGGCTCGGCCGCCTCTCACGGCTGCATCCGCATGCGGGTGCCCGACGTCGAGGAGCTCTACGACGAGGTGCCGCTCCAGACGCCCGTCTACATCGCCTAGCTCCCCCACGGCCGGCGTGGCGAGCCGGGCGCGGCGGTGCCGCGCGGGTCAGCCCGAGGAGGACGCGGCGTCGGGCGCGGCGATGTCCGCGATCGCCACGTCCTCCCAGCCGGCGCGCACCAGAGAGGCGTGGTGCTCCCCGTGGCGAATACAGAGCGTGCCGATGTACACGTCCCGCACCCGCCGGCGCAGCACCGCATACCACATCGTGGAGGCGTCGCTGGGCCCCTGGATGCGCAGCCAGGGCTGCTGCGGCAGCTGCTCGTCGCTGGCCACGCCCGCCGCGATGAGCTGGCGCTGGGTGGCCACCTGACCGGTGTCGGTGTCGATGAAGAACAGGCCCACGAGCGGGCAGCCTAGCGCCGGGTGGGTCGCCGCCCTCCAGGCCTTCGACGCCGACCTGCGCCGCCGCGGCGCGGCCGAGAAGACCCGTCGCGCGTACGACATCGACGTCGGCCAGTTCGCGCTGTGGGCCAGCCGCCAGCGCTTGGAGCCCGAGACCGTCGACTCGCGCGCACTGCGCCGCTACGCCGCCGCGCTGTCGAGCGCGGGCGCCGCCCCGAGCACCGTGGGGCGCAAGCTCGCATCCCTGCGCTCGCTGTTTCGCGCGCTGCGCGAGCAGGGCACGGTGGCCCAGAACCCCGCGGACCTGCTGTCGGCGCCGCGGCGGGCGCAGCGCCTGCCCAAGACGCTCAAGCCGGCGCAGGTCGCCGAGTTGCTGGACCGCATACCGGTTTCCACGCCGCTCGACCTGCGCGACCGCGCGCTGTTCGAGCTGGCCTACGCCTCCGGCCTGCGCGCGGAGGAGCTTGTGTCGCTCGACGTCGGCTCGGTGGACTTCGACGCCGAGGAGGTGCGGGTGGAGGGCAAGGGCGGCAAGACGCGGGTGGTCCCGGCGGGCGAGCCCGCCATGCGGGCGCTCGCGCGCTACGTCGAGCGCGCCCGTCCCGCGCTGCGCGGCCCGGTCGACGAGCCCGCCCTGCTGCTGTCGAAGTCGGGCCGCCGTCTCTCGACCTCCGACGTGCGCCGGCGCCTGCGGGTGTGGTCCCGCCACGCGGCCGTCGAGGGCGGTGTCTCGCCGCACTGGCTGCGTCATTCCTTCGCCACCCATCTGCTCGAGGGAGGGGCGGATTTGCGGGCGATTCAGGAGCTGCTGGGGCATGCCAGCCTCTCCACGACGCAGGTCTACACTCGGGTAGAGTCAGCCAGGTTGAGGTCGGCGTATGCCCGCTCTCACCCCCGGGCATGATCTCCGCGCCCACGGACTCACCGGACGAACCACTAGGGAGGCAGGGGCCGTCCTGGACACGAACGTCAAAGCCATCGAGCTGAGGGACTTGTGGCGGCGCTACGGGGCGGGCGACGAGCGGGCGCGCGAGCGGCTGGTCGTGGCCTACTCGCCGCTGGTCAAGTACGTGGCCGGGCGGCTCTCCTCGGGCCTGCCGGCCCATGTCGAGGAGTCCGACCTCATCTCCTACGGGCTGATCGGGCTGATCTCGGCCATCCAGCGCTTCGAGCCCGAGCGCGAGATCAAGTTCGAGACCTACGCCATCCCGCGCATCCGCGGGGCGATTATCGACGAGCTGCGCGCGCTGGACTGGGTTCCCCGCTCGGTGCGCGCCCGCGCGCGGGAGATCGAAAGGGCCAACGTCAAGCTCGAGCACAAGCTCCAGCGCGCGCCCACCGACGAGGAGATGGCCGGCGAGCTCGGCGTCGCCGTCGACGAATTCCAGGAGTCCCTGATCCAGATCTCCAACTCGAGCATCGCCGCGCTCGACGAGCTGTGGACGGTCTCGGACTCCAGCGGCGACCAGGTCTCGCTCCTGGACACGCTGCAGGACCCGGGCGCTCCCGACCCGGCGCGGGTGGCCGACGCCGCCGACCTCAAGGACCGGGTGGCCGACGCCATCGCCGGCCTGCCCGAGCGCGAGAAGCTGGTGATCGCCCTCTACTACTACGAGAACCTCACCCTGCGGGAGATCGGCGAGGTCCTCGGGGTCACCGAGTCGCGCATCTCGCAGCTGCACACCAAGGCGGTACTGCGACTGCGCTCCCACATGTCCGACGAGGAGTTCACGGCGAGCTGACGCTCGGTCTCACCGGCGCGGGCTGTGTCGCTCGCCGCACGGCCGCAGGATGGCCGGCCGAGCCGCGCCCGGGAGGCCTCGCGTCAAGCGCCTTCGCGCCGGCCGCCTGGCCCTGCGAACTCCAGGACGCTCCTGGACGTCGGATAGAACCGCGGACGCGCAGAGACGTACTGGGTTCGTCGTTGCGCGATCGTCGGGGCTCCCACGCGGGAGCCCAGGACCCGCCGGGCCAGTTCGCCCCGCAGTGTCTCCATCACCGCCCGGGGCGAGCTCCACCACCACGGGATCGAGAAGCTGTGGAAATTGCGACGGTAGACGCGCGACAGCTCGCGATTTCCGACCGCCCGCCGCCGCCGCAGCCCGAGCGCGAAGCCCGCGAAGAGGTCCGGGAGCGCCTTGAAGGCCACTCGGTCCAGCACCGCGCCGTCTCCGAGAGTGCGAAGCACGAGCGCGATCAGCACCGCCGCCGCATCGCCAGGAGCCAGCAGCTTCGCGGCGATGTAGCCGAAGTGGCGTGCGTTGATTCGGGCTTCCCGCTCAGGCCATGACTTGACCCATGGGTTCGGCGCCTTCAGGTGGATCGCCTCGATCTCCGGACAGTGCAGATGGCGAAAGCCTCGGTCGAAGAAGCGCAACATGAACTCGAGCTCGTTGGCCCAGACGAAGATCTCGGGGTCATAGCCGCCGAGCGCCTCGAGCACCGCTCGGCGCATCAGCACTGCGCAGCCCCAGAAGCTCAGCAGGCCGGTCCGGTACTCCTCGGTGAAGCGGTACTGGCGATCGTGCGAGCTGACCACAGCGAACGACACCAGGTCGGCGCCATGCTCCTGGGCGGCGGCCACCGCGCTGCGCAGGCCGCTGGTCGGCAGGTAGCAGTCGTCGTCGAGCGCGAGCACGAAGTCGCCGCTGGCGACGGCGAAGCCATCGTTCCACGCGCTGACGCCCGCGTTGTCGTCGCGGATGATCAGCTGCACGTCGGGGAACTCATCGGCCACCATCGCGGCCGAGCCGTCGGTAGATGCGTTGTCGACAACGATGACTTCGAGGCGCGACCGGTCGTAGTCGGATCTGTAGAGCATCTGCTCGAGGCTCTCTCGGAGCAGGTCGCGGCGGTTGTAGACGAGGAACGCCACGGAGACCATGGGCCAGGGGTGCTCGAGGTCCGCCATCAGGCGACCACTGCCTATGGAGATACGGGGGCTCGAGCGACGGAAGCCGGTGCGCCGAACGCGAGCACGTTGATGACCGGCTGCACGGGCCGCGGATGCTACTTGCGATCGGCCGGAACCCCACGCGACACAGCCGCCACCCCGCCCCATGACGCCCGATCGTCTTGATGCGCGTCCGCTCAGCCCGAGTCCCGCCCAACACGGGCGCGGCTGGGCGGGGCTACGCTTGGCCGGGTTGAACCGGGCCGCGGAGACAGCGAAGGAGTCACCATCCTTCACGGTCGTCGTGCCCACCTTCGGCCGTCCCCGCGAGCTCGCGCGCTGCCTGTCCGGGCTCGCCGCCCAGGACTACCCGCTCGATCGGGTAGAGGTCGTGGTGGTCGACGACGGCTCCCCGGTTCCGGCGGCGAAGCTCGCCTCGCCGCCGGACGGCCCCGCGCTTACCTTGCTGCGGACCGCCCACCACGGCCCGGCTGCGGCGCGCAATTTGGGTGTCGCCCGCGCCCGCGGTGATGTCGTGGCCTTCACCGACGACGATTGCCTGCCCGATCCTGGCTGGCTGCGGGCGCTGGCCGCGCAGCTGGCCGCGGATCCGGGGCGCGCGGTCGCCGGTTGGCCGATCAACGCCCTGGTGGGCCGGCCCTGCGCCCAGGCCAGTCAGTTCCTGGTCGACTGCCTCTTCGCGCACCACAACGCCGACCACGACGACGCCCGCTTCCTGATGTCCAACGACCTGGCGATCCCAGCGGGACTGTTTCGTGGGCTGGGAGGCTTCGACGAGCGCTTCCCCACCTCGGGTGGCGAGGACCGCGACCTCGGGGACCGCCTGCACCACGCTGGCCATCCGATCGCCTTCGCCCCCGACGCGGTCGTCCACCACTTCCACGACCTCGACCTGCCGTCCTACTGGCGCCAGTACTTCCGCTACGGGCGGGGCGCCTGGCGCTACCACCGAAACCGGGCCGAGCGTGGCTCGGGGACGATCTCCCAGGAGGCCGGCTTCTACCGGGCGCTGCGCCGTCGCCTTCGTCCGGCCCATCCCGCCCCGGGGCTGGGGCGGACCCGCCTGGTGGCGCTGCTGGTCGTGTGGCAGGTGGCCAACACCGCCGGGTTCGCCTGGGAGGCCATGCGCCACGCCCTGGCCGAGGCGGTCGGGACTCGCGGCTGAGCACGCCGCCAGGCGGTAAGGTCGCGCCACCGCCACGGAGAGGAGATCACCTGATGCCCAAGCCCGCCGACCAGGTCCGCAACGTCGCGCTAGTGGGTCACCGGGGAGCCGGCAAGACCTCGCTGCACGAGGCCCTGCTGTTCGAGGCCGGCGTGGTCAACCGCATGGGGTCGGTGACCGACGGGACCACGGTCTCCGACGCCGACGAGGACGAGAAGGCGCGCCAGATGTCGATCTCGGCGGCGCTGTCCTCGTTCGAGTGGCAGGGGCGCAAGATCAACTTGCTGGACACCCCAGGGGAGCCGTCGTTCGTGGCCGACGCGCTGGGCGCCCTGCGGGTCTGCGAGTCGGCGGTCTTCGTGGTCAACGCGGTGATGGGCGTCGAGGTCTCGACCACCCGGCTGTGGCAGCGCGCCCAGGAGCTCGACCTGGCGCGGCTGATCTTCGTGAACATGCTCGACCGCGAGCGGGCCGACTTCTTCCGCACCCTCGAGTCGCTCCAGTCGGCCTTTGGCAACCACGTCGTGGCCACCGAGATCCCCATGGGGGCCGAGCACGACCTGCGCGGGCTGATCGACCTCGTCGACATGAAGGCCTACACCTTCGAGGGCGCGGGACGGGGCAGCGCGCGGGAGGTGCCGATCCCAGACGACCTCGCCGACCAGGCCCAGGAGTACCGCGAGAAGCTCATGGACGAGGTCGCCGAGAACTCCGACGCCCTGATGGAGCGCTACCTCGAAGGCGAGGAGATCTCCCACGAGGAGATCGTCGGGGCGCTCAAGGACGGCACCAACCACGGCAACCTCTTCCCGGTGACCTGCGGGGTGGCGGTGCGCAACCTCGGGATCGTCCGCCTGCTCGACGCCGTGGTCGAGGATCTGCCCTCCCCCGTCAAGCACGGGGGGCTCGAGCTCGACGGTCTCACGCTCGAGCCCGATCCCGACCAGGACCTGTTCGCCTACGTCTTCAAGACCCGCGCCGATCCCTACGCCGGGCGCATCAACCTCTTCCGCGTCTACCAGGGCGTCATGAGCCACGACACCCAGGTGGTCAACACCCGCACCGCCTCCAAGGAGCGCATCGGCCAGCTCATCGTCTTCGAGGGCAAGGAGACCAGCCACACCGAGGCCTTCGGCCCCGGGGACATCGGCGCGGTGGCCAAGCTCAAGGAGACGCGAGCCGGGGACTGGCTGGCCGCCAGCCCGGTCGAGGTCGACATGCCGGCCATCAAGCTCCCGGCGCCGGTGATGGCCTTCGCCGTCGCGCCCAAGGCCAAGGGCGACGAGGACAAGGTCTTCACCGCCCTGCGCCGCCTCCAGGAGGAGGACCCGACGATCGACCTGCACCGCGACCCCCAGACCGGCGACCAGATCGTCGCCGGGCTCACCCAGGTCCACGTCGAGGTCATCGTCGAGCGCATGCGCTCGCGCTTCGGCGCCGAGGTCGAGCTCAAGCCGCCGCGCGTTCCCTACCAGGAGACGATCCGCCGGCCCGCCAAGGCGCACGGCCGCCACAAGAAGCAGAGCGGCGGGCGCGGCCAGTTCGGCGACTGCCATATCGAGATCGAGCCGCTCGGCGGCGGCGGCGAGTTCGAGTTCGAGGACAAGATCAAGGGTGGGGTGATCCCCAACTCCTTCATCCCGGCGGTGGAGAAGGGCGTGCTCGAGGCCATGGAGCACGGGGTGGTCGCCGGCTACCCGGTCAAGGGCGTGCGCGTGCGGCTGTTCGACGGGCAGTACCACACGGTCGACTCGTCGGAGATCGCCTTCAAGCTCGCCGGCTCGATGGCCATGAAGCAGGCGCTCGAGCAGGCCGGCTCGGTGCTGCTGGAGCCGATCATGGCGGTGACCGTGTCGGTACCCGAGGAGGCCGTGGGCGACGTCATCGGCGACCTCAACTCACGGCGCGGGCGTCCGCTGGGCATGGAGCCGGTCGGCGCCATGACCGAGGTCAAGGCCGAGGTTCCGATGGTCGAGATGCTGGCCTACGCGCCCGACCTGCGCTCGATCACCGGCGGCCAGGGCGAGTACACGATGGAGTTCGCCCGCTACGACGAGGTGCCGGCGCACCTGGCCGGCAAGGTGGTCGCCCAGGCGCAGGGCGAGGAGGCGGTGCGCGCCTGACCAGCGTGTAGAGGGGCCTCTGCCGAGCCCGTCCGGCGACGCCCGAGCGGCGGTTCAGCCCCGCCAGGGCGTCAGCCCGGCAGCGGCGCGGCCGGCGTGCCGCGCCACCAGGCGCCAGGTGGGGGCGCAGTCGCCCCCCGCCGTCCCCTCCAGTCCGGCCCGTCTGGGAAGGAGGATCGCTCCGAGGTAGGCGGCCCGCGGGCGCCCGCGCAGGGACGCCAGCCGACCGACGTGAGGGCTTCTGCGGGCCCAGCGGCCGGGGGAAGTCCACGCTGGCGCTCGCCGCCAGCGGCGGGGGCGCGCCGGTGCTGGCCGAGGACGGGGCGGTCTTGACCTCGGGCCCCGACGGCTGGCTGGCCCGGCCCGGCCGGGTGCGGGTGGCCGGCGAGACCACCGATGAGGGCGCGGGCGCGGAGGTCTTCGGCAAGCGCCTGCGATCGTCGTGCCCGCGCGGCGACACGACCGCCCCGTCCGCGTGCGCGGCGTGGTGGTCTTGGGCGAGCGCGGCGGAGCGGTCGCGACGTTGCGCCCCATCAGCCCCGCCGAGGGAGTGTCGGCGCTGGTCGGCAACGCGATCTTCGCGGGCGCCGATCGCCTGCCCGCGACCTTCGGGCTGGTCGCGCGGCTCGCGGGCGACGTCCCCGTCTACCGCGCCACCGTCCCGGACCACCTCTACGCCGCGCCGCGCGCCGCGCGCGACATCTTCGAGCTGCTGGCGCGCCTCGAGCCGAGCAATTGAGTGGGAGAGGCACCGGGCTGACGTCGCTACGGTGAGGCGACGATGAGCACGACCACCAGCCCTCGGCGCCCGCTCGCGACGCGTCCGCGACGATGAGCACGACCACCAGCCCTCGGCGCCCGCTCGCGACGATGAGCACGACCACCAGCCCTCGGCGCCCGCTCGCGACGCGTCTGCGGGGATGAGCGCCCCCACCCAGCTACGGCGGCTGCGCACGCCGCGCCGTGGCGATCGCGCCGCCGGGCGCTTCGGCCCGCCCGGCCAGTGGTCGCGCTCCCTCTGGGCGGTGGTCCTGGTCGCCTGCCTGGTCCTCTCGGGCCTCTCGATGCTCTTTCCCTGGTCGGTCGGATCGGACGCGTGGTGCTGGCTGGTGTGGGGGAGGGAGATTCGCCACCTCACGCTGGATACCACGGCGGGCGCGACGTGGAAGCCGTTGCCGGTCCTGCTGACCGTCCCCGTCTCCCTCCTCGGCGGCGCGGCGCCCGCCGTCTGGCTGTGGCTGGTCCGGGCCGCCTGGGTGCTCGCGGTCGCGCTGGCCTACCGGCTGGGCGCCCGCCTGGCCGGGCGGGCCGCCGGCGCGGTGGCGGTGCTGAGCATGCTCACGCTTCCCAACCCGCACACCGAGTGGCTGAACTACTTCGAGCAGGGGCGCTCTGAGCCGTTGGTCGCCGCGCTGGTGCTCGGGACGATCGCCCGCCACCTGGCAGGCCGGCGTACGCAGGCGGCGGCCCTGGGGGCGCTCGTCTGCCTCGGCCGCCCCGAGGCGGTCCCCCTCCTCGTCGTCTACGCACTGCTGGCCTGGCGCACGGAGGCTCCTCGGCGCCCGGCCCTCGTAGCGCTGGTGGCGGTCGTGCCCGCGCTGTGGCTCGGCGGCGGGCTGTGGGGCTCGGGGCACCTGCTCGGAGCGGTGCAGCACACCCAGCAGGTGGTGCGGGCCAACGCCCCCCCGAGGCCGTCGCCGACGGCCGGCCGCGGCACGGCATCACCGACGGCCGCCCCCGGCAGGGCCGCGTCCACGCCTGCTCCCGGCACGGCCTCCCCGGCGCCTGCTCCGCCCGCCGCCAGCTCGCCCCCGCAGGCACGCCCTTCCCCGCTGCGGATCCTGCTGCGCCCGCTGATCGGGCTTCTCGTGCTGCCCCTGTGGCTCACCGCCCTGTGGGCGCTGGTCAGCGCTCTGCTACGCGCTCGCTGGCGCACCGACCCCACCGCACGCGTCATCGCCGCCCTCGGCCTCGGCGCGCTGGCATGGATGGCCATCATCGAGAGCCAGCTCCTCCTCCACCTGCCGGTGATCGCGCGGTTCATGGTCGGGCCGGGGGTAGTCCTCTCGGTCCTCGCCGGAGTCGGCGCCGTCGCGGTGGTCAGGGCGGTCCGCCAGCCCCCTGTGCGCGTCGCCCTGGCCGTGACCGTCGGCGCGATCGTGCTGGGCTTCTCGCTTCCCCGGCTGGTCAAGCTCCCCAACCGGGTCGGGCACGTCCCCGCCGACGCCCGGGGCTCGCTGCCGGTCGCCCTCGAGCGCTCACGCGCCCGCCTCGCGATCGAGCGCTGCGGGGGCCGGGCCGTCGTCCTCAACTCCGATTCGTCGCGGGCGCGCGAAGCGGCCTGGTGGCTGCACGTGCCGATCAAGGCCGTGGGCTACCTGCGACCGGGCGCCCCGGCGCAGCTTCCGCGCGGCCTCGCGCTCGTCTCGATCCATGGCAAGGGAGGGAAGTCCGGGCAGCAGGCCAATCCCGGCAGGGAACGCAAGCGGCGCAAGGGCAAGGCCAAGCGAGGCAGGACTGCCATCCCGGGCCCGGCGGCGGGATGGCGGGAGCTGGGCGCGGTCGACCGCTGGCAGGTCTACGCGGTGCACTGCCCGTCCGCCTCCGCGAGGCGAAGCTGAGCGGGCGGACGGAGTGAGCGAACGGGCCACGGGGCAGCCGAGGCGACAACAGGTCGAGACCGCCGCGCCCGGCGACGTCCGGCCGCCTCGGTCATCGTCCCCTTCTCGGGCGCCGAGCCCGACCTCGCAGCCGTGGTCGAGCGGCTGGGAAGTCCCGCCCTGGCCGACGGCGACGAGGTGATCGTCGCCGACAAACACCGAGCCCACCGCGGAGCTGCTGGACCGCTACCTCGACCCCCGCCCCGCGACGAGTGGTCATCCTCCCCGGCGGCGTCGTCGACGTGGCCACGCGCGACACCACTCTCGCGCGCTGGATGCCCACATGGTGGCGTCCCAGGTTCCGGGGAAACTGCGCGGGCGTAGCTCCGCCGGTGTGTGAGTGAATTTTACTTCACGCCGCAACCACCTCCTCTCTGCCGTCGACGTCGGGGAGGGTCGGAATCGGCGGCTGGCCGCGGCGCAGG
>JBBPZM010000018.1:0-10658 GCA_038199035.1 Solirubrobacterales bacterium | reverse complement strand
GACCGACCCCGACGCCGGCTACGACGGCTTCACCCTGTTCCTGGTCGACATGGACCTGCCCGGGGTGATCCGCGAGAAGCGCCTCGAGAAGCTGGGCATGCACGCCTCCGACACCGCGCTGCTGGCCTTCCAGGACGTGCGGGTCCCGGCCGACGCGGTCCTCGGGCAGGTCGGGAAGGGCTTCTACCACATCATGTGGGAGCTCCAGGGCGAGCGGCTGATCGGCGCCGCCGGCTGCGTCGCCGGCGCCCAGCGCTGCTTCGACCAAACCCTCCAGTACGCCAAGGAGCGCACGGCCTTCGGGCGCCCGATCGGCAACTTCCAGGTCATCCGCCACAAGTTCGCCGAGATGGCGACCAAGATCGAGTCGGCCCGCCAGATGACCTACACCACGGCCTGGCGCTTCCACAATGGCGAGTACCCGGTGCGCGAGATCTCGATGGCCAAGCTGCACGCATCGCGGATCGCCGTCGAGGTGGCCGACGAGTGCATCCAGATCCACGGCGGCGCGGGCTACATGAAGGAGTACGGCGTCGAGCGGGTATGGCGCGACATGCGCCTCAACCGCATCGGGGCCGGGACCGATGAGATCATGCTCGACGTGATCGGTCGTTCGTACGGCGTGTGAACGCGTCCCTTCCGCCGCTGCCGGCGGGCTTCGCCTCGCCTCCTCCCCCTGCCGAGCCCCCGGGGCTGCGGCCCCTGAGCGTGGGCGAGGTGCTGGACCGGTCGGTCAAGCTCTACATGGCCAACTTCGGGACGCTGGCCAAGATCGTCCTGGTCATCGTCGTGCCGGTGCAGCTCATCAGCCTGGCGGTGACGATCTCGACCTTTCCCGGAGGTGCGCTGCCCGGGGCGACCCGAGGGTCACTCGGGGGGAGCCCGAGCCCGGCCTACACCGGTGGGCAGGTGGTGGTGAGCGTCCTGGGCATCATCACCGCCCTGCTCGTCACGGCCGCATGCTTCAAGGCGGTGGCCGACGCCTACCTGGGCGAGCGGCCGCAATGGAGGAGCTCGCTGGGCTTCGCCCTCGGACGGGCGCGCTCGCTCCTGTGGCTGTGGGTCCTCTACTTCGTGGCGGTTTTCATCGGCACCATCCTCCTGATCGTTCCCGGCGTCTACGTGTTCATCGCATGCGTGGTGTCGACGCCGGTCCTGCTGCTGGAGGGCCACCGGGGCTTCAAGGCTCTGCGCCGTTCCCAAGCGCTCGTGCGGGGTCGCTGGTGGCCGACCTTCGGGACCTTCCTCGTCGCGATCGTCCTGCTCTTCGTGGTCAGCGCGTTCGTCGGGCTGATCATCGGGGTGGTCTTCGGGCTCAGCTTCGCACTGGGAGGTCGAGGTGGGTCCTTCGTGCTCCTGTTCGTCATCAGCGCGGTCGGCGGGACGGTGGCCGAGGTGGTCACCCGCCCGTTCCTGGCCGCCGTCGTGACCCTGATGTACTTCGACCTGCGGGTGCGCAAAGAGGGCCTGGACCTCCAGCTGATGGCCGGGCGCATCGGCGCTCCGGCGCCCCGGGCGCCGGAGGCGCTCGCAGCGCCCGCCGGCGCCGAAGCGCCGGCTGCACCCGTCGACCCCTCGCTGCCTGAGCGACCGAGCGGACCGGATCCCTTCGGCCGGTGAGGGCGGCCGCGGCCACCGTGGCCGCCGTCATGGCCGCGCTGCTGGCCCCCGCCTCCCCCGCCCTGGCGCTCGACGCGACCTCGCCCCAGGTCGCCGCCCTGGCCGCCCGCGCCCGGCACGACCCCTCTGCCTTGAGCCAGCTGCGTTCGATCGACCGCGTCGACGGGCGACCGGTGGCCCTCTCGGCCGCGCTGGGCGGCGCCCGCCACGCCGCGCTGCGCGCCCGGCTGCGCGCGCTGGAGGCGGCCGGGAGGCCAGCGCGCTCCGGCGCCGCCGCACAGGAGCGCCGTCGCGCTCTGGCGATCCTCGGCCAGCGGCGCTATCGCCAGTCGCGCTTCCCCCATCCCCTCCAGAGCGTGTTCGGCCTCATCGGCAGGGCCTTCGACCGCCTGGTGGGGTGGCTGGGCGACCGGCTTCCCGGCGGGCGCCCCGGAGGTTGGACGCTGCTTGCCCTGCTCGTCCTGCTCGCCGCGGGTGTGGGGGCCCGGCGGCTGCTCGGTCGCGCCGCCCGGTCGGACCAGGCGGGCAGCCCCGGCCTCGAGGCCGCGCCCGGCGGTGACGATCCGGAGGTCCTCGAGCGCGAGGCGCAAGCGGCGGAGGCGCGCGGCGACCTCGAGCGGGCGGTGCGGCTGCGCTTCCGCGCCGGCCTGCTGCGCCTCGACCGCGCGGGCGCGGTGGAGCTGCGGCCGTCGTTGACCTCCCGCGAGCTGACACGACGCCTCGGCTCGGGCGACTTCGAGCGTCTGGCCCGGAGCTTCGACGCCGTGGCCTACGGCGGCCGGCGGCCCGAGCCCGCCGAGGTCGAGGACTCGCGCGCGGGCTGGGCGCGGGTACTGGCTGAGGTGGGGGCGCGATGAGCCGCCGAGGGTGGCGGCGGGCGGCGATCGCGCTGGCGGCGATCGTGGTGGTCAACCTCGGGCTGGCGCTCCTGGGCTCGCTCACCCGCGAGCCCGGCGGCCCGGCGTCGTCGTCCTATGCCACCCAGCCGCTGGGCTTCGCCGCGTGGGCGGAGCTGCTGGCGTCCTCCGGGCACCGCGTGGAGCGCCTGCGCGAGGCGCCCAGCGACCGCTCGCTGGACGCCGGCGCGACGGTAGTGGTGCTCGACCCGCGCGCCGTGTCGCCGGCCCAGCGTCGGGCGCTCGAGCGCTTCGTGCGGGCGGGCGGGCACCTGGTCGCGGGCGGCGACGGGCCTGCGTGGTTTGGCCCGCTGATCAGGCCGGGGCTCCGCCGCCAGCGGGTCGCGCTCTCGGACGTTGGCGTTCTGGCCCCCGCTCCCGAGGTGCAGGGCGTGACGCGGGTCGATGCCCGCGCGGGCGCGGGCTGGACGTCGGCGGGGGCGGCGCTGCCCGTGCTGGGCCGGCCCCGGCGCGCCCTGGTCGTGGTCGGCGCGGTCGGGCGCGGCCGCGTCGCCCTGGTCTCGGATGCCGCGCCGCTGCGCAACCGCCTGCTGGGCAGGCGCGACAACGCCGCCCTCGCCCTCTCGCTGGCCGGCGGGCGCGGGCGGCCGGTGCTCTTCGCCGAGAGCTACCACGGGTTCGGGCCGGCCCAGGGGCTGGCCGCCCTGCCGCTCAGCTGGCGCCTGGCCCTGGCCGGGCTGGGATTGGCCGCTCTGGTGTGGGTGGCCGCCCACCTGCGCCGGCTGGGGCCGCCGCAGGACGAGGAGCGCGGGCTCCCTCCGCCCCGCCGCGCCTACGTCGACGCCCTGGCCGCCACGCTGGCGCGGACGAACGACCCCCAACAGGCCTCCCAGCCGGTGCAGGCCGCGGCCCGGGCGCGGCTGGCTCGGCGCACGGGCCTCGATGTGCCCGCCGCGGCGCCGGAGCTGCGCGCCGCGGCCCGGCGGCTGGGGCTGAGCGAGGAGGAGGCCCGCGCGCTGTCCGAGCCCGCCGCCGGCGACGCCGACGTCATGGCCGCGGGGCGTGCGCTGGCCCGCCTCGGCGAAGATGGGCGGCGGTGAGGGAGCTCAGCCAGCAGCTGCGCCAGGAGGTGGGCAAGGTCGTGGTCGGCCAGGAGGAGGCGGTCGAGGCCCTGCTCGCCGCGCTTTGCGTAGGCGGCCACGTCCTGCTCGAGGGCGTTCCCGGGGTGGCCAAGACGCTGCTGGCCGCGGCCACCGCCCGCGCGTTGGGCATGGACTTCCGCCGCGTCCAGTTCACGCCGGACATGCTGCCCTCGGACCTGACCGGCACGATGACGCTGCGCGGCGGCGACCTCGTCTTTCGCCCGGGCCCCGTCTTCACCAACCTCCTGCTGGCCGACGAGGTCAACCGCACGCCGCCCAAGACGCAGGCCGCCCTGCTCGAGGCGATGCAGGAGGGCCAGGTCTCGGTCGACGGGCGCGCCCATCCCCTGCCGGACCCCTTCCTCGTGGTGGCGACCCAGAACCCGGTCGAGTACGAGGGGACCTATCCCCTGCCCGAGGCCCAGCTCGACCGCTTCCACGTGCGCCTGGAGATCGGCTACCCCAGCGCCGAGGAGGAGCTGGCCATGCTGGCCGCCCCGCGCCATGGCGTGGCGCCCGCGGGCCTGGAGGAGGTCCGCGCCGTGGGCGGCCCCGAGGCGCTGCTCGGGGCGCGCGCGCAGGCGGACTCCGTGCGGGTCAGCGACGAGGTCGCCGCCTACGTGGTCGCGGTCGTCCGCCAGACCCGCGAGCTCCCGAGCGTGAGCCTGGGGGCCAGCCCGCGCGCGGCGGTGCACCTGCTGGCGGCGGCGCGGGCCGCCGCGCTCGTCGCGGGGCGCGACTTCGTCACCCCCGACGACGTGGCCGGCCGGGCGGGCGACGTCCTGCGCCACCGGCTGGTGCTGGCGCCCGAGGCCGAGCTCGAGGGCTACGGCCCCGACCGGGTTGAGGGCCCGCTCGGGCTGGCGGCGTGGCACCACGAGGCCGCCGGGGAAGCAGAGCTGCTGGTCTATCCCGACCTGCGCGGGGCTCGGCGCCTCGTGCTCGGGGTGCGCGAGGGGCGCTTCCGCGATCCGGGGACGCTGGCGCGCGGCCCCCTGGGCCTGGGCACCGAGTTCGAGTCGGTGCGCGACTACCTGCCCGACGACGACGTGCGCCAGGTCAACTGGCCGGCGACGGCGCGCGCCGGACGGCCGATGAGCAACCAGTACCGCATCGAGCAGGACCGCGACGTGCTCTGCCTGCTCGACTGCGGGCGCCTGATGAGCGCGCCGGTGGCGTCGACGACCGGCGCCGCGGTAGGCCTCACGCGGCTGGACGCGGCGGTGGACGCCGCCGCCGCCGTGGCCCTGGTGGCCGACGAGCTGGGCGACCGCTGCGGCGGCGTGGCCTTCGACGACCGGGTGAGAAGGCGCCTGCGCGCGCGCCGCAACGGCGGCGCGGCGGTGGTGCGCGCGCTCTTCGACCTCGAGCCCGGGGGCGTGGACAGCGACTACGAGCTGGCCTTCCGGATGGCGGCAGGCGGCAAACGGGCGCTGGTCGTGGTCCTGACCGACCTGCTCGACGAGGCGGCCGCCCGGGCGCTCGTGGCCGCCGTCCCTGTCCTCGCGCGCCACCACGCGCTCGTCGTCGCCTCGTGCGCCGATCCGGACCTGGCCGAGCTGGTGCGCAGGCCGCCGCGCTCGGTCGCCGGCGTCCACGCCATGGCCGTCGCGGTCGAGGTCCTCGACGCCCGCGCCCGCGTGGTCGCGCAGCTGCGGCGGGCGGGTGCCCAGGTCCTGGAGGCGCCAGCCGGGCAGCTCGCCGCGGCGTGCGTCAGGGCCTACCTGGCGGTCAAGCGGCGGGCGCGAATGTAGCCGTGCTCGCGCTGCGGTCGCCGGCCGGCGACGAGCTAGACCGCGGCACGCGCGTTGTCGCCGGCGCGGCGCGCGTGCGCCCGCGCACGGCCACGAGCGTCCAGAACAGCCCCGCCAGCCCGAGGCCGATGGCCACGACCACGCCCAGCGGAAGCCCGGCAGGCCGCACGAAGGCCTCGGCCAGCGCGGCCACCACCAGCCACGGCATCGTCCCGAGCACGATCTCCACCGCGGCGCGCGCCTCCTGACCGAGGGACTGGCCCCGCCGGCGCGGGCCCGGGCTCACCCAGCCCCAGCCCACCCGCATCCCCGCCGCCGAGCAGACCACCACGCACGACAGCTCGAGCAGCCCGTGGCCGGCGACGAACCGCACGAAGGCGGTGCCGTTGCCCGCCCCGAAGGCCAGGCCGCTGACCGCGCCGAGCAGGCCGCCGTTGAAGACCAGCAGCGCCGCCGTGCCCAGCCCCGCCGTGATCCCGATCGCGAAGGCGGCGAAGGTCACGGCGATGTTGTGGGTGAACAGCTGCGCGGTGAACGCGCTCTCGCGCGCGCCCGAGATGCCGTGGGCGAGCGGAGGATCGGCGGCGCCGCGGAACTGGGACGGGACCACGCCGACCGCCGCTCCCGGGTCCGACAGCGCCCAGGCGGTGGCCAGCGCGGCCGGCGCGACCAGCAGGGCCGCCGCGAGCGCGAGCATGCCCGGCCGCTCGCGCACCCGTTGCCAGTAGGCGGTGGAGAAGAAGCGCACCAGCTCGCCGCGGCGCGCGCTGCGCGGGTAGACCAGCGGCCGCGCCCGCGTGACGAGGGCCTCCAGGCGCGCCACCACCGGGTCGCCGGGGTAGCGGCGCCGGGCCAGCGCCAGGTCAGCCGCGGCCGCCCGGTAGAGCGCTCCGAGGCGGCGGACACCCGCCGGACCGAGCCGCTCGGGGCGCCCGCGGGCCCGGCGCCCGACCTCCTCCAGCGCCGCCCAGCCGGCCTCTCGATCGCGCAGGAAAGCGTCTAGGTTCAAGCCGTGGAGTATGAGGATCGGCTGACCATAAGCACGCCCGAGGGAGTCGAGCTCTCGCTGCCCCTGGCCGGGGTGGGCTCGCGCTGCACGGCCGCACTGATCGACCTCACCATCCAGGGGCTGCTGCTCGGCTCCTTCGCCCTGGTCTTCAGCTTTTTGGGGGACGCGCTGGGGAGCGCCTACCTGGTGGCCGGGGCGCTGAGCGTCGTGGGCTTCCTCATCGTCTTCGGCTACGACATCGCCTGGGAGGTGTGGGGAGCGGGGCGCACGCCGGGCAAGCGCGTGGTCCATCTGCGGGTCGTGCGCTCCACCGGCGCGCCGATCGGCTTCAGGGCCAGCGCGGTGCGCAACCTCATGCGGCTCGTCGACATCCTGCCCACCCTCTACGCGCTGGGCTTCGCGGTGATCCTTGCCACCCGCAACAACCAGCGCCTGGGGGACCTGGCGGCCGGCGCGGTGATCGTCCACGACCCGGTCGCGCCCCGGCGTCGGCGGGCGCGTACGGCCCAGCCGCCGGCGCCCGAGCCGCCGGCGCAGGCGTCGGCGTGGGACATCAGCGCGGTCACGGCCGAGGACCTCTCCACGGTGCGCGGCTTCCTGTCGCGGCGCGACCAGCTGAGCCGCGAGGCCCGGGCGGCGCTGGCGCGCGAGCTGGCCGCGCGCCTGCGCGCCAAGGTCGCCGGGGCGCCCGAGGTGCGCGACGACGAGCAGTTCATCGCCGCGGTGGCGGCGGTCAAGGCCGCGCGCAGCTAGTGGCGGGAACTGGCCCGGCGGTCCGCGCGCTCAGACCTGGGCCGTGCAGAACGCGCAGCGCCGGGCCTCGACGGGAATGGCGCTCAGGCACTCCGGGCACTTGCGGGTCTCCCCCTCGACGTCGGGCTCGGTCTTGAAGCGCTCCGTGAGCACGTTCATCGGACGCACGACGAAGAAGAACACGGCGGCCGCGATCGAGAGAAAGGCGAGCACCGCGTTGATGAACTCGCCGTAGAGGAAGCGGCTGTCGTTGATGGTGAACGCAAGGCCGGAGAAGTCCGGCTTGCCGACCAGAGCGGCGACGATCGGCGTGAGCAGGTCCTTGACCAGGGCGGTGACCACCGCGCCGAAGGCCGCGCCGATGACCACGCCGACCGCGAGGTCCACGACGTTGCCCCGCAGGAGGAAGCTGCGGAAGTCGTCGAGCATGGCGGCCCTTTCGGCGCCCGAGCGGCCCCTCCTGCGGTAGCGTCCGCCGCCGTGGGCGCCCTGCTCGACCACGTGCGCTCCTACTACGCGGCGCTGGACACCGGTGACGTCGACGCGGTGGCCCAGCACTTCACCGACGACGCGGTCCACTACTACACACGCATGGGCCCCCACGTGGGCGCCCGCACCATCGGCGAGCACACGAAGATGGCGGTCGAGCGCCTCGAGGGCCGCTGGGTGCTCGAGAACGGCATCGACGACGGCGAGCAGGCGTGCATCGAGTGGACGATGACCTGGCGCGACCCGCGGTCCGGCCAGCCGCGGCTCGATCGGGGCACCGAGTGGTTTCGCTTCCGCGACGGGCGCATCAGCGAGGTGCGCGCCTACTTCCACTCCGACGCCAAGAACCGCTCGGGCGATCTCGTGGGCTTCGACCACGCGGGCCGCGGCTACACCGTGCTGGGGCAAGGCGGGGTCGGGTCAGCCGGCGCCGCCGAGCCGGCCCGCGCTCCCAAGCCCGCCGACGCCCCGGGGGCCTCCTCCCGCACCCGATAGCCCCGGCTATCACTATTTGATAGCCCCCGCTATCAGCTGCCCGGATTCCCCATGGCCGCCACCCCCATCGACAAGGACAGCCACCCAGGGACCGCCGCCCCCCTCGACCAGCAAGGAACGGCCACGGGCGCCACCTCCACGGACCACCCCGGAGCGTCGGAGGCCGCCGCCGTCCTCGACCGGCACAGCTCCCCCGGGGCGCCCGCCGCCCTCGATCAGCATGGCCTCCCGCAGGCCGCCACCCACCGCCCGATCCCGCCGTTCACCGAGGAGCACGAGGACTTCCGCGCAGCCGTGCGGCGCTTCGTGGAAACCGAGCTGTACCCCCACGCCGCAGAGTGGGAGGACGCGCGCTGGTTCCCCAACGAGGTCTTCCGGCGCTGCGGCGAGCTCGGCTACCTGGGGCTCAAGTTCGAGGAGAGCTACGGGGGGCAGGGCGGCGGGTACGTGGCCGACGCCGTCTTCGCCGAGGAGCTCGCACGCTGCGGCTCGGCCGGCCTGGCGGCGGGGATCGGGGCGCACGCCTCGATCGCCATGCCGCCGGTGTGGAAGTTCGGGACCGAGGAGCAGAAGCAGCGCTACCTCGTACCCGGCATTCAGGGAGAGAAGATCGGCGCGCTGGGGATCACCGAGCCCGACGCCGGCTCCGACGTGGCCTCGATCAAGACCCACGCCCAGCGGGTCGACGGCGGGTGGGTCCTCAACGGCTCGAAGATGTTCATCACCAACGGCGTGCGCGCGGACTTCATCGTCACCGCGGCCCGCACGACCCGCGAGGGCGGCCACCGCGGGCTGTCGTTCTTCGTCGTGGAGCGCGGCGAGGGGGTCGAGGCGAGCAAGATCGAGAAGCTCGGCTGGCACGCCTCCGACACCGCGCTCATCTCGCTGTCCGACGTCTTCGTCCCCGAGGAGAACCTGCTGGGCCAGGAGAACGGCGGCTTCTACCTGATCATGGCCAACTTCCAGTGGGAGCGGCTGCTGATGGCCCTCGGCGCGCTGGGCGGGATGCAGGCCGCCTTCGAGAAGACCCTGGCCTTCGCCCGCGAGCGGCGGGCCTTCGGCAAGCCGATCGCCTCCCACCAGGCCATCCGCCACAAGCTGGCGCAGATCGCCACCACCCTCGAGGTCGGGCGCTCGCTCACCTACCACGCCCTGCGTCTCTTCGTTGACGGCGTCGACGCGGTCCAGGAGGTGACGATGGCCAAGCTCGCCACCCAGCGCGCGGCCTTCGACGTGATGGACACCTGCCTCCAGATCCACGGCGGCGCGGGCTACATGCGCGAGTACGAGATCGAGCGCGCCGCCCGCGACGCCCGCCTCGGCCCCATCGGCGGAGGGACCGACGAGATCATGCGCGAGATCCTCGGCCGCTCACTCGGCCTGTAGCACCGATCACCGGGAAGCCTCCTGCCGCGTGGTCGCATGACGACCACAAGTCAGGACGGCGCCGGAAGACGGCCGGGCTCGTGCCCCCATAGAGTCCCCGCCTTCGCAGACTGGCCAGCCAACCAGGAAAGGGAGACCACAGGCATGGGAGTTCTCGACGACAAGGTGGCGATCGTCACCGGCAGCGCGCGCGGCATCGGACGGGCGACCGCCGAGCTGCTCTCGCAGCAGGGCGCCAAGGTGCTCATCAACGACCTCGACGCCGACGTGGCCGAGCAGACCGCGAGGGAGATCGAGGGCGAGACCGTGGTCTACGCCGGCGACCTCACCAAGGAGGACTCGCCCGACCAGCTGGTCAAGACGGCGATCGACGCCTGGGGCAAGCTCGACATCGTGGTCAACAACGCCGGCTACACCCGCGATGCGCCGATCCACAAGATGTCCGACCACGACTTCCAGGCCATGCTGGACATCCACAACATCGTCCCCTTCCGCGTCCTGCGCGCCGCCGCTCCCCACCTGCGCGAGCCGGCCAAGCAGGAGCGCGACGAGGGTCGCGAGGTGTTCCGCAAGGTGGTCAACATCACCTCGATCTCCGGCACGATGGGCAACGCCGGCCAGGCCAATTACTCCTCGGGCAAGGCCGGCGTGGTCGGGCTGACCAAGACGCTGGCCAAGGAGTGGGGCCAGTTCAAGGTCAACGTCAACGCTGTGGCCTTCGGCTTCATCGAGACCCGCCTGACTGCCGCCAAGGAGGGCGAGAACGTCATGGAGATCGGCGGCGAGAAGGTGCAGCTCGGCATCCCCGAGCAGCTGCGCGGCATGGCCGCGATGCTGATCCCCCTGGGTCGTCCGGGCACGCCGCAGGAGGCCGCCGGCGGCGTCTTCTTCCTCTGCTCGCCGTGGTCGAACTACGTGCACGGCCAGGTGCTCAACGTCACCGGGGGCCAGTTCACCGGCATGACGACGTAGGGCTCGCACGCGGTGCCGGGCGGGGCGACGGGTCAGGCGGACGGCGGACGGCGGGCGGGGCATCGATCCCGCCGCTGGCGTGTTCACGCGGGACGGATGAGACGCGCGCTCAGCTCAGCTGCCGGCCGCGCGACGGTGGTCGCGCTCGTGCTCGGCCTGGCCGCGCCCGCCGCGGGCGCGG
>JBBPZM010000017.1:0-24273 GCA_038199035.1 Solirubrobacterales bacterium | reverse complement strand
TGGCTGCTCGCGATCGTCCTGGTGGCCGGCTTCAACGTCTGGGCGGTCCGCCTGTCCTGGACCCACACGCGCCTGCTCCAGCGCCTCTCCAACGCCACCGTCGGTAGGACGATGACCCTGCTCTTCGACCACTTCGCCCCCAGGGTGCAATACGAGCGCAAGGACATCAGCCCGCACTTCTGGCCCAACCACATCCGCCTGCCCGACGGTCCCGAGTGGGACAGGCTGCGCGACGGCGACTTCCGCGACTACCGCCTCAAGGTCGGAGGCCTGGTCGAGCACCCCGTCGAGCTGTCCCTGGCCGACCTCCAGCAGATGGCCAAGCAGGACCAGATCACCATGCACAACTGCATCCAGGGCTGGTCAGGCATCGCCGAGTGGGGCGGCCTCGCCTTCTCAGCCCTGATCGAGCTCGTGCGCCCCGAGCCCGAGGCGCAGTGGGTGATCTTCTACTCGTTCGCCAAGGGCGGGGACGGCGGCATCTACTACGACTCCCACAGCATCCACGACCTGCGCCACCCTCAGAGCCTGCTGGCCTACGAGATGAACGGCGAACGCCTCCCGATCCTCCATGGCCGGCCCCTGCGCCTGCGCGTCGAGAACCAGCTCGGCTTCAAGCACGTCAAGTGGATCAGCGAGATCGAGTTCGTCCGCCACTTCTCCGAGCGCTTCAGCGGCCAAGGCGGCTACCAGGAGGACCACGAGTTCTTCGGCTACCGCGACCAGATCTGACGCGCCATCCGAAAACCAACCAGCGCTCTCGATCGAGGAGGATCCCGATGGCACAACGTGTGCTTGTCCTGACCAACGAGGACTTGGCCGACGCCAACGAGGTTCCCCCATCGATTCGTCCACTGATCGACGAGGCAGAGGAGATCCACGTCGTCGCCCCGACGTTGACGACTTGGATGCACTGGCTCACCGATGATCGGGACAGCGCACGAGTGTCGGCCGACGCACGCCTGCTGACCGTCTTCGACCATATGCGCGCGGGTGGCCTGACGCCCTATGGCGAGGTTGGAGCCGAGAACCAAGTCACCGCGATTTCCGATGCGCTAGCTCAGTTCGATGCCGATCTGATCGTGCTCAGGCTCCACGTTCCCGGCAGCGAGCATGAGAACTGGCGTGAGCACCGGATAGCCGAGAAGGTGCGCTCGCACTTCGACGTGCCGACGATCGTGTTCTACTTCGACAGCGAAGGGCACGTCGTCGAGCGCGAGGAGGCGTGACTGAGATGTCCACTCCGAGCTTTCCTCACCATCCGCATGAGACCGAGCTGACGTGGGAGCAGCTTCTCGAGGCGCTGGCCCGGCTGGAGGGTTCGCGCGTTGCCGTCCGCCTGATCGACCGCGGCGACCCCGAGACGCTCGTGGCGGTCTTTCGTGGCCATCTCGGGTCGGCGACCCACGATAAGCATCCGACGGTGTTCTGGCCTGTCCGCGGCCAGGGCGAACCCGAGCCCGGGGACGCAGAGGACAGCGGTATCTACCTGTACCCCGCTCGCTTCGGTGGCGGCGCGGCGCGGGCCGGCGGCACGACCCTGGTCATCGAGCAGGGCCCGCTGGTCATCAACGTGCGCTCCGATTAGCTGCGGTGGGAGAAGATCAGCGTCCCGATCGGGCGTGCCCCTCTTCCCGGCGCGCCTCGGCGCGCCGCTGCGCGAAGCGCGCGCGCTCCGCATCGCCCCGCAGACTGGCCTGACGCAGGGCGTCGGCCGCTGACGGGACATCTCGTTCGAGGTCGAGCTCGACGGGCTGGCCGTCGGGCCGCGCCGCCTCGTCGACCACGTCTGCGCCGTTGAGTGCTGCCAGATAGGGCGAGAGGTAACGCCCGGCGACCTTGGTCGGCGGCCACCACAGCGCGTGCCGCGACGCTGTTCCCTCGCCCGCCCCGCCGGCCGGCTCGTGGCGCATCCACTGCTTGCCGCGTCCAGTGAGCATCATGCCCCGCAGGACGGGGCGAAACGCCCGCGGCTCGACGGCGGCGCCGGCGACGGCGGCGATTGCCTCGGCCGCCGCGTCGGCCTGCTGCGCGGCCAGGCCGCCCTGCTTGACGGGAAAGGCGATCGCGTCACCGGCCGCCCAGGTCGCGTCGATGCCGGGAACCTTGCCGTGGAGGTCCGTGGGCACGAAGCCGCGCGCGTCTGCGGGCAGACCCGCCAGCGCGGGCCCGGCGGCGCGCGGCAGCGCGACGACGCGCTGGGCGACGAGCTCCCTCTCGCCGGGATGCAGCGTCAATCGGCCTGGAGTCTGGGGGTCCTCGACCACGTAGACACCCGTTTCGGCCCCTACGCCCGCTTCCTCGAGATCGTGGCGCAGCGCCGCCGTAGCCTGCGTGCCGAACAGCCCGAGCGGGGCATCCTCGTGCGTGTAGACCGTCACCTGGATGTCGTCCTGTCCCATCCCCCACGCCTGCCAGGCGGTCATGAGGGCCAGCTCATAGGCGGGCAGCGCCCAGGCCACCCCTGGCGGCACGACGAACGCGATGCGCTTGCAATAGCCCTCCTCGAGGTCCGCGAGCAGCCCCGAGAACAGCTCGGGGTCGGTCTCGGGGGTCCACGTGATGACGTGCCGGAAGGCCGGCTCACTGCGGGCGCCGACCGCGACGAGCAGCGCGTCGTAGGCGAGGCGGTCACCCGCGCTGGTGATCGCGGTTCGGCCTGGGCCATCGACCTCGGCGAGCGTGCCGCGCACCAGTTCAGCGCCGAGGTCGGGAACGATGTCTGCCAGCAGGTTGCGGGCGGCGCGTCCGCGTCCGAACGGCTCGGCGACCGACATCGGGCGGTGGACGAAGTCAGCGTCGGGCGAGAGCAGCGTCGTCTCGACGCGGTCGCCCGCCAGATCACGCAGAGCCAGGAGCGCTTCCAGTCCGGCGACGCCACCTCCGGCGACGACAACGCGAAACGGAGGGAGCCCGGTCATGACGCCATGCTACCCCGACGTCTCGCGGCCGCCGAAGTCGCTGGATCACCAACGTTCATTGCGGTCCCCGCCGTGCCGGACTCCTTCCCGGGGGTTGCCTTGGAGACTCGCGTGCGGCGATCGTAGGGATCGGGCAGGTCACGGCTTCGTGTGTGGTGACGGTGATCGCCTGGCCGTGATGGGTGATCTGCAACGGCGGTCCCTGCAGCAGCGAGTAGCGGGCGTGACCATGCTTGACCTCGACCTTCAGCCGGCGCTCGCGGAAGCACAGACCGAAGGCCAGGCGGGTCAGGCGCTCCGGGAGGCTTGGCTTGAAGCTCAAGGCGCCGTCGTGGTCGCGCATGCCGCCCAGCCCGGCGACGGCGACGACCCAGGCGCCCGCCAGCGACGCGATGTGCAGACCGTCGCGGGTGTTGTGCTCGAGGTTGTCGAGGTCCATGAGGGCGGCCTCGGCGAAGTAGTCGTAGGCCAGCTCGAGGTGCCCCACCTCGGCGGCGATCACCGCCTGGGTGGAGGCCGAGAGCGAGGAGTCGCGCACGGTCAGCGCCTCGTAGTACGCGAAGTTGCGCGTCTTCTCCTCCTGCGAGAAGGCGTCCCCGCGCAGGTGCATGGCCAGCACCAGGTCGGCCTGCTTGACGACCTGCTTGCGGTACAGGTCGACGTAGGGGAAGTGCAGTAGCAGCGGGTACTGCTCCGGCGTGGTGGCCGCGAAGTCCCAGCGCTGGTGCTCGGTGAAGCCCTCGGCCTGGGGGTGGACCGCCAGCTGCTCGTCGTAGGGGATGAGCATTGCTTGCGCGGCGTCGCGCCAGGCGGCCGCCTCCTCCGCGTCGACTCCGAGCTCGTCGGCCCGGTCGGCGTGGCGTTCGACCGCGCCCGCTGCCAGGCGCAGGTTTCGCTGTGCCATGAGGTTGGTGTAGACGTTGTTATCGGCGACGGCACTGTATTCGTCGGGGCCGGTTACGCCGTCGATGCGGAAGCGTCCGCGGGCATCGTGGTGGCCGAGTGAGCGCCACAGTCGCGCCGTCTCGACGAGCAGCTCGAGTCCGGTATCGCGCTCGAAGTCATGGTTGTCGGCCGCGGCCTGGTAGCGGCCGACAGCAGCGGCGATGTCGGCCCCGATGTGGAAGGCGGCTGTTCCCGCCGGCCAGTACCCCGAGCATTCCTGCCCATCGATCGTGCGCCAGGGGAACGCCGCGCCCTCGAACCCCAGCAGCGCCGCCCGGTCGCGCGCCAACCCCAGGGTCGTGTGGCGCCAGCGCAGGGCATCGCCTGCGGCGTGCGGGGCGGTGTAGGTCAGGACGGGCAGGACCAAGGTCTCGGTGTCCCAGAAGGTGTGACCGTCATAGCCCGGGCCGGTCAGGCCCTTGGCGGCGATGGCGCGTCCCTCGGCTCGGGCTCCCGCCTGCAGGGTGTGAAAGAGCGCGAAGCGCACCGCCTGCTGGAGCTCGGCGTCGCCTTCGAGCTCGACATCTGCACGCTCCCAGAAGTCGTCGAGGTAGCCGCGCTGGCCGGCGAGCAGCCCGTCCCAGCCGGTGTGGCGCGCCTCGGCGAGGGCCGCGGCGACCTGGTCGCGCAGCGCCGCCGTCGAGCGCCGACTCGACCACCCGTAGGCCAGCAGCTTGACCACCCGCAGCCGCTGGCCAGGCTCGACGTCGGCCGTGATGGTCACGCGCGCGAGATCCTCGCTGCTCTCCGTCGCCACCTCCGTGCCGGGCGGGCCCTCGACGATGTGATCCATGGCGGCGGCCATCCGGAGCTCGCTCTTGCGAGTGACATGCACCAGCACGGCGCGGGCGTCGTGATCTGAGAACTGCTCGGAGCGCAACGGTGTGCTGAGCGCAGCCGCCGCGCGGGGATCGCGCGTAGCGCCTGGCATCGGCTCGTTGGCCACGAGCTCGGACTGCACCACCAGCCGCGCCGGGACGTCCACCGGCTCGACCTCGTAGAGGACGGCGGCCACCGCGCGCTGCACCAGCGAGACCAGCCGTACCGCGGAGACCCGCACCTGCTTGCCGACCGGCGAGCGCCACTCGGCACGGCGGCGCAGCACCCCGGCGCGAAAGTCCAGCACCCGCTCATGGCCGCGCAGCTCGCCGAAGCGCACGTCGAACGGCTCGTCGTCGACCAACAGGCGTATGACCTTGCCGTTGGTGACGTTGACCGCTGTCTGGCCCGCCTCGGGGTAGCCATAGCCGGCCTCGGCGTAGGGCAGGGGGCGCTCCTCGTAGAAGCCGTTGAGGTACGTACCCGGCAGACCGGGCGGCTCGCCCTCGTCGAGATTGCCGCGCAATCCGATGTGCCCGTTGGCCAGCGCGAACACCGAGCCCGCCTGGTCGAGCACGTCCAGGTGCAGCTCGGTCTCGCGGAGCGCCCAGGGCTCGACGGCGAACGCGCGGTGCCCGATCACGTGTCGTCGAGCAGCTCGGACAGATCGGACACGACGATGTCGGCGCCGTGCTCGCGCAGCGCGTCGACCTGGCCAACCCGGTCCACCCCGACAACACAGGCAAAGCTGCCGGCGCGCCCCGCCGCCACGCCCGCCAGCGCATCCTCGAAGACCGCGGCCCGCGCCGGCTCGACGCCCAGCGCCCGCGCGCCGGCCAGGAACGTGTCCGGAGCGGGCTTTCCCTTCAGCCGCTCGCGCTCTGCGACGACACCGTCGATGCGCTCCTCGAAGAGATCCTCGATGCCCGCGGCGATCAACACGTCGCGACAGTTGGTGCTCGAGGAGACCACCGCCCGGCCCAATCCGGCCTCCCGCGCAGCGCGGACATACCGGACCGACCCGTCATAGGCGCGAACACCCTCGTCTCTGATCATTCGCAGCACGATCTCGTTCTTGCGGTTGCCTAGGCCGTCGATCGTCTCCGCATCGGGCGGATCGCTGTGCTCGCCCGATGGCAACTCGATTTCGCGCGAGGCGAGGAATGAGCGCACGCCCTCGTAGCGCGGCTTGCCGTCGACGTACTCGTCGTACTCGCCGACCGCGTCGAACGCCACGAACTCCCCGCCCGTCCGCCTTGCCCGTTCGCGCAGGTAGCCGTCGAACATCTCCTTCCAAGCCGCGGCATGGACCTTGGCGGTCTGCGTGAGCACCCCGTCGAGGTCAAACAGGCACGCCCTCACGCCAGCCGGCAACCCGAGCATCAACAGAGCCTACGCGCCAACGACACCCTGGCCACGCGTAAGTACAGGCAGCCAAGGCGACACTAGAGGAGGTATCAGGCGTTTAGGCTGCTGCTTCACCTCCCACTTACCTTCCAACGCATTGCCAGGGAGGCCCCATGGCTACGCTCCCTGCCGACCCGTTGATCCTCTGCTACGACGGCTCCAAGGGATGCCAAGCACGCCGTCGAGCACGTCGCGGCCTTGTTCGGCGACGCGCGTGCCCTGGTCCTGATGCTCAACTTCGTCGAGATCGATCGCGCGGCCGCCGAGGTCGGCGGCAGGATCGCCGCGGAGGGCGCCGACATCGCGCGGGAGGCGGGCCTGAACGCCGAGCCGGTCGCGGTCGAGAGCCCGGAGCCGTCTGGGAGACGATCGTCGAGATCGCTGACCGACATCAGGCCGCGATGATCGTCATGGGCTCTAGGGCTCACCGGCCTGCGCTCAATGCTGCTGGGCAGCGTCTCCAGCGCAGTCGTCCACCACGCCCACCAGCCCACCCTCGTCATCCACCCGCACAGCGACGACCCTGCCGCCAAGTAGCCCCGGGGCCTCACCCGGAGGCTAGGTGTGGCGAAGCTCCTCTTGCCTGTGTGGGGCGCTGGGCTCGACCTCGAGCGAGATGTGCTGACGAGGGGCCAAGCCGATGGACGACCGAGCTGCACTGACGGCAACGATCGCCCGCACCAAGGGAAGCAGCGCTCCGGGCTGATCGACGCTGGCGGCCAGAGCCTCGATGGCCGCCCGACCGGCCGCCTCCTCTGGCTCGTCCGGCCGTGAGGGCACGTAGTCCGCGCCGGCAACCGGCACTTCGCACGAGACCTCGGGAAACTCGATGGTCACCCGCCCCTGGTCGGCGCTGACCAGGCGAGCGTTTGCCGCCCGTGCGACCGGGTGCTCGAAGACATCCAGCAGCACCCGCGCCGTCTCAGCCGGATCGTCACCGCCCTCGAACGAGACACGGACTCTGTAGAGGTCGTGAAGGTGGGACATGGCGCAGGCTTGAGGCGAGGAGTCGCTCGCCAGCCTATCGCGGGTGAGCGATCTGGAGGCGAGCAGGTCGAGCGCCATCTTTCAGTCGGCGGCTCGACCGGCCCGTCGCCGGTTCGGCCGCCGCGGCCCCTATCGTCGCGCCGGTGAGGACGACGCCGGACCGAACGCGTTGATCAGCGCACGGGCCGCCGGAAGCCGACTCCTCGCCAGGACCGCGCCCTAGAGGGCGTTCGCGGCGCGCACGCCACCTCGCGGGGCGCCATCTCCACCTCCGGCTCGTGCGCCGGCGCCGGCGCATGCCGCCGACCACGGCCCCGCTGGCCGCGCTGCTGCTCGTGGTCGGGCCGGGCGTGCTGGCCGGGCTCTCGGACGACGACCCGCCTGGGATCACCACCCACTCGATCCTCGGCGCCAAGTACGGGTATCGGCTGCTCTGGGTGCTGGCGGCGTCTACGGTCGTGTTGATCGTCTTCCATCAGCTGGGCGCACGGATGGGGGTGGTCACCGGCAAGGGGCTGCTGATGACCCTGGTGCGCGAGCAGTACGGAGGGCCGAGCACCGGCCTCGTCCTGAGCGCACTGGTGATCGCCAACCTCGGGACCCTGTGCGCCGAGTTCGCCGGCGTCGCCGCCGGGGCGCAGCTGCTGCTCGGGTTTCGCGCTACGCCAGCGTCCCGATCGCCGCCTTGGGCGTCTCCGCCCTGGTGCTGCGGGGCTCGTTTCATCGCGTCGAGCACGTCCTGCTGGCGCTGAGCACCGTCTTCGCCGCCTACATCGTGTCCGGCCTGCTCGCCCATCCCCACTGGGGGGCCGTCGCCCGAGGACTGGTCGTGCCCGGCATGCCCCTGACCCGCCAGGCCGCACTGGTTGCCGTGGCGCTTGCGGTGCTCACGGTCGCCTAGCCGAGGGCGGGCGCTAACATGGCTCGCGCGCCGCAACTTCGGCACGGTAGGCGCCTTTCACAGTGCAACGGCGGCTGCGGGTCGAGGGCCCGCGTCATCAGCGCCCCCGCCGCGACCGGAGCCCGCGTCATGATCCCCCTGCCGAGGTGATCGCGAGATCGAGTCGATTCAGATGAAGCGCATGCTTCCCACTCCGCCCAGCCGTCCACGTCTCCTCGGTCTCGTGGCGGCTGGCGTGCTGGCCGTCGTGGCCGCCGGCTGCGGCACCGACCCCACCGTGCTCAAGCCGGTCGCCGGCGACTCGACGTCGCCGGGGGCGACCCAGACCGTGGCGCAGGCTGGGACCCCGGTCGCACGGTCGGTGGGCGGCGTCGGCGTGACGGCCGGAAAGGCGGGCAAGGCCGGCAAGCACAAGAACAAGGGCGGCTCGGGCTCCAGCAACGACTCGGGCGGCGGGTCCGGCGGCAGCTCGGGCGGAGGCGGCGGCGGGCATCACCGCAACCACGGCACCAGCAGTGGCCCGTCCGGCGGCGCCGCCCCGGTCGCCGACCCGACCAAGACCGCCTCACAGGATGGCGGCCAGACCGTCGACTGCACGACGCTCTCCGCCTTCCTCGGCCTCAGTCAGTGCCGCAAGCCCGACAGCTGCCCGATCGAGAGCGCGAACTCCTCTCAGCCGACGCAGTCCTCGGGCGCCGACCAGTCCAACAACTCCGGCGACGGATCGGGCAACAACTCCTCCGACGGCTCCTCGAACGACTCGGTCGGCTCGGCGATCGGGGGAGCCGAGTCGATGAATACCTGCACCCCGGGAGGCCCATCCGACCCGGGCGCGGGCTCGGCCAGCTCGACGGACACGAGCTCCTCGGCCCCGGGCGACTCCTCGGGCTCCAAGCACTCGAAGCACAAGTCGGGCTCGAGCGACTCGGGCTCCGGCGGCTAAGGCCGCTCCCCTCCCTTACGGCGCGTTGGGCGCCGGGTCCTCATTGCCGCGCTCCGGCGGCGGGGGAGGCGGATCGCCCTCGTAGTCGGTGTCCGAGTCCAGCGGCGTCGCGTCGTCCTCGATCATCTCGGGGTCGTCGGGCGGGTTGGCCGACTGGGCTTCGCCCAGCGAGGCTTCGCCGTGGCCGACCTGGTCGGCGCCGTGGTGGGACTCGGGCATGGGTTCGGCCTACCCCTGGACTCGTGCGGCTAACCCGTGAGCTGCTCGATCTCGCCGGGCTCGAGCTCGAGGGCGGTCGCGGCCACGTTCTCCTCGAGGTGCTCGACCGAGCCGGTGCCGGGGATCGGCAGGGTCACGGGCGAACGGGCGAGCAGCCAGGCCAGCGCGACCTGACCGGGGGCGGCGTGGTGGCGGCGCGCGATCTCGTCGACCGGCCCCCCGGCGCGGGCCAGCGGCCCGGCAGCCAGCGGGAACCAGGGGATGAAGCCCAGGCCCCGCCGCTCGCAGGCCTCGAGCACGTCCTCGGCGCCGCGGTCCTCGAGGTTGAAGCGGTTCTGGACCGAGACGACCTCGGCGACCTCGAGCGCGCGCTCGAGCTGCTCGGCGCTCACGTTGGAGACGCCGATGTGGGCAATCTTGCCCTCCTCGCGCAGCTGCACGAGGGCGCCGAGCGACTCCTCCAGCGGCACGTCGGGGTCGACGGTGTGCAGCTGGTAGACGTCGATGCGCTCGAGTTTGAGGCGCTCGAGGCTGCCCTCGCACGCCTCGCGGAGGTGCTCGGGGCGGCCGTCGGGGCGCCAGCGCCCGGGGCCGTCGCGCAGGAAGCCTCCCTTGGTGGCGATGACCACGTCCTCGGGATAGGGGTGCAGCGCGGCGGCGATCAGCCGCTCGGAGACCTCCGGCCCGTAGGAGTCTGCGGTGTCGATGAGGTTGACGCCGAGGTCGACCGCCCGGCGCAGGACGTCCAGTGCGGCGTCGTGGTCGGGCGGGTCGCCCCACACGCCGTCCCCCGTGATCCGCATGGCCCCGAAGCCCAGGCGCCGGACCGGCAGCTCGCCGCCGAAGGAGAACGTCCCGGCGGACCGGTCGGTCAGCGGGTCCACGTCCGCCACCGGCTCAGCCGAGGACCAGCTCGGCGGCGGCGCGGAGCGTCGGGACGTCGCCGCCGATCAGCAGCGTGGTGGCGAGCGACTCGCGCCAGGCCTCGAGGTCGTCGCGGATCTTGCCGCGCGGGCCGATGAGGGCGAGCTCCTCGACCAGGCGCGTGGGCACCGCCGCGGCGGCCTCGTCCTTGCGCCCGTCGAGGTAGGCCTCCTGGATGCGGCCCACCTCGTCCTCGTAGCCCATGCGGATCGGGACGTTGGCGTGGAAGTTCGCGCTGCGGGCGCCCATGCCGCCAAAGTAGAGCGCGTACATCGGGCGCAGCATGTCGGCGGCGCGCTCTACGTCGTCGTCGATGACCAGCGGGACGGTGGCCACCACCTCGAAGTCCTCGAACGAGCGGCGCGCGCCTTCGCGGCCGAATCCATCGGCCAGCGCCTCGCGGTAGAGCTCCTGGTGGCGGGGCGAGAGGAAGAGGGCCAGCCAGCCGTCGCACAGCTCGGCCGCGAGCGCGATGTTCTTGGGCCCCTCGGCCCCCAGGAAGACCGGGATGTCCTCGCGCAGGGGATGGATCGACGACTTCAGCGGCTTGCCCAATCCCGTCCCGTCCGGCAGGGGCAGCGGATAGTGGGGGCCATCGTTGGTCACCGGCCCCTTGCGCGCCCAGACGTCGCGCAGGATCCCCAGGTACTCGCGGGTGCGGGCCAGCGGCTTGGCGAAGGACTGGCCGTACCAGCCCTCGACGACCTGCGGGCCCGAGACGCCGAGCCCCAGCATGAAGCGCCCGCCCGAGAGGTGGTCGAGTGTCATCGCGGCCATCGCCGTCGCCGCCGGGGTGCGGGCCGAGATCTGCACCAGGCCAGTGCCCAGGCGGATGCGCTCGGTGGCCGCGCCCCACCAGGCCAGCGGGGTCAGGCAGTCCGACCCGTAGGCCTCGGCCGTCCACATCGAGTCGAAGCCCAGCCGCTCGGCCTCGGCGATCGCCTCGGGCATCCCCTCGGGCGGCCGGCCGGCCCAGTAGCCGCTGTTGAGGCCGAGCTTGAGCTCCCCCGCCATCGGCCGGTCAACCTACCGATCGACTCGCGGTGCCGCCTTGCGGCTCGCTCCCGACTCGGCCTGCCGGCTCTCCGCGACCCTACCTTGGCTCGGCCCCGACCGGGACTTCCGGCTTTCCCCTACGGCCACGCCTGGCATCAACCGGCTCAGCGCAGGTTGGAGTCGAGGAAGTCCAGCGTGCGCCGCCAGGCCCTCTCGGCCGCCTCGCGGTCGTAGGTGCCCAGGCGATCGGTGTCGTTGAAGAAGGCGTGGCCCGCCCCCTCGTAGAACTCGAAGTCGACGTCGACGCCCGCGTCGCGCAGCTCTGACTCGAGCCCCTTGGCGTCGTCCACCGAGACGAAGTCGTCGGCCGTGCCGAAGTGGCCGAGCACCGGCGCCTCGATCTTCGAGAAGTCCGGCTTGCCGTGGGGCATGACGTAGTAGAACGTGACCACGGCCTCGACCTTCGGGTTGACGGCGGCCGCCCACACCGAGAGCCCGCCGCCGAGGCAGAAGCCCAGCGACCCCACGCCCTGGCCCTCGAACCCCTCGTGGCCGGCCAGGTAGTCGACCGCGCCGCGCATGTCCTGCTCGGCCTGGTCCATCGACATGGCCATCATCTTCTGCTCGGCCTCGTCGGGCTGCTCGGTGGTCTCGCCGCGATAGAGGTCCGGCGCGAGTGCGAGATAGCCCTCGCCGGCCAGGCGGTCGCAGACGTCGCGTATGTGGTCCTCGAGGCCCCACCACTCCTGGAGGACGACCACGCCGGAGCCGCGGCCGGACTCGGGCACGGCCAGGTAGCCGGGGGCGCTGCCGCCGTTGGCGGAGACGGTGACATCGGGCATGGGCTCTCCTCGTTCAGATCGGGCGCGGAGTCATACCAGCCGGGGGTCGAGGCGGCAGGATGCCGCCACGATCCGTCCGGGCGGTGAAGCGGTGGAGGGTCGGAAGCGGGCTACGAGCCCGCCGACCGGTGGCCCTTGGCCTTGGCGCCGGCGGGTCTCGTGGAAGCGTCGGGGTTGGAGGCCGCGCGTCGGTCGCGGACGACGTAGTCGCCGGAATCGACCGGGTCGTAGTCGGCGACCGTGGGGTCGTCGCACTGCGTCTCGGTCGCCTGGAACTCGCCCTTGACCTGCGGCGGGTCGAAGGCGTTGCGATCCACCGCCTTGCCGTGCGAGGGCTTGCCGTTGTCCTCGACGAAGACCTCGACCCCGCCGCCCTTGAAGGCGGCGAAGCCACCCCTGGCCGTGGTGAAGCGGTACTTCAGGGCCGCCCGGTTGCCGACCACGCGCAGGCACGTGACCTCGCCGCGCAACTGGAAGGGAGCCATCGGCCCGGGGCCGTCGAAGTCCCCGTGCGCGTGGGTGAAGCCGCCCGGCTTGGCGCCCGACGCCTTGCTGAAGGCCTCGACCACGAGCTTGTTGGGGCCGCCGCCGGGAAAGGTGTTGCGGGCGGCGCCGAGCACCTCGTCGCCGTGGCGGTGGCTCGCTCCCGAGGCGCCTGGAAGGGCCAAGGCGACGGTGATCGCCGCAGTCACTGCCGTTGCCGCCCGCCGCATGGAGCCTCCCCGTCCGCGCTTTCGCCGTCCGACCCAGCGTACTCGTGTCCGGGACCGCGCACGCCGGGAGGACCATGTGCGGGCGCCGCGCGCGAATCGGCTTGCGCGAAGAGCGGAATCGTGGTTCCATCTTTCGTCGTGCCCTACCGTCCGACCGAGCGCACCGAGGCGCGCCGCGCGGCCACGCGCGAGCGGATCGCCTCCGCCGCCCGAGAGCTGGTCGCCCACGGCGGCTACCAGGCGGCGGCGATGAGCGAGGTGGCCGCGCGCGCCGGGGTGGGAGCCGGCACGTTGTACCGCCACTTCCCCTCCAAGTCCGACCTGCTCGCCGAGGTGTTCCGCGCCGCCTCCCAGCACGAGGTCGACGCCGTGCGCGCGGCGGCGGGCGGCCGGGGGACGGCGACGGAGCGCCTGGCCGTCGGAGTCGAGACGTTCGCCCGGCGGGCGCTGGCGGGCCGGCGGCTGGCCTGGGCGCTGCTCGCCGAGCCGGTCGACCCCGCGGTGGAGGCCGAGCGCCTGGTCTTCCGGCGGGCGTACCGAGACGTCTTCGCCGCGGTCCTCGAGGAGGGCATGGCCACCGGCGAGCTGCCCCGCCAGGACGCCGAGCTCACGGCCGCCGCGCTGGTGGGCGCGATCGGCGAGGCGCTGGTCGGACCCCTATCGCCCACCGCGGCGACCGACGACTCCGAGCGCCTCGTCACCGGCCTCGTCTCGTTCTGCCTGCGATCCGTGAGCCGTGACCGCGACGACACCGGCGACGCCCAAGCCGGCGACGGTTTTCACCGTATCGACCATAAGGAGCCAAGCCATGTCCACCCTCGCGCCTAGCGTCCCCGCTGCCACCCACCAGGTGGCCAACCAGGTGCCCCCGCTGGAGGGGCGCAACCTGTTCGAGGACAACGCGCCGCTGGTCGAGGCGCTGGAGCGCGAGGGCGGCGGATGGGCCCGCGAGCGCGCCCGCGAGGTGGGGGCCGCGTGGGGCGCCGAGCCGATGCGCTGGGGCTTCCAGGCCAACGAGCACCCGCCCGTTCTGCACACCCACGACCGCTACGGCAACCGAGTCGACGAGGTGGAGTTCCATCCCGCTTGGCACTGGCTCATGACCAGGGCAGTGGCCGACGAGCTCCACGCCCTGCCGTGGCGCACCGACCGCCCGGGCGCGCACGTCGCCCGCGCCGCGATGTACAGCTCGGCCATCCAGGCCGAGGCGGGCTTCGCCTGCCCGATCACCATGACGTTCGCCGCCGTCCCCGCCCTGCGCGTGCAGCCCGAGCTGGCCGACGCATGGGAGCCGCGGCTCACTGCCACGGGCTACGAGCCCGGGCTGAGCCCGGCCGCCGACAAGCCCGGCGCGATCTGCGGCATGGCCATGACCGAGAAGCAGGGCGGCTCCGACGTGCGCGCCAACACAACGGTGGCCCACCCGCTGAACGGGGGCGGCCCGGGCGCCGAGTACGAGATCGTCGGCCACAAGTGGTTCTGCTCGGCGCCGATGTCCGACCTCTTCCTCGTCCTCGCCCAGGTCGACGAGGGGCTGTCGTGCTTTGCCATGCCGCGCGTTCTGCCCGACGGGACGCGCAACGCCTTTCACCTCCAGCGGCTCAAGGACAAGCTGGGCAACCGCTCCAACGCCTCCAGCGAGGTGGAGTTCCACGGGGCGTGGGCGCGCATGGTCGGCGAGCCGGGCCGCGGGGTGCCGACGATCATCGAGATGGTCAACCACACGCGGCTGGACTGCGTGATCGGCGCCGCCGGCGGCATGCGGGCGGCGGTGGCGAACGCGAGCTGGCACGCCGCCCACCGCGAGGCCTTCGGCCGCCGCCTGGCCGAGCAGCCGCTGATGCGCAACGTCCTGGCCGACCTGGCCCTTGAGGCCGAGGCCGCCGCCGTGCTGGCCATGCGCCTGGCGCGGGCGTACGACGAGGCCGACGACGAGGGCGCGACGCACTTCCGCCGCCTGGCCACCGCGGTGGCCAAGTACTGGGTGTGCAAGCGCGCGCCGGGCCACGCCTTCGAGGCGCTGGAGTGCCTGGGCGGCAACGGCTACGTCGAGGCCTCGGGCATGCCGCGCCTCTACCGCGAGGCGCCGCTGGCGTCGATCTGGGAGGGCTCGGGCAATGTCATGTGCCTCGACGTCCTGCGGGCCCTGTCGCGCGACCCGTCGGCCCTCGACGCCTTCCTCGTCGAGGTGGATGAGGCTGCCGGGGCGAACGATCAGCTGGACCGCTTCGTGGCCGAGCTGCGTCAGGAGTTCACGCGCCTGGAGGACATCGAGGCGCGCGCGCGGCGGGTGGTCGAGCGCATGGCGCTGGCGCTCCAGGCCTCGCTGCTGGTCCGCCACGCGCCCGAGGTGGTGGCCGACGCTTTCTGCGCCGCTCGCCTGGGCGGCGAGGGCGGCCACGAGTACGGCACGCTGCCCGCGCGCGTCGACACGGCGGCCATCGTCGCGCGCCACACGCCAGCCGCGGCCTGAGCGGCGGGGGCGGCCTGAGCGGCACTCGCGCGCGGCCGCCTGGCGTGGGAGACTCGTCCCCGATGGCGCGCTCCGACGTGACGTTCGATTCGTGGGGCGATCGCTGCGCCGCGTGGCTGTACCGCCCTGACGAGGACGGCGACGACCGCGGCGGCGCGGGCGAGCGGCCGTGCGTGGTGCTGGCCCACGGGTGGTCGGGCATCCGCGAGCAGCGGCTGGACGCCTACGCCGAGCGCTTCTGCGCCGCCGGGCTGGCCGCGCTGGTCTTCGACTACCGCCACTTCGGGGCCAGCGACGGGGAGCCCCGCCAGCTGCTGGACATCCGCCGCCAGCTCGCCGACTGGGCCTCGGCCATCGCCTACGCCCGCTCGCTCGAGGGAGTCGACTCCGAGCGAATCGCGCTGTGGGGCTCGTCGTTCAGCGGCGGCCACGTCCAGGCCACCGCCGCCCGCGATCGCCGGGTGGCGGCCGTGGTCGCCCAGGTGCCGTTCGCCGACGGGCTGGTGAACCTGCCCTTCCTCGGGCTGCGCAACACGCTCGCGCTCACACGTGAGGGCCTGCGCGACCAGCTCGGCGCGCTGGGCGGCCGCCCACCGCACATGATCAAGTCCGTCGGGCCGCCGGGGTCGCTGGCCGTGATGACCTCGCCCGACGCCGAGCCCGGCTTTCGCGCCCTGACGCCGGAGGGGACGCCGTGGGCCGACGAGGCCGCCGCACGAGTGTGCCTGCACGTCGGGCTCTACCGTCCCGGCCGCCAGGCTGCCAGGATCGCCTGCCCGATCCTCTACTGCGTCGGGGACGAGGACGCGATCACCCCGCCGGGGCCGGCGATCGCCGCCGCCGGCGCGGCGCCGCGGGGCGAGCTGCGGCGCTACCCGATCGGCCACTTCGACGTCTATGTCGGCGAGTGGTTCGAGCGGGCCGTGGCCGACCAGGTGGCCTTTCTCACCCGCCACCTGCTGACCGAGTCGCCGTCGCCCGTGGCCGGCCTCGCGGCCTGAGCCGACTGCATCGTCAAGCGCCGCGCGGCTTCTCGAGGTCCGCGCGATCCAAAGCGGGGTGACGGCTCTCCTCGGAGATCAGGCCCCCGCCGAGGCCAGGCTCTTCTCCACCCCCGCCACGCCGTCGGACCCGTTGACCCGGATGCGGCGCATCTCGAAGGGCGGCTGGCGCGGGCTCGCCGTCCCCGGCTCGGTCGTCGTCGCCGCGACGTAGCCGGCCGCCTTGACCGCCGCCTCCACCGCAGGGTCGAAGCGCCCCGCCGGGTAGCAGAAGAAGTTTACGGGAACGCCGAAGCGCTGGCGGATCGCCTCGCGAGAGCCGGCGACCTCGGTGCGCAGGCGCGGCCCGGAGATCGTCGTCAGGTCGGGGTGGGTGAAGGTGTGGGAGTCGACCTCCCAGCCGGCCGCGATCATCTGGCGGACCTCGGGCGGCTTGAGGTCGGTCTTGAGCAGGTCCACCTGGAGGTTGAGGACGCCGGGCCACCCCTGCTCGCGCAGGATGGGCAGGGCGTTGGTGTACTGGCTGTGGTAGCCGTCGTCGAACGAGAAGACGATCGGCTTGGCGGGCAGCAGGCCGCCGGCGTGCCAGGCGTCCCACACCTGCTGGAGGGTGACCGCGTGGTAGCCGCGGGCGGCCAGCGCGCGCACCTGGGCGGCGAAGTCGTCTCGCGACACCCACAGCTCCGGCTCGGGCGTGCCCGGCGGGGGGCGGTTGACCACGTGGTAGAAGAGGATCGGGACGGCTTCGCCGGCGGCGCGATGGGCGCCGGACGCGCTCGCCGGGACTCGGACCGGTGGCGCGGAGTCGGCGCCGCCCGGTCCGGGGGCGGCCTCGTGACCGACGATGCGCTCGCCGGACCGCGAGCCGGCGCCGGAGCGCTCGGGGCGGTCCGAGCCGCAACCGACGACCAGGGCGGCCGCGAGCGCGGCGAGGCTTAGGGCGACCGCGGCCAGCGTCGCCGCGCGCGGACACGGGCGGGAGCGACCACGTCCTCGTCGGCTCACGAGCCCGCGCCGTCGAGGGCGAGGTTGACTAGCTCGTCGGCGCGGGCGTTCTGCTCGCGCGGCACCGAGCGCACGCTGGCCCGCTCGAAGCGCTCCAGCGCGGTGACGGCCTGGCGGTGCAGCGGCTTTATGCCGGGGTGCTTGACCTTGTAGACGCCCATGACCTGGCGAGCGACGAGCTGTGAGTCGTTGACGACCTCCACCTCGGTCGCGCCCAGCGCCTGCGCACGCTCGAGTCCGAGCAGGAGGCCGCGGTACTCGGCCACGTTGTTGGTCGCCTCACCGATGGTGGCCGACGCCTCGTCCACCACCTCGCCGTCGGGCGTGGAGACGACGGCCCCGACCGCGGCCGGGCCCGGGTTGCCGCGCGCGCCGCCGTCCACGTGGACGACGACCTTCATCGGCGACGGGCGCGCGGTCGATGCACGCGCCGGGGCCTAGTCGGAGGCGGCACTACTCGGGGACTTCGATCGCGGGAAGCTCGCCGGCGACCCGCTTGCGCCGCCGGTCGCGGACCTCGCGCCCCTCTCCCCCGCTCCCTGGGCGGCCCCGCCGCTCCTGCTTGCGCCGGTCGACGATCACCTCGACGTTGGGGTCGTCGCGGTAGTAGTCGACCAGCCTGTCGTAGAGCTCATCGGCCAGCGGCTCGGGCACGACGCAGTAGATCACCGCTCAGGCCTCAGGGTCCGGGAGGGCGAGTCCGCCCTGCTCGTCGGCCGCCACGTTGGCCACGTGGTCCTCTACCGGGAGCTCGGCCAGCTCGTAGCCCTGCTCGACCAGGCGGACGTTGTGGGAGCCCTCGTCCACCAGGTCGACCTCGTAGCGGTACCAGCACAGCTCCCAGGCCACGGCGATCGAGACCACGCTGGGCTGGGTGGGGTCCGCGCGGACGGAGACCGCCGGGGCCCCCAGGGAGCGTCCGATCCCGGCAACGGTACGGGGATGCTCGGAGACGTTGAAGAGCTCGAGCGCACGCGAGACCTTGAGCTCGTCGCTGGTCGGGACGGCGTGCACGTGGCGAGGCTCGCGCGGGCCGTCGACGGCACCGGGCCGCTGGCCTTCGTGGCCGCCGGTCGTGTCGAAGGCCCCGGCGCCATCGCCAGCCGGGCGCCCCGTGCCCGCCGGGCGCTCGCGACGCGGCCGCAGGCGAGGGACGCGCGAGCGCCGATCGTCGCGGCCGGCGCCGCCATGGCCGAGCTGGAGACCGGCGTCCTCGCGGATCCACCCCTGGTGGTTGGCCCGCACGGTGCACAGCTCGCACACCATCCGCCGTGAGCCTCCGACGAGGTAGGCCTCCGGACGCTCGCCCTGGAGGAGCCGCCGGCCGCAGACGGCACAGGAGACGGTCTCCGTCTCGACCCGGATCGTCTTGGGGGCCATGGAAGCTGAGGGTACCAGCGGCTCCCGGCCCGGCCGGGGGGCTGGTCGCTCACGTGCGCCGCCGGCGGCATCCCACCTCGTAGACGCCCCACTCCCCCGCCTGACCGAGCCGGCGCACGGGAAGGCCTCGTCCACGAGGCGCGGTCACGGCGCGCTCAAGCGCGAGCCGTGCCTGCTTGCGGCCGATCGCCACCCCGGCGTAGAGCGACACCGGCGCGGTGGCGGGTACCGGTATGACCACTCGCATGGGCAGGTCGAGCGTCCAGGCGAGCCTGCGCGCCCGGCTGATCCCGCCGCCGAAGACCAGCACGCGGTCGGCGCAGGTGGGCAAGCGGGCTGCGATGTCCGTCACCGCCGCCGCGCGGGTCAGCGAGCGCACCGACTCCGCGTTACGGGCCAAAAAGGCCGGCTGGTGGGCCAGGTAGTAGAGGCGGGGGGCGGCGAACACCGCGAGGACGACGGTCACCGCCGCGGCCACCGCGACGTGCGCCCGCCGAGCTGTCACCGCGCCGAGGAGGCCGGCCACGCCCACCCCCGCCAGCACGCTGGCCACGGCGGCCGCCGGGGCGGTGAAGCGGGTGAGCACGGGAAACCCGGCCGCGGCCATGGCCACGACGATCGCGTCCCACGCCAGCACGCCGAGGCCGAGGGCGACGATCAGCCGTCGGGGCTCGGGGTCCTCGGCCGGCCTTCGACCGCGCAGGGCGGAGGCGACCGCGCCGGCGGCCGCCAGCCACACGGGAACCATGACCATGCCCGCGACGCCGGGCAGGGCGGGCACGGCGATGGAGTCGCCGCCCCCCGCCTGGCCCGCGAAGGCGCGACCCGTCTGGGCCAGCCGGGCGCCGGTGAGCAGGCTGCCCGAGCCCCACAGGTCGCCGCCGAACCACAGCACCGGCACGGCGGCGAGCAGAGCGAGCGCGGGAATGCGCCAGCGCGGCTCGCTGCGCCACACCAGCAGGGCGTAGGCGGCCAGGAACGGCCAGGCCACCGGCCGGTCGAGCGCGGCCACGAAGGCCAGTACCAGCGCCTGCCCCCGGCGCCCGGCGATGTGGCGGTCGATCGTCCCGAGCACGGCGGCCACGGCGAGCGCCTCCGAGCGCCCGGTGGCGAAGTAGCTGAACCAGGTGGCCTGCGAATCGGGCGTGAGCAGCAGGGCGACGACCGCGACGATCCCCGCCGTGCGCCCGGCCAGCCGGCTGCCGAGCCGGAAGGCCAGGACCATCGCCGTCAGCCACGCCGTGCGGGCCACCACCAGCCACAGGGCCGGAGCCGCGGGGCCGAAGACCGAGAGGACGGTCGTGAAGATCACCGGCAGGGGCTTCCAGGAGGGGCCGGCCACCGTGTCAAGCCCGAGATGGGCGACTTGGCGGCCCCAGATCAGCCACGCCCACTGGTCCCCGCGCAGGTAGAAGGGCAGCGCCAGCGAGGCCACGGCGACCACGAGGCAGGCGAGGGCGATCCCCGCCGTGGCCCTCCGTGAGCTGTCGCGCGGGCCGGAGGGCGCGTCGTCCCGAGCCACAGCGCGGGGAAGCGTTGCCCCTCCTGCGCGCGTGGCTCGGCCGCGACCGCTCACGCCGGTCGGGGGACCGCGTCCGCCGGGGCCGGCCGCGGCGGCGCGGGAGCGGCCCTTCGCTGGCGGATGTGCGCCACCGCCCCGACCGGGATTGCGGCGGTCGAGGTCAGGTGGTGCACGGCGTGCAGGAGCACTCCGGTCGCCGCGAGCCGCCACCCCCCGCGCTTCGCCAGCAGCGCGTAGAAGCCGCGGTTGAGCGCGACCAGGGCGGCTAGGGCCGCGAGCACGCCGCCCGGGCGCACCCTCAGAAGCGAGACCGCGGCGGCGACCGAGGACAACGCGCTAAGCCGGTGGCGCCAGCCCAGGTTCAGCGCCCCCGACGAGGTCCCGAACCGCAGCAGCTCGACCACCCACGGCGCGCCCCGGGAGAGGAGGTCGGTCCGGACCATGCTGGTCAGCGTCCAGGCCTTGAGGTGGGTGCCCTGGACGGCGGGGTCGAGCTCGATGCGGGCGCCGGCGGCCGTGAGGCGCATGCCCAGCTCGATGTCCTCGATCGAGGAGGTCGGGAAGCGCGCGACATCGAACCCGCCGGCGGCCAGGAAGGCGTCGCGGCGAATCGCGCCCAAGCCCGCCCAGAACGTGCTCGCCGGCCCGGCGGAGGCGTGATGGACGTGATGGTGAAGGAGGTTGCGGAACTGGGAGACCGTCCCTCGCGCCCTTGGCGTGTCGTCGTAGCTGCCGAACAGGGCGGTCAGCTCGGAATCGCCGGCGAAGGCGCGGCGGATGCGCACGACGGCGTCCCCATGGACCTCGACGTCCGAGTCGACGAAGACCAGGACCTCGCCCCCGGCCCGCGCCGCCCCGGCGTTGCGAGCCGCCGCCGGGCCGGCTCCGTGCGGCTGGTCGACGACCAGCACCTCCTCGGGCGGCTCGGCCGCCGCGTCCAGCGCCCGGCGGCAGGCGGCCAGCGTTTGCGGGCGATCGGTGGCGGGAACGATCGCACTCAGGGCCGGCACCGCACGATCCTAGAGCGGCCGGGGCGTCACCCGGGTCTCAATCCGCCAAGTGAACCGGATGGCCGTTTGAGATGCCACACTAGAGGGGGTGAGCATGCGGCCAACACAGCCAGTGGCGGTCCTCGGAGGGGGACCCGCCGGCCTCACCGCTGCCTACCAGCTCGCCTGCCGCGGCCGCGACGTGGTCGTCTTCGAGGCCGGGTCGGTGGTCGGCGGCCTGGCGCGAACCGAGGTGCGCGACGGCTACCGCTTCGACCTCGGCGGCCATCGCTTCTTCACCAAGAGCCCGGAGGTCGAGCTGCTCTGGCACGAGGTCCTCGGCGAGGAGCTCCTCCTCCGCCCCCGGCTCTCCCGCATCCACTACCGGGGGCGCTACCTCGACTACCCGCTCGGCGCGGGCAACGTGATCCGCAAGCTCGGGCCGTTCGAGCTGTCGCGGGCTATGGCCAGCTACGCGGCCGCCTCCCTGGGGCGCCAGCGCCCCGACCTCACGGTCGAGGACTGGATCGTCAACCGCTTCGGGCGCCGGCTTTACGAGATGTTCTTCGCCTCCTACACCGAGAAGATCTGGGGCGTCCCGTGCAGCGAGATGCGGGCCGAGTGGGCGGCCCAGCGGATCCGGGGGCTGTCCTTCACCTCAGCCGCGCGGACCGCGCTGTTCGGCGGCTCGGAGGGCGAAGTCCGCAGCCTGATCGAGCGCTTCCACTACCCGCGGCTCGGGCCGGGGCAGATGTGGGAGGCCATGCAGAGCCGCATCGAGGCCAACGGCGGGACGGTGCTGACCGAGGCCCCGGTCACCTCCCTGCGCTTCTCGGGCCCGCGGGTCACCGAGGTCGAGGCGGGCGGGCGCATCTGGCAGCCCGAGGAGGTGATCTCCTCGCTTCCCCTGGGCGGCATGGTGCAGATCGCCGACCCGGCTCCGCCCGAGTCCGTTCTCGAGGCGGCGCGGGCCCTGCGCCATCGCGACTTCCTCACCGTGGCGCTCGTGATCGACGGAGACGCGCCCTTCCCCGACAACTGGCTCTACATCCACGAGCCCGGGGTCCGCGTCGCCCGCATCCAGAACTATGGCGCTTGGAGCCCGTGGATGGTGCCCGACCCCAGCACGTCCTGCATCGGGCTCGAGTACTTCTGCTTCAGCGGCGACGAGGTCTGGTCGATGTCCGACAACGCGCTGGTCGACCTCGCCACCGGCGAGATCGAGCGCCTTGGGCTGGCGACGCGCGACCGGGTGCTGCGCGGCTACGTGGTTCGCGTCCCCCGCGCCTACCCGATCTACGACACCCACTACGGCGAGCGCGTGGCCTGCATCCGGGAATGGCTGGAGGGAATCGAGAACCTCCAGCAGGTCGGGCGCAACGGGCTGCACCGCTACAACAACTCCGACCACTCGATGCTGACGGCCCTGCGGGCGGTCGAGAACCTCGACGGGGCCAACCACGACCTGTGGTCGGTCAACGCCGACTCGTGGTACCACGAGACCGAGGTGCCCGAGGAGCATCCCTACCTGCGCGCGCCCGCGCTGCAGGGCGCGGACGCCTGAGCCGGAGGGTGTAGTTCAGGCGGGGCCCCTCCGCCGGGCCGCCCCGCCACCGCTCAGCCGACCGCCCGGTTGGACCGCCGCCGCCCCCGCTCGAAGGCGTGGAGGCTGATCAGGTCCAGCAGCGCGAACGCCGCGTCCTCGCGATTGCCGCGCGCCGCCTCGAACGCCGCCCGGGCCGCGAAGCGCGCGGTCCGTACGGCCAGGGGGAGCGGTCGCCAGGCGGGGTGCGTCCCGGGATGACCGCGATCCAGCCACGCCGCTCCGCTGCCGTGCTTGAGCATGTGGGCGGTGCCGTCCCGTTGACCGGGGAAATGTAGGGCGGACGTAGCCTCCGCTTTGTCCTGACAAGACGAAGCTGATGGAGGTACGCCCGCATGGCGAAGATAGTCCCGAGTGAGCGGCTGCGCTGCGAGCTCGATGAGGTGTTGGCCGGCGTCGGAGAGCACGACGATCCGGTGGAGGCGGTCGCGCGCTTGGGCGCGCGGCTGATCTTGCAGCAGGCGCTGGAGGACGAGGTGAGCGAGTTCTGCGGCCGCGAGCGCTACGCGCGCGCCGGCGACGGCGCCGCGATCTACCGCAACGGCTACGAGCCGCGGACGGTGAAGACGACCAGCGGGGCGATGGAGCTCGAGCGTCCGCGGATCCGCAACGCGGCCGAGCTGGGCTTCGAGAGCCAGGTGCTCGGCAAGGGCGTCGCGCGCACGCATGCGCTGGAGGCGCTGATCATCCTCGGCTTCCTCAGGGGCCTGTCGGTCCGCGACGTCGAAGCGCTGTTGGAGGAGGTCTTCGGCGAGCAGGTGCTCGGCAAGTCAACGGTCGCGCGGATCTGCCAGGACACGCGCGAGCGCTACCGCGCGTGGTGTGAGCGCCGCCTCGACTGCCACGACCTCGTGTACTGCTACCTCGACGCGATCTACCTCAAGCTGCGCCCCGACGACGAGCCCGCCGAGGGCGTCCTGGTCGCCTGGGGCATCACGCTCGAAGGCACCAAGGTGCTGCTCGGGCTGCAGCTCGGGTCGCGCGAGAGCTACGAGAGCTGGCTGGACTTCGGCCGCGAACTCCAGCAGCGAGGGATGCGGGCGCCGGCGCTCGTGATCGCCGACGGCGCCCCCGGCATCTGGAAGGCGACCCGGGAGCTGTGGCCCGGCGCGGTCGAGCAGCGCTGCACCGTCCACGCGCTCCGCAACCTCACCTCCAAGCTGCCCGAGCGGCTGCACCGCGAGGTCAAGGCCCGCTACTGGACGATCCTCGACGAGGCGACCTCGGCGAGCGCTGCGAAGGCCGGGCTGCTCGCGCTCGCCGGCGAGTACCGGCGCGCCTATCCGTCGGCGATGCGCGTCATCGACGAGCACGTCGACCAGCTCGTCGCGCACCTGCGCTTCCCGCTGGAGCATCGCAAGCGCACGCGCAGCACGAACCTGCTCGAGCGGACCTTCGTCGAGGTCCGCCGGCGCACCAAGATCATCGGCCGCTTCCCCGGCGAGACCAGCGCGCTGTCGCTGATCTGGGCCGTCCTCGAGCTCGCCAGCCGCGGCTGGCGCGGGATCACCATGACCCCGCGAGCGGTCGCGCACATCGAGCGCCTGCGCCGCGGCCAGCCGCCGATTCCGACCCTCCCCGACGTCGACGGCAGAGAGGAGGTGGTTGCGGCGTGAAGTAAAATTCACTCACACACCGGCGGAGCTACGCCCGCGCAGTTTCCCCGGAACCTGGGACGCCACC
>JBBPZM010000016.1:0-12857 GCA_038199035.1 Solirubrobacterales bacterium | reverse complement strand
CGCCGAGCAGGCGGCTGACGGCGTGCTTCTCCATGTACTCCGACATGTCGATGCGCACCATCGCGTCCTGGCTGTCAAACATGAACTCGGCCAGCGCGCGGGCCAGCTCGGTCTTGCCGACGCCGGTCGGGCCGAGGAAGACGAACGAGCCGATCGGGCGGTCGGGATCCTGGAGGCCGGCGCGAGAGCGGCGCAGGGCGTTGGCCACGGCCTCGACGGCTTCGTCCTGGCCGATCACCCGCTGGTGGAGGCGCTCCTCCATGTGCACGAGCTTCTCGACCTCGCCTTCGAGCAGCCGCGACACCGGGATGCCCGTCCACTTGGCCACGACCTCGGCCACGTCCTCGGCGTCGACCTCCTCCTTGAGGAAGGTGGCCTCGCGGCCGGCCGCGCGCTCCTCGCTGGCCGCCAGTTGCTTCTCAAGCTCCGGGATCTCGCCGTAACGCAGCTCGGCGGCCCGCTGGAGGTCGGCCGCGCGCTCGGCGCGCTCGACCTCGTGGTGGGCCTGCTCGAGGCGCTCCTGGACGTCGCGCACCGAGGAGATCGCCTCCTTCTCGGACTGCCACTGGGCCTTCATCGCCGAGGAGCGCTCCTGGAGCTCGGCCAGCTCGCGCTCGAGCGCCTCGCGCCGGCCGACCGACGCCTCGTCGGTCTCCTGGGCGAGTGCCTGGCGCTCGATCTCCAGCTGCATGATCCGCCGCTCGACCTCGTCGATCTCGGTGGGCAGCGAGTCGATCTCGATGCGCAGCCGCGAGGCCGACTCGTCGATCAGGTCGATCGCCTTGTCGGGGAGGAAGCGGTCGGCGATGTAGCGGTGCGAGAGCGTGGCGGCGGCGATGATCGCCGAGTCCTGGATTCGCACGCCGTGGTGGACCTCGTAGCGCTCCTTGAGCCCCCGCAGGATGGCGATCGTGTCCTCCACCGTCGGCTCGCCGACCAGCACGGGCTGGAAGCGGCGCTCGAGCGCGGGGTCCTTCTCGATGTGCTTGCGGTACTCGTCCAGCGTGGTGGCGCCGACCGCGCGCAGCTCACCGCGGGCCAGCATGGGCTTGAGCATGTTGCCCGCGTCGACCGCGCCCTCGGCGCCGCCGGCTCCGACGATCGTGTGCAGCTCGTCCATGAAGACGATCACCTGGCCTCGGGCCTCCGAGATCTCCTTGAGCACGGCCTTGAGGCGCTCCTCGAACTCGCCGCGGTACTTGGACCCCGCGACCATGGCCCCGAGGTCCAGGGCGATCAGCTTGCGGTCGCGCAGCGACTCCGGAACGTCGCCCGAGACGATGCGCTGGGCCAGGCCCTCGACGATCGCCGTCTTGCCCACGCCGGGCTCGCCGATCAGGACGGGGTTGTTCTTGGTGCGGCGGGAGAGGACCTGGACGACACGGCGGATCTCGTCGTCGCGCCCGATCACCGGGTCGAGCTGGCCCTGCTCGGCCGCCTCGGTGAGGTCGCGCCCGAACTTCTCGAGCGCCTGGTACTTGTCCTCGGGGCTCTGGTCGGTCACGCGGTGGGGGCCGCGGACCTCGGCGATCGCGTTGAGCAGCGACTCGTGAGAGGCGCCGGCGGCCCGCAGGGCGTCGGCGGCCGGCGACTTCGAGTCGGCCAGGCCGAGCAGCAGGTGCTCGGTGGAGACGTACTCATCCTGGAGGGAGCCGGCTTCCTTCTCGGCCGCTCGCAGGACCGCCACCAACTCGCTCGACGGGCGCGCCTGCTCGGGGGAGCCGGCGCTCAGGGTGGGAAGCGCGTCGAGAGCTCGATTGATCGGCTCGCGCAGGGCGGCCGGCGAGGCGCCCAGCTTCTCGAGCACGGGGGCGACGACGCCGCCCTCCTGCTCGAGCAGCACGGAGAGGAGGTGCTCCGGGCGCAGCTCTGGGTGGGCGCGCCCGTCGGCGAGCTGCTGGGCGGCGCTGAGCGCCTCCTGGGACTTGATGGTCAAACGGTCAGCTTGCATAAATCTCAGTCGAGCTATAGCAGATATCTCATCAGAACCCGGAGAACCTCCCTCGGCCCCCGCGCTGGCGGACCGGCACCAGGCCACCGGCCGGCCGGTAGGGCACGATCTCCGCGCGCACCTCCCGGCGCACCCGCTCGAGCTCTGACTCCATCTCCTCGCGCACCACCTCGGCGCGGCGCTCGAGCGCCTCCATGCGGCGGCTCATCCGGGCCAGCTCGGCCTCGAGCTCGAACACCCGCTCCACCCCCGCGAGGTTCATGCCGAGCTCCGCCGTCATCTCCTGGATCCGGCGCAGGCGCTCGACGTCGGCTTGCGAGTAGAGGCGCGTGCCCTTGGGAGAACGCTTGGGTTCGATGAGCCCGCGCGCCTCGTACATGCGCAGCGTCTGAGGATGCATCTCGGCCAGCTCGGCGGCGACCGAGATCATGAACACCCCGCGGTCGCTGGAGACCTCGACGCGTGTCGTGCTCGTCCGCCGGGTGGCCACGGCCGCTAGCTCCCGCTCCCCGCTGGCGCCGCGCCGCTATGGGCGAACAGGCGGGCGCGGGGATCGCCGTTCATCACCTCGGCCAGCTCGTCGACCGCCTGCTTCTGCTCCCTGGACAGCGACGCCGGGACGTCGATCACGAAGCGATAGTGGATGTCGCCCCGGCCGGAACCACTCAGCTTGGGCGGCCCCTCGCCGCGCAGGCGCTGGACGGTGCCGTGCTTGGTGGCGCCCGGGACGCGCAGCTTCTTGGTCCCGCGCAGCGTCGGAACGTCGATCGTCGCCCCGCGGATGGCCTCGGGGATGGTCAAGGGGACCTCGACCTCGACGTTGTCGCCCTTGCGCTTGAAGATCGGCGACTCGCCGACGCGGGTGACCACGTAGAGGTCGCCGGGCGGACCGCCCTGGGGCCCCGGCTCTCCCTTGCCGGCCAGGCGGATGCGGCTCCCGTCGCGCACCCCCGGCGGGATCGAGACGCGGTAGCGCTTGACCGTGCGGCGGGCGCCAGTGCCGTGGCAGGTCGGGCAGGGGTCCTCGATCACCGTGCCACTGCCGCCGCAGCGCGAGCACGGCTGGGAGATCGAGAACAGGCCCTGGCCCTCGGCCTCCACGCCGCGGCCCTGGCACTGCGGACAGATCCTCGGGGTGGTCCCGGGCTTGGCCCCGGTCCCCGAGCAGGTGGGACACGGAGCGGACGTCGGAACGGCCAGGGGGACCTGGGCGCCGGCCACGGCCTGGTCGAAGGAGATGCTGACCTCGGTCTCGAGGTCGCGCCCGGGCTGGGGGCGCGGACGCCCGCGCGTGCCCCGAGGACCACCTGGCCCCGCTGTGCCGAAGATGTTGGAGAGGATGTCCCCGAACCCGCCGGCGAAGGCCCCCGGGTCGAATCCGGCGGGCCCGCCCGCGGCGAAGGGACCCGTCCCGCGGTCGTACTGCTTGCGCTTGTCCGGATCGCCGAGGACATCGTAGGCCTGGGAGATCTCCTTGAAGCGCTCCTCGGCCTGCTTGTTGCCCTGGTTGCGGTCGGGGTGGTACTGGCGCGCGAGCTTGCGGTAGCTCTTCTTGATCTCGTCCTGGCCGGCGTTCTTGGCCACGCCGAGCGTCTTGTAATAGTCAGGCCGGGCCGCCATATGGGTCGCCTCCTACTCGGCCACCACCACGCGGGCCGGCCGCAGCACCCCGCCGTTGGCCCGGTACCCCTGCTGGTAGACCTCGACCACGGTGCCCGACTCGGCGCCGGGGACGGCCTGCTTCGCCATCGCCTCGTGCTCGGAGGGGTCGAAGCGCTCTCCCTGGGGCGAGTAGGGCTCGATCCCCACGCGGGCCAGGGCCGCGGTGAGCTCGCCGGCCACGAGGCGGATGCCGTCGACCAGCTGGCGCTCCCCGGTCCCCGGCGTGCGCTCCCCGTCGCCGGCGGCGTCGACGGCGGCGAGCGCCAGGCCGAGGTTGTCGAGCGCGGGAAGCAGCTCGCGCGCCAGCCTGGCCACCCCGCGACCCTCCGCCGCCGCGACGTCGCGCGCCGCGCGCTTGCGGTAGTTCTCGAAGTCGGCCTGCGTGCGCTGGGCGAGCGACAGGTACTCGTCGCGCTCCCGCGCCTTGGCCAGCAGCTCGTCCAGATCCTCCTCGACCGCCGACGCATGCTCACCCGTCGAGGGATCCTCGGCCGCGGACGGATCCTCGGCCGCCGAGGCATCCCGGGCGTCGGGGTTCTCGTCGGCTGAGGAAGCAGCGGGCTGAGACGCCCCCGCCGCCGACGCCACCTCATCCAGCTCCCCCTCAGCCGGAGCCGAGACCGGCGCCGCGGACTTCCCCGGCGCCGAAGCACCGTGGGAGCCCGCTGGGGAGGGGTCCCCCGCCGAGGGACTCGCCGCTCCGCCGGGACCCTCGGATGATGAAGGGCCCCGACCAGGGCTGGGATCGTGCTCCGAGCGCTTCATCCCTTACTTGCCCTCGTCCACGACCTCGGCGTCCACCACGTCCTCCTCGGCCTCGGCCTGGCCATCGGCCCCAGCTCCGTCGGCCGCGGCGCCGTCGGCCGTGGCCGCTCCCTGCTGAGCCTGGGCCCGCTCGTACATGGCCTGGGAAACCGAGTGGAAGGCGGTCTGCAGCGCCTCGGTCTTGGAGCGGATGTCGGCCGCGTCCTCCGAGGTCAGCGCCTCGCGCACCTCCCGGATCGCCGCCTCGATCTGCTCCTTGGAGGAGCCGTCGACCGAGTCGCCGAGCTCCGAGAGCTGGCGCTCGGCCTGGTAGGCCGCGTTCTCGCCCTCGTTGCGGGCCTCGGCCAGCTCGCGCTGGCGGCGGTCGTCCTCGGCGTGCGACTCGGCATCGGTGACCATGCGCTTGATCTCGTCCTCCGAGAGGCCCGAGCCCGCCTTGATCTCGATCTTCTGCTCCTTGCCGGTCCCGAGGTCCTTGGCCGAGACGTTGAGGATGCCGTTCGCGTCGATGTCGAAGGCCACCTCGACCTGCGGGATGCCGCGCGGCGCGGGTGGGATGCCGGTGAGCTGGAACTTGCCCAACGACTTGTTGCCCAGCGCCATCTCGCGCTCGCCCTGGAGGACGTGGATCTCCACGCTGGGCTGGTTGTCCTCAGCGGTCGAGAACACCTCCGACTTGCGCGTGGGGATGGTGGTGTTGCGCTCGATCAGGCGGGTCATCACGCCGCCCTTGGTCTCGATGCCCAGGGTGAGCGGTGTGACGTCGAGCAGGAGAACGTCCTTGACGTCCCCGGCCAGCACGCCGGCCTGGATGGCCGCGCCGACCGCCACCACCTCGTCGGGGTTGACGCCGCGGTGGGGGTCCTTGCCGGTCAGCGACTTGACCTTCTCCTGCACGGCGGGCATGCGGGTCATGCCGCCCACCAGGACGATGTGGTCGATGTTGGCCGCGCCCTTGTCCTTGGCGTCCTCCATGGCCTGGCGCACCGGGGCCTCGACCCGCTTGAGCAGGTCGGCGGTCAGCTCGGCGAGCTTGGCCCGGCTGAGCTTGAGGTCGAGGTGCTTGGGGCCCGACGCGTCGGCCGTGAGGAACGGCAGGTTGATCTGGGTCTCCTGGGTGGTGGAGAGCTCGATCTTGGCCTTCTCCGCCGCCTCGTAGAGGCGCTGGAGGGCCATCTTGTCGGCGGCCAGGTCGATGCCCTGGTCGCGCTTGAACTCGGCCACCAGCCAGTCGACGACCGCCTTGTCGAAGTTGTCGCCGCCGAGGTGGTTGTCACCCGCTGTGGCCTTTACCTCGAACACGCCCTCGCCGATCTCCAGCACCGACACGTCGAACGTGCCGCCGCCGAGGTCGAAGACGAGGATCGTCTGGTCGGACTCCTTGTCGAGCCCGTAAGCCAGCGAGGCCGCGGTGGGCTCGTTGATGATGCGCTTGACGTCGAGGCCGGCGACCTTGCCGGCGTCCTTGGTGGCCTGGCGCTGGTCGTCGTTGAAGTAGGCCGGGACGGTGATGACCGCCGAGTCGACGGTGTCGCCGAGATAAGCCTCAGCGTCGGCCTTGAGCTTCTGGAGGATCATCGCGCTGATCTCCGGGGGCGAGTACTGCTGCCCCTGCGCGTCGACGCGCACGTCGCCGCCCGGGCCGGAGACGACCCTGTAGGGGACGATCGACTCCTCCTCCTTGACCTCCGCCTCCTTGCGGCCCATGAAGCGCTTGATGGAGAAGATGGTGTTGGTGGGGTTGGTCACCGCCTGGCGCTTGGCCACGGTGCCCACCAGTCGCTCACCGGAATCGGTGAAGGCGACCACGGACGGGGTGGTGCGTCCGCCCTCCGCGTTCTCGATGACCGTCGGCTCGCCACCCTCGAGCACGGCCATGCACGAGTTGGTGGTGCCGAGATCGATTCCAATGGTCTTGGCCATGCTGGAAAGCTCCTTGTCCGCGTCCTGTGGTGGGAAGCGGCTCCGGCGTTGCTTCCAAAGCCGCGAAAAAACCTTAGTGGCACCGTAGCAGATCATCGGCGACTCCCCGGCCGATGTCCGCACGGTGGTGAGGCCGAGCGGGGCGCCGTCTCGCTGGTTCAGCCCTCGGGCAGCGGCCGCGGCGGGCGCAGGCGGGGGAACGCGTCGACGGCGACGATCGCCACGACGATCAGCGCCGCCTCGCCCAGCCGACCAACGGCGTCCTGCACCATCACGAAGGTCAGGCCTCAGACGGCGGCGATCCGACCAGCGAGACCTCCGCCGCCAGCCGGCGGCTCATGCCCGCCGGCTCGGGCACACCCGCCGCAGGACGCACCCCGGGCAGGCCGGGGCGCGGGCGTGGCAGGTGCGCCGGCCATGGCGCAGGAGGTTGACGTGGAGCTCGAGCTCGGCCCCCGGCGGCGTGAGGGCGACCATCCGGTCGTGCAGCACCTCGGTCGACGCCTTGGCCGGCAGGAGCGCCAGGCGAGCCCCGACGCGGCCGACGTGGGTGTCGACCGGCACGTCGCGCAGGCCGAAGGAGAACAGCAGCACGCAGGCCGCCGTCTTGCGTCCGACCCCCGGCAGCCCGCACAGATACGCGCCCGACTCCGCCACCGGAGCGTCGCGCATCCACTCCAGGTCGAGGTCGTCGTGCAGCGCCCGCAGGATCGCCTGGATGCGAGCCGACTTGACCCGGGAGATCCCGCCGGGGCGGATGGCCGCCTCCACCTCGTCGACCGCAGCGTCGCGGACCGCCGCCCACGAGGGCAGGCGCTCGCGCAGCTGCGCCCAGGCCACGTCGCGGTTGCGATCGTTGGTGCTCTGGGAGAGCACGGTGAGGACGAGCTCGTCGAGCGGGCGACCGTGGGGCGGGGCGTCCGGGACGCCGTACACCGAGGCCAGCCGGCGGCGGATGCCGGCCACGCGCCGGGGCGTCGGGGCCGGCGAGGGGCGTGCCGCTGGAGAGGAGCCGGGCCCGGCGGCGCTCACCGCACCGCTCCCCAGCGCTCCGTGGCCCTGGCCGACTCCGCCACCGCCTCCCCGAGCGCGGCGGCCGCGGCCGGCGGGTAGAAGCCGGCCAGCGCCATGCGGGCGAGCAGGACTCCGGTGAAGCAGTCACCGGCCCCCATGGTCGACACTACGCGGGCAGCGCGCCCGGGGGCGTCGGCGCGAACCTCGCCGCGCAGGATCGCGCCGTGGGCTCCGAGCGTCACCGCGGCCATCCGGGCGCCGGCCTTGAGCAGGGCCAGGGCCGCCCGCTCGGGATCGGGCTCGCCGGTGAGGATCTCGGCCTCCGGAAGGTTGCAGCGCACGAGCAGCGCGCCCGGCACACAGGCGTTGGCCTCGGCCGCGGCCGCGGCGGCCGACCGCCAGCGGTGCAGGCGCAGGTTGGGATCGAAGATCACCGGACGGCCGAGCTCCAGCGCCCGCTCGCGCGCCGCCATCGTCACCTCGCGCTCGGCCGGGCCGGCCAGGGTGTTGGAGGAGAAGAACAGCGCGTCGGAGCCCTCCACTGCCTCGGGCATGCGTGCTCCAACCGCTTCGATCGTCGCCGCGATGCCGTCCCCGTAGACCTGGAACGCCGGCTCCCCGCGCTCGTCGGTGGTGACGAAGGCCACGGGCGTGACACAGCCTTCGACGAGGACGAAGTGATCGAGGTCGACCCCGCCCGCTGCCAGGCCGTCGCGCAGCCAGCGGCCCCACGCGTCGTCGCCCGCGCCGCCGGCCACCCGGATCGCCGCCCCCAGCGACGCCGCCACGACGGCCACGTTGGCCACCGCGCCCCCGAAGTGGGGGCGAAACGCGTCGGCCTCCGCGAGGTCCGCGACGGGACGCTCGCAGACGAGGTCGACGATCGCCTCTCCCAGGCACAGCGTGGCCATGGCGGCACGGTAATGGGCATCGCCGAGCCGCCGAGGGCTGAGCCCGCTCCTCCCGCCCGATCACTGGGCGCTCGGCTCGGCCGGCCGCGAAATGGGGGGCCGGTCGACGTCCTCGAGCGGATGCGCCCTGTAACCCGGCCCGGACCGGTTTGTAGCCTCCAACCGATGCGCATGCGGATCCCGCTGCGCCGCCAGGAGCCGTGGATCCTCGCCGCCGCCCTGGCCGGCGTCTACCTGCTGCTGGCGCCGCCGAGCGCCGACCTGGCGGCGCAGATCTTCCGGACCAACCTGTTCGAGCAGGTCGGCTTCACCGTCTGGAACGGGCAGTGGTTCGCCGGCCACCACGTCCCGGGCTACAGCGTGCTGTTCCCCCCGCTGGCCGCGCTGCTGGGCCCGCGCCTGGTGGGCGCCATCGCCGCGGTCGTGGCCGCCGTCCTGTTCGAGCGGCTGACCTACGAGCGCTTCGGCGCGCGGGCGCGGCTCGGGGCGCTGTGGTTCGGGGCGGCCACCGCGACCAACCTGCTCACCGGGCGCCTGACCTTCTCGCTGGGCGTGGTCATCGGCCTGGCTGCCCTGCTCGCCCACCAGCGCCGCCGCACGGCCCTGGCCGTCGTTCTGGCCGTGCTGTGCCCGATGGGCAGCCCGGTGGCCGGGCTCTTCCTGGCCATGGCCGCCGTAGCCCACTTCCTCGGCGCCCACCGGCGCGACGCGCTGTGGGTCGCGGCCAGCGCGCTCGTGGCGACCGGGGTGCTCCAGGTCGCCTTCCCCGAGAACGGGTTCGAGCCGTTCGTGATCTCGGCCTTCTGGCCGGTGCTGGCCTTCGCCGCGGCGGTCGTGCTCTTCGTCCCGCGGGACGACCGCACGGTGAGGATCGCCGCCGTCCTCTACGCCCTGGCGTGCATCGCCGCCTTCGTCGTGAGCACGCCGATGGGCGGGAACGCCGCCCGCCTGGGCACATTGTTCGGGCCGCCCGTCCTCGCGCTGGTGCTGTGGCAGCGACGCCCCTGGGCGCTCGCCCTCCTGGCCCTTCCGCTGCTCTACTGGCAGTGGTCGGCTCCGGTGCGCGACGTCGAGACCGCAAGCGGCGATCCCTCGGTCCACGCCGCCTACTACGCGGGGCTCGAGCGCTTCCTGGGCAGCCGGCCGGGGGGCGTGACGCGAGTGGAGATCCCGCTGACGCGCAACCACTGGGAGAACGTCTACGTGGCCCAGCGCTTCCCGCTGGCCCGCGGGTGGGAGCGCCAGCTCGACCTCAAGTACAACGGCGCCCTCTACTCCAAGCGGCTGAGCCCGAGCAGGTACCACGCCTGGCTGGAGCGCACGGGAGTCGACTATGTCGCCATCCCCGACGTGCGCTTGGACTACTCCGGGATTCCCGAGGCCAAGCTGGTCCGCCGCGGCGTGCCCTTCCTCGCCCCGGCGTGGCGCGACGGCCACTGGCGCGTGTACCGCGTGCGCCGCGCGACTCCGCTGGCCTCGGGCGCCACGCGGGTCGTCGCCGCGACCCCTAACTCCTTCGCCCTTGCCGCCACCCGTCCCGGATCGGTCACCGTGCGCGTGCGCTACACGCCCTACTGGACGCTCGTCGCCGGCGCAGGCTGCGTGCGGCGGGGGGCCGGAGGCTTCACCGAGCTGCTGCTGCCGAGCCCGGGCTACGTTCGCGTCGTTGCCCGCTTCGCTCCGACTCGGCTGCTGGACCCCGACTCCGGCGCCGCGTGCCGCGCCGGCGCGAAGGGGACATGAGGCCCGGCTAGGATGCGCCGCTTGCCCATACTGGCCCTACTGCGCAAGCTCGAGGCGCGGCTGCTGCCATGCGGTGCGCTAGACGTGCTGCGCCAAGTCGCCCTGTTCGCGGCCGCCTACTGGGGCTACCGGCTCGTCCGCGGCCAGGTCGACGGCAAGGCCGTCGAGTCATTCCAGCACGCCCGCGATCTCATCTCGGTGGAGCGCGCCACCCACCTGTTCGTCGAGCCCGCGATCCAGGCGTGGGCGACCGGACTCCCATGGCTGATCGACATCGCGTCGTGGCTCTACGTCAACGCCCAGGCGACGGTGACGATGGGCACGCTGATCTTCGTCTACCTCTTCCACAACCGCTCCTTCTACTTCCTGCGCAACATGCTCATGGTCAGTATGGGAATGGCGCTGATCAGCTACGCGCTCTTCCCGACCGCGCCGCCCCGCTTCTTCCCCGAGTGGGGCTTCATCGACTCGGTGTCGAGCTTCACCGGGATCCCACAGGACAGCGTCGCGGTCAACGCGCTCTTCAACCCGTTCGCGGCGGTGCCGTCGATGCACGTGGCGTTCGCGCTGATGCTGGGATGGACGCTGGTGCGGCTGGTCGAGCACCGGGCGTTCAGGGTGGCGTGGGCCCTCTACCCGTTCGTCATCACCTTCGCGGTCGTGGCCACCGGCAACCACTTCGTGGTCGACGCCATCCTCGGGGCCCTCGTCGCCGCCGCTTCGGCGGTCGCGGCCGGCCGCCTGGGACAGGCGCGGCCCACCGTGTGGGGCTTTCGCCGCGCCCCGGTCGAGGCGGCCGCCTGATGGCCCGATCGAGAGTCGAGTCGGGCACCCCTGCCAGCGACCCGGGTGCTCCCGGCCCCGCCGGTCGCCCCGGTCGCGGGGCCGGCTCGGGCGAGCTCTCGCTGCTCATGCGCAACCGCCTGATCGAGTCGCGCCTGACGCCCAACGCGATCTCGCTCACCGGCTTCGTCCTCAACGTGGTGGCGGCCGTGCTCGTGTGGCAGCGCTTCTTCTTCCTCGGCGGCGTGGCCTTCGTGGTCGGGTCGGTGATGGACACGCTGGACGGTCGCTACTCGCGGATGTCGGGCAAGGGAACGCCGTTCGGCGCCTTCCTCGACTCCACGCTGGACCGCTGCGAGGAGGGAATCGTCCTGACCGCGGTCGGCGCGTACCTGGCCTCGCGCGGCGACGAGCTTGGGGTGGCCGCCGTCGTGGTCGCGGTGCTTGGGTCGCTCATGGTCTCCTACACGCGGGCGCGCGCGGAGGCCCTGGGGGTGGAGTGCAAGGTCGGTCTGGCCACCCGGGCCGTGCGCGTGGTCATCCTCTCGATCGGCCTGCTCTTCGCCCGGGGCGCCTCGCTGGGAGACTTCTCGCTGCTCAAGCCGGCGGTCTACGCGCTCGCGGTGCTGACGGCCTTTACGACCGTGCAGCGCATCGTCCACGTGCGCCGCCAGCTGCAGGCCCCCGCCGACGCCGGCGCCTCGCGGTCGGCGGGCGCGGCATAGGCTTGTAACCGCCCCTCGCCGGCGGGGTCTGTTCCCGGCCGGCTGCCGGCCCCCTCTCCACAAGGAAGCGACCAAACTGTGAGCAAGACCAACGGCAAGACGACCAACGGCGCAGCCCGCTACCAGGGCGACAAGGTGCGCGTCGCCATCATCGGCGTCGGAAACTGCGCCTCCTCCTTCGTGCAGGGCGTCCAGTTCTATCGGGACGCCGACTCCGCGCAGGCCGTCCCCGGCCTCATGCACGTCGACCTCGGGGGCTACCACATCCGCGACATCGAGTTCTCCGCCGCCTTCGACATCGACGCCGACAAGGTCGGCAAGGACCTCTCCCAGGCCATCTGGTCGGGCCAGAACAACACGCTGAAGTTCGCCGAGGTGCCCGACCTCAGCGTCCCCCTCCACCGCGGCATGACCCACGACGGGCTGGGCAAGTACCTGTCGGAGAGGATCGAGAAGGCGCCGGGCAAGACCGACGACATCGCCCAGATCCTCAAGGACACCCACACCGACGTCGTCGTCTCCTATCTCCCGGTCGGCTCCGAGCTGGCCACCAAGTGGTACGTCGAGCAGGTGCTCGACGCGGGCTGCGGCTTCGTCAACTGCATCCCCGTGTTCATCGCCCGCGAGGACTACTGGAGCGAGCGCTTCGCCAAGGCCAGCCTGCCGATCGTCGGCGACGACATCAAGTCGCAGGTGGGGGCGACGATCGTGCACCGCACGCTGGCGCGGCTGTTCGGCGAGCGCGGCGTGAAGATGCTGCGCACCTCGCAGCTCAACGTCGGCGGGAACATGGACTTCTACAACATGCTCGAGCGCGAGCGCCTGGAGTCCAAGAAGATCTCCAAGACCAACGCCGTCACCTCGATCATGGACCACGAGCTGCCCGCGGAGGACGTCTACATCGGCCCGTCGGACTACGTCCCGTGGCTGAACGATCGCAAGTGGTGCTACATCCGGATCGAAGGGACGAGCTTCGGTGACGTCCCGCTCGTCGGGGAGCTCAAGCTCGAGGTTTGGGACTCCCCGAACTCCGCCGGCATCGTGATCGACGCCGTCCGGATGATCCGGCTCGCGCTCGACAACGACCTGGGCGGTCCACTGGAGATCCCGTCCTCCTACCTCATGAAGTCGCCGCCCGTCCAGCACCGCGACGACGAGGCGCGCGACGGCGTCGAGGCGTTCATCGCGCGGTACGCCCGGAAGGGCGTCGCCGCCTGAGACGACCGGGTGAAGACCTCCTGCCCGGGTCCTCACCCGGTTTCGAGGGATCGTCGCTCGGGGACTCCTCGCCGCATGACGAGCCGGAGGCAGGTGCTCGACCTGATCGGGTCCGGGCTCACCTACGAGCAGGCCGCGACTCGGCTCGGACGCCCCGCCGGG
>JBBPZM010000015.1:0-12433 GCA_038199035.1 Solirubrobacterales bacterium | reverse complement strand
TGGCAGATCACGAAGCGGTCGCGGTTACTGCCGTGGGGGGGGGGGCGCCGGGGGGCGGGCCGGGGCCCCCCCCCGCCCGGGGGGGGGGGCGGGGGCGCCCCCCCGGGCGCCGCCCCGGGGGGGGGGGGGGGGCCGGGGGGCGGCGCTCGTTGTGTCGGCCGGGCGCGCGGCGCCCCCCCCCCCCCCCCCCCCCCACCCCGAGCTCGCGCTGCGCGCGGCCATCCGGCGCTTCAGGCAGCGCGTCGAGCAGGCCGCGCGATAGCCTGCCGCGCCCTTCGCCCATGAGCCAGATCGAGCGCCTGCACGCCCGCCAGATCCTCGACAGCCGCGGCAACCCGACGGTCGAGGTCGAGCTGCTCCTGCGCTCGGGCGCCACCGGCCGCGCGGCGGTGCCGTCGGGCGCCTCGACCGGCGAGCTCGAGGCCACCGAGCTGCGCGACGGCGGCGAGGCCTGGCTGGGCAGGGGGGTCCAGCGGGCGGTGGACAACGTCAACGGGGAGATCGCCGAGGCGGTCGCCGGCCGCGACGCCTTCGACCAGCAGGGGCTCGACCGCGCGCTGATCGACCTCGACGGCACGCCGAACAAGTCGCGCCTGGGGGCCAACGCGATCCTCGCCGTCTCGCTGGCCGCCACCCACGCCGCCGCCGCCGAGGAGGGCCAGCCGCTGTGGCGCTACCTGGGCGGGGAGGCGGCGCATGTGCTGCCCGTTCCGATGATGAACGTCCTCAATGGCGGCGCCCACGCCGACAACAAGGTGGACTTCCAGGAGTTCATGGCCGTGCCGGTGGGGGCGACGACCTTCTCGCAGGGGCTGCGGATGGGGGCCGAGGTCTTCCACCACCTCAAGCGGACCCTCCACGAGCGCGGGCTGGGAACGGCGGTGGGCGACGAGGGCGGCTTCGCCCCCGACCTCGACTCCAACGAGGCGGCGCTCGAGGTGCTGATGGCGGGCATCGAGGCGGCGGGCTACCGGCCCGGTGACGATTTGGCCATCGCGCTGGACCCGGCGACGAGCGAGCTGCGCTCCGGCGTTGACTACCGCCTCGAGCACGAGGGGCGCACGCTCTCGGCCGCCGAGCTGGCCGACTACTGGGCCGACGTCGCCGGGCGCTACCCGATCGTCTCGATCGAGGACGGCATGGGGGAGGACGACTGGGAGGGATGGAAGCAGCTCACCGACCGCCTGGGTGATGAGCTCCAGCTCGTGGGCGACGATTTGTTCGTTACCAGCAGCGCCCGCCTGCGCGAGGGCATCGAGCGCGGCGTGGGCAACGCCATCCTGGTCAAGGTCAACCAGATCGGCACGCTGACCGAGACCCTCGACGCCGTGCGCACCGCCCAGGACGCCGGCTACGCGGCGGTCATTTCGCACCGCTCGGGCGAGACCGAGGACGTGACGATCGCCGACCTCGCGGTGGCCACCGGCTGTGGCCAGATCAAGACCGGGGCGCCTTCGCGCTCGGATCGCGTGGCCAAGTACAACCAGCTGCTGCGCATCGAGGAGGCGCTGGGGCCCGACGCGGCCTTCCCCGGGCGATCGGCCTTCGCGTCGACATCGCGGGCTACCCGCGGCTCGAGCGGCGTCTGACCGGGGCTCGGGTCACGGTAGGCAAAAGAGGAAGCGTCCGTCCGGCGTCGAAGGGCGCGCGGAATGGCCTCGACTCGGGCAGCCGCCGCGCGCCGGACGACGACGCGCCGGACGACGACGCGCCCGAGCCCGCGCCCGCGCGCGGCCCGACGGCCGGCGGCGCGGCCCCTGGCGGGGGTGCGCTGGGAGCGCCTCGGGCGGGTCGCCCTCGTCGTAGTGGTGGGCGGCATCCTGCTCCTCTACGTCGGCCCGCTCATCTCCTACGTGCAGACGTGGCAGGAGTCCAAAACCAAGCGCGCTGACCTGCACGCGCTCGAGCGCGAGAACGCCCGGCTGGTGGCGCGCCGGCGCGAGCTGCGCGAGCCGGCCTCACTGGAGCGGGCGGCCCGGGGGATGGGCATGGTCCGCCAGGGCGAGCGGGCCTTTGTGATCGAGAACCTGCCGGGCGGCGGCTGAGCGGGCGCTCCGGGCAGGCGTCGACCTCCTGCGCCTGCGCGTCCTGCCCCGACTGGCTCCGGAGGTCTCCTGCCCGGTGTCTCGAGCCTCATGGCCGCGCCGGTCCCGGCGGGTCGAGAGCGGCGACGAGCCGCTGGAGCACCGGGGTGATGGCGTCGGCTTCGCCGTCGAAGAAGCGCGCGTCCACGTCTTCGACGGCGACGACGGCGCGTCGCGCGAGGGTGGCACCCTCGGGAGTCGGGCGCAGCCTGCGCGCTCGCATGTCAGCCGGATCGACCTCGCGCTCGAGCAGTCGCTTGGCCTCGAGCCTGCGGACGACCTGCGAGGTCATCTTCACGTCGGTGCCGGCCTGGCGCGCGAGCTGGAGCTGATTCGGGGCGTGCCCCTGCTCTTGAAGCCACCAGGCGCAGGCGAGCAGCACGAACTGGACGTGAGTCAGGCCGAGCGGCGCGAGCGCCGCGGCGACGGCGCGCTGCCAGGCAAGGGTGAGATGCCAGAGCAGGAACCCGGGATTTGCCGCCGGACCTCCGGGGAAGCGAGTCACGACGGCGGACGGCGCCTCATCGCTGGGCGTACTCGGTCAGCGCCGCCAGCGTGTCCGGGAAGTCCGCGCTGACCGCCGGACCGATCTCCTCGGCCGCCGGACCCGTGGCTTCCAGGCGGTACACGATCCGCGCGCGGTTTCCGTCGGAGCGGTCGATGCGGTGCAGCGTCCTCACCACCGTGCTGGCGATGTCGGCCTCGTCGACGAAGAGCTCGCCGTCCACGACCTCCGCGAGGCGCAGTTCGACGGTCTCCTGGCCGCAGGGTTTCATCGTGATCGTGCTTCCGACTGCGAAGGGTCCTCTCAGCTCGATCCGCTCTATGTCCCCGTTCCACTGCGGCCACCGCTCGACGTCGGACCAGGCGCGCCAGACCGCCTCGGGCGCGACGGTGGTTTCGACGCTGTGCTCGACCGTCCACATGGTGGCCTCCTAGTCTTCGCAGAGATGATCTTCGCGCAGACTAACAGGAATTGGGGGGCCGCTGGCGCTCCAAGAGAAGCACCGGCCAAGGCGACGGCCGTCGCTACCCTGGCCCCGGTGACCGGCCGGCGATCGACGTGAGCTACGACGTCGCCAGCTTCCAGTGGGAGGAGGGGGCACGCCGACTCCGCGAGGCGGCCCCTGACGACCGTGCCGTCCTCGAGCGCGTCCGCGACCAGATCGTGGCCGAGCTGCGCCGGCGCCTCGGCGGGGCGTTCACCACGGCCGAGCTGGCCGACCTCTACGAGCAGGGGACCGACTGGTGCCTGGCCCTGGCCGCGCAGGCGGCGCCCGATCGCTCCGAGGCGTGGGACGGCCTTACGGCGACCGACGCCGCCTTCGCGCGCTACGTGCGCGGGGCCGTCGACTTCGCGGGCGGCCGGCGACTGGGCGACTGAGCGGGGGAGCGGCGCAGCGGCGGGGCGGGAGCGGCGCTCAGTCCGCTGCGGCGCTGTCGCCGGAGCGGCGGATGACGATCTGGTCCTCCTCGACCGTGACCTCCACCGGGCGGTGGCCGGCCCAGTGCTCGGCATAGATCGGGTCGTCCTGCACGGCGGGGTCGAGCCACAGGCCGTAGCCCTCCTCGCCGTGGTCGAAGGTTCCCTCCAACGTCGTCGGGCCGCTGCGCCGGCGAGCCCGGCCGCCGCGGCGCCCGCGCCGGCGGGCGGGGGGCTTGCCCTTGTCCTCCTCGCCGTCGCCGTCGCCCTCGCCCTCGTCCTCGTCCTCGTCGGCCTCCGAGCTGGTCTGCGCGGCGTCGAGCTCGGCGGCGATCAGCGCGTCGTCCTCCGCGCGCAGGTCGATCTCCTCGGGCACGCCCTCGGCCGCCGTCGCCTCGCCAGCGTCGGGCGCGAGCTCGTTCTCGCGCTTGAAGGCCTCGATCTCCTTGCCCGTGACCTCGAGCTGGTGGGCGATCCATGCGTCGGTGCGACCCTGGCGCACCCATGCGCGGATCTGGTTCAGCTGAGGACGTAGGGATCGACGGGCCATGAGGCGGCGCAGCCTAGCGAAACGCCGGGTCGTCGCCGCCCTTCGCACGCTCGGCGAGGCGTCTCGGAGGCCAGCCCGCGCCGCGCCGCTGGGCCGCCCGTCGCGCACCTTGCATAGCTTCGCCCGACCTGCTGTAGTGGCCGAACCGACGCGGCAGGGAGGCGTAGCCATGCTGGTTCTCACCCGCAAGTGCAACCAGAGCATCATGATCGGGGACGACATCGAGGTCTCCGTGCTCTCGGTGATGGGTGAGAAGGTCCGCATCGGGATCCAGGCGCCACGAGACGTTCCCGTGTTCCGCGACGAGGTCTACCTCGAGATCCAGCAGGAGCGCTCGGCGCCCGCCGAGTCGCGCCAGGACATCGACGAGGCGCTGCGCGAGCTCGGGTCCTGACCCGCGGCGGCCGGCGCGAGCGGCCGCCCGCGAGGCCTCAGCCGATCACGTAGTAGAGCGTCTCGAACATGGCGATCGTCACCAGGACGGCGGTCGCGACGAGCGAGACGACGAGCAGGAAGAAGCGCAGCGAGCTCCGCTGGGCCCGGCGCTGCACGCGGCGCTGGCGCGCGCGCTGAGCGGCCGTGCGGCGCAGGTGCTCGCGCCGCACGCGATCGAGCTGGACCTCCTCGACGAAGGCCCGCTCGAGCTGCGCGCTGCTCTGGCGCATCCTCATGGCGCGAGACCCTAGCACCGGTTTCGGTGCACATAACGCCCCCTGACCGATCGGCGCGCGGCCCCCACGGACGGCGCTCGAGCACGCCGGACGACGGCCGAAACCCCACAGGGCGAAACGCTCACCGGCACGCGCGCCACAGCCCGACGTCGCCCCGGCGGGCCTCGCGCTCGAGGCCGGCCAGCTCCCCGGCATGCCCGAGGTTGGGGGCGATCGTCAGGGTCGTGGCGAAACCGCGGCGGACCAACGAGGCGTTGACGAACAGCCCGTCGTCGCGACGATAGACGTAGGCCAGCAGGCGGCCGTAGCGGTCGCGCGGCTCGGCGTCCGTGCGCAGCGTCACGCCGCGCCCCTGGACCAGACGCTGGTTGAAGGCGCTGGCCGCCTTGCCGAAGCACTGGATGGGAGTGCCGGGCTTCTTGGTCTCAGGGGTGTCGACGCCGATGTAGCGCACGGTGTCGTCGTGGCCAGCGGCCCGGACCTTGACGGTGTCGCCGTCTACCACGCGGGTCACCGTCGCCTCGACGACGGCATGGCTGCCGATCGAGCGGTCCGGGCCGTCCGGCCCCCGGCGCAGGACGCCGCCGCCGATCAGCCCGAGGAGAACAAAGGCGACCATCCAGCCGGCGGCGCGCGTCCGGGTCATGAGCCCAAGCTAGGCGCCCGCGCGGCCGGCGTGAGAGTCAGCTTGCATTAGTTACCAAGGCGGCGCAGGTTCGCCGCGATGACGTGCGGCTGCGAGCGCCCCCCTGCTCCTCTGGCCCAACCGCGAGCTTGTTCAGCGACGCCACGCGTCGCCGAAGCGGCTCGGCCCTGATGTCAGCCCACCGGCGCTGGGCTGCCCTCGGCCTGGCTGTAGACGTCGACGAAGCGCAGGTAGTTGTCGGCGACCTGGGCGACCGCCGCCTCGCGCTCGACGTCCCCCGAGAGGAAGCCCCTCAGCGGATCGCCCCAGATCGAGCGACCGATGGCGAACCCCACGAAGCCCTCGACCGGAGCGGCCTGCGTCAGCCAGTGGTCGACCTTGTCGTCGTTGGCGCCTCTTCCCAGCAGGACGCAGACCACCCCGTCGCGCCCGCCGGCTCGGCTCTGCTGCGCCAGCATCTCGGCCTCGGAGCGCTCGTCGACGCCCTCGATCTTCCAGATGTCGGCCTCGACGCCCTCGCCCTGGAGCTCCTCGATGGCGCGGCGCATGAGCTCGGGGCGCAGCTCTGAGTCGTAGCGGTCGCCGTCCCCGTCGACCGAGGCGAGCTGCTCGTCGGTGCCCGGCACCAGCAGCTCGAAGAGGAACTTGCGATCGCGCTCGTGCAGCCAGTCCGAGAGGCGGCGCAGGCGCCCGGCCTGACGGCGGTTCATCTCCGCGTCGGCGTCGGGGTTGTAGCGGACGAGCACCTTGGAGAAGTCCGGGTCGAAGCGCTCGATGTGCTCGCCGAACTCCTCACCGAACTCGAAGTCGAACTCGTCCTGGCCGCTCTTCTCCACCGGCATGGCCAGCTTGAGCCCGCGCTCGTGCGCCTGGCGCGGGATGTCGCCGCCGAACTGCTCGTCGACCAGCGCGCCGGTCAGCCCGGGCTCGGCTCCGCGGTCCAGGGCGGCGGCCAGCCCCTCGTAGATCAGGTGCTTGCCGTCGGCGATGCGCTCGGTCTCCTCGGGGCTGGGCGGTCCTTCGAGCCCGAACCACTTCTTCTGGAACGACCCGCGGTGGTCGAAGGCGAGGATGTAGAGCTTTCCGTCGTAGCCAAGACCCATTCGCTGTGCACCTCTCAGAGCCGGGGGTGGGGGCGACGCGGCGGCAGTCTACGCTTGCGCCGCCATGGAGCACGCCTTCACCGGGCCGTCCTACACCGTGGGCATCGAGGAGGAGCTGATGATCCTCGACGCCGAGACGCTCGAGCTCTCCAACTCCATCGAGGCCATGCTCGAGGCGGCCCAGGACGACGGCCTCAGCGGCGACATCAAGCCCGAGCTGATGGAGTCGGTGCTCGAGGTCGCGACCGAGCCGTGCCCCGACATCGTGGCGGCCGGCGACCAGCTGCGACGCCTGCGCCGCGAGGTCCGCGAGAGCGCCGCCAGCCGCGGCCTGGCCATCGGCTCGGCCGGTACCCATCCCTTCGCCATGTGGGAGGACCAGCGCATCGTCGCGCGCCCCCGCTACCGCGATCTGGTCAGCGCCCTGCGCTTCGTCGCGCGACAGGAGATCATCTTCGGCATCCACGTCCACGTCGCGGTCGACGACCCCGACAAGGCGATCCACGTCTCCAACGGGATGCGGGTCCACCTACCCGTGCTCCTCGCCCTCTCGGCCAACTCGCCCTTCTGGCGCGCCGACGCCACCGGCCTGGCCTCGGTGCGCACGCCGATCTTCCGCGCCTTCCCCCGCGTCGGGATACCCCCGACCTACGCCGACTGGGCCGACTACGAGCGGCGCATCGACTTCATGCGCGACTCCGGGGTGATCGAGGACTACACCTACCTGTGGTACGACGTGCGCCCCCATCCCAAGCTCGGGACCGTCGAGATCCGCGTCATGGACGCCCAGACCCGGATCGAGCACACGATCGGGTTGGCCGCGCTCGTCCAGGCGCTGGTCAAGGAGCTGGCCGAGCACTTCGAGGCGGGCACGCGCCTGTCGCGCTACCCGCACGAGATGCTCGACGAGAACAAGTGGCTGTCCGCGCGCCACGGGCTGGACGGCGAGCTGGTCGACCTTCCCTCCCAGGAGCGCATCGCCACCAAGCAGCTGGCCAGGCGGCTCCACGACCGCTCCCGCGAGCACGCCGAGGACCTCGGCTGCGCGCGCGAGCTCGAGGCCATCGACGACCTGCTGTCGCGGGGCAACGGCGCCGCCCGCCAGGAGGTGGTCTACGAGGCAAACCACGACCTGCGCGAGCTGATGGCCGAGATCGTGGCGGCCACGGGCGAGTAGGCGTCCCGGTCGGCGGGCCGCCGAGCGCCACGCTCTAGACTCGGCCTTCGATGTCCAGTGGGGCGGACCTGTTCGTCGTTTGCAAGAGCTGTGGGTCCGAGGTGAGCGCCTACATCACCGAGTGCCCCTACTGCGGCAACCGGCTGCGCAAGCGGGCCCCCAAGCTCGACCGCCCCGGCACCTCACCGCGCCGGACCGGGCGTCCCCGCCGCCGCCGGGCCAGCCCGACGCTGGGGCGGCTGCGAGCGGGCGAGATGCCCGGCATCCGCTTCGACAACAGGCCCTACGCCACCATCGCCCTGGTCGCGGCCACCGTGCTCGTGGGCCTCGTCGCCCAGACCGGGCTGCTCTCGCTGCGCCAGATCGCCGTTTACGGCCCGCTCCAGGGCCAGTGGTGGCGCCTGTTCACCGCGCTCTTGGCCTACGACAACAGCGGCTACCTGCTCTGCGTCGCGGTCGCCGTGGCCATCTTCGGCTGGCTGCTCGAGCGCCGCCACGGCTGGTGGGCGCCGCTCCTGGTCTTCGCTGTGGGCGGAGCGGGGGGGATGGCGGTCGCGGTGGCGCTCGCGCCCCTGCCCCTCGCCCTCGGGGCCAACGGCGCGGCGCTCGCCCTGGTCGGCGCCTGGGCCCTGCCCGACCTGCGCGAGCGCCGGCGAGGCTCGGCGACCGAGTCGGACCTGCTGGGCGCGCTGGCCATCGCCGCCGTGCTCCTGTTGATGGCGCTGGCCGTCCCCGACGCCGATCCCATCGCCGGCGTGGCCGGCGGGGTGATCGGCCTGGCCCTTGGCGCGCCGCTGGGCGCGCTCAGCCGACGCTGATCTTCCCCGCCCTGCCCTCCACCAGCCGGCCCACCACCGAGCCGGGGACCTCGTCCGCGCGCTCGGGGTCCAGCGCGACCAGCAGGCCGCCGGAGGTCATGGGGTCCGTGACCAGCCGCCGGCGGCCCGGATCGAGCTGGGGGGCCAGCGAGGCGAACTCCTCGGCATAGGCGGCGTTGGCCCGCGCGCCGCCGCTCACCGCGTCGTCGCCGGCCAAGAGCTCGAGCACGCCGTCGATCGCCGGCACGGCCTCGGCGTCCACCTCGGCGGCTACGCCGCTCGCGCTGGCCAGCTCGTGCAGGTGACCGAGCAGGCCGAACCCGGTGACGTCGGTGACGGCGTGGGCGCCGGCGGCCCGTGCGGCCTTCGCCGCGTCGCGGTTGAGCTCGATCATCGTCTTCACCGCTCGGGCGGCCAGGGCGCCGTCGGCCAGGCCGCGCTTGGTCGCGGTGGCGATCGCCCCGGCGCCGAGTGGCTTGGTCAGGACCAGGGCGTCGCCCACCATGCCCCCGGCGTTGGTCGTGAGGTGGTCCGGGTGGATGGTGCCGGTCACCGCCATTCCGTACTTGGGCTCGCGGTCGTCGATCGAGTGGCCCCCGACGATGGCCACGCCGGCCCGGTCGGCCACCGCCTGGCCGCCGCGCAGGATCTCGGCCAGGACCTCGCCGCCCAGCTCCTCGAGCGAGAACGCCACCAGGTTGAGCGCCGTTACCGGCGTGGCACCCATGGCGTAGACGTCCGACAGCGCGTTGGTGGCGGCGATGCGCCCGAAGTCGTAGGGGTCGTCGACGATCGGCGTGAAGAAGTCGACCGTCTGGACCAGCGCGAGGTCGTCGCGCAGCCGATAGACGCCGGCGTCGTCGGCCGTCTGGGGCCCGACCATGACGGCCGGATCCGCGCTGCGAGGGAGGCCGCGCACGACCGCGTGCAGCTTGGCCGCGGGGAGCTTGCACCCGCAGCCGGCGCCATGGGAGAGCGAGGTCAGGGCCGGCGCCGAGGAGGGGGAGGGGGTGGCGGGCACGCGCCTATGATGACGCCCGTGCTCGAGGGGCCCTACAGCGACGCCGAGATCGACGCCGCGGTGGAGGCGCTGACCGAGCCCGATCGGCTCGCCGGCGCGCAGGACACGGTGGCCCGGCTCGCCCCTCAGCTCCAGCCCGTGCTCGACGACGCCCTGGCCACCGGCGGCTGGTTCGGCGACGCCCACGAGGGCGAGGTGGCACGCGCCGCGGCCGTATCCGACGATGCCGAGCGCCAGCGGGCGGTGCGCGCGCTCGTCGCCGAGGAGACCCGGCTCGGCATGATGGTCGGCGTGGCCGTCGGGATCGAGCTGGCCCGTGAGCTGAGCCGCCACCCCACCACCCCGACCAAGGAGACCTGATGGAGATCCGCTTTCTCGGCCATGCGGCCTTCGAGCTGTCCGACGGCGACACCCGCGTGCTGATCGATCCGTTCCTCTCGGGCAACCCCAAGGCCGCGGCCGAGCCCGCGGAGCTGGACCCCACGACGATCCTGCTCACCCACGGCCACGCCGATCACATTGGCGACACCGTCGACATCGCCAAGCGCGCGAACGCCCCGGTCGTGGCCATCGTCGAGCTGGCCAACGAGCTCTCGGAGGAGGGCGTCGAGACCTTCGACCCCAATCTGGGAGGGACCGTCAAGTTCGACTGGGGCTGGGTGAAGCTCGTGCCGGCGTGGCACACGTCGACCACGCCCAAGGGCACCGTCAACACTCCGGCCGGCCTGCTGATCTCGTTCGCCGACACCGTCATCTACCACCTGGGCGACACGGCGCTGTTCTCCGACCTCCAGCTCGTCGCCGGTCGCGGCGATCCGATCGACGTGGCGCTGATGTGCATCGGCGGCCACTACACGATGGACCGCCTCGACGCCGTGGTCGCCGCCGAGCTCGTCGCAGCCCAGACGCTCATTCCCTGCCACTACGACACCTTCCCGCCGATCGAGACCGACGCCCAGGCCTTCAAGTCCGAGGTCGAGGCCGACACGGAGACCAACGTCGTCGTGCTGGCCCCGGGCGAGACGCACCGGGCGTGACCCACGCCATCGTCCTCATCACCGCCGAGCGCCCCGCCCTGCCCCACCTCGGGGGCAAGCTGGCCGACGTCGAGGGGGTGGCCGAGGCCTACTCGGTCACCGGCGAGTGGGACTTCGTCGCCATCGTCCGCGTGCCTCGCCACGAGGGACTGGCCGAGGTGGTCACCTCCACCATCGGCCAGCTCGAGGGAGTCACCCGCACCCAGACCATGGTCGCCTTCGAGGTCTTCTCCAAGCACGACCTCGAGGCGCTGTTCTCGATCGGCGAGTGAGTGGAAGCGCATAGGCGCTTGATCGGCAGCGCCGCCCTGGCCCTGGCCGTCGCCGTCGCCGGCTGCGGGGGCGGCGGCGAGCGGACCGCCACTCAGGCGACGTCGCCGCCGCTGGGCCGGGCGCCCAGCGCTCCTGCTCCTCCGACCCAGGCCGCCCCGTCGACGGTCATGGTCCCCAAGCCGCGCGGCGGGGGCGCCGTGCCCGGCGGCCAGCGCGCCGTGCGCGTGCCCGCCACCTTCACCCTGCGGGGGTCGAGGCTCAGCCCGCGGGTCGTGGCGATCCCGCCTTTCCTCGCCGCTCGGGTCAGCGTCGCCGCGACCGACGGGCGGGCGCATGCCGTCTTTATCCGCGCCGACCGGACGTACCGGCTGTCGGTGCCCGCCGGCAAGCGGGCGTCCTTCGTGCTGCCCGGCCAGCGGCCCGGCCGCTACGCGATCGTCGCCGGCAGCGCCCGGGCCACGCTCGCCGTTGGTACCGAGAACGGCTGAAGCAATAGCCGGGGCCGTAGTAGTGGCTGGCCAGCCAGCCAGTTCGTGCGCTAGCCTGCGCCGACCACCCGACGCAAGGAAGGCCAAGCGTGTCCGTGACCCAGAGCCCGCGCACCGAGCGCGACGACTTCCAGGCGACGTCGGATCCCGGCGTCTTCGAATCGGCGGATCGCGGGGAGGTGGAGCTGCTCTCCTACGGCGAGCTCTACCGCCTCTGGGAGCGCCAGCAGTGGCGCACGCAGGACCTCGACTTCACCCAGGACCGGATCGACTGGACCGAGCGCATCGACGCCGACGAGCGCTTCGCGCGGATGTACGGGCTTTCGGGCTTCTTCATCGGCGAGCAGAAGGTGGCCGAGGAGCTGGGCCCGCTGATGCGCGCCTGCCCCGACCGCGAGGCGCAGATCTTCCTCGGGACGCAGATCGCCGACGAGGCGCGCCACGTCGCCTTCTTCGACTGCTTCTACTCGGAGGTCGGGATCCTCGAGTCGGAGAGCCTCCAGGACCGTCTGGACAAGACCACCCGGCACCTGAACCCCGAGTTCCGCCTGCTCTTCGATGACGCCCTGGGCCGGCGCGTGGACCGCCTCGCCCGCGAGCCCGAGGACTTCGAGTCCCTCGTGGAGGCGATCACGATCTACCACATGGTGATCGAGGGGATGCTCGCCCTCACCGGTCAGCACACGATCATCTCCTACAACGAGTCGGTGGGAACGCTGCCGGGCTTCGTCGAGGGCTTCACCAACGTCGCGCGCGACGAGCACCGCCACGTGGCATTCGGCGCGCGGTTCCTGCGCGACGCCGCCCGCGAGGACCCGCGTCATGCCGAGGCCATCCGGCGCACGCTGGCCGAGGTACTGCCCGCGGCCGAGGGCGTCCTGCGGCCCAGGTGGCTGGGCGACGCCGACGAGAGCACGGTGATCTTCGGGACCAGTGTCGCCCAGTCGCGCGAGTTCGCCGCCCGGGCGCTCAAGCGGCGGCTCAAGGTCATCGGGCTGGCCGCCTAGAGGCTTGATGTGGGTCTAACGGCCGTCAAAGGCGACCAGTGAGCGGAGGGGGCGGCCGATCTGGGCGTTGATGAACATGCCGAGGGTGAGTGCGAGCAGACGTTGCGCGATCCGTTGGGCGAGGCCGGGGAGCGT
>JBBPZM010000014.1:0-29967 GCA_038199035.1 Solirubrobacterales bacterium | reverse complement strand
CCCCCCCCCGCCCGCGGGGGGGGGCGTGGGCGCGCCCACCCGCGCCGCCCACCCCCCCGTTTACCCCCTTGCCCGCCCCCCGGGGGCCGCGCGGGCGGGGGGGGGGGTGCTCGCCCCCCCCACGCTGCGCTTCATGACCGCCAACCACCTGCCGGGCGGCGCCGACCTCGAGGCCTTCGGCCGGCCTCTGTTCGCCGAGACGACGTTCGACGGCGTCGGCTTCGGCCTCGGGTTCTCGGTCGCCCTGGACCCGGTGGCCAACCGGGTACCGCACTCGCCGGGCGAGTTCGCCTGGGGCGGGGCGGCGAGCACGGCGTTCTGGGTCGACCCGGTGGAGGAGATGACCGCCGTGTTCTTCACCCAGCTGCTGCCCTCGAGCACCCATCCGCTGCGCTCTCAGCTGCGCCAGCTCGTCGCACAGGCGCTGGTCGACTGAGGAGCAGGGCGTGGCGCCGAGCCGGCTGGAGGCTGGACCGAGCCGACCACCGTTCCTTTCGCCGCGCGCTAGACTAAGCTGACGTTTACGTCAAGATTCGATTGGGAATGAGCTACGGCATGGAAGATCGCGGCACGGCAGTCCTGGACAGGCCCCCGGCCCCGGCCCCGGCCCCGGCGCGCCGCCCGCCCTGGCGCCGCCCCGGCGTCGACGCCGACCACCACAACTACAAGTGGTGGGCCCTGTCATGCACCAGCCTCGGGATGCTGCTGGCCACCCTGAACTCGGGCACGCTGATCATCGCCCTACCCAACCTGGAGCGCAGCCTGCACACAAGCCTGCTCCAGCTCGTGTGGGTGATCCTGGCCTACATGATCGCCTCGACCGTGCTGGTCCTCACCGCCGGGCGCCTGTCCGACCTGTTCGGGCGCAAGAAGGCCTACGTCGGCGGCTTCGTCGTCTTCGGGCTGGCCTCGCTGGGAGCCGGCTTCTCCTCGAGCGGCACCGTGCTGATTCTGTGGCGCATCCTCCAGGGCATCGGCGGCGCGTTCCTGTTCGCGAACTCGGCCGCGCTGGTCACCGACGCCTTCCCCAAGCGCCAGCTCGGCCTGGCCATGGGTACCAACACCATGGTCGCCGCGGTGGGCCTCGTCGCCGGGCCGGTGCTCGGGGGCGCGCTGGTGGCCATCGCCTGGCCCTGGGTCTTCTGGTTCAACGTGCCGCTGACCATCGCCGGCTCGCTGTGGGCGGCCCTGATCCTGCGCGAGCTGGCGCGCCCCGACGCGGTGCGCGGCCTCGACGTGCTCGGGACCATGACCTTCGTGGCCGGGCTCACCGGGCTGGTCCTGGGGATCTCCCGCGGGGGGATCCAGGGCTGGAGCGACCCCATCGTCATCGGCGGGCTGATCGCCGCCGTCGTGCTGCTGCCGGTCTTCGTGGCCATCGAGCTGCACAGCCGGGCGCCGATGCTCGACCTCTCGATCTTCGACAACCGGATGTTCTCGGCCGCCACCGGCGCGGCCTTCATCAACGGCCTCTCGCGCTTCGCGCTGCTGTTCCTGTTCGTCTTCTACTTCCAGGGCGCGCAGGGCGACGATCCGATCACCGCCGGGATCAAGCTCGCACCCATGGCCCTCGGCATGCTCGTGGCCTCCCCGCTAGCGGGCGTCTACGCCGACCGGCGCGGCTCGCGCACGCTGGCCGCGCTGGGGATGGTGGTCACCGCCGGCGCGCTGGTGGGCATGACCACGCTCGTCGTCCACTCGCCCTACTGGCTGACCGCCCTGTGGCTGGCCCTGGTGGGGATCGGCTCGGGGATGTTCAACTCGCCCAACACCGCCGCCATGATGGGCGTCGTGCCCGAGCACCGGCGCGGCATCGCCGCCGGGGCGCGGGTGATGCTCCAGAACACCGGCGCAGTGATCTCGATCGCCTTCGTGCTCGCCGTGGTCACCGCGGCCATCCCGCGCGACGTCCTGTTCAAGATCTTCTCCGGCCTGGCCAAGGGCCTGTCCGACGCCAAGCTCCAGCCCTTCATCCACAACATGCACACGGCGCTGTGGGTGCTGGCCATCACCTCGCTGGTGGGCGCCGGCGTGTCGCTGCTACGCCCGCGCCACGCCGGGCAGCGCGCCGAGCCGGAGGCCGCGGCGGCATGACCACCGCGACGAATGGGGGGGCCGCCCGGACGGAGAGCCCCACAGGGTCGCCCCCGCCGCCGCGCTCCCTGCGCATCGGCGACGTCGCCCGGGCGGTCGGCACGACCACCCGGACGATCCGCTACTACGAGGAGATCGGTCTCCTCGGCGGCGCAGCCGACCGCCCCGCGGGCGGCCACCGCGTCTACACCGACGCCGACATCGAGCGCGTGCGCGAGATCGTGCGCCTCAAGGAGCTGCTCGGCCTTCCGCTCGAGGAGCTCAAGGAGCTCGTCGAGGCCCAGGACGCCCGCGCCGCCTTGCGCGCCGAGTGGCACCGCGGCGACCCCAGCCCCCCGCGCCGGCGGGAGATCCTCGACGAGGCCGTCCTGCACGTCACCCGCCAGCTCGAGCTCGTGCACCGCCGCCGGCGCGAGCTCGACCGCCTCGACGACGAGCTGACCGCCAAGCGCAAGCGCCTACGAGCCCGCCTGCGCGAGCTCGAGTCCGCTCAGCGCTGAGCGAACCGGCCGCTCAAGCCGCCGTCAACCGAGCGCGCTGACGCTCGGGCGCGATGCGCACCACGTTCCAGGCCAGCCCCAGCTTCTCGAGGGTGAGGATGACCAGGCCGCCGGTGTCCAGCTCGACCTTGCGCAGCCCGTGGAAGGCCGAGCGCGGGAAGGCGTGGTGGTTGTGGTGCCAGGACTCGCCGAACGAGAACGGCGCGAGCCAGAAGACGTTGCGCGACTCGTCGTCGGTGGCGAAGCGCCGGCGCCCGAAGAAGTGGCACACCGAGTTGATCGACCAGGTCACGTGGTGGAGCAGGAAGATCCGCACCAGGCCGCCCCAGACGAGGCCGCTCAGGCCGCCCACCAGTGAGCCGGTGATGACCCAGCCGGCGGCGAAGGGGATGGCCAGCGACACGCCGACCCACAGCAGGAACTGGCGGTCGATGAAGCGCATCTGACGGTCGTCCATGAGGTCGGGCGCGAACTGGCGTCGCGCGGCGCGGCCCTGCTCGGTGAACAGCCAACCGATGTGGGCGCTCCACAGGCCCTTGATCGCCCCGCGCAGCCCGGGGCCGGCGTTGACGTGGGGGCTGTGAGGGTCGCCCTCCTCGTCGGTGTGGGCGTGGTGCTTGCGGTGGTCGGCCACCCAGGAGATGACCGGGCCCTGCACGGCCATCGACCCCAGGACGGCGAAGGCCGCCTGCACGGGGCGCGAGGTCTGGAAGGAGCGATGGGTGAACAGGCGGTGGAAGCCGACGGTGATGCCCATGCCGGTGAGCAGGTACATCACGGCCATGAGCACGAGGTCGTGCCAGCCGACGAAGGTGTTCCACAACAGGACGATGGCGGCGAGCACGCCGAGCGGCGGCACGACGACGCCGAGGAGGTTGCTGATGCGATGGATTCGAGACATGGCGGGGAGGCTAGTTGAGCGCTTCGCTAACTTCTCCGGCAGAAGGCCACATCTGGGCTGACGTTTCTTATGCCTCTTGCACAAGCGAGCGACCAGGCCAACCGCCCGTGGTGCACCCTCGCGCCCGAGGTGGCCAAGGCCCTGCGCCCGGAGCTGCCCGCCCTGGCCGACGAGATCATCGCCGCGGTGGCCTCCGGGGTGCCGGCCTACGCCCGCCCGATCGAGGGAGCCTTCGGGGTCGGCCTGCGCGCCGGGGTCGAGGAGGCGCTGGGCCAGTTCGTGGACGAGATCGCCGCCGGGGAGCCCACTCCCCACCACGACGCCTACGTCAACCTCGGCCGCGGCGAGGTGAGGGCCGGGCGCAGCCTCGAGGGGCTGCTCGGCGCCTACCGGCTGGGGGCGCGGGTGGCCTGGCGACGCCTGGCCGCGGCCGGACGACGGGCGGGCCTGGCCCCCGACACCCTCTACCTGCTGGCCGAGTCGATCTTCGCCTACATCGACGAGCTGTCGGCGGAGTCGGCCGAGGGGTACGCGGTCGAGCAGTCGGCTGCGGTGGGCGCGGCGCAGCTGCGACGCCGGCGGCTCGTGGCCCTCCTGGTCGCCGACCCGGCCGGGGAGCCGGCGGGCATCGAGGGCGCCGCCCAGGAAGCCGGATGGCCGCTCCCGCGAACCCTGGCCGCCCTGGTGGCCCCGGCGACGAGCGCTGGGCCGCTCGAGCGCGCCCTTCCCGCCCACGTCATCGCGGCTCCGGTGGGCGAGCTCCTGTGCGCCCTCGTCGCCGACCCCGACGCGCCCGGGCGACGCGGCGAGCTCGAGCGCGCGGTCGACGTCGCGGCATCGGCACCGGCCGCACCGGCCGCACCGGCGGCCCTGGGGCCTACCGTCGGCTGGGCCCAGGGAGCGGTCAGCTTCGCTCGGGGTGCCGAGGTGCTGCGGCTCGTGGGGGAGGGAACGATCTCAACCGCGGGCCTGGTCGTGGCTGACGAGTACCTCACCACGCTCATGCTGTGCGCCGACCGGCGTCTGGCCTCCGAGCTGGCGAGGACCCGGCTGGCCCCGCTCGAGGCGGAGACCCCGGCGTCGCGCGAGCGCCTGGCGGCCACGCTGGAGGCCTGGCTGGCCGCCCAGGGACGCATCGCCGCGGTAGCCCAGCGCCTGCACGTCCACCCGCAGACCGTGCGCTACCGCGTCGCCCGTCTGCGCGAGCTCTTCGGCGAGCGCCTCGAGGACCCGGACTGCCGCTTCGAGCTCGAGCTCGCGCTGCGCTCTCGTGCCCTCCAGGCGGGCTGACCGGCGCTACCATCGCGCCGTGCCGCAGACGGTCGAGCTTCCCCGCGTCGATGGCCCCGGCAGCGGACTGGGCGGCCGCTGGCGCGTCATCGTGCGCAACGACAACCACAACACGTTCGATCACGTGGCCCAGACGCTCGCCGCCTTCATCCCGGGCATCTCGCTCGACAGCGGCTTCGCCATCGCCGATCGCATCCACAACACCGGCCAGGCCATCGTCTGGACAGGCGAGCGCGAGCCGGCCGAGCTCTACTGGGAGCAGCTCAGCGACGCCGGCCTGACGATGGCGCCGCTGGAGCGCGACTAGCGCCGCAGCGCCGCCGCCCCGGTAACCCGGAGGCCCGTCGCGAGGTGGCGGCCCGCTCGCCGAGCCGCGCTCGCCCGCGAAGGCTAGGAGGTGCGTTTACGAAGTTTGCCTACCCACCGTGCGCTGGCGGGTGCCGATGGGCACCGCCGCTGGCCACGCGGCCATCAGCGAGGTCTGAAATCGTCGAAACGAGCAGTGCTCGCTCTACTGCTTGCACACGCTCGCGTAGCGTTGCGACATCATCGCTGGGTAGGACTGGGACTGGCCGTTCCGCGATCACCGGCCCGCTGTCGTACTCCTCATCGACGAGATGAACCGTCGCCGCGGAAGCCGCCACGCCAGCTTGAAGCACCGCCCGGTGGACGTACTCGCCGAACATCCCCTTGCCTCCGAATCGAGGCAGCGGCGCCGGATGCGTGTTAATAAGGCGACCGGCGAAGGCTCGCAGCGTCCGAGGTCCCACCTTCCGCTGGTAGCCAGCCAGCACGACGAGGTCTGCTCGGCGGCCGGTCAGCAGTGTTTCCATCGCTGCGTCACATGCAGCGGACCCGAGAGGCTTCTCATCGAGCACCACGCACTCCACGCCCAAGCGGCGGGCCAACTCTGTCGCTGGGGCGTCCTGCCTGCTGACGATGAGCAGAACCACCTCCGCGCACATCTCGCCGCGCCGGCCAGCCTCGACGAGCGCCTCGAAGGTGCTCCCTTGCCAGGAGGCGAGGACAGCGACGCGAGTCGCTGACTTCCCCTTCGTCGTCATCCATCAAACATATGGTCGACGGAGGAGTCCCAACCTACGTCCGCGGGAGAGTCTTCTCGCCAACTAAGAGCGGGAGGGGGGACCGCTAGCGGCGTTGGGGGTGGATCGCCGTAGTGGTAGGGGCACACCGCCTGCCCGGGCGGCCGCTCGTAGACGCTCGCGCCGGTGTCCTGGGCATCCACCTCGGGCCGCCGGCGAAGCGTCCTGCAGCGGAAGCCGTCGGGCCTGGACTTGTCGTAGGCGAACGCCGGTCGGAGAGGCACACGCGACGCACGCCGAGGATCCCGTGGGGGTCGATCGCCGGCCGAGCTCGCCCTACTCGGCGGCCGAGGGCTCGGCGAACTCCTGCGCGAGCGCGCCCTGTATCGGGACGTCGTACCACTCGTAGAGGACCGGGACCTGATACCAGCTCGAGTGGCGGGCGCGCCAGTCCACGAAGAGCTGGCTGAGCCAGTAGCGCTCCCAGGACTCCTTGTCGTCGAAGGTGGCGAACTGGATGAAGCGGTAGCGGTCGTCGCGCGAGCGCTGGACGGCGTAGTCGCTTGCGCCGAAGCGCAGGGCCACCGGGGCGATCTCGGCCAGCGCCTCCTCCAGGGCGTCGGCCCGGAAGCCGGTGGCGTACCAGGGGATGTGGACCGAGCCGCGCGGCACTCCTACACTCCGACCTCGGCGTAGATGGCGCCCGGGCCCTCGGCCGTCTTGCCCAGGCCCTCCTTCTCGGCGCCCACGAGGATGGCGATCTTGCCCAGGTGCTTGTTCTCGCGCATGAGCTGGTGGGCCTGCGCCACCCCGTCGAAGCCCATCACCCGCCACAGGACCGGACGGATCAGGCCCTGCTCGATCAGCTCGTTGGCCTTGTTGGCCTCCCACGCGTTCGCGAAGTGGGAGCCGATGATCTGCTTCTGGCGCATCCACAGGTAGCGGACGTCGAAGTCGAGGTTGAACCCGGTCGTCCCCGCGCAGATCACCACCTTGCCGAACGGCCTGACCACGAAGACCGAGGTCGGGAAGGTCGCCTGGCCGACGTGCTCGAACACGATGTCGGGCTTCTCGCCGAGGATGCCGCGAACCGTCTTGTCGAAGCGGCGCGACTCGGCGAAGCGCGCCTTCTCCTCCTCAGGGGACTCGCCGCCCTTGCGCATCATCCCCGCGAACTCGGTGCGGTTGATGTAGCCGGTCGCGCCGAGCTGCTTGACCAGCTCGCCCTTCTCCTCCGAGTTGACCACCCCGACGCTCTGCGCGCCGGTGATCTTGCACAGCTGCGTGGCGAAGACGCCCAGGCCGCCGGCGGCGCCCCAGATCAGCACCTTGTGGCCGGCCTGGAGCTCGCACTGGTCGATCAGCATCCGGTAGGCGGTGAAGTAGGTCAGCCCGTAGGACGCCGCCTCCTCCCACGTCAGGTTGTGGGGCTTGGGGATGAGCTGCTGGGCCTGGACCTTGGTGAACTGGGCGAACGAGCCCCAGGACGTCTCGTAGCCCCAGATCCTCTGGGAGGGCGCCGCCAGCGGGTCGAGGCCGTGGACCTCGGGGTCCTCGTAGGACGCCTGGTTGCAGTGGATGACCACCTCGTCCCCCGGCTTCCAGCGCGTGACGCCGGGGCCGCACTTCCACACCACGCCCGATCCGTCCGAGCCGCCGATGTGGTGGTCCTCCTCGGGGTGCGAGCGGAAGACCGACACCGGGACGCCGCGCGCCGCCCACACGTTGTTGAAGTTCACGCCCGCGGCCATCACGCGCACGATCACCTCGAAGGCGCCGGGCTCGGGGACCTCGATCTCCTCGAGCTGGAAGGCGTCGACCGGCTCGCCCTCGCGCTCCTCGCGGATGACCCAGGCGGTCATCGTCTCGGGCAGCTCGCCCGGCTCGGTGTCGACCTGCGTCACTCGGGAGACGTCGACTGCCACGGTGATCGGATCCTCTCTGGTGGTTTGCCCGGCGGCTGCCCGAACGGCCGCAGCCGCCGCGGATCGTATCCGGCGAGCGCCCGCCGGGATCGCCCGGGCGCTGTGCGATGCTGACGGGGGGACTCCCCGCCAGCCATGAGGCCGACCACTCGCCGCCGATCCCTCCTCCGGCCCGCGGAGGCCCTGGGCCACGACGCTGCCGAGGGCCTACGCGAGCTCGGCCGGCGGCCCTTCCGCGAGGCCCAGCTGTCGGTGGCCGCCGCCCTCCTGCTCCACCTGGCCCTGCCCGAGCGACTCAGCGTGGGTCCCCGCTGGCTGGTGCCTGCGCTCGAGGGCGCCTTGCTCGTCGGCTTGGCGATCAAGACGCCGAAGCGCCTGGAGGACGAGACGCTGCGCCGCCGCGGCGTCGAGCTGGCGCTGATCGCCCTGGTCAGCGCGGCCAATCTCGCCGCCCTGGCCCTGCTCGTCCACTACCTGCTGCGCGGCGGCGCGGCCAACGGGCATCAGCTCATCCTCGCCGCCGTCGACATCTGGCTGACCAACGTCGTGGCCTTCGGCCTGTGGTTCTGGCAGCTCGACCGCGGCGGGCCGGACCGCGGAGAGGGCGAGCGCGAGCGAGACATGGCCCAGCGGCCGCGCGAGCAGCGCCAGCCCCACTTCGCATTCATCCAGATGACCGATCCCGACGCCACCGGTGGCCGCGGTTGGCAGCCGGGCTTCGTCGACTACCTCTACGTCTCGCTGACCAACTCGACGGCCTTCAGCCCGACCGACACCCTGCCCCTGACCGCGGTGGCCAAGAGCCTGATGGGCCTTCAGGCGCTGACCTCGTTGATCACCGTGGCGCTGGTCGCCGCCCGAGCGGTCAACATCCTGGCCTCCTGACCTGACGGCGTCTGGACGCCGCTGGCGGTGTCCTCGCCTTTCCCGCTCGGTCACGTACCCGGATGTACGCTCGCTTCGCGGGAAAGCCGCGTCCTGGCCGGCGGCGCCCAGCCGCTCGTCAGGAGCGTCGGCTCGCTGTCGATCAGCGATCCAGGAAGCCCGCCCGCTGGAAGTAGGCGAGCAACAGCGCGGCGGGGACGGCCAGGCCGCCGATGCCGAGAACCAAAAAGGCGGCGAGCGAGTCGATGTGGTCGACCATCCAGCCGAAGTTCTGGCCGAAGAAGCCGGTCACGAACGAGAGCGGCAGGAAGATCGTGGCGATGATCGTCAGCTGCTTCATGGTTGCGTTGAGGCGGTTGGAGACGGTCGAGAGGTAGACGTCCATGGCGCTGGTGAGGACGTCACGGTAGGAGTCGATCAGCTCCGAGATTCGGATCAGGTGGTCGTAGACGTCGCGGAAGTAGTCGCGCGTCCCGGCCTCGAGGCCTGGCAGGTTGATGATGTCGTCGCCGGCGCGGATGAAGATGTCGCGCTGGGGCACGACGACCTTGCGCATCGTCACGAGGTCGCGCTTGAGCGCGAACAGGCGCTGGAGCTGCTCGTCGGTCGGCCGCCTGATGACGTCGTTCTCGAGCGAGTCGATCGCGTCGTCGATGCCCGAGAGCACGGGGAAGAACGTATCGGTCAGCGAGTCCAGCATGCGGTAGACGGCGAACTGCTCGCTCGAGGGCGCCCGGCTCTGGAACTGGGCCTGGAGATCGCCGAGCTCCGTGCAGCGATCGCTGTGCACGGAGACCGCGAAGTCCCCGTGGACCACGAACTCCACCTCGACGAGCCCGGGCCGGCCGGTGTCGTCGCGCCGCGCGCCGTAGAAGACGATCAGGACGTAGTCGCCGTAGTCCTCGAGCTTGGGCCGCTGGCCGGACTCGCGCAGGTCCTCCACGACCAACGGGTGAAGCGACAGCACGTCTCCGAGGTCGGCGAGCTCCTGGGCGCTGGGCGCGTGGAGGTCGAGCCAGAAGAACTCTTGGCGCTCGCGCAGCCCAGCGATCTGGTCGCGGTCGATCGTGGTGAGGACCCGCACCGAGCCGGACGCTAGCCCCGGCCCAGGACGGGATCAGCTGCTCAGGGCTGGAGGACCTTGTTCTGCGCGCTCGCCCGCTTCGACCCCACGGTCACCGTGGCGGGCGCGATCGAGTCGCTTCCGGCCCGCAGCCGGTAGGTGCCCTGGTGGACGAGCAGCTTGATCTCGGCCGTGTCGCCCGGATTGATCGGCCCGGTGGACTGGCTGAGCCCCGATCCGTCGCCCGACAGCCCCTCGGCCTCGAAGGTGGCTGACTGCGACGTCTGCGCCTGGTTGGTGACGATGACCACGATCGGGCCGGCTCCGAACGACGAGGGCGAGACCGACACCCGGTTGGACGAGATGTAGGCCGCGACGTTGATCGGGCTGGGCGGCCGCGGGTCGTTCGCGTAGTCCTTCTGGTCGCCGCATCCGGCGAGCAGGGCGGCGGCGAGAAGCAGGGCGACGCCGAGAGGTCGCCAAGGCAGGCTGGTTGTCCGGTGCGTCCTCTCCATCCGCGCGGTCAGCAGCGACCCGTCACCGTCCCGGGTCGCTTCAACCCTAGCCGACGCCCGGACGGTGCGCGAATCGCGCGCGCGGCGCTCAGGCCGACGAGCGCGCGGGGGGCTCGGAGGCCTCGAGCTGGCTGCGACGCCGCTCGCGAAGACGCAGCTCGTCCTGGAGGCGCTCCCACGAGCGGTCCTCGGCGTCGGCGTACTCACGCCCGCTCAGCTCCCGCAGGTCCTCTCGGTACCTGCTCCAGGCGTCCAGGGTGCGCTCGTCGATCTCGTCGAGCGTGAGCGCTTCGTCGGGTCTCGGGGCGGCGGTGGTCATCGAGCGTTCCCTTCTTCCCGGGTGGTGGAGCAATGGTACCCAGCATCCCTGTCGTACCAACGCAGGCGCGTCTGCAAGCTTGCGTTCACGGCGTCCGCGGCGGGCTCTAGACAACGTCGATGGACCTGCTCGACCAGCCGCTGGCCACGGCCGAGTTCCTCGTTGTCGACGTCGAGACCAACGGATGCGCGGGCGAGGAGCGCGAGCTGACCGAGGTGGGGGCGGTGCTGGTGGGCGGAGGCGAGCTGCACGACCGCTTCTCGTCGCTGGTGGCCGTCCGCCGGCCGCTGGGGCGCGGAATCGAGCGGCTGACCGGGATCTCGACGGCCATGCTCGCGGATGCCGAGGCGCCCGAGCGGGTGCTCGCCCAGCTGGCGGCGCGCCTGCACGGACGGGTGCTCGTCGCCCACGGCGCCGCCTTCGACCGCAGCGCGCTGGCCGGCGCCTTCGCCGCCACCGGCCTGCCGTGGCCCGACCCGCCGGCGCTGTGCACGATCGCGCTGGCCCGGCGCTTTGCGCCGCTGGCCGGCCAGCGCAGGCTGGCCGCCCTGGCCGGCGCCCTGGACATCGACGTCGAGCGGGTCCACCGCGCACTGCCCGACGCCGAGACCTGCGCGCGCATCTTCTGCGCGCTCTTTCGCCGGCTGTGCGCCCACGCCGCCACCGTCGGCGATGCGATGGCTCTCTTCGGCCGCCGCTCGCGCCGGCGTCGCCGCCGGGGCAGGCAGGACCGCTTGACGGCCTCGCCGCCGGCGGCGCGCGAGATCGACTTCGCCTCGCTGTCCGACGGGCCGGGCGCCTACGTCTTTCGCGACGTGAGCGGGCGAGCCCTCTACGTGGGCAAGTCGGTTCGCGTGCGCTCCCGCGCCCGCTCCCATTTCGCTCCGGGGGCTCCGCGGGCCGGCTGGAGGGCGCACGCCGCGGTGGTCGACCACGAGGCCACCCGCTCTGAACTGGGTGCCCTCGTGGTCGAGAACCGGTTGATCAAGCGGCTGCGGCCGGCCGGGAACGTCAACCTCAAGCGGGTCGACCCGTGGGTCTACCTGCGCTGCCGCCTCGACATCCCCTTTCCCATCCTCGAGGTCGCCCGTGAACCGGCGGCCGGCGTGGCCGTGTCGGTCGGCCCGCTGCGCGGTCGGGCCGCGGCCGCCGAACTGGTCGACCAGCTCAACTCGCTCTTCGGGCTGCGGCGCTGTGGCCGGCGCCTGCCGCGGCGAGACCATCCCTCGGCGTACGGCCAGATGGGCCGCTGCCTCTCGCCCTGCCTCCAGGACCTCGACCCCAACCTCTACCGCCGACGCCTCGACGAGGCGCTCGAGCTGTTCGCCGCCGACGGCGACGGGCGTGAGCGGCTGCTGGCCCGGGTCGAGGCCGAGATGCGCGCGGCCGCGGCCCAGCTGCGCTTCGAGCGGGCGGCGGCGCTGCACGGACGCTACCGGCGCATGACCATGCTGCTGGGCCGGGTGGAGGGGACGCTGCGCGCCGCGCACGCCGCCCCGCGGCTGGCGCTCGCCCCCGCGCCGGAGGGAGGCGATGGGTTCGACGCCTTCTGGCTGGTCGGCGGCCGGGTGCTCGACTGGGGGCCGCTACCCGACGACCTCGGTGAGCTCGAGCGCCGCAGCGCTCTGGCCCTGGGCGCCCGCCCCCGCGCTGGCGCCCCTGACTCCATCCCGGCCGACGAGATCGACGAGGTCCGGATCGTGGCCACCTGGCTCGCCGCTCACCCAGAGGCGCCGGCGCTGGCGCTCGATCCGCCTCCATCGGCCTTGGCGTTCGCGGAGCTCCTGCGTGAGGCCCGCCCTAGTAGTGGTCGTGGTCGCCCGACTGTGCGCGCAGACGCCGCGTGATCTCCTCCACCGTGGGGCGGCGGGAGGGGGCGGTCTCCAGGCAGGCGTCGACGGCGGCGGCGAAGTCGGTCGGCAGGCGCCGTCGCCGGGAGCGCACCGGCGCGGCTCGGCGCTCCAGTTGGGGGAAGGGGTCGTCGGTGTCAGGCGAGAAGGGCCGCCGCCCGGTCGCCGCCTCCCACAGCACGACGCCCACCCCCCAGACGTCAGCCGCCTCTGACAGCTCGCCACCCCGCATCTGCTCCGGTGACTGATAGGGGCGGGTCCCCACGCCACGCCGGGCGGGGCCGGGCGGGCGGGCGAGGCTCAGGTCGAGCACCCGCGCCCGGCCGTCGGGGCCGATCACCACGTTGGCCGGCTTGAGGTCGAGGTGCAGCAGGCCCTGGCCGTGCAGGTAGTGGGCGGCGGAGCACAGCTGGAGGCCGAGCAGAACAAGGTCGCCCTCGCCCAGCCGCCGGCGCGAGCGGGCGATCAGGCGCTCCAGCGTCTGGCCTCCGAGGGTCTCGAGCACGACCACCGGCGTGGGGCCGTCGAGGGTGTCGTAGGCGCGGACGATGTGAGGGTGGGTGATGCCCTCGAGCAGCGCGCCCTCACGCAGGAGCCGCTCGCGGGCGCGGCGGTTGGCCAGCTGGTCGGGCCGCAGCACCTTGGCCACGCAGCGGCACTGGCGCTCGTGGCTCCACACGTCGTAGGTGTCGAGCAGGCCGCTGCGATGGAGGTGGCCCACCACGCGGTATCCCGGCGCGAGCTCGGCCGGTGCGGCCAGCGCGGCTGCCGGCGCGGCGGCCTCGACCAATCTCAGGTCGCGCTTCCCGGCGGCCCCTCGACTACGCTCACGTCGGGCCCCCTGCGACCCCTCGACGACGCTCACAGTGCGCTCCCGGCGGCGCCCGCCAGCGCGGTGTCGGGATGGTGGAGGCGATAGAGGCTCGCATAGCGGCCGTCGAGCTCGAGGAGCTCGTCGTGGCCGCCCCGCTCAGCCACCCGCCCCCGGTCGAGCACAACGATCTCGTCGGCTTCGCGCACGGTGAGCAGGTTGTGAGAGATGACGATCGTCGTGCGCCCGCCCATCAGGCGCCGCAGCGGGTCGAGGATGCGGTGGCTGGACTCGGCGTCCAGGCCGGTAGTGGGCTCGTCGAGCAGGAGGACCGGGGCGTCGCGGACCATGGCGCGCGCGAACGCCACCCGCTGGCGCTGGCCGCCGGACAGGCGCCGTCCCCTCTGGCCGACCGGGGTGTCGAGCCCCTGGGGCAGCGACGCCAGCAGCTCGTCGAGGTCGGCGGCGGCGGCCGCCGCGGCGATCCGCTCCGGGCTGGCGTCCGGCCGCCCGTAGGCGATGTTCTCCCGGATCGTGCCGTCAAAGACCAGCGTCTCCTGGAGCACGACGGCGACGTTGGCCCGCAGGTCGTGCAGGCGCAGGTCGTCCAGCGGGATCCCGTCGAGGCGCAGCGCGCCGGCGTCGGGGTCGTAGAAGCGCAGCAGCAGCTTGGCCACCGTCGACTTGCCCGCGCCGCTGGGCCCGACCAGGGCGACCGTCTGACCGGGTGCCACCGCGAGGGACACGTTCGACAGGGCCGGCTCGGCGTCCGGCGCGGCGTGGGGGTAGGAGAAGCAGACGTCGGCTAGCTCGACGTGGCCGTCGGCGCGGGCCAGCGCGCGCGCTCCCGGCCGGTCGCGTACGGCCGGCTCGGCGTCGAGGAACTCGATGATGCGCTCGGCTCCTGCCGAGGCGGAGTAGAGGCGGTTGCTCAGGCGGGCCATGCTGCGAATCGGGCCGTAGAGCTGGGCCAGGAACGTCATGAAGGCCAGCAGCGATCCCAGCGAGAGGCGCCCATGCGACAGCTCCCACGTCCCGACTCCGACGACGACGAGGGCGCCGAGCAGCTCGATCACGTCGACCAGCGGCGTGAACAGCGACTTCACGCGGGTCGAGGCGAGCTCGGCCTCGAAGGCCCCGAGGCTCTCGCGGTGGAAGCGCGACACCTCGTGGTCCTGGCGGTTGTACGCCTGGACGAGCTGGGTGTTGGCCAGGCTCTCCTCGGCCACGGCGCTGATCGACCCGCTGCGGCGCCGCTTCTCACGCGACGCACGCTTGATGAGCGCCGAGAAGCGCCGGGCCGAGAGCCAGAACAGGGGGGCCACGAGCAGCGACACCAGCGCGAGCTCCCAGCGCAGGACGAACAGCGCCCCGGTGAAGAAGACGATGCGCAGCAGGTAGGAGAGCGCGTCGGTCATGCCCGAGAGCACGAACGCCTCGATCGACGAGATGTCGCCGGTGAGCCGGGCCAGGACGTCGCCCAGGCGCCGGCGCTCGAAGAAGTCCAGCGAGAGTCGCTGGAGGTGGGCGAAGAAGTCGCTGCGCAGCCCCAGCAGGAACCGCTCGCCCAGCCAGGTCGAGAGGTAGTCGTCGACGAACGAGGCGATGCCGTCGAGCAGCGTCAGCCCGAGGTAGGCGAGCGCGATCCACCAGAAGGGCCCGAAGTCGCGGGGGACGAGGACATCGTCGACGACGAGCTTGAACATCCAGATGGTCGCCGTCTCGACCAGGGGCACGAGGGCCACGAAGAGGAGCGAGACGGCGATCCAGCCGCGAAACGGCCGGGCGTAGGGCCAGAAGCGGGCGAAGATCTGGCGCATGGCGACCGTCGGAGCGGCCGCAACCACCGCCCGCCGGTCCGACGGCGGCGCCAGCGCCCGCCACGCTCGCTGCCACCGGGCGCGCCAGGGGGAAGGCGGCGCGGCTCCTGTGTCCGCGCCGCCGGGCCTCATCACGACGAAGCCCCGCCGGAGGCGGGGCCGTCGGCCGGCCTTGGCCAGCTGGGAGTCACGAGCCGCTGGCTCGTGACGCTAGGACTCGTCGGTCGAGGGCGTCGACGCCGTCGAGACGCTGTCCGTGCTGGCGCCGCTCGCCGTGTCGTCGCCGCCGCCCGTGGCGGGCGCGACCGGATGCAGCTTCTTGGCCTTCTTTGGCTTCTTGCGGGCCATCAGTGGCTCTCCTCCTGTGGATGTGGGTGGGGTACGACCATCGCCTCTGATGACGATCGGCGAGGCCGAAGGTCACGGTCAGATGGTCTGGCGCGTGCTGACATCACCTGGTCCCAATCGGCGAGCGCTCGATCGCGCTTGACTGAGCGCCTCGGGGCCTGGACGCTTGGGGCCGCCATGTCCGCCGCGCGCCGCACAGGAGGCCGCAAGTGAGCGAAGCACTCGACCTGGTCCACCAGGCGGTCGACCGAGCGGCCGCGGCCGAGCCCGGGCACACCCGCCGGCAGTTGGTCAGGGGCGCGGCGGCGACCGTGGGCGGCCTGGGCCTGCTGTCGGCCGCGCCGTCGCGCGCCGAGGCGGCCTTCGGGACGGCCAGCCAGGTGCGGGCCGTCGCCGCCACCGCCGAGGTGCTGGCCACGATCGTCAACACGGTGGGGGCCGAGCGCGTGGCGCTGGACGCGGTGACTGCGCGAAACGTGCGGGCGGCGGCCCGCGAGGAGCTCGTCCACTACCGGGTGCTGACCTCGTCGGCCATCGGTGCCCGGCCCGCCACCACGCGCATCTGGGTCCCCGACGCCGTCTTCGCCGACGCGCGCGGCCTGCTGACCACGCTCGAGGTCGGCGACCAGATCTTCTGCAACGCCTACCTCATCGGCACCTCGGTCTTCGCCTACGCGCGCAAGGGGTCGCTCGCCCGCATCGCGGCCGAATTCATGGGCGTGGAGATGGTCCATCGTGCGCTCGCCCGCCAGTCGCTGGGCAAGCTCGGCAATGACCGCGTGTTCGTGAAGTTCGCCCAGCGCGAGCGCACCGAAAACGACGCGCCCAACCCGGGTCAGCCCGGCTTCACCAACGTCCTAGAGGCCGTGACCCAGCTCGAGGCGGCAGGGTTCGGATTCGGCCGCCCGGGCGCGGCGCCGGGCCGCTTCTACGACTTCGACGAGGTCAGCCGTCGCACGCCGACCGACCCGGCGCTGAACACCTTCACGCCGGCATAGGCGTCGGGAGCCGGTGCCGCTCCGGCGCCGAGCGGTCCCCGGTGGTTCAGAACGGGAGCTCGACGACCTCCGCGCTGACCGCCGCGTCCCCTACCTCGACGGCCTCGCCCGGCGCGACCTCCCGGCGCACCAGCGCCAGGGCGATCGGCCCGTGGACGGGGGAGACGGCCACGCTCCCCACCCGTCCCACGGGGCGCTCGCCGCGCATCAGCGCGTCGCCGGTGACGGCGGGCGCGGACAGGCGCAGGCCGCGCAGGTGGCGGTTGGGCTTGCCGCGGTAGAAGAGCCTCGCGACCGTCTCCTGGCCGACGTAGCAGCCCTTGGTGAACGAGACTGCGCGCTCGTTGAGCCCGGCCTCCTGGGGGATCGTCGCGTCGTCGAGGTCGAGGCCGTAGCGCGGCCGACCGCGCTCGACCCGCAGGCACTCGGCCGCCGCCTCGCTCACCGGGCTCGCGCCGGCGTCCACCAGGCCAGCGCGCACCTCGGCGCCGCGAGCCGAGTCGCAGATGACGTCGACCCCCACGTCGGTGGCCACGAGGAGCACCGGAACCCCGGCAACCTGGGCGCCGACGTTGTCGTGCTCGCCCGCGCCGAAATCGTGGGCGTCGGCGACGTCGCGGGCCTGCGGCCCGATGAGCGAGAGCAGCCAACGCTCGAGCGTGCGCTTGTGCAGCTCGACGTCGTAGCCCACGCTGAAGCGCCGGACGAGGTTGAAGAGGTCCTGAAGCGCGACTCGCTCGGTGTCCAGCCAGAGCTCCGCCCCGAGGTCCAGCACCCGCAGGTCGCCGAGCATCTTTCCCTTCGGAGTGAGGAAGGCGGCGTAGCAGCCGTCGCCCGGCCCCAGCGCCTCGACGTCGTTTGTCACCTGGCCGTTGAGGAAGGGCTTGGCCTCCGCGCCGGTGAGCGCGAGCTTGCCCCGCTCGGAGCGGTCCAGCAGGCCGCACCCGGTCCGCAGGACGTCGTGCTCGAACGAGGCGATCGAGTCTGTCGCGGCCATGTTTCGAGCATAGAGCTCCTCGTCTCGGTGGCCTGCCCGGAGCTGACTGAGAAAAAGTTGAGGTGTGCCATAATCCTCTGTCTTGTCGGCCAGACCAGCCATCACGTCGTCGTCGGTGGAGGACTACGCCAAGGCGATCTACTCGCTCCAGTCCCGGGGCGGGGACGCGGTCTCCAACAACGCCCTGGCCGAGCGCCTGGGCGTGACGCCGGCGTCGGCGTCGGGCATGGTCAAGCGCCTGGACGACCTCGGCCTGGTCAGCCACGTGCCCTACCGGGGCGCGCGGCTGACGGCGGACGGAGTCGCCCTCGCCCTCGAGGTGCTGCGCCACCATCGGCTGCTCGAGCTCTACCTGGCCGAGTCGCTGGGCGTGCCATGGGACCGCGTGCACGACGAGGCCGAGGTGCTCGAGCACGTGCTCTCCGAGGAGCTCGAAGAGCTGATCGCCGCCAAGCTCGGCGACCCGACCCGCGACCCCCACGGCGACCCGATCCCCACGCGCGACGGGCACATCGACGAGCCGCGCAGCCAGCGGCTGGACTCGATGGAGGCGGGGCAGGCGGGAAGGTTCATCCGCGTCTCGGACTCCGATCCCGACATGCTGCGCTACCTGGCCCAGCGGGGGATCTCGCCGGGCGACCGCTTCGAGGTCGTCGAGCGTCAGCCGTTCGGCGGTCCGCTGTTCGCGCGCTTCGGCGACGACGTGCACGTCCTGGGCGGCGCGCTGGCCGCAGCCATGCGGGTGGAGCTGCTGTGAGCCCGCCCGGGCGCTCGTCGGAGGCATCTCCGGGCGCGGTTGCGCTCCCCCCGCCGGGCGCGGGCTCCCATCCGCGCCGACCCGGTGTCGGGTCGGCGGCGGGCGAGCGCGGGCCCAGCCGCCTCCAGGAGATCCGCGCCCGCGGGCGCGTGCGCGGGACGCTCGCCCTCCTGGGCCCGGCCTTCGTGGCGGCGATCGCCTACGTCGACCCGGGCAACTTCGCCACCAACGTGGCCGGCGGGGCGCGATTCGGCTACCTGCTGCTCTGGGTCGTCCTCGCCGCGAACCTGATGGCCATGCTGATCCAGAACCTGTCGGCCAAGATCGGCATCGCCACGGGGCGCAACCTGCCCGAGCTCTGTCGCGAGCACTTCCCGGCGCCGGTCTCGTGGGCGCTGTGGCTCCAGGCGGAGCTGATCGCCATGGCCACCGACCTGGCGGAGTTCATCGGAGCGGCGATCGCCCTCAACCTGCTCTTCGGCGTTCCCCTGTTCGCCGCGGGCCTGATCACCGCGGCCGTCGCCTTCGCCATCCTCTCCCTGCAGCGGCGCGGCTACCGCCGCTTCGAGCTGGTAATCGGCGGTGCGCTCGGGGTGATCCTGCTGGGGTTCCTCTACGACGCGCTTCGCATCGGCGCCGACGCCGGGGCGGTGGCCCGCGGCTTCATCCCCGGCTTCGCCGGGACCGGCTCGGTGCTGCTGGCCACCGGCATCCTCGGGGCGACCGTGATGCCCCACGTCATCTACCTGCATTCGGCGCTGACGCAGCGGCGGGTGCCTGCGCGCGACGACGACGAGCGCCGCCGGCTGCTGCGCTTCCAGCGGCTGGACGTGACCATCGCCATGGGCGTCGCCGGCGTCATCAACCTGTCGATGCTGATCATCGCCGCCTCCCTCTTCCATGCCTCGGGCCGCACGGGGGTCGAGACCATCGAAGGCGCCCACGCCGGCTTCCGCGCCCTGATCGGACCCGGAGCGGCGCTGGCCTTCGCCCTGGCGCTGCTGGCGTCGGGCTTCGCCTCGTCCAGCGTCGGGACCTACGCCGGCCAGGTGGTCATGCAGGGCTTCATCCGGCGCACCATTCCCCTCGTCCTGCGCCGGCTGGCCACGATGACGCCGGCGCTCGTCGTGCTGGCCCTCGGGCTCGACCCCACGCGTTCGCTGGTCCTCAGCCAGGTAGTGCTGTCCTTTGGGATCCCCTTCGCCCTCGTCCCCCTGGTGCTCCTAACGCGTCGGGCCGACGTCATGGGCGCTCTGGTCAACCGCCGCGCCACCACGCTGGTCGCCGCCGTGGTGGCCGCCCTGATCATCGCCCTGAACCTCTTCCTGCTGGGGCAGATCCTGCTCGGCTAGAAGGGCTGGGGGGGCAGCGTTCAGTAGACGAGCCCCGTGTCGGAGATGTAGAGGGAGTGTGACCCCGTGCCCCTTCCCACCCGGCCCACGACGAGCGTGCGGTAGTGGCCGGCGGTGTAGAGCCGGTAGAACTGGTAGGTCTGCGTGCCGCCGATTCGGATCGGCCGGGCGTGCGGGTCGGCGGCGAGCTGACGGACCCGCTCGCTCGGAGGGGAGAACTCGTGGCGGCAGGCAACCGGCTTGGTCAGCGAGAACGTGTAGCCGGTGGTGAAGTAGAGGTCGCAGGCGCGGGTGAGCAGGGAGCGGACGAACAGGCTGGCGGTGCGGTCGAACAGGAAGCGGGCGCGCGCCGTCGGTGACGAGAACTCGTCGGCGCGCGGACGGCCGGTGAGGACGTTGACGAAGCGACGGCTGTCGTCGAGGACGAGCCCGATCACGCCGCCCCCGGGAAAGGTGGGGCTTGAGCTCGAGAAGCGGATGACGGCGCCGGTGGCGAACTGGCGGTACCCGATCACCGCGAAGTCGGCATACCGCGCCCGGCCCTCATCCGTGCATGGGAGGAAGAAGGCCGACGAGTCGGCGAAGCGCTTGACCGCCGGGCAGTCGCCGGCGCGCAGCGCGGTCATCGCGGCCTGCAGGCGCCCGACGAAGGCGGTGATGCCCTCCACGGGCCGCAGGGTCGGCTGGCGGGGCCGGCCGGGCGCGGCTCCGGCGACCCCGGCAACGGCAGGTTGCGGCCCGCCAAGCGCAAGGACGGCCACCGCGGCCACGGTCGCGCGAGCGATCAGCGAGCCTACTCGTCGGTTCCGCCGCGTTTCATCCATAGCGTTGGTCACAGGGTGCCCGGCTCTCGCGTGAGTTGGCGGCGCAGCAGCCCCCGCAGCGTCGAGCCGTTCTGATAGCCGACCATCGGGGCGATCTGGTCAAAGCTTAGGCCGGTCGTCCGCCGCAGGTGGGTGGCCCGCTCGACCCGCAAGCGTTTGACCAGATCGTGAGGGCTCAGGCCGGTCCGCGTGCGGCAGTGTCGCTCAAGCGTTCGACGGGAGGTGGCGATCGCGGCGGCCGCGGCGCCGATGTTGAGGTCGCCGCCATCGAGGTGCTCGCGCACCCAGTCCTCGAACTCGGTCACCAGCGCGTCGGTGGTGGCAAGGTGATTGACCGCGGCTTCGACGCTGATCGCCGGGCGCTCGTCGACGAGCAGGAAGCGGGCGACCGCATCGGCCAGCTGCGGGCTGGCGCGAGAGACGAGGCTCATGCCGAGGTCGATGTGGGCGAACGCCGCGCCGGCCGTGGTGATCGGGCCGCTGTGGATGACCATGCGCGACATGTCCAGCTGGACCCGTGGATAGAGCTGCTGGAACTCCCCGGCCAGCCACCAACACGTTGTCGCCGCGCGATCATCGAGCACGCCAGCGTCAGCGAGCACGAAAGTGCCCGTGCAGGCGGCCGCGAGCATGACTTGGTCACCGGCCGGCGCCAGCCAGCTGCGCAGGCGCCGGATGTCGGTCGATGCAAGCGCCTGCGCGAGCGACGCCGGCGTCGCCACGCCGATACCCGGCACGATCAACACGTCCAGCTCGGCGAGCGCGCTCTCGTCGCCGACGACGTGATCCATGGCCAGGGTGAGCCCGCCCGCGGTGGTGACCTCCGTCGCGCTGCCGATGGTTCGGACCTCGACCGGGTCGATTGAGCGATCGACCATCGCGCGAAGGCGCTCCGCCGTACGAAACACGTCCAGCAGGCCGGTGAGGCCGGAGTCAAAGCAGCCGTGTACCGCGACGACTCCGACACGCATGTCGCAAACCGTACCGACCGCGTCGTAGCTCGTACCAACGCCGGAGCTACGGTCCAGTCGTGAAGGTAGAGAGGTTGAACGTGGGGTGGCTCACGGCAGCCGCCGGCATATGGCGCCGCGACGACGACCTCGACCGGCAGATCCGCTTCCCCATCCCGGCATACGTCATCGAGACGGCGGAGGAGCGGATCCTCATCGACACCGGTCTCCACCCCGCGGCGGCCGACGACCCTGCGCGGCACTACGGCAGGCCCGACGCGCTCGGCCTATTTCAGCTCGAGCTCGACAAGAGCCTCAGCGAGCAGGTCGACGTCGCCACGATCACCAAGGTGGTGCTGACGCACCTCCACTTCGATCACGCCGGAGGACTGACGCTGCTGTCGTCCTCGGTTCCCATCGTCGTTCAGCGCCGCGAATGGGATGCGGCCCACGACGCGGCCGCGGTCGACAAGAACTTCTACCTGCCCGTCGACTACGAGGCAGTCAGCCGGCAGATCACGCTCATCGACGGCGACCACGACTTGCTCGGCGATGGATCGATCCGGCTGCTGCTGACACCTGGCCATACTCCTGGCCACCAGTCGGTTTGCGTGGGCGAGCGACTGGTCCTCGGTGGCGACGTCGTCCACTTCGCGTCGGGCTTGGACGACCACCGGTTCCCGGTCTTCGGCGACGACTTCGTCGCCCAGGCCGCGTCGGCAAACCGTCTGCGCGCCCTGCGCGATGCCGGCGCCGTCGTTCTCCCGGGACACGACCCGGCGGTACTGGAGCCGGGTCCGGTGTCGCTGTGACCTGAAACCGCAGGACTCGAACCGCCGAGAAGCGGCCGCCGGCCGCCAAGTCCTGCTCACCTAGTCGGGGCGATTAGACGCCTTTGAGCCCGGAAACCCGAAAGTTGATCAGCCGGCTTGGACGTTGGTGACGGCCAGGGCGAGATGGGTCTCTGACAGCCATTGGGAGATCTCCTTGAGGGCGTCGGGGAGCACGTAGTAGTAGGCCCATAGGCCGCGGCGCTCGGAATCGACGATGCCCGCGGCGCGCAGGACCTTGAGGTGGTGGGAGATGGTCGGCTGGGATTGCTCGAATAGGGGCACCAGCTCGCAGACGCAGACCCTGCCAGCGTGCTTGCGCAACACGTCGACTAGCTGTAGGCGGATCGGGTCGGCCAGCGCCTTGGCCACAGTGGCGAGGCGCTCGGCCTCGGTCCGCTCGACGTCGGGGTAAACGACCGGCTCACAGCATGGCTCACCGGCCGGCCGCTTCCGCTTCGGGGTCAGCTGGAGCTCGACCGGCATCGATATACGTCTATCGATTGAAGCGACGGCTGTCAATCCATAGGCTTAGGACATGGACCCCGACCTCGCCCTATCCCGCCGCGCCGCGGCCGAAGGATTCGCCGCCTTCGTCTTGGTGTTCGCCGGCTGCGGGGCGGTTATCGCGAGCGCCCAGCACCCCGACGCCCTCAGCGGGGTGGGTATCGGGCTCGTCTTCGGGCTGGTGATCATGGTGATGATCTACGCCACCGGCCACCTCTCCGGCGCCCACATCAACCCGGCGGTGACGATCGCGTTCACCCTGACTCGGCACTTCCGGCCGCGCGATGCCGCGGCCTACGTCGCCGCCCAGGTGATCGGGGCGACGCTGGCGGCTCTGGTGCTGCTCGCGATCTGGCCGGACCAACCAGCGCAGCTCGGCGCGACGGTCCCCTCGGTCGCGGCCGGGAGGGCCTTCGTCTACGAGCTGGTGATGACCGCCCTCTTGATGTTCGTGATCATGGCCGTGGCCACCGACACCCGGGCGGTGGGCGCCTCGGCAGCGATTGCGATCGGCGGCACGATCGGACTCGCTGCCCTCTTTGGCGGCCCGATCACGGGCGCGTCGATGAACCCGGCCCGTTCGTTGGGTCCAGCGCTGGTGGCCGGCGAGTGGCACGCGTTTTGGGTCTACGTCGCCGGCCCGATTCTCGGGGCGACCCTCGGCGCTCTCGCCTACCAGCTAGTCCGGGGCGGACACGCGAGGCATGAAGGTGGCTAGATGGCCCGCGTGCTCTTCGTCTGCCTGCACAACGCCGGTCGCTCACAGATGAGTGAGGCGCTCTTTGCCCGGATCGCGCCCGGTCAGCATGAGGCCCGCTCCGCCGGCACCCAGCCCGCCGAACGCGTCCACCCCGAAGTGGTGGAGGCGATGGCCGAGGTCGGGGTGGATCTGGGAGGAAAGGTCCCGCGGAAGCTCAGCCGCGGGGACGCGGAGTGGGCGGACGTCGTGGTGACGATGGGCTGCGGCGACGAATGCCCATTCATTCCCGGCAAGCGCTACCTCGACTGGGACCTGCCAGACCCCGAGGGCCAACCGATCGAAGCGGTCCGGGGCACGCGGGACGAAATCCAGCGACGGGTAAACGACCTGGCCGCCGAGCTGCCAACCACCTAAGGCACGAGCCGACACGGGGCCGAAGGTTCAACGAGCCGCATCCCTTCGTAGAAGCGGGCGACGTCAGAGCGCTGCTTTGACGCTGTTCCGCGGGAGAGTAGTATAACCGCGATGGAAGCCAGCGAGGGGGCGCATGCCCTGTCCGCGGAGGTGGCCGATCTGATCGCCGGGCGCTTTGCGGCCTTGGCTGATCCGATGCGGTTGCGGATCCTCGACGCGTTGCGCTTGCAAGAGGAGGCCTCGGTCGGGGCGGTGGCCGAGGCGGTCGGCGCCCGTCACGGCACGGTCTCCAAGCACCTGGGGGTGCTGTTTGCAGCGAAGGTCGTCGCCCGTCGTAAGCAGGGGACGAGCGTCATTTACTGGATCAGCGATCCGGTCGTCCTTGAGGTCTGCGACTTGGTCTGCGGCGCCTTGCGAGACGACCTTGAGCGACTGGGCGCGCTGCTCGACCGCCCAGCACTACTGAGTTCGAATGAGGAGACGCGATGATCTTCCGCCAGGTAACCCACGATGATCTCGGCTGCGCGTCCTACCTGATCGGCGACGAGACCGCGGGGGTGGCGGCGGTCGTGGATCCCAAATTCGAGATCCACGAGTACCTCGAACTAGCCCACTACATGGGCGTCTCGATCGAGCACATCCTCGAGACTCACAACCATGCCGATCACGTTTCGGGCCACGGTCGCCTCGCCGCGGCGACGGGAGCAAAGATCCACATTCTCCGGGATGCCAAGCCGAGCTATGACCACGAGCCTTTCGACGACGGCTGGGAGCTCGAGCTTGGCTCGGTTCGCGTACGCGCAGTCCACACCCCGGGCCACCGCCCCGAACACACGGTCTTTGCCCTCATCGACACTTCCCGGGGGGAGGAGCCATGGGCACTGCTGACCGGTGACAGCCTGTTCGTCAACGACGTCGCTCGTCCCGACCTGGCCATCGACAAGGAGGACGGCGCGCGGGCCATCTTCCAGTCGCTGCGCGATCGCCTGCTCACGCTGCCCCCCGAAACCGAAATCTGGCCCGGACACCTCGGTGGCTCGCTTTGCGGTGGGCCGGGGATGGACATGAAGGTTTCCTCCACGCTGGGGTTCGAACGCCGCCACAACCCGCTCCTGCAGATCGAGGAAGAGGACCGCTTCGTCGAGCAGGCAACCGCCAAGCTCGGGCCTCAGCCACCGAACTTCAAGGCGATCATCGAGATCAACACAGGCGACCTGGTCACCGAAGGGGTCGAAGCGATGCCGCTCACCCCTCGCCAAGTCGAACTCAACCGCAACCAAGGCGCCCTGGTCGTGGACGTGCGCACCGATCTGCAGTTCGACGAAGCCCACATCCCCGGAGCCGTCTCCATCCCGGCGGTGCAAGCCGGGTTCGGCACCCGCCTGGCGTGGCTGGCTCGCCACGACCAGCCGATCGTCCTGGTCGGACGCGACAACGAGGACGCCCGCGACGCCGCCAGGCTCGCCCTCTCGGTCGGGCTTGGCAACATCGGCGGCTACCTGGCCGGCGGCTTCACCAGCTGGCGCCAGGAGAAGCGCCCCGTCGACCGCATCCAGCGCCTCGAACTTGAGCGGCTCAAGGAGCGTCTGGGCACCGACGACCTGCAGCTGCTCGACGTGCGCGAACGCGGCGAATGGCGAGCCGGCCACGTCCCGGACTCGCTGTTCGAGCCCTGGCACGACATCGACGCCCTCCCCGACGACCTGGATCCGGAGCGCCCGGTGGCCGTGATGTGCGCGTCAGGACAACGCGCCGGCGTCGCCGCCAGCCTCGTGCAGCGCCACGGGGCCAAGGAAGTCATTCACGTGACCGACGGCGGCGTGCCCAAGCTCGGCCGCCTCGGCGTCGCACTCGAGCAGGGCGACCCGGTCGCGGCCAACACGCCACAAGCCACCGGCTAGACCCGGCGGCTCTCTACAAGGCGCCCCCGGGTGGTGGCCAGCATGCTGTTAGCCGTTCCCTTCGGCCTGCTGATTGGCCTTGTAGTGGGCGCCGTGGGGGGAGGCGGCGCCATCCTGGCCCTCCCCGTTCTCGTGTACATACTCGGAGAGGGCGTCGGACCCGCGACAACAGCTTCGCTGATCGTCGTCGCCCTCGCCGCTGCCATCGGCGCAGGCGCCAGAACCAACGACCGTCAGGTCTGCTGGCGAATCGCCCTCGCATTCGCCGCCCCAGCCGCCGCCGGCTCACTCCTGGGAACCCTCGCGCAACCTGGTCGATCCCCGCCTCCTCATCCTCACGTTCGTGCCTGTGATGCTGATCGCAGCAGCAGCGACCTGGCAGCGCGCCGCCAGGGACCCCGACGATGAACAGGCCGGATGTCCGCCGACACCACGAGCAAGGACCGCCATCGCCGGCCTCGGAGTCGGCGGCCTCACCGGGTTCTTTGGCGTCGGCGGCGGCTTCCTCATCATCCCCGTGCTCACTATCTGGCTCGGGGTGCAGTTCCGCCAGGCCGTGGGCACCTCGCTGGTCGTCATCACGATCACCGCCATAGCCGCCCTCGGTAGCCACCTCCTCACAGGAGCACAACTCGACTGGGCGATCACCTCCACACTCGCCGGCGCCACCGGGATGGGGGCGCTCGCCGGCACCGCCCTCGAGCGACGCCTGCCAGAAAGGGCACTCGGGCAAGGCTTCGCGCTCGTCGTCCTCGCCGTCGCCATCCTCCTGCTCATCGACACCCTCCTGCTTGGAGGGCCACCACGTGCATGACGCCTTGGGCAAGACAGGCGACGATCTTGAGGCTCACGGTCGGGAAGCCGCGCTCCAGGCGCTGGTCAGCTCTCCTTAGGCGGTGGCCGAGCCGAGCAGCACCACGTTCGAGAGGCGCAGCGGCTTCGAGCCACCCCCCGCATCCGCTGCGGCCTGCGTGATCTCGTCCCAGGCCTCTTCCTGGGCGTCGCCTGCATGCTGCTCGATCATCGAACGGATCGGTGCGGCGATCGCCCGTATATAGGCGGTGAAGTGCTCCGGAGAGTCGAACTCGAAGGTGACCTCGTCTTGTTCCACGGCGACGTTCGAGAACCCGCCTCCTTCGAGCAACGCAGCGACGGCAGCGGGGGTGGGCCGGGAGAGGGGCCCGGGCGTTCCGGGCGGCGGCGGGGACAAGTCCAGCCGCTCCATCGTCGTCCTCATCGGAATCGAGAGGAAGGGGACCTGATCGGGCTCGCCCCACGAGCTGATCGCCATGCGCGCGCCCGGCTTCAGGAAGCCTCGGGTGCGCCCCGCGGCGGCCTCCGCGTCAGGCTCGAAGATGACTCCCCAGCGCGAGACGGCGGCGTCGAAGCTCGCGTGCGGAAAATCGAGGCTGGAGGCGTCCGACTCCATAAACTCGACGCTGCCCAAGCCGGCCGCCGCCGCGCGTTCACGCCCGAACGCGAGCATCTCGGCGGAGATGTCCGTGGCCACAACGCGCCCCTTCGGGCCGGCCTTACGCGCGGCGGTCAGCGCCGGCTCGCCATAGCCGGCGGCGACGTCCAGGACCCGGCTCCCCGGCTGCACGTCGGCGAGCTCCACCAGCCGCTCGCTGATATGCCCGGCGGCGCTGTCGGTGAACTCGCTCCACTCCTTCCATCCCACCGCAGCGGAGTCCCACTGCTTCTGCTGCGCCTCGCGGAAATCGACCGGGTCGATCGCCTTGGACTCCATGCTCGCCGTCCTTACCACCTCATTTCGCAGTGCACGGCGACGCTAGCCGATTCGGCCCGACCGGCGGAAGGCGGAGGCGGGTTACGACGTCTCCGTGACCCTTCCGCAGGCCCGGACGGCCGTCGATCGGATCGGCGCCCGCGAGCGTGGAGTCGGTCGGCTCGAGCCGGAGTAAGGAAAGCGCTGGCCCGATGCTCGCGTTGGACGAAGAGGAGCGCGGCGCCGCAAGGCTCTCCGAGCCGCGAACGAAGTCCAAGCAAGCAAGCAAGCTCAGTCGGGACGACTGGACGGCTTTTGAACCCGGAAACTAGAGCCTTGATCGCCCGGCTCCATCGTACGCTGCGCCACGACGGCTAGTCCAACCCGCCAAAGCTATGCAGCGAGACCGCCCCGGAGCCTAGGGAAATCTTGGTCTCGACCTGATCGGCCAAACGGACATATTCGGTCCAGGCCAAGAGGTCCTCCGTGGGGACCGCGACACTTGGATCCGCATACCGGAGAAGAGTCTGGTCCTTGAAGCTCTATGCGCCGTAGGATCTGCCGCAATGAAAGGCGAGTTGATCCGCCTCGGCGACACGACCGTTCGCTTCCTGGTCGAGGGCGCCGACTCGGATGAAAGTGTGGCGGTGTTCGAGGTGGAAATCGCTGCCCGCGGCAAGATGCCGGCCCCGCATAGCCACGACAGCTTCGAGGAGACGATCTACGGCCTCGAGGGCGTTTCCACCTGGACGGTCGAAGACGCGGCAGTGGAGGTGGCTCCGGGGGAGGCGCTGTGCATACCGCGCGGCGCGATCCATCATTTCGACAACCGCGGCGAACTCGACGCGAAGGCGCTCGCGATCGTCGCGCCCGGGGTGCTCGGCCCCGACTACTTCTACGAGATCGCCGCTGTATTCGTCGATTCCGGCGGTGGGCCACCCGACCTCGCGCGGATCGGCGACGTCATGCGACGCCACGGGCTGACTCCGGCTCCGCCGTCCGCAGCTTGACGCAAGCCGATCCCGATGCTTCCGGCTGTCAGACGAAGCGGCCCGCCCGGTCGGTTCTGCGGTCTGTCGAACAGCCTCGCGTGATAGCGACACGAGTCGCCGAGCGAGCCGACGTCCGACTTCAGCCGTCCACCTAAGCCCGAATGCTTGCCTGCTCAGTTGGGACGACTGGACGGCTTTTGAACCATCAAACAGCTGATGTGATCCGCCGGCTCCATCGTACGCTGTCGCGCTGAGCGCGGGCAAGGCTCAAGCGATGTATCGCGGCCGCGATTGACCGCGGTGTCGCCGGACGACGCTGCTCATCGTGGATCGAGGTGGACTCGAAGATCAACAAGTTCAGCAACCTGGCGACCTGCGGCGCGAGCGCACGGATGCGCTTGTTGTAGCCCGGCTGCTTGGGCAGATACGGAAACAGGTGTCCAAGCCGCCAGCGCGCCCAGGCCAAGAACTGCCGATCACCGGGGCAGTCCAACACTCGTCAGCCAGGACGTAGAGTCCGATCAGGAGCGAGTCGTGGCAGGCGGGCACGATGGCCACCTCCACGCGGTCGACGGTGCAACAGAACACCGCCTGCTTCGACAGCTCCCCTAACCAGCCCTCGCCCGGCCTATAAGGAATCGACCATCTAGTCCAAGTCATCGCGAGCGCGCCCGTAGCGCTCGTAGATCACGCGCGAGCCGAACGTCCTGGTCTCGACCAGGTCCAGCGCGACGTGTTCGGTGACCGGCGGCAGGAACGGCGTGCCGCCACCGACGACGACCGGACTGCGGAACATGCGCAGCTCGTCGACGAGGCCGAGCTCGATCGCTGCCGCGGCCAGGCAGGCGCCGCCGATCGAGACGTCCTTGTCGGTCGCGTCGAGCGCCGCAGCGGCCTCCTCGACCACCGACGCCTCGGCGAGCCGCGCGTTGCCCTGAACGCTGGCGAGCGTGCGGCTGAAGACGACCTTCGGGATCGCGCACCAGACGTCGGCGAACGCGGTGCTGAGCTCGTCGTGGCGCATTGACGGATCCGTCTCCCACACCAGCATCGTCTCGTAGAGCCTGCGGCCCAACAGATAGCCGCCGAGCTCGCCTACCTGCGCGAGGTGGAAACCAAACAGCTCGTCGCTGGGGACCGACCACCCGAACTCGCCCTCGCGGTCGGCGATAAAGCCGTCCACAGAGACGCTCATCGAGTAGATCAGCATGGCTTCAAGCTAATCGCACATCACACCACGCCCGCGTTCAACGGGAGCGAGCGCCTCGGCTGCCGACTCCTGCGCGCGTGCGCTGGACGACGAGCAATAGCCGCCTGCACGCTCTCCGAGCCAGCGATCGAGGTCAAGCAAGCAACCTGAAAATCGGGACGACTGGACGGCTTTTGAACCCGGAAACTAGAGCCTCCATCGCCCGGCTTCATCGTATGCTCGGGCTCTAATTCCAGTCCAGGTAGCCGCGCTCAGTTGTGCGTCAGGGCACTCGTTCTGGCGCCTTGTCCGTGTAGGTTTGGAGGATGTCCCGCTCGCCGTGGAAGTTCGGTGGCGGTCTCTGGTGTGAATTCTGTCAGACGGTCGAAGCGGCGACCTCCGGCGCGGGTGTGTCGATGATGGTGTGAGCGGTGGTCTGGCGCTCGACGGCGAGGGCGAGCTT
>JBBPZM010000013.1:0-37203 GCA_038199035.1 Solirubrobacterales bacterium | reverse complement strand
TCACACAGCACGAGCGTACGTGTCGAATCCAGTACTCGACGTGCTCCGGGCGCCTTCGGGACGACGTCACGTTTCTGGTTCGCTCGCTTGGGGGCGTGGCCTACTCGGGCACGCGCGCCGCGTTGGGGCGAGCTCCCGGACGGGCCAACGGCAGAGCGGTGCGTCACCGCTCGGACGAGTTCGTCCTGGACATCCGGCTGCCGAGCGGGATCGAGCCGTTCCGGCTCGAGCGCAAGCGGGCGCGTTATCGAACCTATGGCGGGGGTCGTCCGATGCGGTACGTGGAGGCGATCGAGCCGGCGGGCGACGCCGAGACCGTCTGCATCCAAGTCGCAGCCGCCGACTCCCTCTACCTGACCGAGGACTTCCTCGTCACGCATAACACGCTCAACGACTCGTTCGTGATCCTCGACGAGGCGCAGAACACCAGCCCCGAGCAGATGAAGATGTTCCTCACCCGGCTGGGCTTCAACTCGAAGATCGTCGTTACCGGCGACGTCACCCAGATCGACCTGCCGGGCGAGCAGCGCTCGGGCCTGATCGTCGTCGGCGACATCCTCGAGGACGTTCAGGACATCTCGTTCGTGCGCCTGGGCGGTGAGGACGTCGTGCGCCACAAGCTCGTGCAGCGCATCGTCGAGGCCTACGACGGGCACGCCGAGCGGGCCGAGCGCGCGGCGGCTGCGCGGCCCGCCCTGCGCCCGGCGCAGCGCCGCCCCGGCTAGCCGGCCGCGGTGGACGGCCAGCTCGAGGTCGAGGTCGTAGCGGTCGAGCGAGCCAGCGGGGAGATCGAGGCCGGCGACGTGGTCGAGCTGTGCTCCTACGCGCTCGCCTCGGCTGGGATCGAGGCGGGCCACGTGGCCGTCGAGTTCGTCTGGCCCGCGCGGATCCAGGAGCTCAACCGCCGCCACCGCGATCGCGACCGCCCGACCGACGTGCTCTCGTTCTCGGTCGACGAGCTCGGCGAGGCCGCCGGGCCGCGCGAGCTGGGGGACGTCGTCATCTGCCCCGAGCACACCACCGACCTGAGGGAGGCGGTCGTCCACGGGGCGCTGCACCTCACGGGCATGGACCACGAGCGCGACGACGGAGAGATGCTGACCCTCCAGCGCGAGATCCTCAGCTGGGGGCTGGCGGCGCAGTGAGCCAGCGCAGGCGCGAGGGGCGGATGGCCGGCGCCATGAGCGGGGGCAGCGCAGGCCCCACACGGCCGGTGGCATGAGCGGCCCGGAGCCCCCGACCCGCAGCGGCTTCGTTGCGCTCGCCGGCCGCCCCAACGCCGGCAAGTCGACGCTGGTCAACGTCGTGGTGGGCGAGAAGGTGGCGATCGTCTCCGACAAGCCCCAGACCACCCGGCGCGTCATCCGCGGGGTGGCGACGGGGCCGGACTGGCAGCTCGTGCTCGTCGACCTGCCGGGCGTCCAGCGCCCGCGCGACGCCCTGACGGAGCGCATGGCCGAGCGCGTGACCCACGAGCTGGGCGACTGCGACGCGGCCGTCATGGTCATCGACGGCGCCCAGTCGGTCGGGCCGGGCGACCGCTTCATCGCCCGCACGCTGGGGGAGGCCGGGCGCCCCGTGATCCTCGCCGTCAACAAGCTCGACCGCCTGGACCGAGCGGCCGCCGCGGCCGCCCTACAGGCCGCCTCCCAGCTGCTCCCCGAGGCGGAGGTCTTCCCGATCTCCGCGCGCCGGGGGACTGGAGTGCCCGCGCTGGTCGAGCACCTGGTCAGCCTGCTCGCCCCCGGCCCGTTCTACTTCCCGGCCGGCCAGCGCTCGGACCTGCCCGAGGAGCTTGCCCTGGCCGAGTTGGTGCGCGAGCAGGTGCTCTCGCGCACCCGCCAGGAGGTGCCCCACGCGGTCGAGGTCAGCGTCGACGAGCTCGAGCGCAGCGGCGAGCGCGTGACCGTGCGAGCCCATCTCTGGGTCGAGACCGAGTCCCAGAAGGGCATCCTCATCGGCGCCCAGGGACGGATGATCAAGGCGATCGGTACGGCCGCGCGGCGCGCGCTCGAGCGCCGCCTCCACGCCTCCGTGCACCTCGAGCTGCGGGTCCAGACCCGGCGGCGGTGGCGGGCCGACGAGGCGCTGCTCGACCGGCTGGGGATCTAGCCCGTTGCTGTCGGAAGCCCGTCCAGCCGGCGCTCGAGCTCCGTCCCGAGGCGCTGGAGCTCGGGCGTGCGCAGCTCTCCGGTGAAGAGGAAGGGCAGCGTCACCACGGGCGCCTGAGCCGACCGGCGTAGGCGGCGCAGCTGGGCCTGCTGCCCGCGGACCCAGCGGTGCTCGGCGCCCGCGGCGCCGAGGGCGTGGGCCACTCCGGGATCGACGGCGCCGTCGCCCTGTGCGACCTGCGCCGCCTGCCGCGCCTCGGCCTCGGTGAAGCGGCGCGGATAGACGCCGTTGACGACGATCGCCTCCAGGCCGGCGCCGACCGCGTCCGGCAGCGCCCGCTCCAGCTCGAGCGTCTCGTTGACCGGCATCTCCTCGGCCAGGGCGATGGCCAGGTAGGCGGTGCGGGCCGGGTCGGCCAGCAGCGCGTGGACCCGGTCGGTCTGCCGGCGGATCGGGCCGACCCGGGCGATCTCGCCGAACGTCTGCGGGGTTCGCAGCATCCCGAGGCCGTGGCCCGAGGCGGGCCCGTCGACGACCACGAGGTCATAGCGTGCGCCGTCGCGCGCCCAGCGCTCGCCCTGCGCCAGCTCCCACACCTTGAACATCGTCGCCATCTCGCGCGCCCCGGGGGCGGCGGCGACGAAGTAGGTGAACGCGTTGGACTCGAACAGCAGCCGGCTGAGGCGGCGCGACCCCATCTGGACCGACAGCCACTCCCGCAGGGCGGCCTGGGGATCGATCGACACGCCCCACAGCCCATCGGCCAGCACTCCCTCCTCGTCACCGGCCCGGGGCCTGCGCCCGAAGAGCCGCGAGAGGCGGTCCTGCTCGGCCACCTCGCAGACGATCGTGCGCCTTCCATGGGCGGCGGCGGCCAGGCCGAGGGCGGCGGACACCGTCGAGCGGCCCACCCCGCCCTTGCCGGTGACGTAGATCAGGTCGCGGTCGAGGAGCGAGGCCATGGCGGCGGGACTCTGCCACTGCCGCCTCACCGCCGCGGCCAGACGTGCGTCCCACGCCCGCGACGACCACGGCGCCTCAGAGGCCCCACCTAGAATCAGCGCGACCATGGACGACGCCGAGATCGCCTTCGACGACCGCGGACTGGTTCCGTGCGTCGTGCAGGACTGGCGCAGTGGCGAGGTGCTGACGCTGGCCTACATGAACGCCGACGCCCTCGCGGCGACGCGCCGCACTGGCGAGATGCACTTCTGGAGCCGCTCACGCGGCGAGCTGTGGCACAAGGGCGCGACCAGCGGGAACGTCCAGGCGGTCAAGGCCATCCGCTACGACTGCGACGCCGACGCGCTGCTCGCGTTGGTCGAGCCTGCCGGCCCTGCCTGCCACACCGGCGAGCGCACGTGCTTCCATGGCGGTGAGGTCGCCGCGCGGGGGCCGCACGAGGCGCTGCCGCAACTGGAGCGAACGGTCGCCCAGCGCGGGCGCGAGCGTCCCGGCGGCTCCTACACCACCGCGCTGCTCGACGACCCCGCCCGCACCGGCGACAAGGTGCGCGAGGAGGCCGACGAGGTCGCCCGGGCGGCGGCGGCCGAGTCCGACGAGCGCCTGGCCGAGGAGGCGGCCGACGTCCTGTACCACCTCACGGTGCTGCTGGCCTCGCGCGGCTTGGCCCTGGCCGACGCCGAGGCCGTGCTCGACGCGCGCCGCCGCGACGCCGCCGCCTGATGGCCGTCGCTCCCGCCCTGCCGGCGGTCACCCCCGGGCTCGAGGAGGCGCGGGCGCTGGCCGAGGGGCACAACCTGGTGCCCCTGCGCCACTCGTTCATCGACGACTGCGAGACGCCGGTCTCCGCCTTTTTGAAGCTTAGAGGCGACGGGCCGGCCTTCCTCCTTGAGTCGGCCGAGCAGGGCCAGCGCGTCGGGCGCTACTCGTTCATCGGCTTCCGTCCCCGCAGCGTGGTCCGCTGGTCGCTGGGCGACCCGGGAGATCCCTACGAGCTGGCGGCGGCCGAGGTTGCCCGGCATCGCCAGGCGCCGCTGCCCGGGCTACCGCCCTTCTCGGGCGGCGCCGTCGGCTTCTTCGCCTACGACCTCGTGCGCACGGTCGAGCCGCTGGGGCCACCCAACCCCGATCCCCTCGGCCTGCCCGACATGGCCCTGATGCTCTCCGACGTGCTCGTCGTCTTCGACCACCTCAAGCACACGATCTCGATCCTGGCCAACGTCTACGCCGAGGACGACGTCGAGCGCTCCTCCGCCGCGGCCTACGAGGCGATCGCCGAGGTCCGCGAGCGCCTGGCCGGGCCGGTGCCCCGCCCGGCCGCTGTCGCCGACGGGCGCAGGATGCCCGCCTTCACCAGCAACATGGCGCGGGCGGACTTCGAGGCGACGGTCGCGCGCATCGTCGAGTACGTCCACGCCGGCGATGCCTTCCAGGTCGTCCCCTCCCAGCGCTGGTCGGCGCAGGTGCCGGTCGAGGCCTTTTCGATCTACCGCGGGCTGCGCGCGGTCAACCCCAGCCCCTACATGTACTTCCTGGACTTCGAGGACTTCCAGGTCGCCGGCGCGAGCCCCGAGCCGCTGCTCACCGTCGAGGGACGGCGCGCCTCCACCCGCCCGATCGCCGGGACCCGGCCGCGCGGGGCGAGCCCCGAGGAGGACAGGCGCATCGCCGGCGAGCTGCTCGAGGATCCCAAGGAGCGCGCCGAGCACGTGATGCTGGTCGACCTGGGCCGCAACGACCTCGGCCGGGTGTGCGAGTACGGCTCGGTCGACGTCGAGGACTTCATGGTCGTGGAGACCTACAGCCATGTCATGCACATCGTCTCCTCGGTCACCGGCACCCTGCGTCCGGAGGTTGGCGCAGTGGACGCCCTGCGCGCCGTGCTGCCCGCGGGCACGCTGTCCGGCGCGCCCAAGGTCAGGGCGATGCAGATCATCGACGAGCTCGAGCCGGTAAAGCGGGGGGGGTACGGAGGCGCGGTCGGCTACCTCTCCTACACGGGCGACCTCGACACCGCGATCCACATCCGGACGGTGGTGGTCAAGGACGGCGTCGCCCACGTCCAGGCCGGCGGAGGCACGGTGGCCGACGCCCAGCCCGAGTACGAGTTCCGCGAGTCCGTGGCCAAGGCGCGCGGCGTGCTGCGGGCGATCGAGCTGGCGGTCGAGCAGGACGGGTGGGGCTAGGTGGCCCGCTTGCGCGGCTGGTTGCTAGCCTTTACTTGAATCATTTTTAGTAAAGGAATCACTGTGCCCAAGCTCTCAAGGAAGAACCAGGTCACCATCCCGGTCGAGGTTCTCCGCGAGGCTGGGATCTCGCCCGGGGACGAGCTGATGATCCGCTCGAACGGTCGCGGGCGCCTCGAAGTGGAGCAGACTGATAACTGGGTCAAGCGCTGGGCGGGGACGATGCCCGCTGGCACCTACCCACCGGGATATCTCGAGAAGCTGCGCGACGAGTGGGAACGGTAGCTCTCGATGCCGCCCTGCTCATCGGGGCGCTCGATCCTCGCGATGCCCACCACGCCAGCGCTGTCGCCCTGCTGAGCCAGCATTCCGCAGACAGGGTCGTCGTCGGAGCGTCTGCGTACTCGGAATGCCTCGTTGGCGCGATCCGGCGCAAGCAGGACTGGCGAGTGGAGGGGATGCTCGGGGATGCGGGCGCTGAGATCATCGTCGTCGACCGGGAAGTCGCTCGTCGCGCGGCGGCACTGCGTGCACGACACCGAGCGCTCCGCCTGCCCGACGCTTTCACCCTCGCCACCGCCTTGGAGCGCGACGCCGAGCTGCTGACCTTCGACCGTTCGCTCGCCACGATCTGGAGGCGGGAGCGATGGCCCGAGTACTAGTCGTCGACAACTACGACTCGTTCACCTACAACCTCGTCCAGTACCTGGGAGAGCTCGGAGCCGAGGTCGAGGTGGTGCGCAACGATCGCGCGGTGGTGGACGAGCTGCTCGATCGGCGGCCCGACCGGGTCGTCGTCTCGCCTGGCCCCTGCACCCCCAACGAGGCGGGCGTCTCGGTCGAGGTCATGCGCCGCTTCCCCCAGGCCGGCGTGCCGACGCTGGGGGTGTGCCTGGGCCACCAGGCGCTGGCCCAGGCCTTCGGCGGTCGCGTGGTGCGCCACGAGCCCATCCACGGCAAGGCCACGGTGGCCGACCACGACGGCAGGACGATCTTCGCCGGCCTCGAAAGCCCGCTCACGGTGGGCCGCTATCACTCCCTGGTCGTCGATCCCGACCTCCCACCCTGTTTCGAGCGCTCGGCCTTCGGCGGCGGGGTTGTCATGGCCATCCGCCACCGCGATCTGCCGGCCGAGGGCGTGCAGTTCCATCCCGAGTCGGTCCTGACCCACCACGGTCGGGAGCTGCTGGCGAACTTCCTGGGGCAGGCCGGCTGACCCACCCGACGATCACCGCCGCGCTCGACGCCGTGGCGTCGGGGCGCGACCTGAGCGCCGACGAGGCCGGAGAGGTGCTGGGCGTGATCATGGCCGGCGAGGCCTCCGAGGTCGAGATCGCCGGCTTCCTCGTGGGCCTGCGCACCAAGGGTGAGACCGTGCAGGAGCTGGCCGGCCTGGCCCGCACCATGCGTGAGCTGGCGGCGCCGGTGCGCACCGGCCGCGACGACCTGCTCGACACCGCCGGCACCGGGGGCGGGCGCACGACGTTCAACATCTCGACCACGGCGGCGCTGATCGCCGCGGGGGCCGGCTGCGCGGTGGCCAAGCACGGCAACCGCTCGGCCACCGGGCTCTCGGGCTCGGCCGACGTGCTCGAGGCGCTGGGAGCGCGCATCGACCTCGGCCCCGCGCAGGTCGCCGAGTGCATCCGCGACGCCGGCTTCGGCTTCATGTTCGCGCCCGCCCACCATCAGGCCACCCGCTTCGTGGTGCCGGTGCGCCGGGAGCTGGCGGTGCGCACGATCTTCAACTTCCTCGGCCCGCTGACCAACCCCGCCGGCGCCACGCGCCAGCTGATCGGCGTGTCGGACCCGGCCTACGTGGAGACCATGGCCGGCGCCCTCGGGCACCTCGGGGTGCAGCGTGCGTTGGGAGTGTCCAGCGAGGACGGGCTGGACGAGATGAGCACCGCCGGGCGCACCCATGTCGTCGAGGTCTCCTGCACTGGTGACACCTCCCAGCCGAGCTTCGACCGCTACGTGGTGAACGCCACTGACGTCGGCCTGGCGCAGGCCGCCCAGGACGAGCTCGCCGGGGGCACCCCGGCGCAGACCGCCCAGATCACCCGCTCCATCTTCGCCGGCGAGCCGGGCCCCCGCCGCGACGTCGCGGTGCTCAACGCCGGCGCGGCGATCTACGCCAGTGGGCGCGTCGCCACGCTGCGCGCCGGGGTCGACGCCGCCGAAGCGGCGGTCGACGGCGGCCAGGCCGAGGCCGCCCTCGAGCGCTTCGTCGTCCGCACGCGGGAGCTGGCGCCGGCATGAACGTCCTCGAGCGCATCGTCGAGACCACCCGCCAGGACCTCGACCGCCGGCGCCGCGAGGTCCCCCAGGCCCAGCTCGAGCGCGAGCTCGCCCGGCGCGCCGAGGACCGTCCGTTCTCGGAGGCGGTCATCCGCCCCGGGCTGTCGGTCATCGCCGAGTACAAGCGGCGCTCGCCCTCGGCCGGCGCCCTGCGCGAGGACCTCGCCGTCACCGAGGTCGTGCAGGCCTTCGAGCGCGGGGGCGCGGCGGCGATCTCGGTGCTCACCGAAGAGCGCGAGTTCGGCGGCTCGCTCGATGACCTGCGCGAGGCGCGGCGGGCGTCGGGTCTGCCGATCCTGCGCAAGGATTTCATGGTCGACCCGTACCAGCTCTACGAGTCGGCGGTGGCGGGCGCCGACGCCATCCTGCTCATCGTCGCCGCGCTCGGCCGCGTCGAGCTGGGCCAGCTCTACGCCGAGGCGAGGTCGCTCGACCTCGACGTCCTCGTCGAGGTCCACGACGAGGAGGAGCTCGAGACCGCGCTCGAGCTCGACGCCGGCGTGATCGGGATCAACAACCGCAACCTGGGCGACCTGTCGGTGAACGTCGAGCGCACGTTCGAGCTTCTGTCCGATGTCCCCGCCGGCAAGGCGGTGGTCTCGGAGTCGGGGTTCAACGCCCGCGAGCAGCTCGACGAGCTCGAGCGCGTGGGCGTCGACGCCGTCCTGGTGGGGGAGGCGCTGATGCGCGCACACGACGTCGAGGGCGCCTGCCGGGCCTTCAGCGGCCGGGGCACCGAGGCCGACGCCTGACCGGCCCCCGCGCGCTCAACCGCCCGCTCCCAACCCTTTAGCTTCACTTCACGGCTGCCGACCAGACTGGCGAGCCATGAAGGCTTCCATCCGCTCCTCCCTGGTCTCCGCGATCCTCGGCGGTGCCGTCGTCGCCGCCACCCTCATCGTCCTCGGCCTGGCTCCCGCCCAGAGGACGACCACGGTCGTCCAGCAGGCGCCGCTCACCCGTGCCGCCTCGGACACCTCGTCGACCAAGGGGCTGACGCCGCGCGACATCTACAAGCGTGACGCCCCCGGCGTGGTCAACGTCAAGGCCCAGATCGTCCAGCAGGTCGACTCCCCCTTCGGCTTCGGCCCGTCGCAGCAGCGCGGCCTGGCCACCGGCTCGGGCTTCGTGCTCGACAAGTCGGGCTACATCCTCACCAACGCCCACGTCATCGAGGGCGCCTCCAAGGTCACCGTCCAGTTCGAGGACAACAAGACCGCGGACGGGCGGGTGGTGGGCAAGGACACCTCGACCGACGTGGCGCTGCTCAAGGTCGACCCCGCGGGACTCCAGCTCAAGCCGCTGCAGCTCGGGGACTCCAGCACGGTCCAGGTGGGCGACCCGACGATCGCCATCGGCAACCCCTTCGGCCTGGACCGCACACTGACCACCGGCGTGGTCTCCGCCCTCCAGCGGCGCATCGACGCGCCCAACGGCTTCAGCATCGACAACGTCATCCAGACCGACGCCGCCATCAACCCCGGCAACTCGGGCGGACCGCTGATCGACGCCACCGGGCGAGTGATCGGCATCAACTCCCAGATCGCCACCGGCGGAGGCGGCAACGGCAACGTGGGCATTGGGTTCGCAGTGCCCATCAACACCGCCAAGAAGGTCGTCCCCCAGCTGCGCCAGTCGGGCCGGGTGACCCGCGCCTACCTCGGCATCACCGGGCTGACCGTCGACAAGTCGCTGGACAGCCTCAACCTCGCCACCACCAGCGGCGTGCTGGTGCAGACCGTCGCCCCTGGCAGCCCGGCGGCCAAGGCCGGCCTGCGGGGCGGTAGCGCCCAGGCCACGCTCGACGGCACCGACATCATGCTCGGCGGGGACGTGATCAAGCGAATCGACGGCCGCCCGGTCTCGACCATGGACGACGTGGTCTCGGTGGTCAACGACCACAAGCCCGGCCAGTCGGTCAGCCTCCAGGTCCTGCGCGACGGCCAGCCCAAGACGGTGAGCATCACGCTGGGTCAGCGGCCGGAGCGCGCGCCGAGCCAGTAGGGGAGCTGGCGGGCGCCCGCCGGTGGTAGGGCTGGCGACCGCCTCTACGATAGGGGCGTGACCGAGTCGCCTCCCCGCGTCAAGATCTGCGGCACGACGAACCTGGCCGACGCCGAGCTGGCCGTCGAGCTGGGCGCCTGGGCGCTGGGGATGATCTTCTACGAGGGGTCGGCGCGGCGCTGTCGCGTCGGTGACGCGGCGGGTATCTCCGCCGCGTTGCGCCGCCGCGTCGAGCTGTGCGGTGTGTTCGTCAACGCGCCGCTCGATCGCGTGGTCGGCGTGGCCGATCGCGCCGGGCTGACCATGCTCCAGCTCCACGGCGAGGAGGGCCCCGCCTACTGCGCGCAGGTGGCCAGGCGCACGGGCTGCGGCGTGATCAAGGCCGCGCGCGTGCGCTCGCGCGCCGACCTCCAGGGGCTCGCCCCCTTTCACGTCGACTACCACCTGCTCGACTCGTGGGCACGCGACGTGCGCGGCGGCACGGGGTCGCCCTTCGACTGGGAGCTGGTGCGGGCCCATCGCGGCGACGTCCCCGTCGTCCTCAGCGGCGGCCTGCGCGCCGAGAACGTGGGCGAGGCCGTCGCGGCTACCCGTCCCTTCGCGGTCGACGTGGCCAGCGGCGTGGAGGCCCAGCCCGGGCGCAAGGACCCCGACCGGCTGGCCGCCTTCTTCTCCGCGGTTGGCGCGGGCCGGGACGCCGAGGCGAGCGCGGGCGCCGGCAGCGCCGCCCAGCCGGTCTGACGCGCATGGGCGCCGCGCCGACCACCTCCGTCGAGCACCGCTTCGGCCGCTACGGCGGCCAGTACGTGCCGGAGACCCTGATGCCCGCCCTGGCCGAGCTCGAGCAGAGCTGGAGCGCCGCCCGCGCCGACCCGGGCTTCCAGGCCGAGCTCGACGGGCTGCTGCGCGACTACGCCGGCCGCCCCACGCCGCTCTACCTCGCGCGCCGGCTCTCGCAGGTCGCCGGCCACCCGGTCTACCTCAAGCGCGAGGACCTCCTGCACACCGGCGCCCACAAGCTCAACAACGCCCTCGGCCAGGCCCTGCTCGCGCGGCGGATGGGCAAGCGGCGGGTCATCGCCGAGACGGGGGCCGGCCAGCACGGCGTGGCCACCGCCACCGCCTGCGCGCTGCTCGACCTCGAGTGCGTGGTCTACATGGGGACCGAGGACATGCGCCGCCAGGAGCCCAACGTGCAGCGCATGGGGTTGCTCGGCGCCACCGTCGCCCCGGTGGAGGCCGGCGCGCGCACGCTCAAGGAGGCGGTCTCGGCGGCCATCCGCGACTGGGTCTCCAACGTGGCTGACACCCACTACGTCATCGGCTCCTCGGTCGGCCCGGCGCCCTACCCGGCGCTGGTCCGAGACCTCCAGCGGGTGATCGGCGACGAGACCCGCGAGCAGGTCCTGCGGGCGGCCGGGCGGCTGCCCCAACGGGTCGTGGCGTGCGTCGGCGGGGGCTCCAACGCCATCGGGATGTTCGCCCCCTTCATCGCCGACGAGGAGGTCGAGCTCATCGGGGTCGAGGCGGCGGGGGAGGGGATCGAGTCCGGCCGGCACGGCGCGCCGCTGACCGCGGGCGGGCAGGCCGGGATCCTCCACGGCTCGCTCTCGGCCATCATCCAGGACGCCGACGGCCAGATCGCCGAGGCCCACTCGATCTCGGCCGGCCTGGACTACCCCGGCTCGGGACCGCAGCACGCCCACCTGCGGGACTCGGGGAGGGCCAGCTACATCGCCATGACCGACGAGGAGGCGGTCGGCGCCTTCCACCGGGTGGCCGAGCTTGAGGGCATCATCCCCGCCCTGGAGTCCTCGCACGCGCTGGCCTTCGTGCTGGCCAACACGCTCTCCGAGCTGGACGTCGTCTGCCTCTCGGGCCGCGGCGACAAGGACCTGGCTGAGGTCCTGGCGCGCGGGACGTGAGCCAGCCCGCGGCCCGGACGGCTACGGGCACCGAGCGCATCGCCGCCGCCTTCGCGGGCAGGGGCAAGCGCGCTGCGCTGATGCCCTACGTGATGGGCGGGTTTCCCGACGCGGGCGCCGCCCGAGCCATCGGCGAGGCCTACGTCGACGCGGGGGCCGACCTGGTCGAGGTCGGCGTGCCCTTCTCCGATCCGCTGGCCGACGGTCCGGTCATCCACGCCGCGGCCACGCGGGCGCTGGAGCAGGGAACCACCGTCGACGACGCCCTCGCCCTCGCCGCCGCGCTCTCGCAGCGCGTTCCCGTGGTGCTCATGTGCTACTCGAACCCGATCCTCGTGCGCGGGGCGCAGCGCTTCACCGCCGCACTGGCGGACTCGGGCGTCAGCGGGCTCATCGTCCCCGACCTGCCGCTCGAGGAGGCCGAGCCCCTGCTCGACCACTGCGACCGGGTGGGGCTGGCGCTGGTCCCGCTGATCGCGCCGACCACCACCGAAGAGCGCCTGATGGCCATCGGCGCCCAGGCGCGGGGGTTCCTCTACGCCGTAGCGGTCACCGGCACCACCGGGGAGCGCGAGGCGGTCGACACCGGGCTGGGCGCGCTGCTCGCCCGCGCCAAGGCCCACACCGAGGTGCCGGTGGCCGTGGGCTTCGGGATCTCCACCCCCGAGCACGCCGAGGCGGCGGCGGCGGCCGGGGCCGCCGGGGTGATCGTGGCCAGCCGCCTGATCCGGGCCGTCGACGAAGCGCCCGACCCGGCGGCGGTGGTCGGCGAGCTCGTCGGGGCGATGGCCCAGGCCCTCGGGAGCGGCGCGGGCATCCGCTAGGATCGCGGCCCTCGTGGGCCTCCTCGTCGCCACCGTCCTGGCCCTGTCCATCTGGATCGTCGGCTGGGCCAGCGGGATCGCCAAGTCGTTCGACTGGTTCCTGCTGGCGCTGGCCATCGTGATCGTGGCCGCCACCATGCGGGTAGTGCTTCCCAACCTGCCCGGCCGCAGCCCGGACGAGTAGCCCGCCCGGGCCTGGCGTGGCGCGGATCGGCATCCTCACCGGGGGCGGCGACTGCCCCGGCCTCAACGCCGTGATCCGGGCCGTGGTCCGCCGCTGCGACGCCCAGAGGCACGTGGTCACCGGGTTTCGCAACGGCTGGGCCGGCCTGGTCGAAGGCGACTCGGTCGAGCTCACCCACGAGACCACGGCGGGAATCCTGCCGCGCGGGGGCACGATCCTCGGCACGTCGCGCACCAACCCCTACGCCCAGCCCGGCAGCGCCGAGCACGTGACCCGCACCCTCGGCGTCGAGCGCATCGACGCGCTGATCGCCATCGGGGGAGAGGACACGCTCGGGGTGGCGCTGCGCCTGTCGCAGGAGGGGGTCGCCGTCGTCGGGGTGCCCAAGACGATCGACAACGACCTCGCCCAGACCGACTTCACCTTCGGCTTCCACACCGCCGTGCAGATCGCCACCGACGCGATCGACCGCCTGCACACCACGGCCGAGTCCCACCACCGGGCGATGATCCTCGAGGTCATGGGCCGCCACGCCGGCTGGATCGCCACCTACAGCGGGATGGCCGGCGGGGCGGACGCCATCCTCGTGCCCGAGCGCCCGTTCGACATCGATGAGGTGTGCGGCCGCCTGCGGCGCCGCCACGCCAGCGGGCGCACGTTCTCGATCGTGGTCGTGGCCGAGGGCGCCCAGCCTCGGCCCGGCAGCGGCCTGACCATGCCCGAGAGCCATCGCACCGACGCCTTCGGGCACGCCCGCCTGGGCGGCATCGCCGTCGCCCTGGAGGGCGAGATCGAGCGGCGCACCGGCTTCGAGAGTCGCATGACGATCCTCGGCCACGTGCAGCGCGGGGGCAGCCCGACGGCCTACGACCGGATCCTCGCCACCCGCTTCGGGGTGGCGGCGGTCGACGCCGTCTCGCGCGAGGAGTTCGGGTCCATGGTTGCGCTGCACGGCCCGCGCATCGAGACCGTGGCCCTCGAGGACGCGTTGCGGGAGCCCAAGCTGCTCGATCCCGCGCTCTACGAGACGGCCGAGGTCTTCTTCGGGTAGTGGCTCGTCCGGCGAACGCGGCCCGGACTCAGCCCACGAACCACTGATGATCGCTCCGCGACATCGGCTCGCGCTCGTCTGGACCCTCGTTGCGACGCTGGTGGCGGCCCTGGCCGCCGACGGCTGCGGGGGCGACTCGCCGCGCCCCGGGGCGATCCGCGGCCACCGGCTGACCATCTACTCCAGCCAGCCGCTCAGCGGCTACCAGGCAGCGCGCGGGCGCGACATCGTCCGCGCCGAGCGCCTGGCCCTGCGCGAGGCGGGGGGAAGGGTCCGCGACTGGCGGCTGACCTACGTGGCGTTGGGCGACGCGGACCCGGTCACGGGAACCTGGAGCCCGGCCCTCGTCTCGGCCAACGCCCGGCGCGCCGCCGCCAACCCGAAGACCATCGCCTACATCGGCGAGATGGACTCGGGCGCCTCGGCCATCGCCGTGCCCATCCTCAACGAGCCGGGGATCCTCACGGTCAGCCCACTGGACGGCGTGACCGGCCTGACCCGCCACAGCGTGGCCGCGCCGGGGGAGCCCGCCAAGTACTACCCCACCCGGCGGCGCACCTTCGCTCGCCTCGTGCCCTCCGACGCCGTGCAGGCGGCCGCGCTCGTCTTCTACATGCAGGACCTCGGCGTCTCCCGGCTGTTCATCGTCCACGACGACTCGCTCTACGGCGGCCGCCTCGCCCTGGGAGTGGCCCGCGCCGCCATCCCGGGCGGCGTGCGCGTGGTGGCAAGCCGGGGGGTCGAGCCACAGGGCCTCGATCCGCGTTCGCTGGCCGCCGACGTGACCGCGTCGGGAGCCGACGGCTTCCTTTACGTCGGGCAGCTCCAGGCCGGCGTCGCCGGACTCTTCCGCGCGGTGCACCGGGCGGCGCCGCGGAGCTTGCTGCTGGCTCCCAGCGCGCTGACCCAGCAGGCCTTCGCCGCCCAGCTGGGCCCGGCGGCCGGGCGGGCGCGGCTCACCGCGCCAATGCTCGCCCCGAGCGTCCTGCCCGCGGCGGCTGGGCGCTTCGAGCGCCGCTTCCGCGCGGTCTACGGCTCGGCCCCCGACCCCGCGGCGATCTACGGTTACGCGGCCATGAGCGCCGTGCTCTCGGCCATGCGCCGCGCCGGCCGCGACGCCAACCGCCGCCGGTCGGTGGTCGACGCCTTCTTCTCCGGCCGTGCCCGCCCGTCGCTGCTGGGCACCTTCGCCATCGACCCTCAAGGCGACACCACGATCCGCACCTACGGGGCCTATCGGGTCCGCGACGGCCGGCTGGTCTTCGACCGCGTGCTGGACCCGCTGGGCGCCTGAGCCAGCCGCCCCCCCGATGCACCGGTTCCATCGGTGATTGCGCGCCGTCGGAGCGGTGGCTTAGGATCGCGCAGTTCCGACATCCCGAGGGGGGATCAGATCCATTGCGACTTCGTAGCGCAGCAGCCACCGGCAGTTGTTGTGCCCTGGTCGTAGGCCTCGCGGCCTGCGGCGGGGGAGGAGGCGGAGGGGCCACCGGCGGCAAGGTCGCCGCCAAGAGCCTGACCATCTACTCCAGCCTGCCCTTCCAGGGCACCTCGCGCGGGCAGTCCACCGCCGTGCTCAACGGGGAGAAGCTGGCGCTCGCCAAGTTCGCCCCGGGCGGGAAGCTCGGGCAGTTCACGATCAAGCTCCAGTCGCTCGACGACTCCACGGCCCAGAACCCGGGCACCGCCGACGAGGGCCAGACGCGCCAGAACGCTCGCCAGGCGGCCGGCGACAAGACGACGATCTTCTACCTCGGCGAGTTCAACTCCGGCGGCTCGAAGGTCTCGATCCCCATCCTCAACAAGGGGGGGATCCCGCAGATAAGCCCGGCCAACACCTACGTCGGCCTCACCACCAACGACCCGGGCTCAGAGCCGGGCGAGCCCCAGAAGTACTACCCGTCGGGCAAGCGCACCTACGCCCGCGTGGTCCCACGCGACACCATTCAGGGCGCCGCGCTGGTCTCGGTGATGAAGAGCGACGGCTGCAAGTCGGTCACGCTGTGGAACGACGGCACGACCTACGGCGCGGGCCTGGCCCGCAACGTCGAGCTCTCGGCCAAGCCGGGCGGGATCGCGGTGCAGGACAAGCAGCGGACCGACAAGACCGCTCCCAACTACCGGGCGCTCGCCGCCGGGATCAAGAGCGACTGCTTCCTTTGGTCCGGCGTGACCGGGGAGAACGGCGTCCAGGTGTTCAAGGACGCCGCCGCAGCTTGCCCGAACTGCAAGCTCTACGGGCCCGATGGCGTCTCCGAGGAGGCGTTCACCAACCCGGCCAAGGGCGGCATCCCGGCCAACGTCGGCGCGCGCACCAAGACGACGGTGGCCACCCTGGGCCTCAAGGACCTGCCCAAGGCGGCGCCGGTCATCGCCGCCTACAAGAAGAAGTACGGCGCGGCTCCTGACCCGTACGGGATCTACGGATACGAGACGATGGCGCTGGCCCTCGACGCGCTCAAGCGCGCCGGAGCGCAGGCCAACGACCGCAGTGCCGTGATCGGCCAGCTGTTCCAGACCAAGAACCGCAACAGCATCCTCGGCACCTACTCGATCGACAAGAACGGCGACACCACGTTGACCGACTACGGGCTCTACGCGGTCAAGAACGGCAAGCCGACCTATCAGCGCAAGGTCGTGGCCGACAAGAAGCTCATCCCGAGCGGCAGCTCGAGCTGAGCAGGCGCTCCGGCGCCGGGGACGGGCCAGGACCGGCCCGTCCCCGGATCGCCCGGTCCTAGGATTCGCCAGACATGGAAGCCGCCAGCGTCGCCGCCGCCCCGCCTGTCGCTCGCCGGCGCGGCGACACCCTGCGGCGGCTGATCTCCACCTACGGGCTGATCATCGCGCTGGTCGCCCTTCCGGTCCTCTACACGATCATCGACCTCGTCCACGGTCGAGGCCTCGTCCCGATCGCCGACCTGCTGGTGCAGGGGATCTCCAACGGCGCGATCTGGGCGCTGATCGCGCTCGGCTACACGCTGGTCTACGGGATCATCGAGCTGATCAACTTCGCCCACGGCGACAACTTCATGATCGGCACATTCGTGGCGTTCACGCTGTACGGGACGCTCGGCCTCACGCTCGCCACCGGCCCGCTCGGCCTGATCGGCGGGCTGCTCGTCTGCCTGATCGTCTCGATGATCGCCTGCGGCGCGACCAACGTGATGATCGAGCGGGTGGCCTACCGCCCGCTGCGCAACGCGCCCAAGCTGGCGCCGCTGATCACCGCGGTCGGCTTCTCGTTCATCCTCCAGAACGTCGGCATCCTCTGGTTCGGCTCCTCGCAGTTCAGCGTGCCGGACCTCATCCACTCCCAGCACGTCCTCTTCACGGTGGCTGGGGTGCGGGTCCACAACAGCGACGTGCTGGCCGTGGCCGTGACCATCCCGCTCGTCTTCCTGCTCACCCTCTTCATCACGCGCACCCGCATCGGCAAGGCCATGCGGGCCACCGCCCAGGACCCGGAGGCGGCACGCCTGATGGGCATCAACGTCGACACGACGATCTCCTTCACGTTCCTCATGGGCGGGCTGATGGCCGGAGCGGCCAGCCTGGTCTACGCGCTCTACCAGACGACGCTGTGGTACTTCTCGGGCTTCCAGGCCGGGCTGATCGCTTTCACCGCCGCGGTCATGGGCGGGATCGGAAACCTCAAGGGGGCCGTCCTGGGCGGCCTGATCATCGGCTGCCTCCAGCAGATCTCCGACAACCGGATCGGCGCCCAGTGGACGCCCGCGGTGGTGTTCGCCTATCTCGTGCTGATCATGGTCTTCCGCCCCCAGGGCCTGGTGGGGGAGGAGACGAGGGAGGCGGGATGAGCCGGCTCGCGAGGCTGCGCGACCTCCGCCGTGGCAACCTGGTCGTCGCCGTGGTGGCGCTGGGGCTGACCGCGCTGCTCCCCTTCGGCCTCGATCCGACCGGCAATTTCATGAACAACGCGGTGCTCGCCCTGGCCTACGTGGTCATGGCCCTGGGGCTGAACATCGTCGTCGGATTCGCTGGGCTGCTCGACCTCGGCTACGTCGCCTTCTACGCCTTCGGCTCTTACGCGGTGGGGTGGCTGGCGTCGGACTTCTATGCGCGGGTGAACGGCGGCAAGGGCTTTCACCTGCTGGTCAACGGCTTCCCGGCGACGCTGGCCGGGATCCACCTCAACTTCCTGTTGATCATCGTGGTCGCGGTGGTCCTCTGCGCGGTCGTGGGGACGCTGATCGGGCTGCCCACCCTGCGCCTGCGTGGCGACTACATCGCGATCGTCACGCTGGCCTTCGGTGAGATCATCCGGGTCTTCGCCTTCTTCGGCGACGACATCAAGTTCTCCAACGACTACCTCCTGACCAACGGCCGCCAGGCCATCTCGCCGGTCGACGACATCACGCTGGGGTTCCTGCCCCAGTTCGACTCCGCCACCAACCTGCGGCCCTACTTCTGGTTTGGGGTGGTGATGGTCGCCTTCGTGCTCTTCGTCAACTTCCGCCTGCGCGACTCCCGCCTGGGGCGGGCGTGGATCGCCATCCGCGAGGACGAGGTCGCCGCCTCTTCGATGGGCGTGCCCCTGGTCAAGACCAAGCTGCTGGCCTATGCCACCGGCGGCGCGCTGGGCGGGATGTCGGGCGCCTTCATCGGCTCCTACTACACGTCGATCAACGCCAACAACTTCCAGTTCGGCTTCTCGATCTTCATCCTCGCCATGATCATCCTCGGCGGCCTGGGCTCGATCTGGGGCTGCGTGGTCGGAGCGGTGGCGCTCTCGTTCATCAACACCTACCTGATCCCCGCGCTCAACGACATTCCCGACAAGCTCGGCCTGAACTTTGACTTCACCACGCTGTCGTTCGGGATCTTCGGGTTCCTCATCGTGCTGATGATGGTCCTGCGCCCCGAGGGCCTGATGCCCGAGCGAAGGCGCCGGCTCGAGCTGACCGAGGGCGTCGGCTCCGACGAGGCGCTCGTCGAGGCGCGGGCATGAGCGCTCGCGACGCGACCGCCGCCCAGGCGGCGGCGAGCGACGGCACGGCCGGGGAGCGGGACGGAACGCTGCTCGCGGCCACCGGGATCTCGAAGTCCTTCGGCGGGCTGGTCGCGGTCAGCGACGTCGACTTCTCGATCCCCCGTCACTCGATCGTCTCGATCATCGGCCCCAACGGCGCGGGCAAGACCACCTTCTTCAACATGCTGACCGGGCTCTACAAGCCGACCACGGGGCGGATCGTCTTCGACGGGCGCGACGTGACCGCCAAGCGGCCCGACAAGATCACCGCGCTGGGCATCGCGCGCACCTTCCAGAACATCCGCCTGTTCGCCACCATGAGCGCGCTCGAGAACGTCTTGGTGGGCCAGCACGCCCGCATGAAGGCCGGCCTGATCGGCTCGATCCTGCGTCCGCCGCGGGTGATGAGGGAGGAGCGCACGGTGCGCGAGCGCGGTCGCGAGCTGCTCGAGTTCGTGGGCCTGAGCCCGCGGGTGTTCGACGAGCTGGCCATCAACCTCTCCTACGGTGACCAGCGCCGGGTGGAGATCGCGCGCGCCCTGGCCTCCGCCCCGACCCTGCTGCTGCTCGACGAGCCCACGGCCGGCATGAACCCCCAGGAGTCGAGCCGCCTCACGACGTTCATGGAGACCCTGCGCGAGGAGCGCAACCTGACGATCCTGCTGATCGAGCACGACATGCAGGTCGTGATGAACGTCTCCGAGCAGATCACGGTGCTCGACCACGGCGAGAAGATCGCCGAGGGCGAGCCCGATGAGGTGCGCCGCGACCCCCGGGTGGTCGAGGCCTATCTCGGCACCCAGGGCGCAGACTGATCGCCATGGCCCTGCTCGAGGTCGAGGACGTCCACACCTTCTACGGGAACATCGAGGCCCTCCAGGGCATCTCGCTGACCGTGGAGGAGGGCGAGATCGTCACCCTGCTGGGAGCCAACGGCGCCGGCAAGTCGACCACCCTGCGTTCGATCTCGGGGCTGACCCCGCCCCGGACCGGCTCGATCCGTTTCTCGGGCGAGGAGATCTCGACCACGCCCCCTCAGGAGATCGTCCGCCTGGGGATCTGCCAGTCGCCCGAGGGCCGTCGCTGCTTTCCCCGGATGAGCGTGCGCGAGAACCTCGACATGGGCGCCTACCTGCGCCGTGACAGCCACGCCGACGACGTCGAGCGGGTCTTCGAGCTTTTCCCCCGCCTGCGCGAGCGCGAGCGCCAGAAGGCGGGGACGATGTCCGGCGGCGAGCAGCAGATGCTGGCCATCGGGAGGGCCCTGATGGCCCGGCCGAAGCTGCTGCTCCTCGACGAGCCCTCGATGGGCATCGCCCCGATCCTCGTCGACCGCATCTACGACACGATCCGCGAGATCAACGAGCAGGGGACGACGATCCTCCTGGTCGAGCAGAACGCCAACCACGCGTTGGGCGCCGCGTCGCGCGGCTACGTGCTGGCCACCGGCCAGGTCGTGCTGGCCGACGAGTCCGGTGAGCTGCGGCGCAACGAAGAGGTCCAGAAGGCCTACCTCGGAGCATGATGAGCCCGTCCCGACTCAGGATTCACCGGCGCGTGACCACCGCCCCGTCCCGACCGAGGCCCCAGCCCGCGTGACCGTCCTCGCCCTCATCGGCGTCAAGGCCCTCTACCTGCTGTACCTGTGGATGGCCTCGGGCATCGCCGCCTCCTACCTCTCGCAGCGCAAGGGCTACGGGGAGAAGGCCGGGCTGGCCACCGGGCTGCTGCTCTCGGTGGTCGGCGTGATCGTGTGGCTGGTGTGGCCGGCGCGGCCCGAGTCGCGGTGGAAGACCGAGGGCGCCTGGCGCCGCCGGCGCGGCGGCGGGGCGAGCTGAGCCGCCCCGGAGCGTCCGGCCGAGCAAGTGCTCGCGGCGACTACCTCCCGAGCGCCGAGCGCAGCGCCTCGTCCAAGTCGGGGTGGGCGAAGGAGTAGCCCAGCTCCTGCGCGCGCTTGGGGACCGCACGCTGACCCTGGGTCACGACCTCCGCCATCTCGCCGTACAGGGCCTTGATGGCCAGCGCCGGGACCGGGGCGATCGCCGGACGGTGCAGCGCGCGCCCCAGGGCCCGCGAGAAGTCGCGGTTGGTCGCGGGCTCGGGGGCGCTGGCGTTGATCGGACCCGACCAGCGCTCCTGGTCCAGCGCCGCCAGGTAGATCCCCACCACGTCGTCGACGTGGATCCAGGGCATGTACTGGCCGCCGCCGGCGACAGGCCCCCCTACGCCGAGCTTGAACGGGGTGAGCATGGTCTTGAGCGCCCCGCCGGCGCTGTCGAGCACGACGCCGGTGCGGACCTCGACGACGCGCATCCCCAGCTCGGTCGCCGCGTGCGCCTCGCGCTCCCACTCGACGCAGATCTGGGACAGGAAGTCGTCCCCGGGCGGCGTCCCCTCGTCCACCGGCTCGTCGCCATGAGGCCCGTAGTAGCCGACGGCGCTCGAGCTCACCAGCACCGCCGGGCGCGGCTCGGCCGCCCGCAGGCCGGTGATCAGGTGGCGGGTCCCGATCACCCGCGAGTCCCGGATCGCCCGCTTGGCCTTGTCGCTCCAGCGCTGGGCGACGGGCTCGCCGGCCAGGTGGACCACGGCGTCGCGGCCCCTCAGCGCCTCGCTCGGCGCCGGCTCGCTCATGAGGTCCCACCGCGCCGCGTCCGCGTGCAGGGAGTCCCGCGCGCGCTCAGGGCTGCGCGAGAGCACCGTGACCCCGTCGCCGCGCTCGCGCAGGCGCTCGACGAGCCGGGAGCCGATCAGCCCGGTCGCGCCTGTGACCGTCACGTTCATCGAGAGACCTCCTCCGGGGGCGAACAACCGATCTCGACCGACTCTACGGAGATGGCTTGGGCCCGTGACCAACGCCGCGGCGGTGACCCCTGATGGCGCTAGGCCTGCTCGACACCACCGTGATTGTCGACCTAGCGGGCCGGAGGGGCGGCGCCGGCGGCCCCGATCTCTGCGCACGCCGGTGGCGATGTCGCCGCCAGCCCGACGATCGTGGCGCTTTTAACCCGCCTGCGACCGCTCAGCCGCCGCGGATCTGCTCGGCGTCGGTGGCCGCGAAGCCGACCTCGTGCTCGGCTGTCGCCTCGCCGCTGACCTTGGCCTGCTCGGCCACCGCGCCCGCGACGGCGTCGGCGACGTCGCGGTTGAACACCGACGGGATCACGTAGTCCTCGCGCAGCTCGTCGTCGGCCACGATGCCGGCGATCGCTGTGGCGGCCGCCATCTTCATCCCCTCGGTGATCCGCGGGGCGCGCACGTCCAGCGCCCCGCGGAAGATCCCGGGGAAGCACAGGACGTTGTTGATCTGGTTGGGGTAGTCCGAGCGTCCGGTGGCCATGACCCGTACGTAGGGCACCGCGTCCTCGGGCGAGACCTCGGGGTTGGGGTTGGCCATGGCGAAGACCATCGCGTCGTCGTTCATCGCGGCCAGGGCGGCCGCGGGGACGACGCGGGCGCCGGAGACCCCGATGAGCAGGTCGGCGCCCTCCAGCAGCTGCGCCGGGCCGCCGTCGCGGCGCTCGGAGTTGGTGCTCTGCGCGAACCAGCGCTTCATCGGCGGCATCGAGCCGTCGATGAAGTCGGGTCGCCCGACGTGCAGGGCGCCGCGCGAGTCGGCGCCGACGATCCCGGTGACCCCGGCCGCCACGAGGATCCGCGCGACCGCGATGCCCGCCGCGCCGAGCCCCACGATCACCACCCGCACGTCCTCCACGCGGCGTCCGGTCAGCTTGCAGGCGTTGATGAGCGCGGCCAGGACGACCACCGCGGTGCCGTGCTGGTCGTCGTGGAAGACCGGGATGTCCAGCGAGGCCTGGAGGCGCGCCTCGATCTCGAAGCAGCGCGGGGCCGAGATGTCCTCGAGGTTGATGCCCCCGAAGGCCGGGGCGATGAGGGTGACCGCGCGGATGATCTCGTCGGGATCCTTGGAGTCCAGGCAGATCGGGAAGGCGTCCACGCCACCGAACTCCTTGAACAGCATGCACTTGCCCTCCATGACCGGCATCGCCGCCTCGGGCCCGATGTCGCCTAGCCCCAGGACCGCGGTGCCGTCGGACACGACGGCCACCGTGTTGCGCTTGATCGTGTACTGAAAGGCCCGCGTGCGGTCCTCGGCGATGGCCTGGCAGACTCGGGCCACGCCGGGGGTGTAGGCCATCGAGAGGTCGTCGCGCGTGCGCAGCGGCTGCTTGTTGTGCAGCTCGATCTTGCCCCCCAGGTGGACCATGAACGTGCGGTCGGTGGTGTCGACCACCCGCGCGCCCTCGACCGCGTCGATGGCGGCGACGATGCCCTCCCAGGCCGAGGGGTCCCAGGTCTGGACCGTGATGTCGCGCACGGTGTTGCCGCCGTCGAGCTCGACGAGGTCGATAGACCCGATCGTGCCGTCGACGTCGCCGATCGCGCTGGCCACCTTGCCCAGCATCCCCGGGCGGTGGGCGATCTCGACCCGGATGGTCAGCGAGTACTGGGCGCTGGGCGACGGGCTCACGGGGGCGGGAAGCCTACCTGCGCCCCACCCCTGTCCGGCGTGTGCGCCGGCGAGCCCGCACGCTGGTCCCCCGCGGCCGGGGGTCGGGTGGCGCCAGGCATCCGCGCCCCGGCACCTACGGGAAGATCTCGGTCGTGCAGTCCCCGCCGGGCAGGTGGATCTCGTGGGGGCGCGCCGGGCCGCCCTCGACCTGGGTGAAGTCGACGAAGAAGTCGGGGTCCAGCTCGTAGGTTCCGTCGTCGGTGCGCTCGAGCTTGACCATCCACCCGCGCAGCTCGGGGTAGAACTGGTTGTCCCACGTCGAGTAGAGCGAGTTGGTGACGTAGATGCGCCGGCCGTCGAGCGAGGCCTGGACCATCTGCGGGCCGCCGTTCAGGGCCCCCGGCGCCCGAGGATGGCCGCCGTCGCGTCCCAGCAGGCCGCCCAGCCACACCTGGGAGCGCAGCTGGGGCTCGCGCGGGTTCGAGACGTCGTAGTGGCGCAGGTCGCCGTGCAGCCAGTTGGAGAAGAGGAGGTCGCGGTCGTCCATGGTCAGGACGAGGTCGGTGATCAGGCCGGGGACGCCGCCCTCCAGCGGCCAGCCCTCGAGCGCCTCGTTGGCCACGTCGATCACCTTCTCGGCGCCCCACGAGCCGTTCTCGCGGTGGAAGCGCACGATGTTCGAGGACAGGGTGGCGCCGACGAAGCCCTGCTGGGAGTCCGGGTCGTGCTGCCAGCGGATCTCCAGCGGGATATGGCCGTCCTCGCCGAGGTCGAGGGTCTGCACGCAGGCGCGGCGCTCGAGGTCCCAGAAGTGCAGGCGCCGCCCGTACCTGCCGGCCACCACGTCGGCCGGGTCGAAGCCGTCCTTGAAGGTGTTGGGCGTGGCCCACTCGCTCGAGACCAGCGTGTTGTGGCGGGGCTGGTACCAGAAGTCGTACATCAGCTCCTGGCCGTTGCGCTCCTGCTCCCAGCGGCCCTGCACCGAGAAGTCGCGCGCGTCGAGGACGGCGAAGCCGCCGGGCCCGTCGCCGTGCGCGTTGCCGAGCATCGACACCGTGACGATGTCCCCTGGCATGCAGTGGACGGTGTGGGGGCCGGTGTAGCCGGTCTTAGAGACCAGCTCCTCGGGCTCGATGACCTTGGCCACCTCGGGCGCACGGGGATCGGAGACGTCGACGACGTGCAGCCGCGAGGAGCGAAAGCCCGGGACGATCAGCGTGTCGCGGGTCAGCGAGGAGTGGCAGGCCGACGAGCAGGCGTTCCAGCCGAAGTGGTGCAGCTCGTCGCCGACGTTGGGCATGTCGGTGCGGTGGACGATCTGGCTGTAGGTGTCGGACTGCGGGTTGACGTCGACCACGGCCAGGAAGTCCGGGCGCCCAATTCCGGTCCCTTCGTAGAGGCAGGCCACGTAGACGAGCTCCTCGGGGGGCTGGCGCAGGGCCACCTCGGGCGAGGCGTAGCCGGGGCCGGTTGGCTGCTCGGTCATGCGTTCTCCTCGTACGTCGTGACGGGGACGGCGACCTTTGGCTACCCGAAGACGCCGGCCGCTCACCCTAGAGTGCAATCCGTGGCGCCGGCGCCCTCCCAGCTCTTCCTGATCGACGGCAATTCGCTCGTCTATCGCGCCTTCTTCGCCCTGCCGGAGTCGATCGCCACCTCCACCGGCCAGCCGACCAACGCGATCTTCGGGTTCGCATCGATGCTGGTGAAGGTCCTCACCGACTACGGCCCGCAGCCGACGATCGTCGTGTGGGACGCCGGCTCCTCGGGGCGCAAGGAGGTCTATCCGGACTACAAGGGCCATCGTCCCTCGCGGCCCGATCTGCTGGCCGAGCAGTGGCCTCACCTCGAGCCCCTGGTCGACGCCTTCGGCTACCGCAACCTCTCCCTGCCCGGCTACGAGGCCGACGACGTCATCGCCTCCCTGTCCGAGCAGGCGCGAGCCAAGGACGTGCCCGTGATGATCGTCACCGGCGACCGCGACGCCTTCCAGCTGGTCGACGACGGCCAGGTCAAGGTCATGGCCACCTCGCGCGGCATCACCGACACCAAGGTCTACGACCGCCAGGCGGTGATCGACCGCTACGGCATCCCGCCCGAGCGCATCCCCGACTTCCACGGGCTCAAGGGGGAGACGTCGGACAACATCCCCGGCGTCCCCGGCATCGGCGACAAGACGGCCTCCGACCTGCTCCAGCGCTTCGGCGACGTCGAGGGCGTGCTGGCCTCGATCGACGGGATCTCCGGCGCCAAGCGCAAGCAGAACCTCAGCGAGCACGCCGAGGCCGCGCGCATCTCCAAGCAGCTGGCCACCCTGCGCCGCGACCTCGAGACCGGAGTGGACGTCACCGCCGAGGCGGCCCGCGAGCCCGACCGCTCGCGCCTGCGCGAGGTCTTCCGGGAGTTCGAGCTGCGCGAGCCGCTGCGTCGCCTCGAGGAGGCGCTGGGCTCGGCCGACGCCGCCGCCCCGCCGCCCCACGCGGCGCGCGAGCTGACGGCCCGGATGCGGGCGGGCACGCTGGCCGACGTGGCGGCCCTGCCGGCCGGCGAGGTCCGGGTCGCCGCCCGGGCCCCCGAGCCGGTCGAGGGCGAGCTCTTCGCCGCCGGCGCCTGGCGCTTCGCCGCCCGAGCGGGCGACGACGGGCCGGTGGTGGCCGGGGAGTGCGACCGCCCGGAGGACCTGGTGGCGGCCTGCGGGCAGCGCCCCGTGATCGTCCACGACGCCAAGGCGCTGGGAGAGGTGCCGCCGCAGCTGGCCCACGACACCATGGTCGCCGCCTACCTGCTTGACCCCGCCGCGCGGGCCTACCCGCTCGACGAGCTGTGCGCCGACCGGGGGCTCGGGGCCGCCGTCGAGGACCCGCCCGCCCGCGACGCGGTGCTGGTCGGCGCGCTGGCCGCCTGGCAGCGCGAGCAGGTCGCGCAGCGCGGGCACGAGCGCCTGCTGCGCGAGGTAGAGCTGCCGCTGGTCCGCGTGCTGCGGGCCATGGAGCTGGCCGGCTCCAAGCTCGACACCGAGCTGCTGGCGCAGATCTCCCAGCGAGTCAAGGCCGACGCCGAGCAGCTCGAGCGCGAGATCTTTGAGCTCGCGGGGGAGGAGTTCACGATCGGCTCCCCCCAGCAGCTGGCCGAGGTCCTGTTCGTCAAGCTGGGGCTGTCGCGCAAGCGCCGCGGGAAGACCGGCTTCTCCACCGACGCCCGCGTGCTGGGCGCCATCCGCGACGAGCACCCGATCATTCCCAAGGTCGAGCGCTACCGCGAGCTGACCAAGCTCGCCCAGACCTACCTCGACGCCTTCCCGCTGCTGCTCGCGGCCGACGGGCGCCTGCACACCACGTTCAGTCAGGTCACCGCGGCGACGGGCCGGCTGTCCTCGACCAACCCCAACCTCCAGAACATCCCGATCCGCACGGAGGTGGGGCGGGAGATCCGCGCCTGCTTCGTGGCCGAGCCGGGGAACCTGCTGCTCTCGTGCGACTACTCCCAGGTCGAGCTGCGCGTCCTCGCCCAGGTGGCCGACGAGCCGGCGCTCAAGGAGATATTCCGCCGGGGGGAGGACGTCCACACCGCCACGGCCATGCAGGTCTTCGAGGTCGAGGAGGACGCGATCGACCCGGGGATGCGATCCAAGTCCAAGATGATCAACTACGGGATCGTCTACGGCCTCTCGGGCTTCGGGCTGGCCGACCGCCTGCAGATCCCGCGCGAGGAAGCCGACGCCTTCATCGCCGCCTACCTCGAGCGCTTCCCGCGGGTCAAGGAGTTCATCGACACGACGATCGCCCGGGCGACCGAGGACGGCTACGTGACGACGCTCTTCGGCCGTCGCCGCCAGATCCCGGAGCTGCGCTCGCGGCGCTTCATGACCCGCTCGCTGGGCGAGCGCCTGGCGGTCAACACCGTGATCCAGGGCACGGCGGCCGACATCATCAAGGTGGCGATGGTGCGCTGCCACGACGCCCTGTCGCGCGAGGGGCTGGAGACGCGCCTGATCCTCCAGATCCACGACGAGCTGCTGTTCGAGGGGCCGGCGGACGAGGCGTCGCGCGCGCGGGACGTAGTGTGCGCCGAGATGGTCGCCGCCCACGAGCTCGATCCCCCGCTGGCCGTGGACGCCGGGATCGGGCCCAACTGGATGGACGCCAAGTAGGTGGCCGCGACGCCAGCCGCCCCGCCGCGAGGGCGGCGCTAGCCGTGGACCGGGGGCTGGCGGTGATCGTCACCGCCTGCGTGGGCGGGATGATCGCCCTCCAGGCGCCGATCAACTCGATGCTGGGGCGGTCGATCGGGACCTTCCAGGCCGCGGCGGTGTCGTTCTCGATCGGCACGGTCATCCTCATCGCCATCGCCTTGGCCGCCGGCGGGGGCTTCGGAGACCTCGGCGAGGTGCGCCACATCGCCTGGTACTACCTGCTGGGAGGAGTGCTCGGCGCGGCCTACGTGACCACCGTGCTCGTCACCGTGCGCCCCCTGGGAGCGGGCGGGGTGACCGCGGCGACCATCGCCGGCCAGCTCACGATGGCGCTCATCGTCGACCAGCTGGGGATCCTCGGGGTCGAGCGCCACCCGGTGACGCTGACGCGATTGGGGGGGATCGTCCTCCTGGCCGCCGGGACGTTCCTGGTCGTACGGACCTGAGCTGCGAGGCCGCCGCCGGCGCCGGGCGACCTCGAGCCGGACGGCGTCGCCTCGACGAACGAGCTATGGCGCCCAGCCGCTCACGGGTGTACCTTCGCGCTGACCGGCCACAGCGAGAAGCGGACGTGGAGGAGAGCTGATGGCACAGAGCACGCAGTTGCCCGGCGGCGGCCAGACGATGGAGGATGGGGGGCAGGAGGCGGAGCGACGCGAGCCACCCGACCGGCGAGAGGAGCCCGACCGCCGTCACGGCTTCGGCCGGCGGGCATCGGATCGCCGCAACGCCCGCCTCGGGCTCCTGCGCTCGGCCTTCTGGGCGCTCGTGGGCTCCGCCGTGGTCCTCTACCTCTTCTTCATCGCCCTCGACGCCATCCATCCCCGCGACAGTGAGACCGTGTCCCTGGTCGTGCTCGTCCTCGCCGTCTTGTGGCTCGGCCACGCGTGGCGCAACCTCTTCCTCGGCGCGGGCGGCGGCAGCCGGACCGACCGCGAGCGGCGGGGGTTCTAGCCTCCCGCCGGGGGCGGTCTCACGCGGCGGCCAGCGCCGCGCGAGCTCGAGCGGGGAGCCGCGGCGGCGTGGCGAACGACGGCGGGGCGATGTTGAGGTAGCGGTCGAAGGCCCACGCGGTCACACCGCGGCGCTCGAGGGCGTGCAGGACCCCGGTCAGGGCGCGCGGCGGCACCCGTGGGATCCAGTCCTGCACGCGCAGCAGCCAGCGGAACTTCCACTCGTGGGCGTCGCTGAACGCGCCGTAGCGGCGCAGCGCCGCCTCGCGGGTGGTGTGGCCCTCTACCACCGCGCGCAGCTCGCGGCCGCACGCCAGCCCGAAGTAAAGCGCGGTGCGGATGCCCTCGGCGGTCACCGGGAGGCAGTGGCCGGCCGAGTCGCCGACGAAGAACACTCCGCCCTCGGTGGCCGGGCGCAGCTTGTGGGGGATCCAGTTGCCCTGGAAGCGCACCGGGTCGACTCCCAGGTCGCCGGCCAGGGCGACGGTCTGGTCCTTGACGTGGTGGCGCGGCTCGAAGGAGCCGACCCCGACCCGCAGCTCGCCGTCGGCCGGGAACGACCAGGCGTATCCCGCGCGCACGTAGGAGCGGTCGATCCACAGCTCCATGTCCTCTCCGCCGGCGTGGGGGTGGACCTCGAGCCCGCGCGACAAAAAGGCCTCGGGGGGCTGGACGTTCTCGCCGGCGCCGAGCACGCGCCGCCAGCCCAGGGCGTCGACGATGAGCGGCGCGCGCAGGTCCCCGCGGTCGGTGTGGACGGTGAAGTCGCCCTCGCCGCCGCGGGCGGCCGAGCCGTTGGAGGAGGCGGCGGGGCGTGCCGTCTCGCGGTCCACGCCCTCGACCTTGGCCGTCTCGAACGCCGCGTCGGCGCCCTGCTCGCGCAGCAGCTCGCACATCGTGCGGTAGTCGAAGGTCGAGAACGTCCAGGGCAGCTCCCAGCGCGCCGAGCCGTGCGGCGTGTGGATGACCAGCTCCGCGAAGGTCTGCTGGATCGCCCGCTCCAGGCCCATCGCCTGCGCCCACGCGGTGGGGATCCCGCAGGCCGACGTCTGGCGCTCGCCGACCTCGTAGCGGTCCACAATCAGCGTCCGCGCCCCCGAGCCGACGAGCTCGCGGGCCACCGCGAGGCCGGCGAAGCTGGCGCCGCAGATCAGCACGTCCCACTCGCCCGACAGCGCGGTGCGCTGCTCGCCGCGCTTGGTGGCTCGACTGGGCATGTCCAGGCCGATGATAGGCGCCGCGCGACGGGCGGCAGGCACCCTCGCCTTCGCTAACCTTCGCCGCTCATGGCGCAGATGACAGCCGCAACGCCCTCGCAAGGGACGGTCGTCGAGGGCTCCGATGGGCTGCTGCTCGAGCTCGACGGGCAGATCCTTCCCAACTACGACGCCACCTTCAGCCCCTTCGACGAGGGCGATGTCGTCACCGGCAACGTCGTGCGCATCGACGCCGACGAGGTCCTGATCGACATCGGCTACAAGTCCGAGGGCGTCATCCCGTCCAACGAGCTGTCGATCCGCAAGTCGGTCGACCCTCACGACGAGGTCGACATGGGCGAGGAGGTCGACGCGCTGGTCCTCACCAAGGAGGACCAGGACGGGCGCCTCATCCTCTCCAAGAAGCGCGCCCGCTTTGAGCGCGCGTGGAAGCGCATCGAGGGCGCGGCGGAGTCGGGCGAGCCCGTCGAGGGCTCGGTCATCGAGGTGGTCAAGGGCGGCCTGATCATCGACCTCGGCGTGCGCGGCTTCCTGCCCGCCTCGCTAGTCGACATCCGCCGGGTGCCCCACCTGGACGACTATCTGGGCCAGACGATCGAGTGCAAGGTCATCGAGCTCAACCGCTCGCGCAACAACGTCGTCCTCTCGCGGCGCGCGGTGCTCGAGGAGGAGCGCAAGGAGCAGCGCCAGGAGATCCTCGAGCGCCTCCAGCCCGGCGGCGTGGTCGAGGGCCAGATCTCCAACATCGTCGACTTCGGCGCCTTCGTGGACCTCAACGGCATCGACGGCCTGATCCACATCTCCGAGCTGTCGTGGTCGCACGTCAACCACCCGAGCGAGATCCTCTCGATCGGCGACACGGTGTCGGTCAAGGTGCTCGACATCGACCGCGACCGCCAGCGCATCTCGCTGGGCCTCAAGCAGACCCAGGAGGATCCGTGGCAGCGCGTGGTCGACACCTACAACGAGGGCGACGAGCTCGAGGGCAAGGTCACGAAGGTCGTCACCTTCGGCGCCTTCGTGGAGATCCTCGACGGGGTGGAGGGCCTGGTCCACATCTCCGAGCTGGCCGCCCATCACGTCGAGAACCCGCGCGAGATCATCGAGCCGGGCGACCAGGTGCGCGTGCGCATCCTGGAGATCGACTCCGAGCGCCGCCGCCTGTCGCTGTCGATCAAGCGCGTCGAGGACCAGGAGCTTCCGCTGCGCCGCGACGTCGGCGAGGACGACGAGCAGCCGGCGCCCGACGAGGGAGACGAACAGGCCGCGGGCGACCAGGCCAGCCTGGACGACGTCCCCGAGCTGGGCCTTTCCGAAGAGGTCTTCGCCTCCGACGACATCCCTGCGGCCGAGCCCCCGGCGTCCAACGGCGAAGCCGCCGAGGTCGCGGGCGAGGCGCCCGGCCAGGAGCCGGCGACCTCTTAGGACCTCCCATCCCCGCCGATCCCGCACGTCCGCCCTTCGTCGGGCTGACCGGAGGGATCGGCGCGGGCAAGTCGACCGCGCTGGCGGCGCTCGAGCGCCTCGGCGCGGCGGTGCTCTCCACCGACGCGGTGGTCCACGAGCTCTACGCCTCGCCCGAGCTGCGCGACGCGGTGGTCGCGCGCTGGGGGCCGGAGATCGCTCCGGATGGAACGGTGGACCGCACCGCGGTGGCCCGGAGGGTGTTCGCCTCAGAGGATGACCGGCGCTGGATCGAGCAGACCCTGTGGCCGCGGGTGGGCGAGCGCGTCGTCGGCTGGCGCGAGGAGGCCGGGCGCCGGGAGCCGCCTGTGCCCGTCGCGGTGGTCGAGGTGCCGCTGCTCTTCGAGGCCGGCATGGACGAAACCTTCGACGCCACCATCGCCGTCGTCGCCGGCGAGGACCTGCGGGCCCAGCGGGCGGGCGGGCGCGGCCACGAGGCCGTCGACGAGCGCGCAGCCCGCCAGCTCACGCAGGACGAGAAGGCGCAACGTGCGACGTTCATCGTGGCCAACGACGGCTCGATCGCCGATCTCGAGCGCGCGCTGTCAGCCGTGCTTGAGAAGCTGAGGTCATGACCGCCCGCGCCGCCACCACCCACCGCCGACCGGCCGCCCGCCGCAGCCGGCGCGTCCGCTCGCGCCGGCGCGCCGTCGGGCTGGTCTCCGTGGCGGTTGTGCTGGGCGCGGTGGCGCTGATCGCCTCGCCCCTGCTCCAGCGCGGCGTCCAGGAGGTCACGCTGCCCCTGCGACACGAGGACGTCATCCGCCAGCAGGCGGCGGCCAAGCACCTCGACCCGTCCCTGATCGCCGGGGTGATCTTCGCCGAGTCGAAGTTCCGCGACCAGACGTCGCGCACCGGCGCCAAGGGACTCATGCAGATCCAGCCCGACACCGCCCGGTTCATCGCCCAGCGCTCGGGGGGCACCCGCTTCGAGCTGCGCGACCTGGCCACCCCGCAGGTGAACATCGCCTACGGCTCCTACTACCTGCGCTACCTGCTCGACCGCTACGGCGAGAACGAGGTGCTGGCCATCGCCGCCTACAACGGCGGCGAGACCAACGTCGACCGCTGGATCGCGGAGTCCGGCCGCCGCGGGCGCAGCTTCACCGCCGACCAGATTCCCTTCGCCGAGACCCGCCACTACGTCGACCGCGTGCTGCGCGCCCGCGAGGAGTACCGCCGCCACTACCGGCGCGAGCTGGGGTTGTAGGCGCCCGGCGCGGCGCGCGCTCCACGGGGGTTGGCGTTTTCGGCGGGCACATGCCACCAAGAGCCGCCAAGCCCCCCGAAGTTCGCCCCGCTCGGGCCTTCCTACGGGAACCGCGCGACGCGACCGCAGCCGGCGAGGCGGATCGCGAGTGGGCCGTCGGTCTGGACTGACAGCTTGGCGTGGCAGCTCACGCGGGCGCGCTTCGGGTCCACATTCACCGAGCGGATGTTCTGGGCCCAGACCACGAGCTCGTCGCGCTTGCGCGAGGAGACCGCGCCGCCCCACCGCTTGAACTGGCGCGTGTAGGGGACGGCGCCGAGGTTGCCCCCGGTCAGCGCCCCGGCACCGGTCTGGGTGGCGCTGGGCACAGGGTCGCCCTGGCCGAAGGCCAGCGAGCGCACGTCGATCGTGCCGCGCGGCGCGCTCGCGCTGGGCGCCCCCGCGTCGCGTAGTTCGATCTTGCTCAGCCAGTAGGCGTGGTCGGCGGTGGTGCCGTCGTGGGGGAAGTCCATCGTCGGGTTGCGCACGTAGGTGACGTGGGCGGGGTTGCGGTGGACCCGCGAGTCGCCGAGGAAGTCGGCGACGGGCCCGTACTCGTCGTTCAGCGCGAGCGCGAGGTGGTCGCCGAGGTCGAAGCGCCAGAAGTCGTAGCGGTAGCCGAGGCTGTCGAAGCGGTCGGCCTGCTCCTGGGTCGAGCTGAACGGGACCAGCTCGTCGCTCATCTCCACCCACATCAGGAACGGGACGTTGCGAACCGAGGGAAGCATGAAGTAGGTGCTGGAGGCGGGCCCGCCGGGCTCCGGCGACTGGGCCGAGGCGCCGATGCCCAGCCCCGGCGGCCCCACGGTCGTCTGCGCCTTGGCGAAGAGGTCGGGGAACTGCGAGGCGAACTTGAAGGTCCCGTAGCCGCCCATCGAGTAGCCGGTCACGACGGTCAGGTCGGGATCGAGCCGGTAGCGGCTGGCCACGTCGGCCCACACCTCGAACGTGTCGGCCCCCGCCTGGTCGTAGTACCAGCCGTCGGGCGCGCGCCCCTCGGGGGTGATGACGATCGACCCGGGCGCGCGGTCGCCCAGCTCGCTCTGGTTGCGGGTGCTCGAGTACTGGTTGTAGTTGGCGTCGAGCGAGTGCAGGAGCAGGGTCAGCCCGTACCCGTGTCGCTTGGGCTTGTCCTTTGGCACGTAGATCGCGTAGGGCTGAAGCTGTCCGCGCAGCCACCCCTTGCACCCCTGCGCGCTCTGGCAGCGCGACGTGTAGTCCGCGCCCTGCTGGGGCTCGAAATGGCTGGCCAGGATGCGGTCCATGGGGCCGCTCGTCGGCACGCCGCCCCGCTTGCCGTGCATGTCGTCGTTCTTGCCGGACTCGAGCTTGCCGAAGTCGACGTCGGCGTGGAAGCTGCTCAGGTCGCCCTTGGCCAGCTGCTCGCCCTGGTCGCGATCGCGCCACCAGGCCGGGCTGGTCAGCGTGTTGGGGTCGGTGGGGTACTGGAACGGCTCGTCGTAGCGGAAGGCGACGTTGAAGAAGGCGGGCGGCGAGGACAGGTCACCCGCTCCACCCGGCCTGGAGTTGCTGCGGCTCTGGGTCGGAATGAGGTAGCGGTCGTTGCCGGTGTCCCACAGGCCGGTGGCGGCGGCCAGTCGCACCGTCCGGTGCTTGGGATTCCACGCATGGTGGCTCACCTCGACCTCCACCTGGCGGCGCTTCTCGTCGACCCGCACCTTCGGTGCCGGGCCGACCGCGTCGCCGCTCGCCGCGTCCAGCAGGTCCGCCTTGTGGCCGTGGACGGTCAGGAACAGGTCGGCTGGCGCTTTGGCATTGGCCCCGTGGGGGAAGTCGTGCTCCTCGCCGTCGCGGCCGCCGATGGCGATCGACGTCGCCACGAGCGCCGGGTCGGTGAGCGTGTTGTAGGTGATGCGGAAGGCAGTGGCGTTGTGCCGCGGCTCGACGCGCAGCTCGACGAAGTCGGCCGCGTTGTCGTGGTAGCCGCGGGCCGTCGGATAGGTGTAGGTGCCGTTGGGCTCCGAGAAGGTGCCTGAGCTGCTGCGCGGATCGTTGGGGTCGCGCCCCGCGTTGGCGCCGTGATCGTCGTAGAGGTAGTCCTGGTAGAGGAATTCGCCGTGGCGGTAGGCGCTGGCGCCGGAGATCAGGATCGGCCGCGCGTGCCAGCCCTTCCCGTTCGTGAGCTGCGGGGCCTTGGCCACCCGTGCGTAGAGGATGGCGGGCCCCGGCCGCGAGCCATGGACGTGGGGGAGCGACCCGTTCGCGGCACGCGCCGGGACGGGGCCCAGGCAACCGGCGCCCAGCAGCGCCAGGGCGGCGAGGGCTCTCCCGCGACGCCTGCTCACCACACCCTCTGTCCAAGTCGCGACTCTGGCACCTTCGTCCCTCCCGTCAGCCAGCGGGAATATAAGCGATCGCCCTCTCCGCGGCGGCGGTAGGCGCGCCGGGGCGATCAGCGCCGGCCGTTACCGTTGCAGGCCCACGCCCGCGGCCACGCCACCTAGCCACAGCGGCGGTGGGCCACCAGCTCGCCGCTTCGCAACCGCGCGGACAGCTCGAGCACTCGGCTGCCCTTGTCGTAGGACCAGCGATCGCCGTCCAGCGGCTTGCCGTCGACCGTGACCCGGCAGGGACGGTCGGGGAGGACGGCCTGGATGTCGTATCGGCGCTCGCGCCGGCTGTGCACTCGCACCACCCAGCGGTCGCGCTCGAGCGAGGAGGCCGCCGACTCGCCGGCGTCGGGCTCGGCCCTGCCCCGGACGCCGCGGGCCGGCCAGGCCAGCAGGGTGCGGCGGTCTCGGCGGTCGCGCAGGTTGACCACGCCGCGCCCGCCGTAGCTCGACAGCGTCTCCACGTCGGCGGGCAGCAGGGCGAGCAGCGCCCCCGAGCGAACCAGCAACGGCAGCTCGTCCTGGGGCGCCGGCAGCTCCACCTCGCGCCCGCCGCGAAGCTCGCGCGCCTTGCCCAGCTTCAGCGAGCCGTCCTGGCGGACCCGCGCCGAGCGCCAGAGGTCGATCCAGCGGCCGCGGGGCAGGTAGGCCGTCCTGGTCGACGCGCCCGGTTCGAGCACTGGCGCGGCGAGCAGGTCCGGCCCGAACATGTACTCGTCCTCTCGGGCCGTGGCCTGCGGATCGCCGGGGTCGACCAGCGCCAGGTGGCGCATGATCGGCAGTCCCGTGCGGTCGTAGGTGCGCTGGGCGGCCGAGAGGTAGGGATACAGCTGGGTGCGCAGGCGGGCATAGCGCTGCCACACCGGCAGGACGTCGGGGTCGAAGATCTGCGCGCGGCGGCTGGGATAGCCGGTGAAGCCCTTGGCCTGCATGCGCATCACCCCGGAGGCGAAGCCGAACTCGATCCAGCGGCGCATGAGCTCGGGGGTCGTCTGGGGCCGCGAGAGGGCGAAGAAGCCGCCGATGTCCGAGCCCCAGAGGCTCACCCCGCTCAGGCCCATGGTCAGGCCGTTCTTCACCGCGGAGGCGAGCCCGTCGAAGCCCCACGAGGTCGTCGGGTCGCCGCCCCACACGATCTGGGAGAAGCGGGCCGCTCCAGTCCAGCCTGAGCGGTTGAACCGGGCCAGCGGCCGCGGGGCGCGACGGGCGGCGTAGCGGCGCGCGGCCCCGTGGTAGAGGACGGGGTAGAGGTTGTGCATCGCGGGGCCGGGCGTGCCGTCGGCCGAGCGCGCGTCGGTCGGCGTGTACTCGCCGAAGTCCTCCATCCAGCCGTCGTAGCCCTCGTGCAGCGCCTCGGCGAGGAGGTCCCCGTAGAAGCGCACGGCCTTGGGGTTGGAGAAGTCGAACTGCCCCACGAGGAAGACGGTGGAGCCGGTGTAGCGGTACTCGTAGGGCTGGCCCACCTCGTTCTTGGTCAGCAGCCCGCGCCTGCTCGCCTGCTCGAAGCGCGGCTGGTAGGACGTGCAGATCATCGGGTTGAAGTAGGTGGTCACCGCCAGCCCGGCCTCGTGGAAGCGGGCGGTGCGCTCACGCTCGGCGTCGCGCCGGCCCTGCTGGTCGCCGCACGGGAGGTGGTGGGTGTAGGTCTGCACCACCGACCCGAGGGCACCGGCCTGGCGCAGCGTCCTGGTGTTCTCCTTCTCCCTGTCGCGGTCGCGGCCGTCGGGCTGCCACCACGGGCCGAAGTAGAAGGGCGCGGCGGCCGGCGGCTGGCGGCCGACGCTCTGGGTGAAGCGCCGCAGGGCCTGCGCCGGCCGGGGACCGGCGAACACCTCGAACGCCATCCGGGGCGACGCGATCTCCATGCTCCAGGCGTCACCGCGATCGGTGCCGAGGTGGAACTGGCTCGTGTCGTTGCCTTGCAGGAGCACGCCATAGCCGCGCGTCGACAGCAGCCACGGGATGGGGAAGTAGGTGGCGTCCCGGCGCGGGCGGTAGCCGGCGGGGGGGACGAAGCCCGCGACAAAGGGCTCCTCCTCGGTCTGGTAGGGACCCTCGGCCACGTAGTCCTCGACGTCGTTGCCGCGCTGGTCGACCGCGTTGGAGCGCTCGCCGAAGCCCAGGAACCGCTCGCCGTCGGAGCTGGCGAAGCCGATGCCCATGGCCTCCGCGCCGGCCGGGCCGACGGCCTGCACACGGACGACCCCCTCGGCCGCGTGCGAGATGGTGACCGTCAGCGTCCGGCCGAGCGGGTCGGTGGTGGCCAGCGTGGCGACCAGCCGGCGCCCGCGACGGCGCAGCGCGGTGACGCGCGTGGCGTGGAACCACTGGCCGCCGGACTGGAAGCCCAGCGTGCCGCTCGGGCCGGGGTCGGTCGCGGCCAGCTGGTCGAGCACCGTCCCGCCCTTGGCGTCGGTGAAGCGCAGCGACCATGGATCGGCGCCAATCGCCGCGCGCAGCGAGCCCGCGCGAACGGTCGACGCCCCGGCGGCGGGCGCGGGCGCGGCGGCCATCGACCAGGCGGCTGCCGCCAGCGCGAGGACCAGCCGCACCCGCCGGGTCTGTCGCCTCCCAAGCCGCATACCCATAGCTGTACGTATTTGTACAGGCTGTTCGTCTCGTCTGCGAGCTACCGTTGGACCACCCCCATGCCCAGGCTCGAGCTCGACCACGCCTTCACGCCCACCGCCGACCAGCCCAAGGCGATCGACGAGCTGGCCGCCGGGATCGCGGCGGGCGAGCGCTACACCACGCTGCTGG
>JBBPZM010000012.1:0-26183 GCA_038199035.1 Solirubrobacterales bacterium | reverse complement strand
GTGAAGGAGCGCACCCGGCAGCCGGCGGCCGCGGCGGCCGCCTTGAGGTCGGTCGCCCGCACGGGCGGGATCGACACCTTCGGCACCGTGGAGCCGATCGGGTCCTTGGGCGTGCTGCCACCGCCACCGCCACCGCCCACGGTCAGGGCGATCACCACGGCGGCCACGGCGGCGGCGCCAAGCAGCGCCCCGGCGGCGATACCCAGCGTGCGCTTGCGCCGCTCCGCTCGCGCCGCGTGCTCTTCGACGGCGATCCGCTCGGCGCGGCGCTGATCCTTCTCCTCACGACGCGAGGTCATCGGTCGGTCAGGTGCGCTTCGTGCGCCGCGGGGCCGCGCTGCGACGCGTGCCGGCGCCGTTGGTCCGGCCGGCGGCCGGCGCGCGCCGGCGCGAGCGCCCCTCGCCCTGGGCGCGGCGCGGGCGCCAGCAGTCGTCGATGAACGAGGCGATCTCCTCGGTCAGGCGCTCGGGCCACAGGCGCAGTTCGATGATCGAGTTGGCGTCGAGCAGGCGCGCGTTGGGCATCTCGCGGGCCAGGCCGTCGGCGTCGGAGAAGGGGTGGATGGGGTCGCGCGGATGGCCGATGACCAGCGTCGGGGCCTCGAAGGTCCGCCGCTCGGCCGCCGGCGGCGCCACGCGCCCGAAGAACAGCCCCTGTATGACGGCCGCGCCAGGCCCGGGGTCCTGGCGCACCCAGTCGAGCAGGATGTCGCCCATCAGCGGCAGCCGGTCGCGCGGGACGGCGCGGGCGGCGAGCGAGACCACCTGCATCACCGGCTCGCCGAAGGTCAGCGCGATCATCAGCGGGGTGAAGGCGATGGCGCAGCCCAGCAGGGCGTTGTCGAGCACGGGCATCTCGATGAGCATCCCGCGCAGCCGCTCGGGCGCCGCCGAGGCTACGGCCAGCGTCGTGTTGGCCCCCAGCGACGTGCCGCCCACCACCGCCTGGTCGATCTCCAGGTGGTCGAGCAGCGCGACGGTTTGCTGCGCGAAGAGGTCCATGCCGTAGCGACGCATGTCGCGCGGGCGGTCGGACTGGCCGTGTCCCAGCAGGTCGAGCGTGACCACCCGGTTGCCGAGGTCGGCCAGCGAGGTGGCCATCGGCACGTGCATGCGCTGCGAGAAGAGCAGGCCCGGGAGCAGGACGGTCACGCGCGGCCCCTCGCCGTAGACCGTGTACGAGAGCCGCTGGCCGTCGTGGGTGAAGAACGCCATCGCCGCCGCCAGGATAGCCGTCGCGCCGACGCCCGCCGCGGTAGCGTACGCCTCGCCCGCAACGCCTCGAGGAGGAACCATGGCCAAGCAGCCCCGCCCCATCCACGGCAAGGTCGTCGCCATCACCGGCGGCGCGCGGGGGATCGGCCGCGCCACGGCAGCGGCGCTGCTGCGCGAGGGCGCGCGCGTGGCCATCGGCGACCTCGACCTCGAGCTCGCCCAGCGCACGGCCAGCGAGCTCGGTGGCGGCTGCCTGGCCCGTCCGCTCGACGTGACCGACCGTGAGTCGTTCGTCGCCTTCCTCGACGACGTGGAGCGCGAGGTCGGCCCGCTCGACGTCCTGGTCAACAACGCGGGGATCATGCCGCTGGGCGACTTCGCCGACGAGAGCGACGAGACCTCGACCCGCCAGATCGACATCAACCTCCACGGGGTCATCACCGGGACCCGCCAGGCGGTGCGCCGGATGCGCCGCCGCCGCGGCGGCCACATCGTCAACATCGCCTCCTACGCCGGCAAGATCTCGCCGCCCGGGGGGGCCACCTACGTCGCCACCAAGCACGCGGTGGTCGGGCTGACCGAGTCGGTGGCCATGGAGAACCGCGACCACGGGATCGACTTCTCGATCGTCATGCCGGGCGTGGTCAACACCGAGCTGGCCAGCGGCCTGCCCCAGTCGCGCGGGGTCAACTGGGTCGAGCCCGAGGACGTGGCCGAGGCCATCGTCGACGCCCTGCGCCATCCGCGCCTGGACGTCTACGTCCCCAAGTCGCTGGCCCCGCTGCATAAGGTCATCGGCGTGCTGCCGCGGCGCGGCCAGGAGATGATCGCCCGCATGCTCAAGGGCGACCGCATCCTGCTCGACATCGACGACTCGCGCCGCGCCGGCTACGAGGCCCGGGCGGCCACCCAGCCCGCGCTCACGCCGACGGCCGAGCCTCCGCGCGAGCCGGTCGAGTCGGCGCGCTGACCGTGGCCACCTGGCATCGCGGCTACCAGTGGGTGTTCAAGGTCAGCTCGACCGCCACCGCCTGAGCCACCAGGGCCACGAGCACGACGGTGGTCGAGCGGCGGTGCTGGGCGGCGGCGGCTACGCAGGCCAGGGGCACCAGGAACTGCCAGATGCGCTCGTTCTCGGCCTTGGTGAAGCCGAGGATCGCCGCCGCGGCGACGACGATCACCAGCGCGAGGGCGGCCGGCTCCCCCCGTCCTGCCCCGCGCATGGCCAGCCAGGCCAGCGGCAGCCCGAGGGCCAGGAAGAAAGCCGTGGGTGAGCCGAACACCCAGTACCAGTAGGGACGCTCCATGGAGATGCCTCGCACGTAGGCGCCGTGCGCGGCGGCCAGCGAACCGAGCACGTCAAAGCCGCTTGCAGCCCACAGGACGGCATACGCCCCGACCAGGACGGCGGCGCAGCCCGCGCCCAGCCCGACGGCCGCGAGCAGCCCGCGGCGGCGAGCGGTGACCAGCACCGCCCAGGCGCCGACGCCGGCCAGCGCATAGGAGAAGAAGGAGGCCAGCGCGAGCAGGCCCGTCCCGGCCGCGGCGATCAGCCGCCGACGCCCCAGCAGCGCGGTGGCCGCCGCTGCCCCGAGAGTGGCGTAGAGGGCGTCGACCGAGGTGGCGCCGTAGAGCATCGAGGAGGGCGCGAACACGTAGAACAGGGTGGCCACGCGCGCCCGCCCCTCGTCGAGCAACCTGCGTCCCAGCAGGTAGGTCAGCGGCGCGGAGAGGGCGCCGATCCCGATGGTCAGGGCGGCCATCGGCTTGGCGGTGTGAATCCCCAGCGCGTGGAGGGTCAGGAGGGTCCCCGGCGGGTGGGCCGAAGGATGGATGGGCAGCGAGCCCGAGAACTGCGCGAAGCGATCGAGGAAGGCGCCGACACCCAGGCGAAGCGCAGGCAGGCCGGGCAGGTACTCGTACTTGGCGTCCCAGGCGCCGCCGAAGATCCCGTACCACTCCGACGGCCCCACCCGAGCCATGTTGAGCGCGAGCCGCACGACCACCGTGACCCCGAGCGCGGCGCTGGCAAACCAGATCGGCGTCACCGCCTTGGCCCGCAGGCGCCCGGCGGCGAAGATCCCCAGCCCGAGCAGGCCGAGCGCTGGCGCCGTGTACCAGGAGACGGCCGGCGCCCACTCGACGTAGAACGGCGCGGCATGACGTCCCACGCTCCCGCCGAAGGCGGTGACGATCCACCCCGTGGCCACGGTCGCGGCGGCGAGCACGGTCGCCACGAGCCCAAGGCGCTGGCCCCAGCGGGCCAGGCGGCGGGTTGCGCCTGGCTCTCCCGCCGATCCGTCCCGGGGCGGACGCTCGGCTCCCTGCGCTGGCGCCGGTGGCCCGTCCGGGGGATGTGGGCGAGCCCGGCCGATCGTGTCCGGATGCGAGCTCATCCGCCGTCGCGCGAGCCTGAGATCATCGCGCCATGGCACCGGGTGGCGGCAGGGGAGGGCACGGGGCGATCGCCGCGGTGCTCGCGGCCGGGGCGCTCGCCTCCGCGGGTTGCGGCTCCTCCAAGCAGCTTCCGCCGTCTCCCGAGCCGGGAGTGGCCCCCGCGGTCAGCCAGAAGCCCGTGGGCCGGGTGTGGAGGGTGGGAGGCATGCCCGAGGGCGCCGTCTTCGATCCCGTCAGCGGGCTGCTGGCGGTCGGGGTGCGCGATCCGGCGGCTCTTCTGCTGATCGACGGCCGCAGCGGACGCGAGGTGCGCCGCGTGGCCCTGCCCGCCGCCCCCCGCCACCTGGCGCTCGAGCGTCCCGGCGGCCCGGTGCTCGTGCCGGCCGAGAAGGCTGACGTGCTGGCGCGCGTGAGCCTCCCCGACGGCCATGTCCAGGTCACCCGGGTGGGTCGTCAGCCCCACGACGCCACGGCGGTCGCCGGCCGCGTGTTCGTCGGCGACGAGCTGGGGGACAGCGTCTCGGTCATCGCGGGGGGTCGTGTCGTGCGCACGCTTGGGGCTCCGGCCAATCCCGGCGGGATGGCCGCCCCCACGACGACCAGGGTCGCGGCGGTCGGCGTACGAGGGCGCCAGCTCGAGCTGTGGGACGCCCGCAGCCTCCGCCCCCTGGGGCGAGTCGACGCGGGCGTGGGCCCGACCCACGTGGTCAGCGACCGGCGCGGGCGCCTGTTCGTGGCCGACACGGAGGGCGACGGGATCCTGGTCTTCAACGCCGACTCCAAGCTCGGGCTCGACTGTCGGGTCAGCGTGGCGGGCAAGCCCTACGGCCTGGCGATCGATACGCGCCGCCGCCGGCTGTGGGTGGGGCTGACCGAGGTCAACCGCGTCGTCGAGCTGCGCTTGAGGCCTCACCGGATCCCCGTCACGCTGACCAGCTATCCCACCGTGCGCCAGGCGAACACGCTGGCCGTCGACCCGGGCACCGGACGCGTGTTCGTCGTGGGCAGGACCGGCGGGACCGTGCAGGTGCTCCAGCCGCCGCGCTGACCGCCAGGCAAACGACGATCGGCTCGGGTTTAGACGGCATCGCTTCCTCGCCTCCCCGACGCCGGGAGCCGGGCGAAGAGGCGCTGGCGCCAATGTGGACTTCCAGGCGCGTCGCGCCGACGTCGCAGCGCCCCGACAGCCAGCCACACCACCGCCGCGACTCCCAACAGCGCCCCGCCGTCGTAGACCACGTCGAGCGGCCAGACCGGCTTGGTCGGCGTGCGGGCGTAGACGTAGAGCAGGTCCGCGCTCGAGGCAACCGCGGCGGCGATCAGCAGCAGCGGGCCCTGCGCAAAGGCCAGCAGCGCCACCGCCAGCAGCCGGTACCACGGGTAGCCCGGGGTGGTGGTGACCAGCGCGGCGAGGAAGATCACCAGCGCCCGGCGGGGAAGCTCGACGGGGTCGCGCAGCGGCGCCCGCCAGCACCACAGCGCCACTGCGATCATGATCGCGACCGTCACGCCCACGTACCACCACAGTCCGGCGAAGCCGCTCGAGCCGAGCAGTCGCTCGAGACGCCACAGGAGGTGGAAGCGGTATCCCGTGGTGAAGCCCTCCTCACGCAGGTAGCCGGGGAGGTAGCCCACCACGCGAGTGCCCACCGCCAGGAACGGCAGGTAGGCGAGCACGACCGTCACGGCCAGGGCGCCCAGCGTGCGGGCGAGGCTGCGAGCTCCCTGCCGCGCCACCAGCGCTGGGACGACGAGGAGGGCGTAGGGCTTCACCAGCCCCGCGGCGGCGATCAGGGCTCCCGTCACCACGCGCCGCTTCGCCGTGGCGGCGTAGAGCGCCCCCAGCACCAAGCCGACCAGCAGCACCTCGACATGCCCGCTGTCGGCCACCTCGGTGATGGCCAGCGGATGCCAGGCGTAGAGCACCGCGCGCTCGGGCCGCATCCGCAGGCGCGACAGGAGCGCGGCCAGCGCCACGATCACCGCGAGGTCGATGAAGACGAACACCAGCTTCGTTCCGGTCACCGTGCCCAGGGCCAGGGGGTGGACGAGCCGGAAGGTCGTCTCGGCCGCCGGCGGATAGGCCGTCAGGACGCCCTTGCGGTTGACGTGGGGGTAGACGGCCCGATCGCGATAGGCCGCCAGGTGGGGATCGCGCGGGACGTAGCGGTAGGGGTTGACCCAGTGCCACTGGACCCGCCCGTCCCACACGTAGCGGTAGACGTCGGTGGAGAGCACCGGCGCGTGGCCGACGAGGACCAGCCGGGCGGCGAGGGCGACCAGGACGATCACCCTCAGGGCGCGCCTCGAGTCGGGGCGCCGGCGGACGACCCAGACGCAGGCCATCGCGTAGACGGCCAGCGAGGCGGCGATGCCGAGCGTGGAGACGAGGCGCACTCCGTCGCGCAGCTCGAAACCCAGCCAGGTGTCCAGTCCGACGACGACCAGGCCCAGCGTCGCCAGGACGCCCAGGTCGACCCGTGTCCGCCGCCGGCGCGCGTCCGCTGACGGCGCGGCGGTCGGCGTGCTCACGGCCGGCCGCCGCCGGCCCTCGCCGGCCCAGCCGCGCTCCCTTCCCGCCCGCTGACCGCCGGCCCCTTCAGCGCGGCGCCCGCCGCGTCCAGCGCGGCCAGCGCCGCCCGGGTGGCGGGAAGGTCGTCCCGCACCAGCGTCGCGGCCCGCAGCCGGCCCAGGTCCTCGGCCTCGTCCACGTCGAAGGTGGCGTCGACGTGCCCGAGCGAGAGCCCCAGGCGCCCGGCGCGCTGCGCGACCTGGTCCGCAACTGCGCCCGTGCTCATCTCCACCCCCTGCAGGACCTCGTGGCACCCGCGCATCCCCAGCAGGTAGTAGCCGCCGTCGTGGACGCGCCCGAGCACCACGTCGTCGCGTCCCAGGCGGGCGAAGGCCTCCTGCACGGTCTCCACTGTCACGTGCGGCGAGTCGGAGGCGATCAGCACGACCGGCCCCTCCCCGCGGGCGGACGCGCCGGCGAATAGGCGTCGCTGGCGATCGGTCCAGCTGCCGCTTCCCTGCTCCACCACGCGGGCCGGCGCTCCCCCCGGGCTGACCAGGGGACCGAGCGTGCCCCAGGCGTCGTCGGGGGTGACGTACCACCCGGGTGTCACCGGCGAGGCGGCGAGGCGGCGGGCCAGGTCGCTGACGAACGCGCGGTAGAGCCCGATCGCCAAGTCGTGGCCGACGGCCTCGCCCAGGCGGGTCTTGGCCACCCCGGGCAGCGGCGCCTTGGCGGCGACGTAGAGGGCCGGCCTCACCGCATCACCGCCACCATGTCGCGCACGGTGCGCAGCGTGCCGCGCACCGTGCCGGTCACCTTGGAGCGCCCCGCGCGCACCGAGTAGCCGACGGGCGCCTCCTCGATGCGCCATCCGGCCTGATGGGCGCGCACCACCATCTCCAGCGGCCAGCCGAAGCGCCGGTCGCGCAGGCCCAGGTCCAGCAGGTCGGCGCGGCGGGCGGCGCGCATCGGCCCGATGTCGGTCAGCCTCACTCCGCTGCGCCGGCGCAGCTCCGCGCACAGCAGGCGGTTGGCCAGACGAGCATGGGCCGGCCACGCCCCCCGGCTCGCGCGCCGGGCGCCGAGCACGAGATCGGCCTCGTCACGAGCGACACGGCGGGTCAGGCCCGGCAGTTCGCGGGGGTCCAGGGAGCCGTCGCAGTCCATGAAGGCGACGACGTCGGCGCGCGCGGCCAGGAGCCCGGCGAAGCAGGCCGCCCCGAAGCCCCGACGAGGCTCGCTGACCACCCGGGCCCCCAGCCGCGCGGCGACCTGCGCCGATCCGTCACGCGAGCCGTTGTCGACGACGATCGGCTCGTGTCCGGGCGGCATGCGCTCGAGCACGACCGGGATGGCCGCCGCCTCGTCGAGGACGGGAAGGATGACCTCCGGCACTCAGCGCAAGCTACCCGCTCGGGCGCGCACCACCGGATCTGGCCCGCCGCACGGCGTAGACGAGCGCCGAGGCGAGGTACAGCCCGGCGGTGATGGCCAGCCAGCGGCCGAGGTAGACGCCGTTGCCCAGGCCGGTGGCCGCGCGGTAGGTGCTCTCCCCGAGCCCGAGGATGAGCGGGAACCACACCACGAAGAGAAAGGCACACAGCACGGTGGGGACCACGACGTGGGGCAGCACCGGCACCCGCCCGTGGAGCTGCCGGTCGCGCCCGCCGACCCGTCCCGCCGCGCCGTGCAGGGCGGTGTAGAGCGGCAGCGCGAAGAAGTCGTGGGCCACGATCGCCCCCGCCAGCCACAGCACGACGGCGATCGGCGAGGGATGCTGGAAGATCCGCACCAGCGCATAGGCGGCGATGACGAAGCAGACCGCAAGGGCTACCAGGTGCAGCGGGCCTGCGCCGTAGCCGCGTCTCAGCCGCCTCACGCCGGCCCGCCTCTGAAGGCCAGCGACTTCACCCACTTGGTGTTGTGCACGCCGGGCAGGGCGGGGACGATGATGCGGGCCGGGAACCCGTGATCGGGCGACAGGTCGGCGCCGTTGACCCGCAGGGCGAGCAGCGCGCGCGGGTCGCTCACCTGGCCGGCGTTGAGCGTCGCCTGGTTGAACGTGCCGCTCTTCTGGAGCGACTGCACGTGCAGCTGCTGCGGGCGCGCGACGCCGGCCATCCGCGCGAGGTCGATCAGGCGCACGCCGGTCCAGCGCTGCGTGGTCGACCAGCCCTCGACGCAGGCGATCGGCAGGTCGTGCGTGTGCTGGGGCATCCTCAGCAGGTCCTCGCGGCTGAGCTGCACCGGATGGGCGCCCTCGAGCGCGAGGCGCCAGCTCGGCCCTATCTGCTGGGGGCTGATCCCCGACGCCACGGCGGTCTTGTTGACCTGGAAGCCGTTGGGGCCCGGCCCCGGGTCCTGGCTGCGCGGGCTCAGCAGCGAGACCTTGCGCAGGAACCCGCCGACCGAGTCGCCGGCCAGCAGCGTCGCCAGGCCCAGCGAGCTGACGCCGACCCATCCCAGCCAGGCCCGGCGCGAGATCGTCGGCGCGGCAGGGGCCAGCGGGGCGCTGTTCTCGCCGGTGTGCGGCTCGGGGGTGGTGTGGGCGAGGTCGTCGCGCAGCGGGCGCAGCACGCCTCGCTCGCGAAACGCCCGTGCCATCGCCGGCAGCTTGATGACGATGTGGGCGGCCACCGCGCCGACGAAGATGAACGCCGCGTAGTAGTGGGCGGGGACGAACGAGAACCCGAACGGGTACCAGTAGGCGATGTTGAACACGCCCGTGAACAGCAGGAAGATCGCGCTCCCCACGAGCAGCCCGAGGCTGGCGCGCTCGAGCACGTCGGCCGGCGACCGCAGGGGCGGCCACTTGTAGAAGCGCGGCATCACCGCCCACAGCTTCGCGGCCAGCAGGGGGATCGCGGCCACGCCGGCGGTGACGTGCAGGCCCTGCGTGAAGGCGTAGAGCCAGGAGGGATGGGTCGGCCAGCCCCAGCCGAACAGGGCCTGGTCGAGCCCGCCGCCGGTGACCGAGTTGCGCCCGAGCTGCGGTTGGTAGGCGGCCTGCGAGAGGAAGCCGGTGACGGCGTCGACGGCGAACAGGGTGAGCAGCCCGACGCTGATCACCGAGGCCAGCCAGGGCCCGCGCAGCGGGCTGCTCCACGAGCGCGGTTCGAAGGGCAGGACGTTGGGCCGCCTCGTCAGCAGGGACATCGTCCTCGGCCTTGCCGCGCGACGGTCATCTCCCCAGGATCGCGGGCGCGGGCGAGAGGGTCAATGCGGCGCGACCTTCCGTAAGGGCTCCGTAAGCGAGCCGCTCGCGGCGACCCGTCAGACTGGAGCAGCCGCCTGCGGCGCTCGACGGACGGGGTTCAGACGGCCGCGTCGAGGGAAAGGAGAGGGGATGCGCGTCCTGGTCACCGGGGCCTACGGGTTCGTCGGGTCCCACGTCGTGGACGAGCTCGTCGAGCTCGGCCACGACGTGCGCGGGCTCGACGTCCTGCACCCCGTCTCGCACTCGCGCGAGCCCGATTACCTCAACCACCGCGCGCAGTACGTCCGCGGCGACGTTCAGGACCGGGGGCTGGTCGAGCGCTGCCTCGAGGGCGTGGACGCAGTGTGCCATCAGGCGGCGATGGTCGGCCTCGGCGTGGACTTCGACGACATCGAGGACTACGTGCGCAACAACGACGTGGGCACCGCGGTGCTTCTGCGGGCCATGGCCGCCCGGCGCTTCGGCGGCCGCCTGGTGCTGGCCGGGAGCGTGGTCGTCTACGGCGAGGGGCGCTACCGCTGCCCGCACCACGGCGTCGTCGCCCCGCTCCCGCGCGACCCGCGCCGGCTGGCGCAACGCCTCTACGAGGCCCTGTGCCCGGCATGCGGGCAGGAGCTCGCGCCCGAGCCCGTGCCCGAGGACGCGCCGCTCGCCCCCACCAGCGTGTACGCCGCGACCAAGCTCCAGCAGGAGCACCTGTGCCTGGCCTTCGGGCGCGAGACCGGCGTCGCGGCCACGCGGCTGCGCTACCACAACGTCTACGGTCCCCGGATGCCGCGCGACACCCCCTACGCCGGCGTGACCGCGATCTTCCGCAGTGCCCTGGAGGCAGGCCGCTCGCCCGAGGTCTTCGAGGACGGAGGCCAGCTGCGGGACTTCGTGCACGTGCGCGACGTCGCCCGGGCCAACGTGATCGCCCTGACCGCCGACGAGCCGGTGGCCGGAGCCTTCAACGTCTGCAGCGGCGAGCCCCACTCGGTGGCCGAGATGGCCCACGCGCTGGCCGGGGCCTTCGGCCCAGGCGCGCCGCGGCCGGACATCACCCACCGCCACCGCCTCGCCGACTACCGCCACGGCTTCGCCTGCGCGCGCCGCGCGGCCGAGGTCCTGGGGTTCGAGGCCCAGGTGGCGTTCGCGGCGGGGATGACAGAGCTCGCCCGGGCGCCGCTGCGCGCCGACCCGGCGACCGAGTGGCGCGCGGGCCCTCGCACGGCGTCCACCCCGGCTTCTTAGTGCTCGCCTGCGCGCAGCCCGTCCGGCGACGTCGCGCGCCGGCCCTGGCCCTGGTGGGCGCCATCGCCCTGGCCGGCTGCGGCCAGTCGGCGCCGCGCCCGCAGGAGACCCTGGTCACCCCCGCCGACGTGCTCTCGGCCCTCGCGCCGCTGCCCGGCGGGGGGCTGCTCTACGCCAACCGCGTCCGCGGCGAGGTGCGCCGCGCCGACGCTGCCGGGCGCCCCGTCGGGGGGGTGGTCGCACGCGTCCCCGTCTCGGCCGAGGGGCAGCGGGGCCTGCTCGGCCTGGCCCGCGATCCTCGCGGCCGGCTGTTCGCCGCGTGGACGGATCGCTCGAAGCGGCTCGTCGTCGCCCTGGTCGCGCCCGGGCGGTGGCGCCTGGTGTGGCGCGGGCCGAGCACGCCGACGCTGGGGATCGGCGGCCGCCTCGCGCTGTCGCCCGACGGGAGGCTGGTGATCGGCGTCGGCGACCTGGAGCAGCGCGCGCGGATCGCCGACCCCCGGGCACCCAACGGCAAGCTCCTCTCGCTCGATCCCGATGGCCCGCCGGGCCAGCGGCCTCGTCTCCTCTCCTCCGGATGGAACAACCCGTTCGCCTTTGTCTTCACGCCCGGCGGGCAGCTGTGGGTGGCCGACAACGCCGTGGGCAAGGCGCCCGAGCGGCTCGCCCGGGGAGACCTCGGGAAGCGGCCAGCGCGGGTCACCGACCTCCCCACCGACACCGCGCCGTCGGGGTTGGCCGCCGTGTCGGACCGCGATCTCGTGGTGTGCGGCTACGTCTCCCACCAGCTGCTGCCCTACCGCGTCGGGCCGCAGGGCCGGGCCCGGCCCGCCGGCCCTGCGCTGGCCACCGACTGCGTGCTCGGGGTGGTGCGGGTCGCCAGCGGCCGACTGGCCTACGCCCGCCGCGGCACCGTGGGCTTCGTCGACCTCCCCTCGCGAGCGGCCCGTGGCTAGCCCCGACCGCCCGCTGCGTCGCGCGACGCTCGCCGTTCACGGGCGACGCCAGCCGCCCTCCCAGGTCAGTGGCCTGAGCACGCCCATACACCAGTCCTCGGCCTTCGATCTCGATCCTGCCGGCGCCAGCGACGGCTGGGCCTACACCCGGCTTCGCAACCCCACGGTCGAGTCGGTCGCGGACCGCGTCGCGGGCCTCGAGGGCGCCGCCGACGCGGTCCTCTTCTCCTCGGGCATGGGAGCCATCGCCGCCACCCTGCTAGCCCTGCTTCCACCCGGCGGGCGCCTGGTGGCCGCGCGCGAGCTCTACGGCGACGCCCACGCCCTGATCGTCGACGAGCTGCCGCGGCTGGGCTTTCGCACCGCGCTCGTCGACGTCGACGACGGGGAGGGCTGGGAGCGCGAGCTGCGCGGGGGCGCGGACGTGCTCTACGTCGAGACGCTGTCCAACCCCATGCTGCGGGTCGCGGGGCTGGACTGGCTGGGTCGCCTCGCGCGCGACGCCGGGATGGCGGCGGTAGTCGACTCGACCTTCACCTCGCCGGTCAACGTCCGCCCGCTGGAGCACGGCTTCGACGTCGTCGTCCACTCCGCCACCAAGTACCTCAACGGCCACTCCGACCTGGTCGCCGGCGCGGTCGCCGGCACCGCGGCGCCCGTGGCCGCGATCCGGCGCCGCGCGGAGCTGCTGGGGGCATGCCTGGATCCCCACGCCGCCTTCCTGCTGGAGCGCGGCCTGCGGACCTTGCCGCTGCGGATGGCCTGCCACAACGCCAGCGCGCTCTCGCTCGCCGGCTGGCTCGAGGGCCATCCGGAGGTCGAGGCCGTGCGCTATCCGCTGCTGCCCAGCCATCCCGACCACCGGGTGGCCAGAGGCCTGCTGGCGGGCGGATCGGGCATCGTCACGCTGCGCGTCGGCGGGGGAGACGCCCGGGCCGCCGCCCTGATCGGCGCCCTGCGGCTGATCCGCTCGGCACCCACGCTGGGCGGGGTCGAGAGCCTGGTCAGCGCTCCCTGCCACAGCTCGCACGGCGCCCTGTCCGCGGCTCAGCGCGGCGACGTCGGCATCGTCGCGGGCACGCTGCGCCTATCGGTGGGAATCGAGGACCTCGACGACCTGCGCGAGGACCTCGAGCACGCGCTGGCCGCCACCGCCCGGCCGCGCCGGCGACGGCCGCCGGCGGAGGCGGTCCCGGCGGGGGGCGACCTGCGCCTGGTCGACGGCGCGCCGGACCGCTCCCCGCCGGAGGGCGAGGGCGAGGCCGTGGCCTAATGCTCCCTCCCGCAATTACGTTCGTCTCTGACGGCGCCTGGACGTGCCTGGCTGCGTCCGACAGGATCGTCCGCCTCGCTTCGCTCGCGCTCCGTCACCACCACCTGCCGGACTTGCCAGCCCCGCCCAGTCAGGCGTCAGAGCCCGACCGTACTTGCGATCGGGACCACTAGCCGGCGAGCCAGTCGGCGATCCGCCGCCCGATCAGATCCCCCTGGTCCTCCTGGAGGAAGTGGGAGGCGTCGGGGATCGGCTCGGGGTCGTCCCGACCCAGTCGCTGGGTCAGGGCGCGGCCGGTCTCGGGCGAGAGCACCGGGTCGGAGTCGGCCCACAGGAAGAGCATCGGTCGCTCATCGCCGGTCAGCGTCTCCAGCGTCCGCTGTCCCGCCTCCGCGCCCGGGTCCTCGGGGGAGAGCGGGATCATCAGCGGAAAGGCGCGCGCACCGGCCTTGGCCGCCGGCTCGGGGAAGGGAGCGTCGTAGGCCGCCGCCACCTCGTCCCCGGGGTCGGCGTGGCACGCCCGGCGCACGAGCATGCCCACCGGGAGGTCCTCGGTCTTGTCCACGAAGTCGCGAAACGCGAACCACGCGTCGCTCATCCGCTGGCGGCCGGTGAACAGCCCGGTGTCGAGCACGACGATGCGCGCGATGCGGTCGGGGTGCTCGGCCGCGAGGCGCAGCCCGATCGGCCCGCCCCAGTCGTGCACCACGGCGGTGGCCTCGCGCAGGTCGAGCTCCTCCAGCAGCCCGGCCATCAGCTCGACGTGGCGGTCGTAGGTGTACCAGGCCAGGTCGGTCGGCTTGTCGGAGCGCCCGAAGCCGGGCAGGTCCGGCGCGACGCAGCGATGGCCGGCCTCCAGCAGCGGGCCCATCACCTTGCGCCACAGAAACGACCACGTCGGCTCGCCGTGGAAGAGCACGACCGGCTCGCCCGAGCCCTCGTCGAGGTGGGCCAGCCGCAGGCCGTCGACCTCGCGGTAGCGCGCCTCCCACGGGAAGTCGGGGAGCGCGGCGAAACGCTCGTCGGGCGTGCGGTAGGCGTCGGTCACGAGCGGCTCGACCCTACCGGGTCGACTGCCCCTCGCGCTCGCGCCAGCGGTCGCGCGAGGCGTCGATGACCTCGAGCGCGTCCTCGCGCGAGTACCACCCGTCGACCTCGACGGCCTTGTCCTCGAGCGTCTTGTAGACCGCGAAGAAGTGGGAGATCTCGTCGCACAGCTGGGACGGAAGGTCCTCCAGGCGCTCCATGTGGTTCCAGTTCGGGTCCTGGAGCGGCACGCAGATGATCTTGTCGTCGATCCCCTTGTCGTCGCGCATCTTGAACAGGGCGATCGGCTTGACCGGGATCACGCAGCCGGGGAACGTGGGCTCGGAGACCGCGACCATGGCGTCGAGCGGGTCGCCGTCCTCGGCCACCGTCTCGGGGATCATCCCGTAGTCGAGCGGATAGACGACCGAGGAGAAGAGGAAGCGGTCGAAGCGGATCGCCTGGATGTCCTCGTCCCATTCGTACTTGTTGCGGCTGCCCTTGGGGATCTCGACCAGGCAGCGCAGGGCGTCGTCGTCCATCGAGAGCCATCCTAGTCACAGCGCAAGCCCGTCCTCGAGCGTGGGGATGGCGTGGTCGGCGCCGGCTTCGCGCAGCTGCTCGACGCTGAAGTGGTGGCTGCCGACGCCCACGCACCTGAGTCCCGCGGCGTGCGCGGCCGCGACGTCGTGCGGGGTGTCGCCGACGACGATCGCCTGCTCGGGCTCGAGCGGCTCGCCGTAGACCAGACGGGCGCGCGCCAGCGCGGTCCTGGTCAGCTCGGCGCGGTCGGTGGAGTCCGACCCGTAGCCGCCGAAGGAGAAGAAGCGGTTCAGTCCGGCCCGGTGCAGCTTGATGTGGGCCGCCCCCTCGACGTTCCCCGTGACCAGCCCGAGCAGGTAGCCGTCGTCGATCAGCTTGGGAAGGAGCCGCTCGACCCCGGGGAGCACCCGGTAGCCCTTCGACTCGAGCACCGTCCGGTGCAGGTAGTGCATCCGGCGCTCGAGCAGCCGCGTGAACTCGCTGCGCCCGGGCGGTCGATGGAGCACCGCCTCGAACGTCCTGCGGCCGACGTCGGGGTCGGTCATGCCGGTGTCGGTGAACTTGCCGATGTCGGCGGGGATGCCGTAGAGCTCCTCGAAGGCCAGCCGCCACGAGGTGGCGCCCGCGCCGCCGGTGATGATCAGCGTGCCGTCGATGTCGAACAGGATCGCGATGACGTCGCCGGCCTGCGTCACGGCGCGCCCGCCCACCCGCGCCCCGCTGCCCCTGCCTCCGGCATGGCTCCATCTTGGCCCCGCCCCTCGGCGCGGCGCAAGTCGCCAATAGGCGCTTGTAAGCGCCTATTCACTTCCGTCACGGAGCCTTGTTGGTTGGATAGAAAGGTCGTTGGATCCGGCCGGCGGGCTCGCAGCCTCGGTCGACCGATCGGCCCACGAGAGGAAACCGAGCATGCCGACTTACCCGCTTCGAGCAGTCCTCCGACGTCGAGGGCATCGATCGCTTTGAGGGTCGCGCGAGCCTGCGCCCGTGGACCTGCAGGCTGGAGCGTCCCGGGAGGTCTGCGACTCGCTCGGGCTCCCCGACGGAAACCAGCGCGTGCTTCTGCATCGCGCCCGCGCGAAGGTTCGCGGTACCCTCGAGGGCTACTTCGACGTCAGCGCTCCGGCGTGACCACTGAGCCAGGCGAAGGCGCCGCCGGCCCTAAAGCCGGTGAGCGCCTGTGAGCCGCCCGATCTCCGACTACGCGCTGCTCGGCGACTGTCACTCGGCGGCGCTGGTGTCCGGGGACGGCGCCGTCGAATGGTGGTGCCCGGAGCGCTTCGACTCGCGCAGCGTCTTCGCCCGCCTGCTCGATTGCGACGCCGGGCACTTCGCGATTCGCCCCGTCGAGCCCTTCGAGGTGCGACGCGAGTACGTCGAGGACACGATGGTGCTGCGCACGACGTTCGAGACGACGAACGGGACGCTGCGCCTCACCGATGCGCTCGCGCTCGAGCCTGGGGCGCGCGGCCACGACATCGGCCTGCGCTCCCCGCACGTGCTCGTTCGTGTAGCGCACGCCCTGGCCGGGCGCGTGGAGATCGAGATCGAGTTCGCGCCCCGGCCCGAGTACGGCCTCGTCGTGCCCAGCTTGACCGCGACGGACACCGGCGTGCGCACGGTGGGCGGGCCCGACACGCTCCTGCTCGCCACCGCCGTCGAGCTCGATGTCGACGGCGGGACCGCGCGGGGCCGGGTCACGCTCGAGGAGGGCCGGCGCGAAGCGTTCGGCGTCCACCACCGCGGCGGGCTCGCCCGCACCGACTTCGAGCCGCTGGACCCGATCGCCGCGCTCGACGACACGGTCGAGGGCTGGCAGTCGTGGGCCCGTCAGCACGAGCGCTACGACGGCGCCTACGCCGAGGCGGTCAACCGCAGCGCCCTGGTCCTCCAGGCCCTCACCTACCAGCCCAGCGGAGCGATCGTGGCGGCGCCGACCACGTCGCTGCCCGAGATCTCCGGAGGAGAGGCCAACTGGGACTACCGCTTCACCTGGCTGCGCGACGCCAGCCTGACGCTGCGCGCGCTGTGGGTCGCCGCCTGCCCCGACGAGGCGTCCCGGTTCTTCGACTGGATGGCCGCCGCCGTCGGGCGCCATCCCGAGCATCACGTCCAGATCATGTTCGGCGTCGAGGGCGAGCGCGATCTCGCCGAGCACGAGCTCGACCACCTCGACGGCTACGCCGGCAGCCAGCCGGTTCGCATCGGCAACCAGGCCTGGCGCCAGCGCCAGCTCGACGTGATGGGCGAGGTGCTCGAAGCCGCCCATCTCCTGCGCGAGAAGCTCGGAGACATCGGGCCCTCGACCGCCGCCTTCCTGTGCGACCTCGCCGACCGCGCGGCCGCCGAGTGGCGGGAGACCGACGCCGGGATCTGGGAGGGCCGCGAGGCCGAGCGCCACTACACCAGCTCGAAGCTGATGTGCTGGGTAGCGCTGGACAGAGCCGTGGACATGGCGCCGAGCCTCGGGGAGAGAGCGCGCCCGCGCGAGTGGGCAATCGCCCGCGACGAGGTGAAGGCCGCCATCCTCGAGCACGCGTACTGCGAGCAGGCCGGCGCCTACACCGGCGCGTTCGGCTCCGACCACCTGGACGCAAGCGTCCTGCTGATGCCGATCATGGGGCTGGTGGCGGCGAGCGACGAGCGGATGCTCGCCACGATCCACGCCATCGACCGCGAGCTCGGCGTCGACGACCTTGTGCGCCGCTGGACAGGGACGACCGACGATGAGGGCACGTTCGTCATCTGCTCGTTCTGGCTGGCCAATTGCCTCGCGCAGGCCGGTGAGCTTGAGCGCGCCCGCGAGGTCTTCGAGCGCGTCGCCGGCCACGCCAACGACGTCGGGCTGCTCGCCGAGGAGATCGACGCGCGCGACGGCAGCCTGCTCGGCAACTTCCCCCAGGCCTTCTCCCACGTCGGGCTGATCACCGCCGCCTGGGCGATCCACGAGGCCGACGCCTGTGAGCAGCAGGCCGCGAAGCCGGCGCCTTGACCCGATGGCGCCCTCCGGCGCGACCCCCTAAAGGGCGATCTGCGAGCCCATGATCACCGTGCGATCGCCGGGCAGCGCGAAGTGCTCGACGGGGTCGGCCGAGTTGCGCGAGATGGCCGCGAAGAGCCTCTTGCGCCAGCGGCGCATCCCCGGTGCCCCGGTCTGCACGATGTCGATCCGCGAGAGGAAGTAGGAGCAGCCGTCGACGTCGATGGCGGACTCGAGACCCGTCGAGGCCGCGAGGCGCAGGCTCTCGGGCACGTCGGTCTCGTCCTGGAACCCGAAGCGCGCGGTCACGTGCGTGATCCCGTCGTCGCGGGACCCGAGGGCGTCGATCGCCAGCCGCTCGGCGACGGCGACGTGGGGGACGTTCATGGTCTGGAGCGAGAGGATGACCACGCTCTCGTGCAGGGCGTGGTTGTGCTCGACGTTGGCCCGCATGGCCAGGGGAGTCGTCTCGACGTTGGAGCTCAAGAAGACGGCGGTGCCCGGGACTCGGTTGACCGGGGGATCCATGGCCCGGACCTCGTCGACGAAGCGCCGCAGTGGCCCTTCCTCCTCGATGCGGTTGGCGGTGACGATCCGGCGTCCGCGCTGCCAGGTGGTCAGGACCGTGAAGACGCCGAGCGCGATCGACAGGGGAAACCAGCCGCCATGGACGACCTTGCGCAGGTTGGCCGAGAAGAACGCGAGGTCGATGACGAGGAAGGCGACGGCGCCCGTGGCGACCTGCCACAGCGGCCTCTTCCAGAGCGTGCGCACGACGACGAAGAACAGGACGGTGTCGATGACCAGCGTGCCGGTGACCGCGACGCCGTAGGCCGAGGCCAGGCGGGCGGAGGAGCCGAAGCCGACGACGAGGGCCACCACGGCGACGAAGATCCCCCAGTTGATCGCGGGCGCGTAGACCTGTCCCACCTCGCGGGCGGAGGTGTGACGGATGGTCAGGCGCGGCAGGAATCCGAGCTGCACAGCTTGGCGCGTGACCGAGAAGGCTCCCGAGATGACCGACTGCGAGGCGATCACGGTCGCCACGGTGGCGAGCGCCACCATCGGGATCCGCGCCCAGTGCGGGATGAGCAGGAAGAAGGGACCGTCGGTCGCTCCTGGGGTGCGGAGGATGAGCGAGCCCTGGCCGAGGTAGTTGAGCGTGAGCGCCGGGAAGACGAGCAGGAACCACGCCCGCCGGATCGGGGGGCGCCCGAAGTGGCCCATGTCCGCGTAGAGGGCCTCGGCGCCGGTGACCGCGAGGACGACCGAGGCCAGCGCGATGAACGCGGTCGTGCCGTGGTCGACGAAGAAGGCGATGCCGTAGCTCGGCGAGAGCGCCTTGAGGATCGCCGCGTGCCCCACGAGCTCGCCGGCTCCGGCGACGGCCAGGACGCCGAACCACAGTCCCATCACGGGCCCGAACAGGCGCCCGGCCGCACCGGTCCCGTAGCGCTGGATCGCGAACAGCACCGTGAGCACGCCGAGCGTGATCGGCAGCACCAATTGATCCAAGCCGGGTGCCGCGACCTTGAGCCCCTCGACCGCCGAGAGCACGGAGATCGCCGGCGTGATCATGCCGTCGCCGTAGAACAGCGATGCACCGAAGATGCCCAGCGCGACGAGCGCCGACTTCGTCACCATGCGCCGCAGCCTTCGCGTCTGGAGGAGGGCGATCAAGGCCATGATCCCGCCCTCCCCGTCGTTGTCGGCTCGCATGATGAACGTCACGTACTTGATGGAGACGATGGTCGTCACCGCCCAGAAGACGAGCGAGATGACGCCGTAGACGCCGGCCTGGGTCGGGCGCACGACGTGGTGGTCGGCGGAGAAAACCGTCTGCAGCGCGTACAGCGGGCTCGTGCCGATGTCGCCGAACACGACCCCGAGGGCACCCAGGGTCAGCGCCGCCCTACCCGAACTGCGAGCGGCGTGCCTGCTTGCGTCTTTGCCTGCGGGAGGGCCGTCCGACATTTGCTGCGCGCAACCCTAGGCGCCTCGCGGCCAAGCAGGGAGTGGGCTGGCCGGAAGCGCGACGCGATGGCCTGCTCTGCGCCCAGAGTCGTCGGTCGTGGTTATGACGAAGTGATGACGGTGGCCCTGCACGCCGTTGCGATCGCGCGCCGGCGGGGACAGCGCGCCGGCGGGGACAGGAACCCGAACGCCGCTCTCGATCGCGGAGGAAATGACATGCCCGACCAGAGACCTGGTACTGGCGACAGATCGCACGCGATCCTCGTCATCGCCAACGAGACCTGCCCGTGCCCCGAGCTCAAGGACATGGTGCGCGACCAGGCCTCCCGTCGCAGCAGCCGCGTGCTCATCGTCGCTCCGGCGCTCAACGAGCGGGTGAAGCACTGGCTCTCCGACGTGGACGCCGCGACCGCGCGAGCCCAAGAGCGCCTGGCCACGATCGTCGCGAACCTGCGCGACGCCGGGGTGGACGCCCACGGCGAGATCGGCGACGCCCATCCGATCCAGGCGATCGACGACGCGCTGGCCGAGCATGGCGCCGACGAGCTGATCCTCTCGACCCATCCGCCCGACAGCTCGCACTGGCTGGAGAAGGGGCTCCTGGACCAGGCGCGCGATCACTTCCACGGCCCGATCACGCACTTCGTCTCCAAGTACGGCGTCGAGTCGGCGGTCGGCGGCGAGCCGCGGCCCGCGGCGTAAGCGCCGCCAGCTCGAGCCGTCGCGTCCGGCCTCACCCGCGGGGCGTGATGAGCTCGAGCGTCCCGTCGGTAGCGCTCGCCACGAACACTCGCCCGGTCCGCGGGTCCACGCCGAGCGTGTTCGGCTGGCGGACCGTGGGGAAGGCCCCGATCGGGGCGGGCAGCTTCCCCGGCCGCAGCACCAGCTCGACCAGCAGGTTCTTCTCGGTGAGGGTGACCCACAGGCGATCTCGCCGGCGGTCGACCGCGACGCCGTAGGGCACGCCGGCGAGGTTCACGCGGCAGTCCAGCTCGAGCCTAGGACGCACCCGGTAGACGAGCAGCGCGTCGCCCTCGGTGTCGATCACGTAGAGCATCCCGCGCCGGTCGCTGACCACGTGGGTGGGGCCGACGCCCGCCCCGGTAGTGGCCACGGAGCGCAGGCGGCGGGCGTCGTAGAGCTCGAGCACCCGCTGGCGCACCGCCACCACGGCGAGGCGGCTCCCGCTGAGCGCCAGACCGCCGGGGCGCGCGGGCGTCGCGAGCCGCGCGACGACGCGCCGGCCGTCGACCACCGTCACCGTGTCGCCGCGCTCGTCGCCGACGAAGATGCGGTCGCCCAGCGCGGTCGCGTCGTGGGGGTGGTCGCCTACGGGCGTGACCGTCGTCTGCCCACCCGGGAGCGCGACGCGCACCAGGGAGTTGCCGTCCTCGGTGGGCACGAGCACCGGGCCTCCCGGGCGCTGGAGCTGGAGGTGCCGGGGGGCGGCGGGCAGCGCCACGCGCCGCACCACCCGGCCGGTGCGGGCCTCGACCAGCGCGAGAGCCGGCGGCTCGCGCAGGCCGACCGCGACGAGGCCGGTCTTCGAGTCGGCGACGACTCCCTCGGGCATGTTGCCCACGCGGACGACCCGGCCGATCGGCGGCATGGCCGCCGGCGGTGAGACGGCGGGCTCCGGGGCCGGCGGAAGCTCGCGCTCGGAGCCGCAGCCGCTCGCGGCCGTCGCCGCGAGGGCGCCGATCAGCGCGAGAGGGGAAGATCGCGCACGTGCCACGCGTCCATCCTGCCAGTGACCGACGACGCTCGATGAGGACGAGACGATGACCTCACCCGCTGCCTGGCGGCGCGCGTTGCCGGCGGCCGGCGTGGCGGTGGGAGCGGCGACGCTGGTGGCCAGCCTGGCCATCAAACTCCTCCGCGGACAGGTCGGGGCCGACGACGCTCCGTTCTACGTCGCCCTCACGCCGCGCGTCACGCCGTGGCTCGCCGTCGCCGTGGCGGCGCTCTCGGTGGGACTCCTGGTCGCGCCGCGGCTGGCCCGACTCACGGTGCCGACGTCCACCTTTGCCGGTGCGGTCTTCGTTCTAACGCTGGGCCTTCGCCTCGGGCTCAACACGGCGCGCGACGGACCCGCGGCCTGGTACGCGGTGTTCGGCTCCGCCTACGAAGCCCAGAACGAGTACCTGCCTGCGCTGCCCGCGCTGCGCCTGGGCGTCCGCGGCTTCCTCGATCGCTTCGCGCAGCTCTCGGCCACGCTGCCGATCCATCCCTCCGCCCATCCGCCCGGGATGGTGCTCGCCCTGCACTGGCTGGGTATCGACGGGCCGCGTGGCATGGCGGCGCTGACCATCGGCGTGGGCGCGCTGTCGGCTCCGTTGGTCTACGTCCTCGGGCGCGAGCTGCTCGACGAGTCGCGTGCGCGCACGGCGGCGCTGTTCTACGCCTTCGCCCCGTCGGCGCTGCTCTCCGGCGCGACGTCCGCCGACGCGCTGTTCGCCACCATGGCGGCCGCGGCGAGCGTCGGATTGATCGCGCGCCGCCGCGCCTGGCGCTCGTTCGGCCCGCTGCTGCTGTTCGTCGCCTCGTTCTTCTCCTACGCCCTGGTTTCGGTGGGTGTCTGGGCGGCGATCGTGGTGGCGCGGCGGGACGGAGTGAAGCGGGCGGCCCTCCTCGCCGTGGCCTGCGCCCTCGCGCTGCTCGCCGGCTACGCGGCGCTCTACGCGCTGAGCGGGTTCGACCTCCTCGGCAGCCTGCACGCCGCCAACGGCGCCTACCGCCGGGGCATCGCGGCGGATCGTCCCTACCTCTACTGGCTCTTCGGGTCGCCCACCGCCTTCTTTGTCGCCCTCGGGCTGCCATTGGCATGGCTCGTGCTGCGCGCCGCCGCGGAGGGCCGCGACGCCGCGGTGGCTCTGATTGCGGTGATCGTGGTCGCCGCCCTGATCGGGTTCACCAAGGCCGAGACCGAGCGCATCTGGCAGTTCCTGGTGCCCCTGGCCTGCGCGGCGGCGGCAGCCACCACCCGATCGCGCAGCCCCTGGGTGCTCCCCGCGCTGGCGGCGCAGGCGCTCATAGTCGAAGTCGTGCTCGAGACACGTTGGTGACCAGGCGAGGGCCGCGCGGTCTGAGCCGCGCTGCTTGGCCCCAATCCTTACGAGCACGAGACGCCGGGCATCGGGGCTGCAACGGCCGCTGCTCCCAAACGGTCTACGGGCGTGATCAGGCCCGTAAACCGGCACGCGGACGGTCTTCGCGCGCCACCGAGACGACCGGACTCCCCGGTCGGAAGGAGGTCGACATGACCACCGAGACCCACACCCATCCGCCTCTCGAGCGGCGCATCCTGCTCGGCGTTGCCACGCTCGCAGCGGCGACGTTGGTCGCCCTGGCCGCGAGTGGCTCCGCGTCCGCGCAGGGATCCGGCACCCCGCCGGCGGCGCCTGCGCCCGCTTCGGTCATCGGCTCGCCGACCGTGGCCGTCGATACCGAGGACGACTCGGTGCGGCCCGGCGAGAGCACGCAGTTCCTGGTGACGGTCCGCAACGACACGTCAGCACCGCTGACCGGCGCGGCGTTGGAGATCAACGTCGACAACGAGTTCACGATCGACTCCGTCACGTCAGGGGGTCCGAAGGACCTCTTCGAGACCCGCAGCGATCAGCGCATCTACACGCTCGGGACGCTTCAGCCCGGCCAGCAGGTGCAGTTCACTGTCCATGGTGAGTTCCGGGGAAGCGACATCAACCGCAACGACCTCAACGACCACTACGACTTCAGGGTCGACGTATTCAGCGCGGCAGGCATTCAGCAGACCATCGCGGAAGTGGAGCTCCAGCGATAGGCCAACCGCACCAGCCAGCGGGTACGACCGACGACCCCGCCCGAGCCTTGGGCGGGGTCGTCGTCTGTTGAGGCGCCGCCGACCCGGCCGCGTCAGGCATCTTCGTCGGGCGCATCCTCGAGCAGGCGCCAGACCGCCTCGCCGAGGACGAGCAGCACCGTTCCCATGACCAGCGTGACGAGCGCGATGACGATCGGCGCCCCGGCAGGGCGATCCGCAGACCCCGAGGCGACCGCGAGGACGACGAGCGCTATCCCAGCGGCGCCACAAAAGCCGCCGAGTACGCTGCGGCGCCTCCAGCACACCATGAGTAGCAGCAGGTCCGCTAGCCCGACCGCGACGCTCGCGGCGGTCAGCCAGGCCGCCATCCGCGCTACCGTCGCGCCGGACGGGCCGGACGCTGCGCCGACACGAGCAGGAAGATCATCGCCACGAGCAGCAGTGGCGCGAGCGTCAGGCTGAGCAGCTCCCCGCGCCCCACGCCCGACACCACGATCGCGCCGATCATGTCGATCGCGAGCCCCAGCGCGGCCGGCCTGACCAGCACGCCGATCGCCAGCGCCAGCCCGCCGGCGATCTCGAGCCCACCGATCGTGTAGACGAAGGCCTCAGGCGCTGGCAGGGCGTACTGGCGAAACGAAGCGAGCTCCGGCCCGTGATTGACGAACTTGGCAACGCCGAAGCCGAGGAACACGAGCGCCGTGGCCCAACGAACCCCGATGACCCATCGCGAGCCGGAGGACCTGCGTGAGCCAGGGCGATCCCCGTCGGAGGTCGTCTGGTCCAAGGGCGGTTGCGTCATGAAGCTTCAGACCAGCACGCCGAGCGTGCGTTTCATTTACGGGCCGCGAACACCGGGTCCGGACGGGACGGCCCACTACGGTGGGCGGACCGCCACCGCGAGCGCGGCGGCGGGTGCCACGGAAAACCGGAGGTACGCCACGAGGCGGATCGCCGGATTGCCGATTTCGCCGGGGAAGCGCCGGGCTGTGATCCGGTCGGGTGCGGTCCCTGCCCACATGCGCGACCCAGCACCCAACGCCCGCGACGACGGCGAGGCGGTCGCTGATTCGCGAGCCGTGTGGCGTAACGGCTCCACGGTCGCGGCGGACCATCTCCGGGATGCCCACCTCTCCTCGTCAGCTCCTCGCACGGCGGCGATCGACGTGACGTCATCTCCGGATGTGGTCGTCGTCCCCGAGCTCCCCGCCGTCGACCCGCCCGAGGAGATGGAGATGCACCGCGTGCGTAGGCGCATCCTCCAGATCGCCGCGCTCGCCGTCGCGGTCGGGCTGGTCGTCGCGCTGGTGCCGGGGCTGGCCGGCGTGCGCACTCGCGTCGAGCACGGGACGCCGGGATGGCTGGCCGCGGTCGTGGCCTTCCAGCTGATGTCGTCGCTCTCCTACGTGGCCGCCTTCCGGTCCGCGTTCTGCCCGCGGATGCGGTGGGGGATGAGCTACCTGATCGGGATGTCCGAGCTGGCCGCCAACTCGCTGCTGCCAGCGGCCGGCGCCGGCGGCCTCGCGCTCGGGGCGTGGGCGCTGCGGCGCGGTGGCCTGCCCGTAGAGCGGATCGCGCGGCGCACGGTCGCCTTCGTCCTGGTCACCAGCGCCGCCAACGTGGCCGCGCTCGCGCTCGCCGGGCTGGCGCTGGCGGCCGGGCTCGTGGCCAGCGACCTCGCCTGGCCGCTCACCCTCGGGCCGGCCGCGGCCGCGCTGGCGGCGGTTGCGCTCGCGCTGCTCGTGCCGCGCCTCGGTCACCGCGGAACGCTGCGATGGGAACGCGCGCCCGGCCGGCTCCGCCGCCGGATCGCCCGCTCTCTGGCGGCCGGCAGCGACGGCGTCGGCGAGGCCGTGACCCTGCTGCGCTCGGGCAACCCCCTGCTCGTCGGTGGCGCGGTGGGCTACCTGGCCTTCGACATCGCGGCGCTGTGGGCCGCGTTTCGCGCGTTCGGGGACGCGCCGCCCGTCGCCATCCTGCTGATCGCCTACCTGATCGGCCAGCTCGGGGGACTGATCCCGGTGCCGGGCGGGATCGGGGGCGTGGACGGCGGGCTGATCGGCGCGCTCGCCGTCTACGGCGTCCCGCTGATGGCCGCAACCGCGGCGGTGCTGATCTACCGCGCCGTGCTGTTGTGGCTCCCGGCGCTGCTCGGCGGCGTCGCGCTGGCCCGGCTTCGGCGCCGGCTGGACGACGAGCCCGCCCCACGCTTCCCGTGCGCGCCGGGGGTCGAGCTGGTGCCCGAGGTTGAGCTGGGGTCGGCGGCGGGCGTCGCCACTTGACCGACCAGGTCCAGATCGGGTCGCTGCTGGTGATCGCCGCGGCGGCGTTCGTCGTTCCGATCCTGTTCGCGCTGATTCCGCGCAGCCCGGTGCCGGCGATCGTCGGCGAGGTGGGAGCGGGCGTCGTGCTGGGCGGCAGCGTGCTCGGTTGGGTGACGATCGGGCCGTGGCTGGACTTCCTGTCGCTGTTCGGGCTCGCCTACCTGCTGTTCCTCGCCGGCTACGAGATCGACTTCGGGCTGCTGCTCGGCGGGCGCCGCGCTGGGGGCGGGGCTGCGTCACGCCAGCGCCGTCATCCTCGGCGCGTTCGTCGCCGGCGCGGTGGTCTCGTTCCTGGCCCCCGGCGCGCGCGTGTTTCGCTTCAAGCTCGAGGCGGTGGGCTACGGGTTCTTCGTGCCGTGTACCGGGTCCGCTACAGCGCGCGGGAGTGCCTCGCGGCCGGCGTGCTCCAGTCGGCCCAGCTCACGCTGACCGTGGCCGGCGTCGAGATCGGCCGCCGGCCGGGGGTGATCGACGCGCCACTGCACCCGGTCACCGGCGACGGCCCGGGGACGCCCTCGCTCGCGGATCGCGAGCCGGACGCGGTTCCCGCCTGAGTCCCAGGGCGCACCCGGCGTAATGGCTGACGTGCTAGATGGTTGATTCCGTATTAGTGGCCGTAGGCAGCGAAGGTGCGGCCTGGCTGGCCGATGTCTTGGTTGTGAACGAGGCCTGCGGCGAGGGCGAGCAGTCTGAGCGCGATGCGAGTGCAGAGCCCTTGCAGGGTGCGG
>JBBPZM010000011.1:0-23021 GCA_038199035.1 Solirubrobacterales bacterium | reverse complement strand
GGGGAAGAGCTCGCCCGATCCGGTGCCCGCGCTCCTCCTCGGCCGGCTTGCCGTCGACCATCGCTACGCCAACCTCGGGATCGGCACCGCGCTCACAGCTCACGTTCTTGCCACGGCGGTCGAACTGAACGAGAAGGCAGCGTGTCGCGCCGTCGTCGTCACGGCGCTCAACCCCAATGCCCGGACTTGGTGGGAGCGGCTTGGGTTCCATCCATTCGATCACGCCGACCCTGATCAGCTTGATCTCTACCTGCTGACCGCCGAGATCCAAGCAACGCTGCGGAAAGCTCGATAGCCGTTACCAGCGCCGGAACCGCCACTGCCGCACAACACCTGGTGTCCGCGCGAGGCGGAACCAAGCGCAGCGCCGCGTACATATCTGTGCCGTCAGAAGGCGGGACGCGGACGTGCGCCTCGGTCGCTCTGGCGGAGCGCTCGCGGTCAGGTTCTCCTGGCCGCGCGTGTCTTACGGAGATGCACATCACCTACGTTGTAATCACGATCCTCGCGGCGCTCGCGTACGGCTACGCCGCCTGCCTGAACTTCGTGGGCGCCGAGTCGGTCAAGGTCGTCGCGGCCAAGGTGGAGGTGTCGCAAGCATGGATGATTCCGTTGGGCATGCTGTTGGCCTCGGGCGCGGTCGGACTACTGATCGGCTTGGCCGTGCCGGTGCTCGGCACGGCCGCCGCGATCGGCCTCGTCGTTTACTTCATCTGCGCCCTGGGTGCGCACATACGGGTACGCGACCCCCAGATCGCCGGGGCGGTCAGCTTCCTCGTGCTGGCCGTCGCCGCCCTGATCGCAGGCCTCGGCTACCAAACCACTTGTGATGACGCTCGATTCAACGGCCCGCGCCGCATGCGAAAGCACAAGACGCGCCAGACAGGCTCGAATTCGCAATTGAGGTGTTCGACCTGGGCCCAATCGAGCTCGCGGTCCGGACCTCCCCAGCTTCTCCAAGCGCCAGAGAGGTGCGCTAAAGGGCAAGTCGTCAGACGAGCTCCAGCTCGGTCACCACCTCGATGCCGCCCTCGAGGCTCCGGGCCACCGGGCACCCGCGAGCGTGGAACCCGTGGACTCGCCGCGCCTCGTCGTGCTGCTCGGCGGGGATGCGCAGACGATAGGAAACCGTGATGCGCTCGATCACGAGCACGCCGTCCTCGTCGAAAATCTCCCCCACCGCCTCGACCCCCAGCTGGTCCCGATCGACTTCGATTTGACGCGCTTCCAGCGCGCCGGCGAAGGTGCCGGCCAGTCACCCGCCGGCGGCGGCCACCACGTAATCCAGCGTGGTGGCGTGCGGGGGGTACTGGCCGGGTCTGACCCCGTAGTGCTCGGCGACCTGCGAGTGGACGCCGAAGGCGATCGGCTCCAGCTCGGCCGGGAGGTGGGCGAGGCGCTGCGGGCCCCCGAGGCGCTCGATCCGAACCTTGGAGAGATAGGAGGGCTCGGTCATCACCGGTTCGCATACCCGATCACGGAGGGCGTCATGCGTCGGGAGGAGGGCCGCATCGTCGAGGCGGCGCTTGCCGCCTTCTACCGCGCCTTCACCATGGCCGAAGCGCTCGCTGCCGCCAAGCCGCTGATCAAGTCCTGAGCCTTCCGAGCCGGCAGCTCTGCCGATTGACGAGGGAGAGCTCAACCGTTCTCTGAGCCTAGGAGCGGGTTGTAACGGCGACAAAGGCCTCGTCGTGGGAATGGAGGCGAGAGCACCTTGCCTCGCTCAATCAGAGGCGCGACGCGGACGCTCGAGCGAGCTTTCGCCCAGGGAGCCGACACTGGATGCCGGAGAGGCGCCGGCGACCTGGCTAGAGCAGGCCCAGCCCGTGCCCGGCCTGGTTGGCCAGGTGCAGGAGCGGCGCGGGGACGATCCCGAAGAAGAGGGTCGCCGCCCCGAAGATCACCGCGACGGCGGCGGTCTCGAGCTCGGGAGCCGGATCGGCCTCGGGTGCCCCCCCGGCCATGGCGCGCCCGCGCGCGGAACCGTCCGCGCCATCCGCTCCCGCGGAGTCCGCCTCGGGCGAGCCGCCGGCCATCGCGGGCCGTGCGCGGCCCGAGGGCGGCGACGCCACCACGTCCGGTTCCTCGGTCAGCCACATCGCCGCCACGACCCGCAGGTAGTAGGCCAGCGAGATCATCGACCCGATGACGATGACCACGGCCAGCCAGGTGAAGCCGCCGTTCACGGCCGCGTCGATCAGGTAGAACTTCCCCCAGAAGCCGGCGGTGATCGGGATGCCGGCCAGCGAGAGCATGGCCAGCGTCATCGGCCAGGCCAGCCAGGGCCGGGTGGCGCCGATCCCGGCCAGGGCGGAGATGTCGTCGCCGCGGTCGGTTTCGCGCTCGCGGGCCACGACCACCGCGAAGGCCGCCAGGTTCATGAACAGGTAGACGGCCAGGTAGAAGACCGTGGCCTGGGCGCCCAGCCGCGAGGCCACGACCACGCCGGCCAGCATGTACCCGGCCTGGGCGACGCTCGACCACGCCAGCAGGCGCTTGAGCGAGGACTGGCCCAGTGCGCCCACGTTGCCGGCGATGATCGTCACCGCGGCCAGCGCGGCCAGCACGGGCGCCCAGTCGATGGCCGCGTCGATCAGGGCCACGTCGAAGAAGCGCAGGAGCACCCCGAACGCCGCCGCCTTTGTGGCCACGGCCATGAACGCGGTAATGGGGGTCGGCGCGCCCTCGTAGACATCGGGGGTCCACTGGTGGAACGGCGCCACCGAGGCCTTGAAGCACAGCCCGGTCACAACGAGGGCGATGCCGGTCAGCGCGAGCGGGTTGGCGGCCAGCCCGCCGGGACCGAGTCCGCGGGCGATGGCCGCGAAGTCGGTGGCGTTGGTGGCTCCGTAGAGGAGGGCGAGCCCGTAGAGCAGCGTGGCCGAGCCGACCGAGCCGACGACCAGGTACTTGAGGCCCGACTCGAGCGAGGTGCGGCGCCGCAGCTCGGCCGCGCACAGCACGTAGAGCGAGATCGAGAGCAGCTCGAGGCCGAGGAAGAGCGTGATCGTGTTCTGGGCGCCGGCCAGCAGCGACATCCCGGCCACGGCCGAGAGCAGCAGGGCGTGGTGCTCGCCGGGGCCGGCCTCCCGGACGGCCGACCCTCGCAGCGAGAGCAGCACGGCGCTGACCGCCGCCACCACGAAGATCAGGTTCAGCACCAGGGCCAGGCCGTCCACGGCCAAGGCGCCGGCGACGATCGACTTGGACTGGCCGAATTGCCAGATGGTCAACCCCAGGGCGGCGGCCAGGGCGGCCAGCGCCACCGCCGCCGACACCCTTCCCCCGTCGTCGCGGCTGGGGAGCAGACCGACGAGCAGGACCACCGCCGCCCCGCCCAGCAGCGCGATCAGCGGCGACAGCCCGGCGAAGTCGATGTGCGGCCCCTTGGCCGCGGCCAGCAGCGCCATCACGGGATCTGGCCCTCGGGCGGCGGCGAGGGAATCGGGGGCCCCTGCCCGTTCCCCGGCCCCAGCGGCTGGACGACCCGTGCCCGCGGCGACGGCGGCTGGGCGATCAGCTGCGCGGTTCGCACAGTGCCCTTCACCGTGCCCTCCGAGCGCGCGAGCGGCAGCTGGGGGTAGAAGGCCAGCGCGACGATGCAGGCCACCAGCGGAGCGACCACAGCCGCGTCGGCCAGGCTGATCTCGCGCGACTCCGTCCGCTCACCGCCGCGGTCGTGCATGGAGCGGATGAACGCCCGCAGCATGTAGACGCTGGCCAGCACGACCCCCGTGAAGGCGATGGCGGCGATGGCCAGCTTGGCCTTGAAGACGCCGAGGAGGATGAGGAATTCGGCCGCGAAGTTGGCCGACCCCGGCATGGCCAGCGTGGCCAGCGCGGTGATGAGGAAGAGGGCGGCCAGCACCGGGGCCCGCAGGGCGAGGCCGCCCATGTCGCGGATGTCCTCCGACCCCCCGGTGCGCGCGGCCAGCAGCCCGATGATGAAGAACAGCGGCGCGACCACCAGCCCGTGGTTGACCATCTGAAGCAGCGCGCCCTGCGCGCCCTCGGGGCGCAGCGAGAAGATCCCCAGCGTGATGAAGCCCAGCTGGGCCACCGAGGAGAAGCCCACGATCAGGCGGGTGTCTGTCTGGGTGAACGCCATCACCGAGCCGTAGAGGATCGAGGCCAGCGCGATGACCAGCATCAGCACCTGGAGGCTGGCCGAGGCGTCGGGCAGCACGGGCAGGACGATGCGCAGGAAGCCGTAGGCGGCCACCTTGGAGAGCACGGCCGAGAACACGACCAGGACGGGCAGGGGCATCGCCCGGTAGCCGTCGGGCAGCCAGCCGTGCAGCGGGAAGAGCGGCATCTTCACCAGGAAGGCGGCGGCGAAGCCCAGGAAGATCCAGATCTGCGCGCCGTGGGGAAGCTGCACGCGGTCGAGGTCGGAGAGCACGAAGGTCAGGTGCCCGAAGGTGCCCTGCGCGCTCACGCCGGTGGCGATCGCCGCGGCGAGCATGAAGAGCGAGCCGACCAATGTGTAGATGACGAGCTTCGTCGTCGCGCGCACCCGCTCGCGCCCGCCCCAGGCGCCGATCAGCAGGTAGAAGGGGATCAGCATCAGGTCGAAGAAGGCCACGAAGAGCGCGAGGTCCTGGGCGAGGAAGGCGCCGAGGACTCCACTCTCGGCCAGCCCGAGGAGGAAGAAGAAGAGCCGCGGGCGCTCCCACTCGCGGAGGTTGGCGGCCAGCGCCGCCGCCGCCCACACGAGGGTGGTGAGCAGGACGAGGAAGAGGTTCAGCCCGTCCAGCCCGAGCTTGTAGTGGATGCCCAGCTGGGCGATCCACGTCTGGTCGGTGACGAATTGCAGCCCCGCCTGGGTGCGGTCGAAGCCCACGACGTAGCCGATGGCCAGGACGAGCGCCGCCACCGCTCCGCCCAGCGCGACGCGCGGCGCGACCCAGCGCGGCAGCAGCGCCCCGGCCGCCCCCGCGGCGAGGGGGAGCCACAGCAGGATCGACAGCGGCACGTGCCCCATCAGCTGCTCACGATCAGGAAGTAGAGGGCGACCGCGGCCAGCCCCACCACTAGGAGGGCCGCGTAGTAGCGCAGGAACCCGCTCTGGACGGCGCGGACCGCGGCCGACCCGGCGCGCACGATGCCCAGCGGAGCTCCCATGACCGTGCGGTCGACGAACACGCGCTCGAAGGTCTGCTGGGCGAAGCGCCCCAGCGCGGCGCCCGGGCGCACGAAGGCCGAGTCGTAGACGCGGTCGAAGTACCACTTGTTGACCAGCAGGTCGTGCAGCCCGGTGGCCCGCTCGCAAAGCCGGCGCGCCGTGCCCGGCCGGCGCACCCACACCGCCCAGGCGACCACGATGCCGGCGATGCTCAGCACCGCCCCGAGGATCAGGCCCAGCGTCGTCAGCCCGGCCGGGGGCTGCGCCTCGTAGAGCCGCGAGTCGGCGAACGATGGCCGCAAGAAGGCGTCGACGACGTGGGTAACGCCCGGGATCTGCACCCAGCCCGCGCCGACGGCCCCGACGACCAGCACGCCCATCGCCACCTTCATCGGCAGCGACCGCTCGGCGATGTGGTGCTCGGGGCCGGGGAAGCCGACGTCGGTGTCCTCCTCCTCGCCGGTCATCGGGTTGGTCGGGGTCTCGGCGTGGGCGAGGAGCCCCTGCTCGAGCTCGCGCGCCTCGGCCACCGGCTCCCCGGCGAAGGCGCGGAAGATCAGGCGGAACGTGTAGACGGCGGTGATGAACGAGGCCAGGTAGCCGATGGCCCACAGCGCCCAGTGCCAGCCGCCGCGCTGCGCGACGGCGAGGAGGATCTCGTCCTTGGAGAAGAAGCCCGAGAACGGCGGCACGGCGGCCAGGGCGAGTCCGCCGGCGATGAAGCAGCCGAAGGTGAACGGCATGGCACGGCGGAACCCGCCCATGCGGTCCAGCGACTGGATCCCGGCCATCGCGCCGATCACCGAGCCGGCGGCCATGAACAGCAGCGCCTTGAAGAAGGCGTGGGTGAAGAGGTGGAACAGGCCGGCGGCGTAGGCGCCCGAGGAGACGCCCATGATCATGTAGCCGATCTGCGACATCGTCGAGTAGGCGATCACGCGCTTGAGGTCGACCACCGCCAGGCCGATGGTCGCGGCCACGAAGAGCGTGAGGCAGCCGATGATCGCCCCCACGTCGGCGGCGATCGGCGCGCGCTCGAACAGCGGGTGCATGCGCGCGATCAGGTAGACGCCGGCGGTGACCATCGTCGCGGCGTGGATCAGCGCAGAGACCGGCGTGGGCCCCTCCATGGCGTCGGGCAGCCAGGTGTGCAGGGGGATCTGCGCCGACTTGGCGAACGCGCCGAACAGCAGCAGGATGCAGCCGGCGACCAGGTCAGCGTCGTTGGGCGAGAACGCCTTCGCGGTGAGCCCGAACGTCTTGAGGTAGTCCAGCGTCCCGACGTGCTTGAAGATGAAGTACGTCCCGAGCACCAGGCCCACGTCGCCGATGACGTTCATGACGAAGGCCTTGATCCCGGCGCTGGTGGCCGTCGTGCGCCGGTACCAGAAGGAGATCAGCAGGTAGGAGGCGGCGCCCACGAAGGCCCAGCCGATGATCAGCGCGACGAAGTTGCCGGCCAGGACCAGCAGGAGCATCGAGAAGACGAAGTAGTTGAGGTAGGCGAAGAAGCGCACGTAGCCGCGGTCCGACGCCAGGTAGGCCACCGAGTAGAGGTGGATGAGCATCGACACCCCGGTGACCACGAGGATCATGAACACCGAGAGGGGGTCGACGAGGATCGTCAGCTTGGCGTCGACCCCGACCGTGCTGGCGTAGCTCCACAGCGTCGAGACGACCTGGCGGTCGCCCGCCGGACGCGAGAGCAGTGACAGCAGCGCACCGATCGAGGCGACGAACGACAGGGCGATCGCTCCGGTGCCGATCCAGCCCGCCGTGCGCCCGGGCAGGGCCCGCCAGCCCAGCGCGATGGCCACGGTGCCCACGAGCGGGAAGAGGAGGACCAGCCAGCCGAGCAGGGTCGGGCTCACGAGCCGAAGGCCTCCTCGGGGCGGTGAGCGCCCGCCGCCGTCATCCCCGCAGCTCGCTCAGCTCGTCCACGTCGACGGGCAGGCGCTGGCGGTGGATGGCCACGATGAGCCCGAGGCCGACGACGACCTCGCACGCCGCCACCACCATGACGATCAACGCGAAGATCTGCCCGTCGCCTGAGCCGTGGGCGCGCGAGAAGGCGACGAGCGCGAGGTTGCCCGCGTTGAGCATCAGCTCCAGGCACAGGAGGACCACCAGCGGGTTGCGCCGCGTCAGCACGCCGCCGGCGCCGATGCAGAACACGAAGGCCGACACGGCCAGGTACCAGCCGATGGCCACGACTACCAGCCCCCCACCGGGGTTCGCTCGGCCGCGCCCTCGCGGGTCGTGCCCGCCACCAGCGCCCCGACGCTCTCGGCCATCGTCCCCGTGCCCGCGGGCTGCGGGTCTTCGAAGACGCGCAGCGGGGGGGCGCCGGCGAGCCCGCGCCGGCGCCGGGCGAGGATGACGGCACCCACCGCGGCCACCAGCAGCAGGTAGGACGCCACCTCGAAGGCCAGGAGGAAGCGGGTGAGGAAGAGCTGGCCGATCTGCGCGGGCGTGCCGAAGCGTGGGTCGAAGGGCGCCCCGTCGCGGGCGAGTGCCTGCAGCCCGGAGCCCAGCATGGCGATGAGCAGTTCGACCAGCAGCGCCCCGGCGAAAACCGTGGCCAGCGGCGCCAGCCCGGCTCCCGGCGAGCGCAGGGGCTGGTCCTCGCCCCCCACGTAGGCGACGACGAAGACGTACAGGACCATCACCGCCCCGGCGTAGACCACGACCTGCGCGGCGGCCACGAACTGGGCGCGCAGCAGCAGGAACAGCGCGGCCAGCGATAGGAGGTGCCCGACCAGCGCCAGCACGCTGTAGAAGGGGTTGTGCAGCGCGATGACCCCGATGGCGCCGGCGATCGCACCGATTCCGGCGATGAAGAAGAGGACCTCAGCCACCGTGGCATCTCGTGTAACCGGGGCTTCGCCCCTCCGGGCTCCTCCCTCTCCGCCCCGCGGGGTACGGCAAGGGGCGCGGGGCTCCGAGGGAGGAGCAGTTACGGCGGCTTCGCCGCACGAGACCGCTCGCCCCCGGGGTCACTCGCCCTCCCCCCGCAACGGGGCTCGCTCCAGCGGCTCCGCCAGCAGCATCTCCTTGGTGAAGATGAGGTCGCCGCGGTCGTAGTCGGAGAGCTCGTAGTCGTGTCCCATCGTGATGGCGTCGAACGGGCACGCGACCTCGCAGTAGCCGCAGAAGATGCAGCGGCTCATGTTGATCTCGTAGACCGCGGCGTAGCGCTCGCCGGCCGAGACGCGGTTGTCGGGCGTGTTCTCGGCGGCGACCACGCGGATGCAGTCGGCCGGGCAGGCGGCGGCACACAGCGAGCAGCCCACGCACTTCTCCAGCCCCGTGTCCTCGAAGCGGTGCAGCTTGTGGCGGCCGCGGAAGCGCGGGTAGACCGGGACCTTCTCCTCGGGGTACTGGACCGTCGAGACCCCCTCGGGGATGCGGGCGAACGTCGTCTTCAGCCCGCGCAGCGTCTCGCCGAACGCGCGGTAGACGCCGCCCGCGCCCCCGGCGGCGGGCGGGCGCGGCAGGGTGAAGACGTCGTCGCGGTCGGGATTCGAGGCCATCAGTGGGTCACCACCACGAGGATCGCCGTGACCAGCGCGTTGAGCGTGGCCAGCGGCAGCAGGAACTTCCAGCCGAAGCTCATGAGCTGGTCGTAGCGCAGGCGCGGCAGGGTGGCGCGGATCCAGATGAAGAGCACGACGAAGAGGAACATCTTGCCCAGGACGACGAAGGGATCGACCCAGCCGGGGGGATGGATCCCGAATGGCAGCAGCCAGCCGCCCAGGAACACCGTGGTGGCGATCCCCGAGACCACGAGCACGTTGATGTACTCGGCGAAGAAGAACGACGCGAAGCGCGCGCCGCCGTACTCCGTGCTGTAGCCCTGGACGAGCTCGGACTCGGCCTCGGGCAGGTCGAACGGAGCGCGGTTGGTCTCCGCGAAGCCGCTGACCACGAAGATGAGGAAGCCCACGAACTGGGGCACGACGTACCACATGCCGCGCTGGGCCTCGACGATGTCGACCAGCGACAGCGAGCCGGCCGTGAACACCACGCCCACGAGCGAGAGCCCGAGCGCTACCTCGTAGGAGATGAGCTGGGCGGCGGCGCGCATCGCGCCCAGGAAGGAGTACTTGGAGCCCGACGCCCAGCCGCCGAGCATCAGGCCGTAGAAGGCGATCGCCCCGAAGGCGAAGACGTAGAGCGGCCCGATTCCCACGTCGAGCCCGTAGAGGCCGACGTCGGTCCCGAAGATGTCCTGCACGTTGCCGAAGGGGATGATCGCGAAGGCCGCCACCGCGGTGAAGATCGAGACCATCGGGGCGAAGGCGTAGAGGAAGCCGATCGAGGTGTTGGGGCGCGACTGCTCCTTGGAGACCAGCTTGAGGATGTCGGCCAGCGGCTGGAGCAGCCCGAACGGGCCCACCCGGTTGGGCCCATAGCGGTTCTGGAGGCGACCGAGCAGCTTGCGCTCGAAGAGCAGCACCAGCGGCACGATCTGGAGGGCTACGGCGAAGATCACGACCGCCTTGGCGATCTGCATCCACCACGGCTCGTAGTAGCCGACGACCGCCTCGATCACGCCGGGCGAACCTCCACGCGACGGGGGCCGCCGTCGGTCAGCGCGTTGGCCGCCTCGGCCTCCGTGGACTCGGCCAGGAACACCGTTCCCGGCGGCACGGCGGCGCGTAGGGCCGCGGCCGCCCGCACCCTGGCGCCGTCGAAGGCCACCTCGACCTCCTGGCCGTCGGTCACGCCGAGGCGCTGGGCGTCGGCCGGCGAGAGCTCGGCGCGCTGGCGAGGAGTGAGGAAGCGCAGCGACGGCGAGGCCCCGACCTCCGGCGAAGACCACAGCGAGCGGAAGGTGCCCAGGCGCAGGCCGCCGTCGCCGTCATCGGCGCCCGGGCCGCCCGGCGGCGGCTCGAGCTCGAACGGGCCCGCGTCCGCCGCTGGAAAGGCCGACGCCGCCTCCTGCACCGGCCACCGCACGCCGCGCCCGCCGATCTCCTCGAGCGTGATGCCGGCGTAGAAGGGCACGGCCTCGACGAGCTGGGCGGTGGCCATCGCCCCGGTGAGCACGCGCGCTGGGTGCTCCAGGCGCGCGGCCAGCTCGGCCAGCACCTGCCACTCGGCTCGCACGCCGGCCGGTCGGCCGATGGCCGGGCGCAGCCGCTGGAGGCGCCCGTCGGGATGGGTGACCGTGCCCTCCTTCTCGGCGTAGGCCTCGCACGGGAAGACGACGTCGGCGTGCTCGGCGATCCCCTCGGTCAGCACCGAGGCGTGGGCGATCACCGTGGTGGCCGCGCCCAGCGCCGCCTCCCAGGCGGCGCGGTCGGGATGGCTTCGCAACGGGTCGACGTCGAGGAGGTAGAGCGCGCTGAGGTCGCCGTCGCGCAGGCCGGCGGCGATCGCGCTCGACCAGCGTCCAGCCGCGCTCGACTCCGCGTACCCGGGCCCGGCGTGGGGGACGGCGCCCGCCTCGCGCAGACCGCGCCCGTTGGCCCACACCGGCACCTCGAGCAGCCCGGCGCCGGCGCCCTCGGTCAGCTTCAGCCGCCCGGCCACGTTGAGCAGGGCGCGGGCGGCGTGGCCGCCCCGCGGCCCGGAGAGCAGGCGCTCGCCCCAGACGAGGACCACGTCCTCGCCGGCGCCGCTGAGCAGCTCGGCCAGCCCGCGCAGCGCCTCGACGCCCGTCCCGGCGGCCGCGGCCAGGTCGTCGAGTCCCTCGCCGCCGCGCAGGGCCGCGTCCAGGGCGGCGAGGAAGGCCTCGCCCGCGCCGGGGGCGTAGCGAACCAAGAGCTGGGCGTTGGCATCCAGCGATGACGGACGGCTCGACGCCACGGCCAGCTGGACGGCGTGGCGGCGCACGCCCTTGCGGATGCGCAGGTCGAGGATCGGCGCGTCGTCCACCGGCTCGCAGTCGAGGACCAGGACGGCGTGGGCGTACTCGAGGTCCGGGACCGAGGCCTGCCGTGCCGGGTCGGCCAGGGCGCGCGTCAGCTCGGGCGGCACCATCCCGCTGAAGGTCGAGTCCAGGTGCGGCGAGTCGAGCGCCTCGCGCATCAGGCGCCCCAGCAGGAAGCCGTCCTCGTTGGAGGTGCCCCCGCCGGCCAGCGCGCCCACCTTGCCCCTGGCCTTGGCCAGGGCGCCGGCCGCCTCCTCCATCGCCCGCTCCCACGGCACGGGGCGGAGCTCGCCGCCCTCGCGCACCAGCGGCTCGGTGACCCGCTCGTCGGAGTGGATCGACTGGTAGGCGAAGCGCCCCTTGTCGCACAGCCACCCGTCGTCGACCTCGCGGTTCTCGCGCGCCAGCACGCGCATGACCCGCTCGTCGCGAACGGTGAACTTGATGTTGCACTGGGCGGGGCACAGCGTGCAGACCGACCCCGAGTCCTCGACGTCCCACGGGCGCGCGCGGAAGCGGTAGGCGGTCGAGGTCAGCGCCCCCACCGGGCACAGCTCGACGATGTTGCCGCTGAACGGTCCGACGTAGGGGTGCCCGTCGAAGGTGCCCACGAAGGAGTGGGCGCCGCGCTCCTCGAGCACCAGCTGGTAGTCCTCGCTGACCTCCTGGGAGAAGCGCACGCAGCGGTAGCACAGGATGCAGCGCTCGCGGTCGATGGCGATCAGCGGCGAGAGCTCGAGTGGCTTGCGGAAGTGGCGCTTGGGCTCGATGAAGCGCGAGGTCCCGGCGCCCCAGCCGTAGGTGATGTCCTGGAGCGGGCACTCGCCGCCCTTGTCGCACACCGGGCAGTCCAGCGGGTGGTTGACCAGGAGGAACTCGACCACCGCCTGCTGGGCCTCGCGCACCCGCTCCGTCTGGGTGTGGACGACCATCCCGTCCTTGACCGCGGTCGAGCACGCGGTCTGGAGCTTGGGGATCCCCTCGACCTCGACCAGGCACATCCGGCACGCGCCCACCGGCTGGCCGAGCTTGGGCTCGTAGCAGAAGACCGGGATCTCGACGTCGCCGTACTTGGCCCCGTCGACCAGCATCGCCCCGTCGGGCGCCTCGACCTCGCGGCCGTCGATGGTCAACGTGACCATACGCTGCTCGGGGCGCGGCATCAGTCGTCGGGGTGCGGCGATCGCGAAACGGGCATGGCTTGGCTCAGCTCGCGCCGGCGAAGGTGGGGATGGGGCCGTGCGTGTCGCTCATGACCCCGGCCGGCTCCGGCTCCGGCGCGGCCAGCGCGAGGTCGTTGCGCCGGCGCGCCTCCTCGATGTGTGCCTCGAACTCCTCGCGGAAGTGCTTGACCATGGCGCCGATCGGCATGGCCATCGAGTCGCCCAGCACGCACAGGCAGTTGCCGATGATCTGCTCCTGCACGCCGGCCAGGATCTCCAGCTCCATCGGGGTGGCCAGCCCGGCGTCCATGCGCTCGAGCATCTTGACCGTCCAGTTGGTGCCCTCCCGGCACGGCGTGCACTTGCCACACGACTCGTGCGCGTAGAACTTGGCCACCTTGCGCGCCACGTCCATCACCGGCACGGAGTCGTCGACCACGATGATCGAGCCCGAGCCCAGCATCGAGCCGGCCTTGGCCAGCGAGTCGAAGTCGTAGGGGATGTCGAGCTGGTCGCCCGGGAGCACCGGCGCCGACGAGCCCCCGGGGAACCACATTTTTACTCTGTTCCCCTCGGGTGGTCCCCCGGCGAGGCCATACACGATCTCCCGCGAGGGGATGCCGAGCTCGATCTCGTAGTTGCCCGGGCGCTGGACGCAGCCCGAGACCGAGACCACCTTGGTGCCGGTCGATCCCTCGGCGCCGAGCTTGGCGTACTCCTCGCCGCCCATGCGCAGGATGTGGGGGACGGTCGACAGCGTCTCGACGTTGTTGACCAGGGTCGGCCCCTGGTAGAGGCCCTGGTTGGCCGGGAACGGCGGCTTGAGGCGCGGGTTGCCGCGCTTGCCCTCCAGCGAGTCCAGCAGCGCCGTCTCCTCGCCGCAGATGTAGGCGCCGGCACCGCGGTGCAGAACCAGCGAGAGGTCGAGCTCGGAGCCCAGGATGCGCTCGCCCAGGAAGCCGGCCTCGCGCGCCTCGACGATCGCGGCCTCGAGGATGTCGCCTTGGAGCTGGTACTCGCCGCGGATGAAGATGAAGGCGCGGTTGGTCCCGGCGGCGTAGGCGCCGATGATGATGCCCTCGATCAACTGGTGGGGGTTCTTCTGCATGAGCTCGCGGTCCTTGAACGCGCCGGGCTCGGATTCGTCGGCGTTGCAGACCAGGTACTTGTCCATCGAGCCCTGGGGCAGGAACGACGCCTTCTTGCCCATCTGGAAGCCCGCGCCCCCGCGGCCGCGCAGGCCGGAAGCCTCGATCTGGGCCAGGACGTCCTCGCGGCTCATGTCCAGCGCCTTGCGCAGCGGCTCGTAGCCGCCGCGGCGCTGGTAGACCTCGAGCGTGGCCAGGCCGGGCTCGTCGACGTCGGCGAACAGGAGCTTGGTCACCGGCTCAGGTCTCCCCCTGGCGCAGGTCGGGGGCGGCGAAGCCGTGCTGATCGCCGTGGTCGGAGGCCGGCGGCTCGCCGCCCTCCTCGCCGCCGGGGATCTCGCCGGCCACCGAGCGCTCGCGCTCGCCGGGGTCGATCGTGGCCTGCGCGGCGCCCTTGGCCGGCTGGGCCTCGGGCTGGGGGAAGTCCTGGCGGTTGGCCTGCGGATCGGCGGAGAGACGGCGAACCAGCTGCTTGGAGGCCAGGACCGGGCGCCCGTCGCGCACGTCGTTGAGGATGGCCGCCACGTCGTCGGGCTCCAGCGGCCCGACGTAGACGCCGTCGACCGACGCCATGGGGGCGATATCGCACGCGCCCAGGCACTCGAACGAGCGGACGTTGAAGGCCGGGTCGTCGCCGGCGGCGGCCTCCATGGCCTCGTGGATCTCGTCGCCGCCGCGCAGCGAGCACGAGATGTTCGTGCACACGTAGACGTCGTGGGGGGCCTTGGGCTCGGTCTCGAGCATGTCGTAGAAGGTGGCCACCGCCGAGAGGTAGCCCGGGGTGAGGCGCATGACGCACGCCACCTGGTCGATGGCCTGCGGGGAGCACCAGCCGTGGTGGCGCTGGGCGGCGGCCAGCGCGGGGATGGCGGCCGAGCGGCGGTCGGGGTAGAGGGCCATGCGGGCCTCGATCTCGGTGCGCAGCTCTTCGGGCACCGGCGTCGTGGCCGGGTCGGGGACCGTCGCCGGGTCCTTGGTGAGGTCGACGGCCTGGTCCCAGCCGGGGATGCGCGAGCCGTGCGAGAAGCGCTTGACCTGCGCGGCGCGCGGGTCGGCCCCGGCGCCGCGGCCGTCGTCGTTTGGCGTCATCGGTCGATGCCCCCGAGGATCGGGTCGAGCATGGCCAGCGTGGCGATGAGGTCGGCGATGTAGCAGTCGCGCCCCATGGCCCGCAGCGCCTGGAGGTTGACGAACGAGGGGTCGCGCATGTGCACCCGCGCGGGCTTGGCCGAGCCGTCGGAGCGGACGAAGCACCCAAGCTCGCCGCGGGGGCTCTCGACCGGGTAGTAGACCTCGCCGGGCGGGACGCGGTAGCCCTCGGTCACCAGCTTGAAGTGGTGGATCAGCGCCTCCATCGAGGTGCTGAGCTCGTGGCGCGGCGGGAGGGCGATCTTGCGGTCGTCGGTGATGAACGGTCCCTCGGGCAGCCCGTCGAGGGCCTGCTCGACGATCGCCACCGACTCGCGGATCTCGGCCAGGCGCACGCGGAAGCGGTCGTAGTTGTCGCCGACCGTGCCCACCGGCACCCGGAAGTCGAAGTCCTCGTAGGAGCAGTAGGGCGCGGCCTTGCGCAGGTCCCACGGGTTGCCCGCCGCCCGCAGCAGCGGCCCGGTGACCCCGAGGCTCAGCAGCGTCTGCTCGTCGGCCACTCCGACGTCGCGCAGGCGCTGGAGGACGATCTCGTTGCGGTTGAGGATGGCTTCGTACTGGTCCACGCGGTGGGGCATCTCCGCGCAGAACGCCCGCACCTTGGCCTCGAACCCACGCGGGATGTCCTCGATGACGCCGCCGACCTGGAAGTAGCGCGTGTGCATGCGCTGGCCCGACGACATCTCGAACAGGTCGAGGATCGTCTCCTTCTCGCGAAACGAGTACCAGAACATCGAGATCGCGCCGAGCTCCAGGCCGCCGGTGCCCAGCCACACCAGGTGGGACATGATGCGGTTGAGCTCGAGGTGGATGACGCGCAGGTACTGGGCGCGCTTGGGCACCTCGACGCCGACCAGCGTCTCCACCGCCCCGCAGAACGCCAGGGCGTTGAAGTAGTAGGCCAGGTAGTCCATCCGCTCGACCAGCGGGATGACCTTCCAGTAGGCCTTGTCCTCGCAGCTCTTCTCGATGCCGGTGTGGACGTAGCCGACGATCGGGCGCAGATCGCGCACGACCTCGCCCTCCAGCGTGGCCAGCATCCTCAGCACCCCGTGCGTCGAGGGGTGGTGGGGCCCCATGTTGATGGTCAGCAGCTCGTCGTCGCGCTCGGGCGTCCCGTCGACCATCGGATCGAGCCTGACCTGCTCCTCCTGGCGGCGGTAGTCGCCGACGCCGGATGACCTCGTGAAGCTCATGACGTGTCGCGCGGCGCCTTGGGCTCGTTGTAGGTGAAGAGCACCGGCTCGCCACCGACCGGGAAGTCGCGCCGCTGGGGGAAGCCCTCGTAGTCCTCGGGCATGAGGATCCGGCGCAGGTCGGGATGGCCCTCGAAGACCACCCCGAACATGTCGTAGGCCTCGCGCTCGTGGAAGTCCGCGGTGGGGAAGATGTCGACGACCGAGTCGACGTGCGGCTGGCCGGTGGGGAGGCGCAGCTTCACGGTGATCCGGTCGACGCGCTCCATGTCCAGCAGCTCGTAGAGCACCCCGAGGCGCGGTTCCTCGGGGTAGTAGTCGACACCGTGCAGAGACGACAGGAAGCGGTAGCCGCGCTCGCGCACCGCCTCGAGCGCAGGGCGGATCAGCGCCGGGTCGACGATCACCGTCGCGCGCTCGCGGAAGTAGAGGGTGTCGAGGACGGCGTCGGCTTGGGCCGCGTTGATGTCCTGGGCCAGCAGCTCGAGGCCGGTGGCGTCAGGCACCCGCGGTGTCTCCCGCGCCGAAGACGTTCTCGGCGTCGCCGCCGGTGCCACCCCGTGGCGCCTCGCGCCCCACGACCTCCTCGGTGCCCACGGCGTCGTAGCGCTCGCGCCAGCCCATCTGAGGGTCGCCCTGGACCATCGAGCGCAGACGCAGGATGCCGTGAGCCAGTGCCTCGGGCCGCGGCGGGCAGCCGGGGACGTGCACGTCGACCGGCATGAACTTGTCGGCGGGCACGATCGCGTAGTTGTTGAACACACCCATCGAGGAGGCGCAGGCCCCCATGGCGATCGACCACTTCGGCTCGAGCATCTGGTCGTAGATGCGCCGGACGATCGGGGCCATCTTGATCGAGACGCGACCCGAGATGATCAGCAGATCGGCCTGGCGCGGGGAGGCCCGAAAGGCCTCGAACCCGAAGCGCGCGAGGTCGACGCGCGCCGCCACCGTGGTCATCATCTCGATCGCGCAGCAGGCCAGCCCGAAGGTGGCGGGGAAGAACGAGTTGCCCCGCGCCCAGGCCACCGCCTTGTCGAAAGTCGTGGTGAGCACCCGCTCCTCGACGTGGCGCTCGAGCGCAGCGTCCTCGAGGTCCCCGCGCAGCATGTCGCGCGCGCGCAGCTGGCGCAGGCGGAAGTCCGACGCCGGCTCGCGCGTCACGTCCATTCCAGGGCCCCCCGCCGCCACACGTAGACGAAGGCCACGGCCAGCAGCATGATGAAGACGATCGTCTCGGCCAGCGCGAAGGCCCCGAAGGCCTTGAGCTGGACGGCCACCGGGTAGAGGAAGATGACCTCGATGTCGAAGAGGATGAAGAGCATCGCGATCAGGTAGAACGAGATGCCGAAGCGAAACCCCTCCTGCACCTCGGAGGGCAGCCCGCACTCGTAGGGCTCGCGCTTGGCCTTGACCTCCCGCCGCGGCCCGATCACGCCGTTGAGGAGGGTGAAGGCGAGCCCCACCGCGCTGCCGAGGCCGAGGAAGACGATGGCGGGGAGGTAGCTGCGCAGCACCGGGGGGTGTTCTACCACCGGCTTGTGGCACTGTGCTACTTAGTGGCTCCCGGCGCAAGAACCGGCGGTTTCGCCCGCTCGCCAAGCCGCGGCGGATGACCCTCGCGCACGCGATTCTCGGGTTCGCGATCACCGCGCTGTTCGCCGCGGCGACGCTGCTCGGGGGCTGGCGCTGGCGGCGGCGCCAGCCCAGCCCGCTGTTCTGGAAGCTCCTGCGCACGGGCCAGGCGGCGCTGGTGGCCGAGGCCGCGCTGGGCGGCGTCCTGCTGCTGGCCGGTCGCCACGCCGGAGAGCTGCACCTCGTCTACGGCCTGCTGCCTCTCGGCGTCTCGTTCGCCGCCGAGCAGCTCAGGGTGTCGGCGGCGGAGACGGTGCTCGAGGCTCGGGGGATCGAGTCGGCCCGCGCGGTCGGCGGGCTGCCGGACGCCGAGCAGCGCGCGGTCGTGATGGCGATCGTGCGCCGTGAGCTGGGGGTGATGACGGTGGCCGCCGCGGTGATCGTCGCCCTGGCCGTGCGGGCGGCCAGCTCGAGCTAGCGGGGCACTCGGGCGACGCCGGCGAAGTCGTGGGTCGCCATCGTGGCGCGCCGGCATCTCGCCTGGGCTTCTGCGCCTGCCACGATCCCGCGGTGGCCCATCGCCATCGGGACGTCGAGCGGTTCGGCCGGTGGGCGTCCACCTACGACCGCTCGCGGCTTCAGAAGATCGTCTTCGAGCCGGTCCATCGAGCGACCCTGGAGGCGGCGAGCCACGAGGCGCCCCGGGCAGGGCGGGTGCTCGACGTCGGGTGCGGAACCGGCCAGCTCCTGGGCCGGGCGGCGGCCGTCTTCCCCGACGCGGACCTGGTCGGCGTGGACCCTGCGGCGCAGATGGTCCGCCAGGCCGAGGCCTCCGTGCCGGCCGGCGTCCGCGCCCGCTTCGCGGTCGCGACCGCGGAGGACCTGCCGTTCGCCGACGCCAGCTTCGACATGGTGGTCTCGACGATGTCGTTCCACCACTGGTCCGATCAGCCGGCGGGGCTGGGTGAGGTCCGGCGAGTCCTCGCGCCGGGCGGCGTCATGGCCCTGACCGACGGCCTGGCCGTCGGCCGGCTCCTGCGGTGGGCCTTTCGTGCCGTAGGGGTGCACGGCCGCATCCACACCCCGGCCGAGCTCGACGCCATGCTGCGCGCCCAGGGGCTGGCGACGGTCGGCCGCGGCGTGCTCCCGCGCATGGGCGGCGCCGTCCAGGTCGTGGTCAGCCGGGCGGCCTGAGCGGCCATGGGCAGCGACCCGCCGGAGCTCGTCGTCGCCGACGCCGCGGCGTGGCGTGCCTGGCTGCGCCGCCATCACGGCGATCCGGCCGGGGTGTGGCTCGTCCTGGCCAGGAAGGGGACCACCGAGCCGACGAGCCTGACCCACGACCGGGCGCTCGAGGAGGCGCTCTGCCACGGCTGGATCGACGGCCAGACCGGACGCCGGGACGAGTCCACGTACCGGCAGCGCTTCACGCCTCGCCGCGCACGCAGCCCGTGGTCGCGACGCAACGTGGCGATCGTCGAGCGGCTGGCGACGGAGGGGCGGATGCACCCCGCCGGCACGTCCGAGGTCGCGCGCGCCAAGTCCGACGGCCGCTGGGAGGCCGCCTACGCGGGCCCGGCCAGCATCGAGGTCCCGACCGACCTCGCCGCCGCGCTGGCCGCCGAACCCCGGGCGCAGGCCATGTTTGAGGTGCTGACCAGCCAGAATCGCTACGCCATCCTGCACCGGACACAGGCCGCCAAGCGCCCCGAGACACGGGCCCGGCGCATCGAGCAGTTCGTCGCCATGCTCGCCCGCGGGGAGACGATCTATCCGCAGAGGCGCAAGTTGGCCGACTGAGGGCCTCGTCGGCCTACGTCGACCCGTCCTCCAGCGGGCTCCGCGACCGGTAGCGGCCGCGGTACCACACCAGGGGCTCACCGTCGTCGCTGTGGTCCATGCCCACGACCGCGCCGATCCCGATCGTATGGTCCCCGCCCGGCAGCAGCTCGCGAACCTCGCAGGCCAGCCAGGCCAGCGCCTCGTCGAGGATCGGCACCCCGTGTTGGGTGGTGTGGGCGACAAGCTCGAACTTCTCCTCGTGCGAGCGCTTGGAGGCGAACTGGGCGGCCAGGCCCTCGTGGCCGGCGCGCAAGACGTTGATCCCGAAGCGCCTGGTATCCCGCACCGCTGACAGGGTGCGCGCCGTGTTGTCGAAGCACACCAGGACGAGGAGAGGGTCCAGCGACAGCGAGCAGACGGCGTTGGTGGTCATGCCGACCGCACCCTCGGGTCGGCTTCCGGTCACGACCGTGACGCCGGTCGCGAAGTGCCCCATCACCGCCCGAAAGCGCTGGAGATCGGCGTCCATGTGGGCGCAGGAGTATTGCGTAGACTCTCCGCGCCCATGACCCGGCGACGCCACGCCATCGCCACCTTCGCGCTGCTCCTGGGCGCGGCCGGCGTCACCGCCTGCGGCACTGAGGCCATCAGCCTCGACAAGGGCGACCGTGGCAACGCCGCCATCCACCACGGGGCCGAGGTCTTCGCCCAGCGCTGCGCCGGGTGCCACACCCTCGACTCAGCCGGCGCCCAGGGCTCGGCCACCTCGATCAAGGATCGCGAGCGCGTCGACGGTCCCAACTTCAACGTGCGCAAGGAGCAGGTCGACCAGGTCCTCTACGCCATCCGCAACGGCGGGTTCTCCGGGGCGATCATGCCCCAGAACATCGTCGTGGGCCGCGACGCCCAGGACGTCGCGCTGTTCCTGTCCAAGTACGCGGGCCGCCAGGCCCAGTCGCCCGAGGTGCCCACGTCGCGCAACCAGCCGGCCGGCGGCGCACGCCAGCAGCGCCCGGGAGCTCAGGACAACCCGCAGGCGCCGTCCAACGGGACCGGCCAGTAGTGGCGCCCTCGCCCAGGGGGGTTCGCCGCCGGGCGCCACGGCGCAGACCCGGCCGCTAGGAGCAGCTGGTCCTCGACCTCAAGCGCATCCGCGCCGAGCCCGAAGCCGTGCGAGCCGCGCTGGCCCGCCGCGGGGACGAGGCGGCGCTGGAGCCCGTCCTCGAGCTGGATCGCCGTCGCCGCGAGCTCCTTCCCGCCCTGGAGGGCCTGCGCGCCGAGCAGAACGCCGCCTCAAAGGAGATCGGCGCGGCCAAGCGGCGCGGAGAGGACCCGGGTAGCGCGATCGCCGCGATGGAGCAGGTAGCGACCCGCGGCCGCGAGCTCTCCGACGAGCTCAGCGCCGTCGAGGCGCAGCTGGACGCCGCCCTCGCCCTGCTGCCCAACCTGCCCGACGCCGAGGCGCCCGACGCCGACGCCGTCGTGCGCGAGGTGGGGGAGGCGGGACGCACGGGTCGCGACCACCTCGAGCTCGCCGGCGGGTTGATCGACATGGAGGCCGCGGCCCGGATCTCGGGGTCGCGCTTCGCCTACCTCAAGGGCGACCTCGTCATGCTCGAGCTGGCGCTCGTGCGCTTCGCCCTGGAGCGGGCGGTCGAGCACGGCTTCGAGCCGGTCGCCCCCCCGGTGCTCGTACGCGAGAACGCGCTCTACGGCAGCGGCTTCCTGCCCGACACCGAGCAGCAGATCTACCGTCTCGCCGACGACGACCTGTACCTGATCGGCACCTCGGAGGTGCCGCTGGCCTCGCTGCACGCCGGCGAGATCCTCGACGCCGAGCGCCTGCCGATCCGCTACGCCGGCTTCTCCTCGTGCTTTCGCCGCGAGGCCGGCGCCGCCGGCCGCGACACCCGCGGGATCTTCCGCGTCCACCAGTTCGACAAGGTCGAGTTGTTCTCGTTCGTCGCACCCGAGGAGTCGGTCGCCGAGCACGAGCGCCTGCTGGAGATCGAGGAGGGCATCCTTCAGGAACTGGGGATCCCCTACCGAGTGGTGAACATCAGCGTGGCCGAGCTGGGGGCCTCGGCCGCCAAGAAGTACGACTGCGAGGCGTGGCTGCCCGGCCAGGGCGCCTATCGCGAGCTGACCTCGTGCTCGAACACGACCGACTTCCAGGCGCGGCGGCTCGGGATCCGCGCGCGGGTCGCCGGAGGGCGCCCGCAGCCGGTCCACACGCTCAACGGCACCGCCGTCGCGGTCGGCAGGACGATCATCGCCGTCCTCGAGAACGGCCAGCGCGACGACGGGACGGTGCAGGTGCCGGCCGCGCTGGTGCAGCGGGGGGCGCCGGCGATGATCGTCTCCCGGGGCTGAGGGCGCCTGCGCCCGCCGGGCGCCACTCCTCCTACCGGCCGCCAAGGTCCTCGCCGCCCAGACCGGGACGGCGCGGCCGCGTGCCGAATGCTGGGGCGCCCGACGCTGGAGGCGCTCGAGCAGGAGCAGAAGTCGTCGTGCCCGAAGGCGATCCTCCAGGCGGAGCTCGACACTCGGGCACCAACCCCGGTCACGTATAGGCCACGCTCGACGCGGCCGAGGTGCGGCTGGCCAGCGGGGAGTCGGTCTTCCTCGCCCACTCGGCGAACGGCTGGCAGATTGCGGCCGCCGGATCTCCTTCGGGCGCTACATCACGTCCTCGCAGTTCGGCGCCGACGTGCCGTGCTGTCGATCTACCTGCGCCAGAGGGGGTCGCCAGAGTCAAAGCCCGTGGGCGCGCCCCACGACGCGACGGGGGAGGAGGGTTGGTAGAACGTTCCCGCCCGGCGGCTCGCCGAGGTCGAAGCCCGTCGCCGCTGCGCCAGGCGACCGGCGAGGAGAGCGTCCCGGCCTCGGCGGATGCGGATGTTCGACTGGGCCACGCGGTTGCTACGGTCGCGCGGTGCCCGAGGCGCGCCTCACCCAGACTTCGCACGGCAGGGCGGTCGAGTCCGACGGCTGGTTCGTCGTCAACCTCGGTGACGCAGCCGCCTACCGGCACGAGCGCGCAGGCGTAGCCGCCTTCTTCGAGCCGCGGGAGGCTCCGTTCCCCGACTTCGGGATCAACGTGCGGATCCTCGAGCCGGGCCAGCCGAACGGCCTCTATCACGAGGAGGACTCTCGGGAGGCATTCCTCGTCCTTGCCGGCGAGTGCCTGGTGATCGTCGAGGAGCAGGAGCGCCGCCTGCGCCGCTGGGACCTCGTCCACTGCCCGGCCGGGACGCCGCACATCTTCGTCGGGGCGGGGGACGGGCCGTGCGCGCTGCTGATGGTGGGAGGGCGCCAGCCCGACCGTTCCCCGCCGCGCTACCCGGTCAGCAAGCTCGCCGGCCGCTATGGCGCGTCGGTGCCTCAGCCGGCCGGTTCGCCGCCCGAGGCCTACGGCTCGATCGGGTGGAAGCCGGAGTACGAGCCGGTCGCACTGCCCTGGCCGTTGGACGAGCGGGCTTCGAGCTGAACGGGCTGGCCGTCTCGACCGGCGAACGGAGCGGAAGAAGGCGGTGAGCGGAGGGGGAGGGATTCGAACCCCCGGGGCCGGTGGACCCGGCCCAGCGATTTTCAAGACCGCCGCATTCGACCGCTCTGCCACCCCTCCGAGCGCCGACGATCATCCCACGCCGGCCGCGGCCCTTCCCTCTCTCGAAGCCCGCGCTCAAGCCTCTACACTGGCCCCGCGGGCCCAGACCTCGCGTCCCCGCCCGCCCCCGGAGAGGTGGCCGAGTGGCTGAAGGCACTCGCCTGCTAAGCGAGTATGGGGTTCACACTCCATCGCGGGTTCGAATCCCGCCCTCTCCGCTCAAGAAGTGCCTGCTCGCAGGCCTTTTGGGTCGAAATGGTGCTTCTCCTCCGGATAACTGAAGGGCTGGCTGGCGTCCCCGTGGAAGCGTTAGTGGACGCCCGGTCGACACGGAGGCTCCGGCGAGTCCGGCCTCACGGGCGCGACGGCGAGGGGTGTGCGGCGGTATTGAGTTG
>JBBPZM010000010.1:0-15933 GCA_038199035.1 Solirubrobacterales bacterium | reverse complement strand
GACAGGTCACCGAGGACTACATTCCTCGGCTCCGTTGAAGCCTTATCAAGGCCCGTGACCCGGCGCGGTACCGGGAGGTCACCGAGGACTACATTCCTCGGCTCCGTTGAAGCGAGCTCCAGGTGTGACCGTCAAGCAAGAGCCACGGGGTCACCGAGGACTACATTCCTCGGCTCCGTTGAAGCCTTTGCACAGCGACCGCGGCCCCTAACGACTGCATCGAGTCACCGAGGACTACATTCCTCGGCTCCGTTGAAGCGGGGATGAGCGTGGTCACGCCGCCTCCGTTTCGTAGTCGGGTCACCGAGGACTACATTCCTCGGCTCCGTTGAAGCGAGGCGTTCCTTCGAGGGACAATGGAACCTTGGGACGGTCACCGAGGACCACGTTCGCGGTCAACATCATCTACCGCCGCGACATCGCCAAGAGCCCCACCCCAGACACCCGCCGCCAGAAGCTCATCGAGGACTACAAGGCCCACTTCGCCAACCCCTACAGCGCGGCCGAGCGCGGCTACATCGACGACGTCATCGTCCCCCACGAGACCCGCCCCAAGGCCATCACCGCCCTGCACACCCTGCAGACCAAGCGCCAGCCCGTGCCCAAGCGCAAGCACGGCAACATCCCGCTGTAGCGGAATTTGGTCTGGTGAGCAGAAGCAGGCCGCGCCACGCGAGCAGCGCGGTGGGCCCGCCAATGTAGGTGAGTCGCGGGAGAAGCGTTCACGCGCATGGCATGTCGATGTGGGCGGAGGAGCGTGCTCGAATCGATCAACCGGACTAGCCACGCGTAGCGTCAGGATATGCTGACGCTGTGGAGCTCTGGGAGGCCCCGGTCCTAGCCAGCGCCCACCATCACGGGATCACCGATGAAGACACCCGCCATGCCCTGCGCAACCTCATCGCCGTCGCCGCGGATCCCCATGACGACGACGTCACGCTGTTCCTTGGTCCCGACCAGACCGGCAACCTCATCGAGGTCGGGATGCTGTCCACCGACGATGGTCCCGTGGTCATCCACGGGATGGCCGCCCGCACTCGCCGATTCCAACCGCCGAAGGAGTAACGATGGCTCGAACCATCGCTGAAAAAGAGCGGGTTGCCGCCGAGATCGCCGAGCGGCTCGCCAATCCAGGCGAGGAACCGCCGTGGCGGGACGCCGAGCCGCTGCGGCGGATCGCAGATGCCTTCCGCCGCTCTGTGGCCGCCGACGCGGAGCTGGTCGAAGCCGTCAGCGCTGCCCGAGCCGAGGGTTACTCCTGGGCGGCGATCGCCGCGATGCTGGGCGTGTCCAAGCAGACTGCCCAGGCCCGCTACGGGCGCTGAGCCACCCAGCGTCCGGTCGCCCATTCCTCAGCGGGAGAAGCACGCGGTCTCAGCACCCGGACGCGCCGCCCGGCCGTCGGGGCATCGCGCGGTCGTCCCGGTGGTCCGTCCGTGGTCTCGCCGCGATGCGACGTCTGCACGGCGAGCACCCGTGTACAACCTGTCCGTGGGCCAGTTCCATTTCGACCCGCACTCCTACCTTGAGCTCATGGCCAGGGAGGTGCCGGACTACGCGCGCCTGCAGGATGAGGCTGCCGCCGAGAGCGCCGACCTCGCCCCCGTGCGACGGGTACTTGACCTGGGCACCGGCACGGGCGAGACCGCTCGCCGCGTGCTCGCCCGTCACCCCGGGGCTGGCCTCGTCGGCATCGACTCCAGCGCTGCGATGCTGGCGCGGGCCCGGATGTCGCTACCCGACGCCGATCTACGCGTCGCCCGCCTCGAAGATCCTCTGCCAGACGGTCCGTTCGACCTCGTCGTCTCGGCCCTCGCCGTGCACCATCTCAGCGGGCCCGTCAAGGCGAACCTGTTCGTCCGCGTCGCCGCGACGCTGCGACCCGGCGGCAGGCTGGTGCTCGCCGACGTCGTGGTCCCTGACGACCCGGCCGATGTCGTCACGCCCGTTGACGGCATCCACGACGTCCCAAGCCGGGTCGACGAGCAAGTCGCCTGGCTCCGCGCCGCCGGACTCGAGCCCCGGGTCGCATGGGTGCATCGTGACCTCGCGGTCCTCGTCGCAGACCGTTTGCGGATACGGTCACGCCAGATCGGACAGTCGAGCTCGTTGTCACGCGCAGGGCGGGACGCTTTCCCGTCTTAACCGGACAGCCGGGCCCGCGGATCAGGCCGCGGCCGATCGCGGCAGGCGCTCCAGCAACATCACCTGCCGCCCCCCGCCGGACGCGGCTCGGTCGCCGTCGCGCGCGGGCGCGACGGCTCCCAGGCGAGCGCGCCGCAGCACCGCTCGCAGGACCGTCTTCATCTCGTGCTGGGCGAAGGCCGCGCCGATGCAGCGCCGCACGCCGCCCCCGAAGGGGATCCACGTGTAGGTCTCGGGGGGGCGCTCGAGGAAGCGCTCGGGCCGGAAGGCGCCGGGGTCGGGGTAGAGGTCGGGGCGGCGGTGGACCAGGTAGATGCAGGGAGCCACGATCGTCCCCGCCGGGAGCGCCCACTCGCCCAGCTGCCAGGGGACCGCGAGCTCGCGCCCCACCATGGTCAGCGGAGGCCGCAGCCGAAGCGCCTCGTGCACCACGGCCTCGGCGTAGGCGGTCCTTCCGCCGTCACGGCTCTCGTCGCTGAGCCGCTCGAGCGCGTCCGGATGGCGGCACAGGCGCTCGAGCGCGGTGGCCAGCCCGGCGGCGGTGGTCTCGTGGCCGGCTACCAGGAGGGTCACCAGCTCGTCGCGCAACTCCTCGGGACTGAGCGCCCCTCCGTCCTCGTCGCGCACGGCCAGGAGCAGCGAGAGGATGTCGTCGCGCCCCTCCTCGGGGGCCTCACGTCGCAGCGCGACCTCCGCGTCGATCAGCGCGTCCACCGCGGCCCGCGTGCGGGCGAGCTCGTCCCCGGGAGAGGAGGCGACCGACGACGCGAGCACCCCGGGCGCCATAGAAGTCCACACCGTCCACAGCCGCGAGAGGCCCTCGTGCATGCTGGCCACCCGTCCGGCTCCCCGTACGCCGAAGACGATCCTGATGATCACCTCCATGGTGATCGCCTGCATCCGCTGGCGCAGGGAGATCGGCTCCCCCACCGGCCAGCGGTCGAGCTCGGCGTCGACGATCGCGGTGGTCAGCTCGGTGTAGCGGGCGATGCGGGCGCCGTGGAAGGGGGGGAGCATGAGCCGGCGCTGGCGCAGGTGCTCCTTCCCGCTCAGGAGGATCAGTGAGTTGCGGCCGACAACCGGCTCGATCGTCGCGTGCACCGCACCGGCCCGCAGGTGGTCGGGGTCGGCGGTGAACACCGACTTGATCGCCTCGGGATCGCTGAGCACGACGAACGCTCCGCCGTCGGGGGCGCGCAGGGTGAACGCGTCACCGTAAGCGCGCTGCCAGCGCCGCAGCCGCGCGCGATGGCCGACCCCGCTGGCGGCGTCGGCGGCGGCCGCTGCTGCGGGCGGTCCCGGGGGAAGTGACATGGCGCTTGATGCTACGTACGCCGGCTGGCGATCCCGCGACACACCGGACGAGCCAATCGATGCGGCGGCGGGCGCGCACGTCGAACGGACTGGCCTCAGAGCGTCACGGAAACGCCCCGCACCCGGCCCGCCCGCCACGCCTCGAGCGCCGCGGCGGCCACCGCGAGGTCCTGGATGGCCAGGCCGGTGGAATCGAAGAGCGTGACCGCGTCGGGACCCGGGCGCCCCGGCGTCTCGCCGGTCAACACGGCGCCCAGCTCCGTGACCCGCTCGCGCGTGACGATGCCGGCCTGCACCGCCCCGGTCAGCTCGCCCCCGTGGGAGGCCTGCGCCCACTCGTCGCAGAACAGCGCGCACGAGCCGACGGCGCCCACCGTGGCCTCCGCCTTGCCGGGGCCGTCGGCGCCCAGCATGTTCAGGTGCAGGCCCGGCCGCAGATCGCCGGCCTCGACGACCGGCGCCCCACCGGGCGTGACGCAGCACACGACGTCGGCACCGAGCGCCTCGGGCAGAGAGCCGCTGCGCCAGCCCAGTTCGTCGGCCAGCCGCCGGGCCGCGCGCTCGTCGGGGTCGTGGCAGATCCCGGGCCCATAGCCGGCGGCGGCCATGCAACGCGCCGCCCACGTGCCGTGCAGCCCGCAGCCGACGAGGCCCACGGTCCGGGCGTCGTCGCGAGCCAGTGCGCGCGCCGCCACCGCCGCCACCGCGCCGGTTCGCAGGGCGGTGACCGCGCGGGCGTCGAGCAGCATCAGCGGCTCGCCGGTGGTCGCGTCCGACAGGCAGACCACGCCCGTGACGGTTGGCAGCCCGCGCGCGGGGTTGCCGGGGAACGAGGTGACCCACTTGAGCAGGGCAAGGCCGCCGCCCCGCGCCGGCATCGCCCGGAAGTCGCCGAACGGCGGGCTGTCGAGGTAGACCTTGGGCGGCATGGCCCAGTCGCCGTGCCGGTAGAGCACGAACGCCTCGCGCACCCGGTGGATCGCCTGCGCCGGCGAGACCGCCGCCAGCACCGCCTCCTGCGGGAGCACCGCCACCTCGGGCACGGGAAGCCACGATAGCCTGCGCATCGTGCCCAACCGGCGACCCCAGCTGGAGATCGTGGCCCCCAGCGCCTCCCCCGAGGAGGCCGCTGCCGTGGTCGCCGCGCTCGAGCAGTTCATGCGCGACACCGCGCCACCTGCGGCCGCGGCCGCCCCGCCCCGCAATCCCTGGCAGCGCATGGCGCTCCTGGAGGCCGTCGGGCGTGAGGCGGGCGAGCCCTCGCCCTGGGGCGACCCCCATCCCTGGGGCTGAGCCCGGGCGCGGAGCGGGGCCCGAGCCGGCCGCGTCACCCGGGCGCCGGTCCGTAAATACCTAAACCCCGATCGGCGTTAGCTATAGTCCGCGCCTTCCCCGCCCGCCCCCGGCTCGCGCAGCCGTGACGAGGAGACCATGGAGCCCACATCGCTGCCCACCACCGAGGAAGCCAAGCCCAAGGGCCGCGGCTCGCTGGAGAGCCCCGAGGTCTACGAGAACGTCCCCGGGCACATCATCCCGATCCTCGAGCGCGAGTTCGACGACTTCGACACCGAGGCCGGCAAGTTCCTGGCCGAGCAGATCGCCGAGGACGACTTCATCAAGTTCCGCCTCAAGCAGGGCATCTACGGCCAGCGCCAGGCCGACGTGCAGATGGTGCGGGTCAAGCTGCCCTTCGGGGGCGTCTCGCCCGAGCAGCTCGAGGCCTTCGCCGACGGCATCGAGCGCTACGTCCCCCTGCGCAAGGGCCACATCACCACGCGCCAGAACATCCAGATGCACCACGTCCCCCTGCCCGACGCGGCCAAGCTGATCCGCGAGCTCGGCGACGCCGGGCTCTCCTCGCGCGAGGGCTGCGGCAACACCATGCGCAACGTCACCGGCGATCCGTGGGCGGGGGTGTCCGAGGGCGAGCTCTTCGACCCGACGCCGTACGCCGGCGCGTTCGTGCGCTACTTCGTGCGCAACGAGGTCTGCCAGTCGATGCCGCGCAAGTTCAAGGTCGCCTTCACGGCCACCGACGACGACCGGGCGATCACCGGCATCCACGACCTCGGCCTTATCCCCCGCGTGCGGGAGGTCGACGGCCGTGAGGTGCGCGGCTTCGAGATGGTGGTCGGGGGCGGGACGTCGATCATGCCGCGCATCGCCCCGCGTATCTATGACTTCGTGGCCGTCGAGGACGGGGAGTACCTCAAGGTCACCGAGGCCATCCTGCGCGTCTTCGACCGCCAGGAGTGGCTGCGGGTCAACCGCGCCCGCGCGCGCATCAAGGTCATGGTCGACAAGATCGGGGTCGAAGCCTTCCGCGATCAGGTCGACGAGGAGCTGCGCGGCGACTGGGTGGCCGAGCGCGACTTCTCGCTGGACCCGCTGCTCTTCGTCGACGACGAGGAGGCCAACGCGCCGCCCGTCCCGGCCAGCTTCCTCTCGACCAACGGCGGGGCACCGAACGGGTCGCCGGAGGCGGCCCGTTCGGTCCGCCAGTTCGACCGCTTCGCCGCCACCAACGTGGTCGCCCAGCGCCAGGTGGGCTTCTCCACCGTCGAGGTGGCGGTGACCCGGGGCGACCTCACGCCCGAGCAGCTGCGCGGCCTGGGGGCCATCATGCGCGAGTTCAGCGGGGGCTACGCCCGCACCACCGTGGGCCAGAACCTCGTCCTGCGCTGGGTGCGCGACGAGGCGATCTACGACGTCTGGCGGGCGCTGGACGACTTGGGGCTCGGCGAGCCCGGCGCCCAAGAGATCACGGATGTGGTCTCCTGCCCGGGCACCGACTCCTGCAAGCTGGGCATCACCAGCTCGATGGGGCTCAACCAGGCGATCCGCGACCGCCTGGCCGAGATGGCGATCGACGATCCGCTCACGCGCAGGATCCACATCAAGATGAGCGGCTGCCCCAACGGCTGCGGCCAGCACCACATCGCCAACATCGGGTTCTACGGCGCCTCCATCAAGGTGGGCGACAAGACCGTGCCCGCCTACGTCGCACACATGGGCGGCCACTACGAGGACGGTACGGTGAAGATGGGCCAGCGCCTCAAGGTCCGCCTGCCGGCCAAGCGCGTGCCCGACGCCGTCGAGCGCTGGCTGCGCCACTACGAGGCCAACCGCCAGGACGACGAGGCGTTCAACGCCTTCGTCGACCGCGTCGGCCAGACCGAGATGGAGGGCGTGGTCAAGGATCTCGCCTTGCCGGTGGAGTTCAGCCTGGAGAACATGACCCACTTCATCGACTGGAGCCGGTCGGAGCCCTTCAAGGTCGTGCGGGGGGAGGGCGAGTGCGCGGTCTGACCACTTCGCCGGCAGGTTTTGGCTCGTTGACGGAAAAGGAGCGCTGATGGCCACCGCTCCGTCCCCCACCGCCCCCGACCTCGAGCACCTCGAGGCGCAGGACGTGCTGGCCTACGCCGTCGAGCGCCATCACCCCAACCTCGCCCTGGCCTGCTCGTTCCAGAAGGAGGGCGCGGTGCTGGTCGACATGCTCCTGCGCATCGAGCCCCAGGCGCGCGTATTCACCATCGACACCGGTGCCCTCTTCCCCGAGACCTACGCCGCCTGGCGCGAGCTCGAGCAGCGCTACGGCGTGCACGTCGAGGTCTACGACGCCACCAGCCTCGACGGGCGGCCGTGGAGCGCCTCGCACTGCTGCACCGACGGCAAGGTCGCAGCGCTGGATCGGGCGGTCGAGGGCCTGGAGGCCTGGGTCACCGGACTGCGCCGCGACCAGGCGCCCACCCGCGCGACCACCTCGAAGCTGAGCTGGGAGTCGAGCCGGGGGCTGTGGAAGGTCAACCCGCTCGCCGACTGGAGCGAGGAGCGGGTCTGGGCCTACATCGCCAAGCACGACGTGCCCTACAACGCGCTGCACGACCGCGGCTACACCTCTATCGGCTGCGCGCCCTGCACGCTGCCTGGCAACGGGCGCGAGGGCCGCTGGGCGGGACAGGACCGAACGGAGTGCGGGCTGCACGAGGACAGCTGAGGCGGGTCCCAGCGGGCATCGGTCGCCCGTGGCTCGCCGCAGCGATCCTCTAGCCTGTCGAGCTTCATGGATCCGCTGGTCGTCCTATTCGGCCTCGGGGTCGGTGTGCTGGTCGGGATGACGGGGATCGGCGGCGGGTCCCTGATGACGCCGCTGCTCATCCTCGTCCTTGGCACCCAGCCGGTGGTGGCCATCGGCACCGACCTCGCCTACGGGGCCATCACCAAGACCCTGGGCGGCTGGCGCCACCTGCGCAAGGGCACCGTCGACCTGGGCGTGGCCGGATGGCTTTGCCTGGGCAGCGCACCGGGCTCGCTCATCGGCGTGGTGGCGGTCAGCCGCCTGCACGCCTCCTTCGGCGACTCCTTCGACTCCCCGCTGCTGGTGGCCGTGGCCGGAGCCCTGCTGGTGGCCGGCCTGGCCACGCTGGTCCGCGCCCTCTTCCTCCCCAAGCTGGTGGCGCGCGAGCGCGAGCGCGTCGTCATGGATCGGCGCACCAAGGTCCAGGCCGTGGCCATCGGCTTCGTCCTCGGCGTCGTGCTCGGGGTCACGTCGGTGGGCAGCGGCGCGCTGATCGGCCTCGCGCTCATCCTCGTCTTCCGCCTGACCCCGCACCGCGTGGTGGGGACCGATGTCTTCCAGGCGGCCGTCCTGCTGTGGGTGGCGGGCCTGGGCCACTTCGTCAGCGGCAACGTCGACCTGGGGCTGATGGTCAACATCCTCATCGGCTCCCTGCCCGGGGTGTGGATCGGGGCCGCCCTGATGACCCGCGTGCCCTCGGGCGGCCTGCGTCCGGCGCTGGGCTGCGTGCTGCTGGCCTCCGCGCTGGCCGTCCTCTCCAAGGCCGACCTCCCGATCCCGGTCGCGGCGATCATCGCCGTCCCGCTGGTCGTCGCCGCGTTCTCGTGGTGGTGGCTGCGCCGGCGCCCCGCCGCGGCCGTGGCCGGCGACCCGGGGAGCGCGGTGGACAGCGGTGCCTCAGCTGGTGAGACCGCCGCTCCGGAGCACGCGCCCAGCCCGTCCCCTACCGCCATCGCGCCATAGGAGGCTCCATGGCCAGCGTCAACTACGAGATCTCGCACCTGCGCGCCCTGGAGGCCGAGGCCATCCACATCATGCGCGAGGTGGCGGCCGAGCTCGAGAACCCCGTGCTGCTGTTCTCCGGCGGCAAGGACTCGCTCGTCCTGCTCCAGCTGGCGCTGAAGGCCTTTCGCCCGGGTCGCTTCCCCTTCCCGATCATGCACGTCGACACCGGCCACAACTTCCCCGAGGTCATCGAGTTCCGCGACCGCCTGGTCGGCCAGCTGGGCGAGCGCCTGATCGTCGCCTCGGTGCAGGACTCGATCGACGCCGGCCGCGTCAAGGAGGAGACCGGTCCGCGCGCCTCGCGCAACCGCCTCCAGACCACCCCCCTGCTCGACGCCATCGAGGAGCACGGGTTCGACGCGGCCTTCGGCGGCGCGCGCCGCGACGAGGAGCGCGCCCGGGCCAAGGAGCGGGTCTTCTCGTTCCGCGACGACTTCGGCCAGTGGGACCCCAAGGCCCAGCGCCCCGAGCTGTGGAGCCTCTACAACGGACGCGTGCGCAAGGGCGAGCACGTGCGGGTCTTCCCCATCTCCAACTGGACCGAGCTCGACGTCTGGCAGTACATCGCCGAGGAGCAGCTCGAGCTGCCGCCGATCTACTTCGCCCACCGCCGCGAGGTCTTCCGGCGCGACGGGATGCTCTACGCCGTGTCGCCCTTCGTGGAGCTGATGGCCGGTGAGGAGGCCTTTGAGACCTCGGTGCGCTACCGCACGGTCGGGGACATGAGCTGCACTGGCGCGGTCGAGTCCACGGCGGGGACCCTTGAGTCGGTGGTCAACGAGATCGCCGCCACGCGGATCACCGAGCGCGGCGAGACCCGCGCCGACGACCGCGTGACCGAGGCCGCCATGGAGGACCGCAAGCGCGAGGGCTACTTCTAGCCATGGCCGCCCCTCGGTACCCCAACTCCGCGAGCGATCTGCGATGACCCCCGGAGCGGCCACCAACGGACGCATCGACGTCACCGCCGAGCGCCAGTCCGACCTCCTGCGCTTCGCCACCGCCGGCTCGGTCGACGACGGCAAGAGCACGCTGATCGGGCGCCTGCTCTACGAGACCAAGCAGATCTTCGAGGACCAGCTCGAGCACGTCGAGGAGACGTCGCGCAAGCGCGGCGACTCCTACGTCAACCTCGCCCTGCTGACCGACGGGCTCCGGGCCGAGCGCGAGCAGGGCATCACGATCGACGTCGCCTACCGCTACTTCGCCACCCCGCGACGCAAGTTCATCATCGCCGACACGCCGGGCCACGAGCAGTACACGCGCAACATGGTCACCGGCGCCTCCACCGCCGACCTGGCCATCGTGCTCATCGACGCGCGCAAGGGCGTGGTCGAGCAGTCGCGCCGCCACGCCTTCATCGCCTCGCTGCTGCGGGTGCCCCACGTGGTGTTCGCCATCAACAAGATGGACCTCGTCGACTACGACGAGGCGGTGTTCGAGCGCATCGACGAGGAGGTCTCGGGCTGGGCCAACAAGCTCGACTTCACCGACGTGACCTTCATCCCGGTGTCGGCGCTGCACGGCGACAACGTGGTCGAGCGCTCGGAGCGCATGCCGTGGTATGAGGGGCCGTCGTTGCTCTACCACCTCGAGCACGTCCACATCGGCTCGGATCGCAACCTGATCGACGCGCGCCTGCCCGTGCAGTGGGTCATCCGCCCGATGTCCGACGCCCACCACGACTACCGCGGGTACGCCGGGCAGATCGCCTCGGGCGTCTTTCGCCCCGGCGACGAGATCGTCGTCCAGCCCTCGGGCCGCCAGACGCGGATCAGGCGCATAGAGGTCGAGGGCGGGACGGAGATCGAAGAGGCCCTCCCTCCCCTGTCGGTCACCCTCCTGCTCGAGGACCAGGTCGACGTCTCCCGCGGCGACATGATCTGCCGCGCCCACAACCACCCGGTACCCACGCGGGAGCTCGACGCCATGGTCTGCTGGATGAGCGACACCCCGCTCCAGTCGCGCGGGCGCTACGCCCTCAAGCACACGACGCGCAACGCCCGCGCGATCGTCGACGACCTGCGCTACCGCATCGACGTCAACACCCTGCACCGCGACGAGGCCGCCACCGAGCTCGGGCTCAACCAGATCGGCCGGGTCGCCCTGCGCACCAGCACGCCCCTGCTGGTCGACGAGTACCGCCGCAATCGCACCACAGGCTCGTTCATCCTCATCGACGAGGCGACCAACGACACGGCGGGCGGCGGGATGATCGTCGGGGCCGAGCCCTCGGCCAGCGAGTTGGGCGACGGCGTCGCCTGAGGTCGGCGGGGCTGGATCGCGCTCGCGGGCGCGAGGGGCCCCACCAGAGGGCGGGGGAACCGGCGGCGCCCGGGCGGCGCTCAGTCCTGGGCGCCCTTGGCCGCGCCGGCGCCCTGTCGGACCTTCAGCGTTCGCAGCACCTGGTTGCAGGCGCGGACGAGCCTTAGGCGGCGCTGGGGCGTCGACTGGCAGTTGAACGCGTACTCGGTGCGGCCGTCGTAGAGGAAGACCAGCCGGCTGCGTCCGGCGGAGGGCTTGGCCAGGCGGATCCGGTACTGGAGCCCGGGCAGTCCGCCGTACCGTACGAGCCTGCCCCTGGCGTGCCCGTGGAGGGCGAGCTTGGAGACGTTGGCGTCAGCCTTCGGGCGCAGCTGCGCCAAGTTCCCTCGGTTGACGGCCTGGCGGAGCGCGTAGCGCTCGACCGAGATCAGGTTGTAGCGGTCCAGGGCCAGGGCGACGCGCGCCCTTGGTGCTGCGTTGCCGATCTGGTTCCCGACGCTCGGCGTGCCGGGACCCCGGCCGCGGCCGGTCCGTGGCGCTGGGGTCCGAGCGGCTACGCGCCCGCCGCGGCCTCGAGCTGGCCGCGCACATCGCCCCTGACCGGCTCGGCGTGCCCCGGCCAGGCGACCGAGGGCTCCAGCGCGGCCAGACGCCGCAGCGAGACTCGGGCGCCGGCCACGTCGGGAGTGAAGGCACGGTGGGGCAGGCGCGGAGCGCTCCGCCTCAGCGTCTCGACGTCGAGGGTGTAGAAGGCGTCGCTGGTCAGGGCGACGCCGTCGGACTCCCGGAACAGCGCGATCTGGCCCGGCGAGTGGCCGGGCGTGGGGACCACACGGAAGCCGGCGACCTCTTCCCCCTCCGACAGGGTGGCGGCCACGGGAACCGGACCGCCGTCCCAGATCGGGAGCATCCGGGGAAGCAGCCAGCGGGCGGGCGGGCGCAGGTGCGACATGTCGAAGCTCGAGCTTGCCCCGTCGCCCGTCACCACCGCCACCTCGTCGGGATGGCAGGCCACCGGCGCGTCGAGGCCCGCCGCGGCTCCGCGGTGGTCGGCGTGCCCGTGGCCGAGGACGATCCGCGTCAGACCGCCCATGCGCGCGGTCACGGCGGCCAGCCCCGGGGCCATGTCGCGCGCGCCCGCGTCGAACATGGCCACGCCGCCGTCCTCCTCCAGCAGGTAGACGTTGAACGTCTTCATGGGCAGGCCGCCCCTGACCCGCCACGCCCCCGGGGCGATCGGCTCCGGCTCGGCGACGACGCCCTGGCGCACGCGCGTGCCCAGGTTGACCAGCGAGGCCATGCGCCTCGCCCCCGCCGAGCCCTGGGGCGGCATGACGCCCAGGCCCTCGGCCATGCGCATGCCATCCACGAATGCGTCGTTGCGCCGGATGCGGCCGTCCTGCACGCGCAACATGTCCAGGCCGACCAGGTCGAGCCGGGAGCCGGTGGGCTGGAAGCCCTGCAACGGGCCGGGGCCGGCGAAGGTTCCGGTGATCCGGTAGCGCAGGATGTAGCGCTCGCCCGTCACGACCTCGTCGAGGGGCTCGAGCCGCAGGTCGGGCACGGCGGCGAAGATCTCGCCGAAGTAGGCGGTGAACCCGTCGGGGAGGGGGATCGCCTCGCCAGAGATCACCTCCTCGCCGTCGGGATGCCAGCAGGCCAGCATGGCGTCGACGTCGTGGTCGTTGACCGCGCCAAAGTAGCGCCGGCCGACGGTCGTCACCTCGTCGGCGGTGGCCTGGGGGTCGGCGGGACTGGTCGATGTCGACAAGATGGCTCCCTCCTCGGGTGGTGACCGATTCGAGCCTACCTAGCCATCATCGCGCACCCCTCAGTTACTGCCTGATCGAGATGAAGCGCCCGGGCGAGGCGGCGAACCTCTCCAACCACCGAGCCCAGGCACTGCGCTACTGGCGCGAGGCGGCAGACGCCAGCCGCAACCTGCCGGCCCCGCAATTCGTCGTGCTGTGCGCGTTCCAGCGCTTCGAGGTCTGGGAGCCAGGCGCGGAGGAGGGCACGTTCGAGGGGCTGCGCCGAGCGCATCTCGACCTCGACCGCGCTGTCGTCGCCGCCTACGGCTGGTCGCCGGGTGTGGCAGAGGACATCCGGGAGCGCAAACCAGCGCCGCTACGAGCTCAACCGGACGATCGTGGACGAGGACGGGTCGGGCTACCGGCCCTTCTAGCGGCCCGCAGTTCTGCAGGCCCTCGCGGGTAGAGTTCCCGCCCGCATGTTCTCCAAGGTCCTGGTGGCCAACCGCGGGGAGATCGCGGTCCGGGTCATACGCGCGCTTGAGGAGCTGGGCATCGCCTCGGTGGCGGTGTACTCCGAGCTGGATCGCGACGCCCTGCACGTGCAGCGCGCCGACGAGGCCTACCTGCTGGGCCCCGGGCCGGCGGCCGAGAGCTACCTCAACGTCGACAAGATCCTCGAGGTGGCGGCCGAGGCGGGCGCCGAGGCCATCCACCCCGGCTACGGGTTCCTGGCCGAGAACGCCGCCTTCGCGCGCGCGTGCGAGGAGGCCGGCGTGGTGTTCATCGGCCCGCCGGCCGAGGCGATCGACGCCATGGGGTCGAAGACCCGCGCGCGTGAGCTGATGGCCGGGGCCGGCGTGCCGATCGTCCCGGGCACGACCGAGCCGGTCTCGACCGTCGAGGAGGCGGGCAAGGTCATCGACGAGACGATCGGCTACCCGGTGGCGGTCAAGGCCGCGGGCGGCGGCGGCGGCAAGGGCTTTCGCGTGGCCCTGGAGGAGTCCAAGCTCGAGGAGGCCTTCGAGGGCGCAGCGCGCGAGGGCGAGAAGTTCTTCTCCGACGCCACCGTCTACCTCGAGCGCTACCTGCCCGACCCGCGCCACGTCGAGGTCCAGGTGCTGGCCGACGGGCACGGCAACGTGATCCACCTCGGCGAGCGCGACTGCTCGGTCCAGCGCCGTCACCAGAAGCTCATCGAGGAGGCCCCGGCGCCCGCGGTGGACGACGAGCTGCGCGAGCGCATCGGCCAGATCGCCGTCGAGGCGGCGCGGGCCGTGGGCTACCGCTCGGCCGGGACCGTCGAGGGGCTGCTGGTCCCCCACGGGACCGACCCAGAGCGGGCCGAGTACTTCTTCCTCGAGATGAACACCCGCGTACAGGTCGAGCACTGCGTGACCGAGATGGCCACCGGCATCGACATCGTGCGCGAGCAGATCCGCATCGCCGCCGGGGAGCCGCTGTCGGTCTCCCAGGAGGAGGTCGAGCTCCGCGGCCACGCCATCGAGTGCCGCATCAACGCGGAGGACGCCTCCAAGAACTTCGCCCCCGCCCCCGGGCGCATCGGGGCCTACCGCGAGCCCACCGGCCCGGGCGTTCGCGTCGACTCGGGCGTCGGGCCGGGCTCGGAGATCACCCCGATGTACGACCCCATGGTGGCCAAGCTGATCGTCTGGGACGTCGACCGCGAGGCCGCCACCCGCCGCATGCGCCGCGCGCTGAGCGAGTACGAGATCACCGAGCTCAAGACCCTGATCCCCTTCCACCTCGCGCTGCTGGACACCGAGCAGTGGGCGCGGGGCGAGACCTGCCGCGACCTCGTCGAGGACCGCCAGTGGCTCAAGGGCCTGGCCTTTTCCAAGCCCCCCGCCGACGCGCCCAGCGGCGACGACGACGGCGCCAAGGTCCAGCAGGACTACACGGTCGAGGTCTCCGGCCGGCGCTTCGAGGTCAAGGTCATCGGGCCCCCGGCCCCGGCGGGCAGCACCAACGGCGCGGTGACCGGAGGCGCTGCGGCAGCGGCGTCGCCCAAGCCGCGCCGGCGCGACTCGGCCGGCGGGGTCGCGGGCGGTGCCGGGGGCGACCAGCTCGTCTCCCCCATCCAGGGCACCGTCCTCAAGGTCGCCGTCGAGGCGGGCGCCGCCGTCGACGAGGGAGCGCTGATCTGCGTGGTCGAGGCCATGAAGATGGAGAACGAGATCACCGCCCACAAGGCCGGCAAGGTCGCCGAGCTTCCGATCGCGGTCGGCGCGTCGGTCGCCTCGGGCGACACGCTGGCCGTCATCGCCTCCGAGTAGCGGGCGCGCGGGGAGCGCGGCAGGCGACGTGGCCCATCCCGGCCAGCCTCCCTCACCGGCGCCGGCGACGGCCCGCGCCTGGCGGGCCGAGCCGTCCGAGGCCGAGACGGTCGCCGCCCTGCTCGTCGAGTTCCGTGACTGGCACGGGCGCGACTGGCCCTCGGCCAACGCGTTCCTGGCCTCGGTCGAGCGCCTGATAGAGCAGGCCAGCGTCGAGTTCCTGCTGGCCACGCCGGACGACGACTCGCCGCCGTGCGGGGTCTGCCAGCTGCGCTACCGCCACTCGGTGTGGACCGCGGCCGACGACTGCTGGCTCGAGGACCTGTTCGTGCGCGAGGCCGCCCGCGGGCGCGGGGTTGGGGAGGCGCTGGTGCGCGACGCCCTGCGCCGCGCCGGTGAGCGAGGCTGCCGGCGCGTGGAGCTCGACGTCAACGAGGCCAACGCGCCCGCGCTGGCCCTCTACGAGCGCATGGGCTTCGCGGTCAGCCGCAAGCCGCCCGGCGGGCGCGACGTGCTCATGCGCGCCCGGCTGGGAGGCGACGCGGCGGGCTCTTAGGCGGTCGGTTCCCCGCGGCCGGCCCGGGGGCGGCGCCGCCTAGCGCACCCGCAGGTGCACGGCGGCCGCGGCCATGGCCTTGCGCGCCGCCGGCCGGGGCCCGAAGAGGATGGCCGCTACCTGGGACTGGAGGCACGAGCGAACGCCCGCGCGGACCGGGCGCCCGCCCAGCGTCCCGGTGAGAAGCCCCGTGGGTCGCACCCGTACCGACCCGGCGACGGCGGCTGGGCCACTGACCCGCAGGGCGCCTCGCACCGCGCCGGTGAGGGCGACGCCGGGGACGTAGGAGTAGCCCGCGAAGGCCAGGCTGACCCGGCCGGGCGCCAGGATGCGCACGAGGGCGACCCCGTCGCGCAGGCCCGGCACCCGGAAGATGTGCGGCGCGTTGGGAACCAGCAGGCCGTCGGAGAGGTGCAGGTCGGCGTCGGCGACCGTCTGGGCGACCGCGCACAGGGTCCGCCCGCTCGCTCCGGCCGCGCCGCGGGCGGCAGGCAGGCTCGCAACCGACCTGGGCGCGGG
>JBBPZM010000009.1:0-121246 GCA_038199035.1 Solirubrobacterales bacterium | reverse complement strand
GGCCCGAGACCCGCCGCGGGATCCGCGGCGCCGCGCGGCGCGCGGGCGCGGCCGCTCGCCCGTGGGGCCGCGGTGCCCCCGCCCCCGCCCATGCGCGCACCGTGCCGGCACGCCCACGGGAGGCCGCGGTCCGTCGGGCCGACGTGGCGGCCGGCGGGGTCATCGGGCCCCCTCGCGCTTGCGGATCACGCGCAGGCGCGCGGAGGTCGAGCGTGGGTTGTCGGCGACCTCACCGGCGGTGGGCGTTACCCCGCCCCGGGTGACGGGGTCGCCCTCGGGGACGCGGCCGCAGGCGCAGACCGGCAGGTCCGGGGGGCAGATGCAGCCGCGGGCGCGGTCGGCCATGAAGCGCTTGACCCGCCGGTCCTCGAGCGAGTGGAAGCTGATCACGCCCAGACGCCCGCCGGGGACGAGGAGCTCCCAGGCCAGCGGGAGCGCGAGGTCGAGCTGGGCCAGCTCGTCGTTGACCGCGATGCGGATGGCCTGGAAGGTCCGCTTGGCCGGGTGGCCTCCGCCGAAGGCCACCGGCGCGGGCAGCGCGGCCTTGACCGTGTCGACCAGCTCCTGGGTGCTGACGATCTCGCTGCGCGCCCGGCGGCGCACGATGGCCCGGGCGATGCGCCCGGCGTAGCGCTCCTCGCCGTACTCCCGCAGCAGCCGGGCCAGGCGGCGCTCGTCCCAGCGGTTGACCACGTCGGCGGCGGTCAGCTCCTGCCGGGTGTCCATCCGCATGTCCAGCGGAGCGTCGTAGGAGTAGGCGAACCCGCGCTCGCGCGTGTCGACCTGGAGGGAGGAGATGCCGAGGTCGAGCATCACCAGGTGGACGCGCTCGCCCTCGTCGCGCAGCCGCTCCAGCGCGGCGGCGAAGCTCTCGCGGATGAACCGGGTGGCGCACGGCGCCTCGGCCGCCACCTGTTCGAAGCGCTCCTCGGCCACCGGGTCGCGGTCGATGCCGATCAGCGTCCCGGTGGCGCCTAGCCGCTGCGCCAGTAGGCGCGCGTGTCCGCCCCCGCCCACCGTCGCGTCGACCGCGGCCTGGCCCGGGCGCGGCGCGAGCGCGTCGATCAGCTCGCCGGCCAGCACCGGGACGTGGACGGCGCTCATGTCAAGAAGGATGGCCAAGGCCCTGGGTGAGCTCGTTGATGCGTGCGGGCGAGTCCTGGTCATGATCCACCCAGGCCCGGCGGTCCCACACCTCCAGGCAGTCGCCGGCGCCGACGATCGCTACCTCGCGCCCCAGCCCGGCGTGCTCGATCAGCTTCGGTGCGAGCATCACCCGGCCGGCGGCGTCGAGCTCGGTGTCGAACGCCCCTCCGAAGATCCGCCGGCGCAGCTCCCGCGCCTCGGGGGCGATCGGGTTGAGGCCCTTGAGCGCGCCGCCGTGCAGCTCCTCGTAGTCGCCGGCCGGCCACACCTCCAGGCACCTCTCCGAGCCGCGGGCCAGGACCACACCGTCGGCCAGCGCGGCACGGAACTTGGAGGGAACCGTGAGGCGGTTCTTGGCGTCGAGCGTGTGGTCGAACGTTCCGCGGAAGGCCACTGGTCATGTGGGGGGAAAGGAGGTGGACGCCCCGGCGGTGAAGCGGACCGAGGTGGCGGAGTGGGAGGAGCCCCGCCACCCCGGTCCTTTGGAAGCGCCGCGACAGTAACCCACTGCGCCCCACTTTGCAACACAATCATCGTCGTCTCTCCCACTCGACTTGAGTTCAGCCCCACCCGAGGGCGGCAAAGGCCGCTGCCACCGGGGTTGGCGGGCCGATCGGGCGCCCCAGCGGAGGCGCCGGCCGAGTGCAAGTCGGGCTGCAAAGCGGTCGTCTGGGCGCGAGGTTGCAGCGACGGCTCCCACCTGGCGAGGTTCGCCGGCCCTGCCCGCCGGCACGAAGAGGCCCCCCTCAACCCGCGGTTGTCGCTTCCCGGTCGACGCCGGCAGGCCATACCATGCGCGCCTCCCACCACCCTGGAGGCGCCTTGCCCAGCTCAGCTCCCCCGTCCTGGACCCGCCGGCCGACCGCCGCGCTCCTCGCCGCCGTCACCGCGATCGTCATGGCGGGCGCGGGCTGCGGCGGGTCGGGCAATGGCGACGCCGATCCGGCCACCATCGCCCCCCAGGGCGCCGCTGTCTACGTGACGGCGACCGTGCGTCCCGAGGGCGATCAGAAGGACGCGGTGGACCAGATCGCGCGCAAGGTCTTCAAGGCGCAGAGCGCCGGCCAGCGCATCCAGCAGCTGCTCGACAAGGGCTTCAAGTCGAGTCAGGGGACGCGCAACCTCACCTACAAAGACGACGTGGACACCTGGCTGGGCAAGCGCGCGGCCCTCGTCCTCACCAGGGTGACGAGCGGCAGCCAGCACCAGGGGGCGGTGATCCTCGACGCCAAGGACACCGGCAAGGCCGCCGACATGCTCGAGCGGCAGGCCAAGGCGTCGACGCCCAAGCTGACCAAACGGACCTACAAGGGCGTCGACTACTGGTTCGACCCCGGCGACGGCTCGGGCCAGGGCGTGGTCGGCAACTTCGTGGCGGCCGGCTCGGAGCCCGACTTCAAGGCGGTGGTCGACGCGTCCAAAGGCAGGGGACTGGTTGACAACTCCCAGTTCAAGCAGGTCGCCGGCCAGGCGGCCGACAAGCTCGCGTTCGGATACGTCGATCCCCGCAGCCTGGTGGCCGGCGCCAGCTCCTCGGGGATCCCGCCGGGCGTGCTCCAGACGCTGCTGCGCACCGGCAACAGCCCGGCCACCTTCTCGGTGGACGCCAAGCCCGACCGCGTGACCGTGGACAGCCGGGCCCAGGGCGCGGCGGCCAATCCGGCCGCCGGCCAGCCGAGCATCCTGGTCCCCAAGCTGCCCGGCGACTCGTGGCTGGCCCTCGGGGTCCCCCAGCTCGGCCAGTCGCTGCGCCGCGCCACCGCGCAGCTGGGAGCCGGGGGGACCGGCCAGGCCGTGCTCAACGGCATCCGCCAGGCCGTACGCGCCCAGACCGGCCTCGACCTCGACCGCGACATCTTCGCCGCGCTGGGCGACGTGGCCTTCTTCGCCCGCGGCTCGAACATCCTCACCCTCGGGGCGGGCATGGTGGTGCAGAGCCCCGACCCGGGCGCGGCCCGGCGAGTGGTGGCCAAGCTGCGGCCGCTCCTGACCCGCATGGGCGCCCACAGCGGGCTGCGGGTGGCGCCGGCCAACGTCGGCGGCGCCCAGGGCTTCAAGGTCGCCAGCAGCCGGCTTCCCGGGGTCATCAACGTAGTCGTGCGCGGCGACCGGATGGTGGTGGCCTACGGGGACGCCGCCACGCGGGAGGCATTCTCGGCCGCCAGTCCGCTGAGCAACGCGCCCGAGTTCAAGGCGGCCCAGCAGTCGCTGGGCGGGGCGCAGCCGACCCTGTTCGTGTCCTTCCCGCCGTTGGCCTCCCTGGTCGGGACGCAGAGCAGCCCGAATGCGCAAAAGGCCAAGACCTACCTCAGCGCGCTCAAGACGCTGGCCGCCGGAGCCCAGGTGAAGGGCAACACGCAGACCGGCCATCTGGTGCTGACGCTGAAGTAGGGAGAGTGGTGCCTACGTCAGGACGCGAGCACGAGCGGGCCGGCGCGCGTCAGCGCGTGAGCGAGGCGACCAGGGCGGCGGCCACCATCAGGAGCACCGAGGGGACGAGCAGCAGGGCGACGACGAGCTGGATCTTTGGCGCGGCCCGAGCGGCATGGTCGCGTACACGCCGGGCGCGGGCGGCGCGCGCCTCCTGCGCCTGAGCGGCCAGGGTCTGGGCCAGCGGAGCGCCGTGGCGTTCGGCGCGGCGCAGGGCGGTGGCCAGGGCGACCACGCCGGGCGCGGGGCAGCGCGCCGCCATGTCGACCAGGGCGGTGACCCGGGGCACGCCCAGCTCCATGCGCCGGCCGGCGGCCCGCCACTCGGCCGCCAGCTCGCCGGTGTGGCCTCGTCCCACCTCGCCTAGCGCGCGCGAGACCGGCAGACCGGCCTCGACCGACACCCTCAGGAGGTCCAGCAGGTCGGGCAGCTCCTCCTCCATGGCGCGACCCCGACCGCGCGCCCGCCGGGCGAGCACCAAGTCGGGCGCCAGGAACCCGGCGATGGGACGCGCCGGCACGGCGACGACCGGGAGCCGGCCGGGAAGCGAGAGGGCCAGCGGTGCGCCGGCGACGAGGGCGAGCGCCCCGGCGGCGGCCTTGACCGCCGCCACCTCCCCCACTCCGAGGCCCAGCGGCGCTCCCGCCGCGGTGATCCGCGACTCGAGGCGTCCGGATGGCGCGGGCGCCCCCAGGCGACGACCGAGTCGCACCAGGGCCCGGGCCGCGGCAAGGGCCCGGCCCGGCCCGGCGCGCCCCGAGGCCGGCCCGGCCGCCGCCAGCTCCACCAGCCCGCCGGCCACCACCACGGCGGCCAATACCGAGAGGGCCACCGCCGGCGTCATCCGCTCACCCGGGCGATGCGCGAGATCAGCACCAGCGCCCCGAGCTGGAAGGCCATGGCGCAGCCGAGCAGCCACGCGGTCAGCGGCGCCTCGAGCAGCGACCCCAGGTAGCCGGGGCTCCCCAGCTCGGCCAGCCCGGCCGCGCCCAGCGGCAAGACGCTGACCAGCAGTCCGGTGAAGCGGGCCTGCGCGGTGGCGCTGCGGGCGTCGCCCTCGAGGCGCGCGGCATCCTCGAGGGCGGCGGCCATCCCGCGCAGGAGGCGAGCCAGGTCTCCTCCCGCCCGCTCCTGAACGACGATCGCGGCGACGATCGTGTCGAGCGCGCGCACCCCGGCCCGGCGGCGCAGGCGCTCGAGCACCGCGACGGTCGGCTCCCCGAGCTCGAGCCGGCCGGCCGCGGCGGCCAGCTCGACGCCGGCGGGGCCGGTGACGCCGCCGCCTCGCGCGGCGGCCAGCAGCGCCCCGCGCACCGAGTGACCGCCGGCCAGCGCGTCGGCCAGGGCGCGGGCCACGACCGGGCAGCCGCGCCGCAGCTCCGCGCGGTAGCGCCGGCGTCGGGCGCGCAGGGCGGTCACGGCCGCCCAGGGACCGGCGACGGCGAGCCCAACGCCGACCACCCCGCCGCCGACCAGCCAGCCTCCGGCCAGCAGCGCCGATCCGGCTAGCACGGCGAGGCGGCGACGCTCCGGGCGCGTGGCCTCGCGCCCCTCTCGGCCGGCGCGGACCAGCGGCGCGAGCGCACGGTCGAGCGCCGCAGTCACCCGCGAGCGCTCGACCGCGGCGAGGCCGTCCCACGCCGCGAAGACCGCAAGCGCCGCGGCCAGCGCGGCCAGGCCGCCGGCGGGGGTCATGGTGTCGCGGGCGGGGTCATGCCGCCGCGAGCCGGGCGGCGACGCCCTCGCTCAGCGCGGCGCGCCAGCACGGGCGCCCGTCGCGCACGAGGTAGACCTCGCGGGTCGCGGGTCCCCCGGCCACTCGCACCACCTCGCTCACGGCGGTGACCGCCCGGCGCCCGTCGCCGACCCGCGCCTGGTGGACCACCAGGTCGATCGCGTTGGCCACCTGCTCGCGCACGGCCCCGTGAGGCAGCGCGACATCGGCCATCAGGGCCAGCGTCTCCACCCGGCGCAGCGCCTCCTCGGGCGAGCCGGCATGGACGGTGCAGAGCGAGCCGTCGTGGCCGGTGGTCATGGCCGCCAGCATGTCGAGCGCCTCGGCGCCCCGGACCTCGCCGACGACGATCCGGTCGGGCCGCATGCGCAGGGCGTTGCGGACCAGGTCGCGGATGGTCACCGCCCCGCGCCCCTCGAGGTTGGGCGGCCGCGACTCCAGGCGAATGACGTGCGGCTGCTGAAGGCGCAGCTCCGCCGCGTCCTCGATGGTGACGATGCGCTCGGTGGGCTCGATGTAGGCCGACAGGGCGTTGAGCGTCGTCGTCTTGCCCGACCCGGTGCCGCCCGAGACCAGGACGTTGACCCGGGCGCGCACGCACGAGGCGAGGAAGTCGCGGAGCGGAGGGCTCAGCGTCCCCGCGGCCACCAGCTCGTCCGCGGTGAACCCCCGTCGGCGGAAGCGGCGGATGGTCAGCACCGGCCCGTCCAGCGATAGCGGCGGGATGATGGCGTTGACCCGCGAGCCGTCGGGCAGGCGGGCGTCGACCAGCGGGCAGGCCTCGTCGACCCTGCGGCCCAGCGGCGCGAGGATGCGCTCGATCGCGTGGCGCAGGTCGGCCTCCGAGGCGAAGGCCACGTCGGTGGGCTCGACGCGCCCCTCGCGCTCCACCCACACCGCGCCCGGCCCGTTGACCATCACCTCGTCCACCGACGGATCGCCCAGCAGCGGCTCGAGTGCCCCCAGCCCGAACGACCGCTCGGCCACCATCGCGGCCAGCCGCGCGCGAGACCCGGCGTCGAGCACCGCGCACTCGCGGTCGACCAGGGCGCCGATGCGGGCCTGAAGGTCGACCTCGTCGGGCGCCTCGGCCGCCTCGCGCAGGAGCCGCTCGCGCAGCGAGCCGACCAGGTCCTCCAGCGCGTGCTCGGCGACGCTCATGGTCGTGATAGGCGCCGGAGCCAGGCCCTTCGCCCCCTTGGCGGCGTAACGAACCGCGCCTCGACCAGACGGCCATTCGTGACCCAAGCCGTGCTCGCACCGATGCTGCCGTGGACGGGCTGGGGGGCAGCGGCTAGCGTTGCCCGCCTCCGCCCGGCCATGAAGCCTCCCCGCCTCCTCACCCACCGCTCGTCACCGGAGGAGGAGGACGCCGCACTAGTCGAAGGTCTGCGCCGGGGCGACCGCGACGCGTTCGAGACGCTGATCGATCGCCACCACGCGACGATGGTCCGCGTCGCCCGCCTCTTTCTGCGCGACCGCCAGGTGGCCGACGAGGTCGTCCAGGAGACGTGGCTGGCGGTGCTCGAGGGGATCGATCGCTTCGAGGGCCGCTCGTCGCTGAAGACGTGGATCTTCCGCATCCTCACCAACCGGGCCAAGACCCGCGCCACGCGCGAGGGGCGCAGCGTGCCCTTCTCCGCGGTCGCCCCGTCCGGCGACGAGCCGACCGTCGACCCCGACCGCTTCCTCCCCCCTGACTCCAGCGCGCCCGGCCGCTGGGCCTCGCCGCCGCGCGGCTGGGAGACCGTGCCCGAGGAGCGGCTTCTCTCGCAGGAGGCGCTAGGGCGCATCGGCCAGGCGATCGAGGATCTGCCCGACGCCCAGCGCGAGGTCATCCGCCTGCGCGACGTCGAGGGGTGGAGCGCCGAAGAGGTGGTCGGCGCCCTGGGCATCACCGACGGCAACCAGCGCGTCCTCCTGCACCGGGCGCGCGCGAAGGTGCGCCAGGCGCTCGCGGACTACCTCGAGGAGGCGGCGTGATGCTGCGCGCTCGCCCGCTGAGCTGCCAGGAGCTGGTGGAGCTGGTCACCGACTACTCCGAGGACGCGCTCTCGCGACGCGATCGCCGCCGGTTCGAGGCGCACATCGCCGGCTGCGACGGCTGCACGCGCTACCTGGACCAGATGCGCGCGACCATCGGGGCGACCGACCGGCTCGAAGCCGAGTCGATCTCCCCGCAGGCGCGCGACGAGCTGCTAGCAGCGTTCAGCGACTGGAGGGGCGCCCAGCCGGCCTGACGGCCACGCCTCAGCGGCCGGGGCAGACCGGCGCCGGCTGGCTCGGCAGCCCGACCACCGCCAGGCCGAGCGCCTGCGGCGCCGGGGTGTCGACCGCTCCGTCGCCATTGCAGTCCGCGCCACCGGGCACCGGCTGGTCGGCCGCCGGCGGGCCGATAACGGGCGAGCGGTGCGTCGCGGTGAACCGGGGTCCCAGCCGGCCGGCAAGGACGCTGACGTGGAAGCGGGTGGGAATCGCCTGGCCGTCACGCCGGGCCAGGAAGGGAAGGAGCTTGGCGGGCACGCGAACCCGGATCACCTGGCTCGAGGCGACGTCGGCCAGCGCGAAGACCGGCCGGATCCCCGGCCGCGCGAACACCACCTGGTTGTGCCAGCGGCCGGAGACGAAGCCCGCGCCGCCGATGGTCATGACGTCACCGACGCGAAGCTCGAGCGGCGAGACGTCGGCGACGCTGGGCAGCGTCGTGCCCGCCGGCTGGGTCGCGGACGGCGCGCCCGCCGGCACCGCGGGAGCGGGCGCGGGCAGTGGCGGAAGGTTGGCCCCCACGCCGGAGTCACCGGCGAGCGCCGATGCCGGCAGCGCGGCCGTGACCGCCAGGGCGACGGCGCTGAGGTACAGGCGGCGTGACATTGCGTGGGCAGAGCATCGGGTCGACGCGCGGGGGGCTTGAGCCCGAGGCGATGGAGTTGGCCGATCGCAGGAGCCGCTCAGCCGCTGAGCTCGCCGTCAACGGTCAGGCCGGTCGAGCCACGGCGGTCGTCCCCCGGAGCGCGCGCCAGCAGCCGGACCTCCCGCGCGAAGCTCTGGGCGGCGGCGAGGTAGACGGCCTGGCGGAGGTTCACGCGCAGGGAGACCGCCATTCGCGGCGCGTCGGCGCCCGGCCCGGCGGCGCTGCCTCCTCCTCCGGCGCTCGGGGCGGCCGCCAGCACCTCGACGTCCTCGAGCGCCAGGACCGTCCGGCCGGTGTCGCCGCGGTCGCCCTCGCGCGAGACCACCACGTCGACCCGGCTGCCGGGGGTGATCGCCTCGGGCGAGCCGACCGCGACCACGTCGGCCACGCGCTCGCCCCGGCGCAGCAGCGGTCCGCGACCGTCCTCCGCCGCCCCAGCGACCTGGCCGGGATACAGGAACGCGCCGGCCGGCACGGCCACGGTGGCTTGGAGCCCGAGCACCTGGGACGCCGACGAGAAGCCCGCCGCGGGGGCGTAGCGCGAGGGCACCGAGCGCACCGCGACCTGGGCGCCGGTCAGCCGGGTGCCGGGCGCGAGGTCCTGTCGCGCCACCAGGACCGACACCGGAGGACCGAGCCGCCGCTCCAGAGCGCTCTCTCGCCGCGAGACGTCCGAGGCGGCCAGCGTGCCCAGCACCAGGGCGAGGCCGAGCAGCAGGACCGCTCGGCGCCGGCGACTCACGAGCGGCCCGCGACAGCGCCGGGCGCGGCCGGCAGCTCGAGCGCGACGCGGGCGCCGCGCGGCGACGGAGCGGCGGCGAGGCGCCCGCCGTGACGGGCGGCGATGTCGGCGACTATGGCCAGCCCGCGCCCCCGGCGTCCGCGCGGGCGGCGCGTCAGCTCGCCCACCGGCCGGGGCAAGCCCGGGCCTTCGTCGAGGACCTCGATCCGCACCCGCTGCCCGTCCCCGCCGGCGCGGAGCTCCACCCTCCCGCCGCCGTGCTCGATGGCGTTGGCCAGGAGGTTCCCGCAGGCCTGGGCGAGCCGCAGGCGGTCGCCGCGAACCACCGCGCTAGCCGGCGCTGCGCCCAGCCGCAGGTCTCCACCAGCCGCCAGCGCGACGGGACGCCACGCCTGCGCGGCGATCCGCACCAGCGCGACCACGTCCACCGCCTCGTCGTGCTCGCGGGCGCGGCGCCCGGCCCGGGCGGCGTCGAGGTCCTCGAGGGCCAGGCCCGCGCGGCGCAGCTCCTGGTCGACGGCCACCGCGCGCGCGGCCAGGGGGTCATCGGGGCCGGCGAGCGAGGCCACGCCAAGCCGCGCCGCCGTCAGGGGACCGCGCAGCTCATGACAGGCTCGAGCCACCAGCTCGCCGCGGTGGGCCAGCCGCGCCTTGAGCGCGACCGCCGCGCCGGCGCCGGCCGCGGCCACGAGCCAGGGGGCGAGATCGAGCGCCGGGCTCATCGGCGCGGCCCTCTGCCTCCCACCGCAGCCGAGACCGCCGGGCTCATTCTTCCCCCTCCCGGCTCACCGGCCCGTCGACGAGCCGGTAGCCGACGCCCCACACGTTGACGACCAGGCGATCACCGTCCCACCCGAGCTTCTGGCGCAGGCGGCAGGCGTGGGAGTCCAGCGTGCGCGTCGAGCCCATCGCCCGGAAGCCCCACACCGTACGCAGCAGCTCCTCCTTGGTGAAGACCCGGGTGGGCTCGCGGGCCAGCGCCCGCAGCAGCGCGAACTCCTTCTGCGAGAGCTCGAGCCGCCGCCCGCGCATGTGCACCTCGCGCGAGGAGGGGTCGACCTCGAGCGCGCCCACGCGCAGGCGCCCGCTGCGCGCGCGGCGCTCCGAGCGGCGCAGCAGAGCGCGCACCCGCGCCAGTAGCTCGGGGTAGGAGAACGGCTTGGCCAGGTAGTCGTCGGCGCCGCGCTCGAAGCCGCGCAGGCGGTCGAGCTCGCTGGCGCGGCCCGAGAGGGCGAGCAGCGGTGTGTCGGGGTTGACGCGGCTGGCCACTCCGTCGGCCTCCCGCACCCGGCGAATCAGCTCGAGGCCGTCGTAGTCGGGGAGCTTCAGGTCCACGACGGCGAGATCGGGGAACTTGTGCTCGAGCTGCCGCAGCCCCGCGGACGCGCAGTCGGCCACGAGGAGCTCGAAGCCGTCGGCGGTCAGGTTGTCGGCCAGGAAGGTCCGCGTCGCCGCGTCGTCCTCGACCACCAGGAGGGTGGAGCGCTCGTCGTCCATGCCCCCCGATAGCGGGGCGGACGAGAAACTCGCCCCCTCGCCACCCGCCCGGTGCAACTTAGGATGCATTCGCGCAGCCGTTGCAGGAGTCCGCCATATGATCCCGACGCGGATGGAGGCTGCGCGCCGAGGAAACTACGACTCCGGCCAGGACTTCGTGCTCGAATACGGGGAGCTGCGCTTCACGTTCAACGAGCGCGACTTCGGCGAGCGTTGCGAGCAGTCCGCCCTGAAGCTCGGCTTCGTCGACGGGCGCCTCAACGAGTCAGAGCTCGAGGACCTGGTCAACCTGGTGGTCAACGGCGAGGTCCACGATCCTGCCTCGGCCCTGGGGGAGCACGTCAACGACTGCTGGCCCGACCTCGTCGGCCCGGCCGAGCGCTCGCTCGTGCACTGGCTGCGCCGCCTGGTCTTCCGCTCGGCCTGGCTCGACCAGCGGGTCAAGGAGGGCGAGCTCGACGTGGCATACGAGCCCGAGACCGAGTCCTTCGCCTACATCCAGCCCGACCGCGAGGGCGAGGCGATCGAGCTGGCGCCTGAGCCGACGTGGACCCGCGTGGCCTACGTCCCCCGCTTCTGAGCGGGTGACGAGGCGATCAGCGTCGTGCGGGCTCGCGCCGCTCGCCGGCAGCGCCATCGACGCCGGCCGGCACGTCAACGGCGGGCAGGCCGTCGACGCTGCGGGCGTTGCGCGTGCGCTGGTAGTCGAGCAGGGCGTCGGGCCCGCCGGTGCGCAGCTTCTTGGCCGCCCAGGCGTCGTGGTGGGGACGCTCCCCCGCGTGGCGCATGAGCGGCACGCCGTAGCCGCAGGAGTCGGCGTTGCGCGCGACCTCGACCACGACGATCGCGCGCCGGGCCTCGGGCGCCGCCGGCTCGTCGAACGCGCAGCCGGCGAGCAGGTCCTCGAAGCGGGCGTCGCCGGGCATGACTACGTCGCCGCGGCCGTGCAGGCGCAGGATGCGCGGGGGCCCGTCGAAGGCGCACAGCATGACGACGATGCGGCCGTTCTCTCGCAGGTGGGCGATGGTCTCCGCGCCGCTGCCCACGACATCGAGGTAGGCCAGCGTGGTCGGGCCGAGCACCCGCAGGGTCCCGATCGGGCCCTTGGGCGAGACGTTGACGTGGCCCTCGTCGTCGCGCGGCGCCGTGCCCACGAAGAACAAGGCTTGAGCGGCGATCCATGCCCGCAGGCGCTCGTCGATCTCCTCGTAGACCCGGCCCATGGCCCGAGCGTAGCGACCGCGACCGCCGCCTCGGGAAAGAGGAGCGGCCCCGGCCTACCCCGACGCCTCGGCCCGCGCCCGGGCGATGGCCTCCGCCCCGGCCTCGCCGACCAGCAGCTCGGGGCGCATCGTCCCGCTGGCCGCGACGTCGATGGCCGGGAAGCGCTGGGCGCCGGCGAGCTGCGGGTCGAAGGTGATGACCGTGGTCTCGCCTCCGACCGGCATCGAGGAGACGGCCAGGACGGTCAGCGACCCGCCGTCGACGATGTTGCGCGCCGCCGCCATGACCCGCCGCGCGGCCGGGGGGTGCACGCCGTCGAGCGAGTCGATGAGCACCACGGCGTGCCCTCCGCGGGCGGCGATGCGCCGGCCCTGCTCGACCGCGGCCTCGGCGGCGTGGTCCCGCGAGTCGGGCGAGGCGTCCATGACCGCCGTCGCGGCCGGCGCGACCGGACCGGCGCTCCAATCGGCGATCTCCTCGGGGCGCGCGCCGCTGAGCACGACGAAGAGCTCCAGGCCCTCGACCGCCCCCAGGACGCCGGCCAGGCGGCGCAGCGCCTCGCTCTTGCCCGCGCGGGGCGGCCCGGCGAGCGTCACCCGCGAGCCGCGGCCGAACGGCGTTAGCCACTCCACGGCCTTGAGCGTCGGGTCCTCGCTGTCCAGCGAGAAGCGCTCGGTGGGAAAGGCGGCCGGCAGGTTGTCGTAGCGCGTGCCCTCGGCCACCTCGTCGGCCGGCGCGCCGTTGATCGTCTCGACCCGCACCAGCGACGCGAAGCGCTCCGAGCGCCGCGGGCGGCGTACGGGACCGCCGACGCGGTCGCCGGAGACCAGCTCGCAGCGCCGCACCTGGGCGGCGGAGATGTAGACGTCCCCGTCGGAGGGATCCGGCGGGGAGACGCGGACGAAGCCCGAGCCGTTGCCCAGGAGCTCGACCACGCCCTCGACGGAGGCGCGCTCGGGCTCGGCCTCATCGCCGCGCTCGCCCTCGCTGTCGGCGTGCGCTTCCCTGCCCCGGGCGTCCTCACCGCCCGCGTCGCCCCGGGCGCGCCCGCGGCCTCGGCCGCCGGCGCGCCGGCGGGGACGCGAGCGCGACACGCCCTCGGCCGCGCCCTCGTCTGTCACGCCCTCCTCGGCCTCTTCGACCACCGCAGCGGCCGCGGGCGCCTCTGGGCGATCGTCACCGGAGGCGGCGGCGCCTTCGGAGCTCGTCTCGGCGCCGGCGCTGGAGAGGATGGCCTCGACGAGCTGCGCCTTGCGCAGGCGGCGGAAGCCGTCCAGCCCCAGCTCGGAGGCGATTACGTGGAGGTCGGAGAGCGGGCTGGCCTCCAGGGCGGAACGGTCGAGCACGGACATGGCGGCGTCCTTTCGGTCGATGGTCGGTGGGCGCCCGGCCCGCGTCGGATCAGCGGCCGGCGACCGCGGCCCCGGTGGCGGGGCGCGCACCCCCGAGTCTAGGCCACGGGCGCGCCGTCCACACGCGCGCCGTCGACCAGCCCCCGCAGCCACTCGCGCAGCTGGGGCCGCGACTCCCAGTCGGCGGTGAACCGCTCGATCCCCGCGTCGGTGAGCGGATGGGCCAGCATCTGGCGCAGGACCTTGCCGGGCACCGTGGAGACCTCACATCCCAGCTTGGCCGCGGTGACCACGTGCTCGGGGTGGCGGATCGAGGCGGCCAGCACCTCAGCGGTGGCGCCGGCCGGGCGCAGGGCGCCGACGATGTCGCCGAGCACCTGAGCCGAGTCGACCGAGATGTCGTCCAGGCGCCCCATGAAGCACGAGACGTAGCGGGCCCCGGCCTGCGCCGAGAGCAGAGCCTGGGTGGGCGAGAAGACCAGTGTCATGTTGACCGGGATTCCCTCTGCGGTCAGCTCACGGGTGGCCTCCAGGCCGGCCGCGCAGAACGGCACCTTGACCACGATGTGGCGGTGCAGGCCGTGCAGGGCGCGGCCCTGGACAACCATCTCGCGCGGGTCGGCCGACACCACCTCGGCCGAGACCGAGCCGCCGACCAGCTCGCAGATGCGCACCAGCGCCTCGCCGGGGTCGCCCTGCTCCTTGGCCAGCAGGCTGGGGTTGGTGGTGGCGCCGGCGAGGACTCCCCACGCGGCGATCTCCTCCACCTCCGCGACGGAGCCGGTGTCGATGAACAGCCTCATGCGGTGCCTCCTGGTCGGTGCCGGCGGTGGGCCCAGCATGCCCGACGGGGAAGACGGACCGGAGCCGGCTCAACGCCAGCCGCTCACTGCCCACGCCCGGGCGGTGAGCAGCGCGAGCGTGCGCGATGAAGCCCTCGGACGGCCCGCCTATCTCCCAGACGTCGCCCGGCAAGGTGATCCCCTATTCGCGCGCCAGGCGCGGCAACGGCGCCACCGCCGCGGGCTCATGGCGCAGCTCCTCGGCCAGCCGCAGCTCGGGATCCACGGAGCGCTCCCGCGTCAGCGCCGCCCGCACGGCAAGGAAGTCGGCGGCGGGCGCCACGTCGTGCACCCGGAGGATGTGGGCGCCGGCGTCAACGCCGTGGCCCAGGGCGGCCAGGGTCCCCGCCAAGCGCTCCGCCGGCCGCCGGCCGGTCAGGGCACCCACGAAGTCCTTGCGCGACACGGCCAGGAGGAGCGGGCGCTCGAGGTCGTGCAGCCGCGGAAGGGCGCGCAGGACCTCGACCGTCTGGGCGGGACTCTTGGCGAAGTCCGGCCCCGGGTCGAGCACCAGCTGATCGAAGCCAACGCCGCGGTCCATCGCCAGCGCCATCCGCTGCTCGAGGAAGCCGACGACGTCGTCGGCCACGCTGGCGTAGGGGTGGTCCAGGATCTTCTGCTTCGGCGGGGCCAGAGTGTGCATCACCACCAGGGCGGCGCCGGTCTGGGCGCACACCTCGGCGAGTCCCGGATCGCGCAGCCCGGAGACGTCATTGACCATCCCGGCGCCGGCGGCAACCGCGGCCCGGGCCACGGCGCGCTTGTAGGTGTCCACCGAGACCACGACGTCGAGCTGGGCGCGCAGGTGCTCGATCAGGCCGACCACGCGCTCCGTCTCCTCCTCGGCGCTCACGGCCGGGCGGTCTGTCCGGGCGGACTCGCCGCCGACGTCGATGATCGCCGCGCCGGCCGCCTCGAGCTCGGCCGCCCGCGCCAGCTGCTCCTCCAGCCCGCGGGCCTGGCCGGGGTCCGAGAAGGAGTCGGGGGACGCGTTCAGCACCCCCATGAGCAGCGGGTCGGGGCCGAGCTCGAGCCGCCGCTCGCCGACCCGCAGCTCGCGCGCCGGCGCCGGGCTCACGAGGCGATGGAGGCCGCCGGCAGGATGCCCTCGGCCTGCGCGGTGGCGGCGAAGCGCCGCGCCTCCTCGGCGGTCCGCGCCTCGTCCCACCCCAGCTCGCCGGCCAGAGCCCGGGCAACCCGGCTCGGCGCCTGGGCGCCCGAGGCGCACAGGTCGTCCGCGGCCAGGAGCCCCAGCCGGGTGCGGCGCAGCAGCACGTCGGCCACGCCGCGCACCTGCTCGTGGCGGGCGGCGAAGGCCGCCTCGGCGAGCAGGTCGGGCAGCCCGGCGACGATCGGCTGGGCCAGCTCGCCTAGCTGGGCGGCGAGCGCCAGCACCTGGTGGGCGGCGTGCCCGTAGCGGGCGGCCAGCGCGGCGTAGGACTCCTCGGGCACCCCCTCGACGCGTGGCAGCTCGGCGACGTCGACCGCCATGCCCAGCGGGATCTCCGCCGTGCGGCAGGGCGCGTCCAGGGCGTCGCGCTCGACGAGGCGGTCCACGGCCAGCTTGGCCATCCGCCGCCAGGTCGTCAGCTTGCCGCCGGTGATGGTGATCATCCCGCTCGAGGTCTCGTAGAGCTCGGCCTTGCGCGAGATGTCGACCGACTTCTTGGGGTCCCCGGTGGAGATCAGCGGCCGCACGCCGGCGAAGGCGCCGGTGAGGTGGCCGGCGTCGAGCGTGGTCCCGAAGTAGGAGTTGACGGCGTGCAGCAGGTAGACGACGTCCTCGTCGGCCGGGCGGACGTGATCCACGTCGCCCTCGTAGTCGTTGTCGGTGGTGCCGACGAGCGAGCGCCCCAGCCACGGCAGGGCGAAGATCGTCCGCCCACCGGGCGCGGGGACGATCGCCCCGGCGGTCAGCGGCAGGTCCTCGGGGCGCAGGGTGACGTGGGTCCCGCGGCTGGGCCGGATGCGCGGCACCTCCGCCTCGTCGTGGAGCTCGTCCGGGCGCAGGCGGTCGGCCCACACCCCGGTCGCGTTGACCACCCTGGCGGCCGAGACCTCGAACTCGTCGCCCGAGGCCCCGTCGCGCACGAGTGCCCCCGCCGCGCGGCCCTCGCGCTCGACCAGCCCCTCGACCTCCAGCCAGTTGGCGCACACCGCGCCGAAGCGCTCGGCCTCGCCCAGGACCGTGAGGACCAGCCTTGCGTCGTCGGTCTGGCAGTCGTAGAAGAGGTAGCCCGCGGTCGGCTCGCGCCCGGCCAGGGCGGGCACGAGCTGGGCCACCTCGTCGCCGTCGATGATGCGATGGCGCTCGGGGCTCCAGTCGACCTCGCCGTCCGGCCCATCGCCGTCGGCGCCGCTGCTCCCGCGCCGGCGCCGGCGCCCCTGACGCAGCCGCTCGCGCGACATCACGTCGTACATGTTCAGGCCCACGCCGAGCAGGCGGTCGGGCCGCTGGCCCTCGAAGGCGGCGACCACGAGCTTGAGCGGACGCACGAGGTGCGGCGCGAGCGCGACGTTGATCGAGCGCTCGAGCAGCGCCTCCCTGACCAAGCCCAGGTCGAACTGCTGGAGGTAGCGCAGCCCTCCGTGGACCAGCTTGGAGGAGCGGCTGGAGGTCCCGGCCGCGAAGTCGGCCTTCTCGACCAGGGCCACGCTGTAGCCGCGCGAGGCGGCGTCGAGGGCCACGCCCGCCCCGGTGATGCCCCCGCCGATGACCAGCACGTCGAACTCGTCGGCGGACAGGGCGGTGAGGGCGTCGGGGCGCGAGATCACGGTCGGTCTAGTCCAGGTAGGAGACGAAGTCGCGAGGGGCGAGGCGCTGGGGCGGGCGCTTGGACTGGCGGGCGTCGCCCAGATGGATGAGGCCGACCAGGCGCTCCTCGTCCCCCACCGCGCACGCTCGCCGCCCGTCGGCTCGGCGCAGGACCTCCGGCGTGCGCCAGTATCCCCCCAAGCCGCGCGCGTGCGCGCCGAGTAGCACGATGTAAGCGGCGCAACCGGCGGCCAGCATGTCCTCCTCGTCCTGGACAGGGTCGCCGCCGGTGCGCGCCGTGCAGAGGACCAGCGTGGGCGCGCGGTCCAGCTTCCCCGCCGCCTCCTCTCCGGCGGCCCGCTTGAGGCGCCCGAGCGCCTCAGAGCCGAGCACACGGAACCGCCAGGGCTGGGTGAGGTGGTGGTTGGGAGCCCACCGCGCCAGCTCGAAGAGCTCGTCGAGCACCTCGGGCTCCACCGGCCTGGGGCCGAAGGCCTTGACCGTGCGCCGGCCCCGGATGGCTTCGTCGACCTGCACCAGCGCAGAGGCTAGCCGCGGCCGCCGTTGCTCCCGCCGTGCCCGCTGTTGCTCCCCGCCGCGACCGCGGCTAGGATCGCGGCGCCCTGAGGATCCTTTCGAGCGGAGGAGTGAGATGACCCAGGAGCCCGAGCAGCGCAAGCCGGCGGAGGACTACGAGCCCCCACAGGTCAAGGACATCCCGGCGCAGGACGGCCCGGCGGTGACGGCGGCAGGAGGCACGGGAGACATCATCGTGGGCGCGGAGTGGCGCCTCGAGGCCGGCGACGCGGACGCAAGCCCGCCGAGCGCCGACGCCTGAAGGCTGGGGCGGCCCACCCGAGGCGGCGCCGCGAAGCGTTGCCCAGCCTCCGCCTGATCGACGAGAGCTTCACGCTGCGCCGGCTGGCCAGGCGGTTTGGCTGGCGACCCCGCGCTTTGCGGGCCGAGGTCGCGGAGCGTCCAGTCGGCGTCAAGCTCGAGCTCACGCACGCCTGCAACCTGCGCTGCGGGTTCTGCTACACGGACTCGCCGCGGCACACGCTCCAGCGGACGCCCGACCTTCCCGACGATGCGTGGCTCGCAATCGCCGATCGGGCGGCGGACCTGGGCGTGATCGAGGTCGTGCTGAGCGGGGGCGAGCCCTTCCTGCGCCGCGAGCTCGTCTTCGAGCTGCTCGACCGGCTGGCGCGTCGCGAGGTCGGATTGACGCTCAACACCAACGGGTGGTTCGTGGACGACGGCGTCGCAGATCGCCTTGCCCGCACCCCCGACCTGCGGGTCGACATCTCCATCGACGGCGCGACGGCCGCCCTGCACGATGCGTCGCGGGGCGTGCCGGGAAGCTGGCGGCGAGCCGTCACGGCCACGAGCCGGCTCCTGGAGCGCGGCGTGGCGGTTGTTGTCGTCCACGTCGTGACGCCGGACAACGAGCACGCGTTCCCCGCGTTCCTCGAGCAGATGTGGACCCTGGGCGTCACGTCGGTGCGCGCCACGCCCGTGGTGGAGATCGGCGCCGCCGCGCGCGGCGAGCGATGGGCGGTCAGTCGTCAACGTCTGCGTCGGGCCATCGCCCAGTTCGACCGTTCGCACGACGACGGCATGCGCGTAGCGCTCCAGCGGGGCAACGCGGGGATCCTGGCCATCCGCGACGAAGCCGCGCCCGCCTCGATGCTGGTGCGCCCGAACGGCACGGTGGTGATGGATTCGCTCCATCCCTTCGGCTTTGGTCACGCCGTCGACGACGGCCTCGACCAGTGCTGGCGGCAAATCGCTGCCGGCTGGCGCTCCCCGGACATCTCGAGCTGGGCGGGGTCGCTTGGCAGCTCGCACGACCTGCCCCGCTCCGGGCTGATCCCCTATCTGGACGTCGAGGTCCCGGTCGGCGAGGCGCAGGCCGACGCCATGACCGGCGCCGAGCGCCGGGCAGGCCGCTCCTCCCCGGTTCCGGCCAGGGCGCGCCCCACAGACGACACGGGAGACGCGAGCCGTAATCTCGACCGGGCGCGCGAAACGGTGCGAGACCTGGCCCTGGCGCGCCGCTACCGGCTGGGAGCGGTTCGCGTCGGCGGAGGCGGGCCCTACCAGTACGTCCGTGCGGCGCGCAGCGGCACGGTTGCGCGCTTGAACCCCACCGCGTCGTTCCTGGTCGGAGCGCTCGACGATGGCACCCCGGCCGAGGCGATCGAACAACTGGCCGAGCGGTTCGGCGAAACCGACCGCGCGCGGATCGAGCGTGACGTGCTCGCCACGGGGCGCTCGCTCCTAGCGCGGGGAATCCTCGTCCCTGCGACCCAGGCGACCCATCCGTAGCCTCGTCGTGCGCGGGCGCCACGGGCGTGGGCACGGCGGAACGTCAGACGGCTGGCGGCGCCACCAGCCCCCGCCGGGTCATGTCGCGCACGAAGGCCGTAACGTCGGCGAGGGCCCGCGGCTCGTCGATCTCGAACTCCGCGGCGAGGCCGGCAGCGAGGTCGGCGAGGGTACGCGGAGCGCCGAGCTGCTCCCACACCCAGCGCCCGGTCGGGTTGAGCCTGGCGTAGCGGTCGGAGTCCGGGTCGAGGATCACGGTCTCCTCGAGCAGCCGCTCGGCCATCACCCCCTCGCGACGGGTGACGCTGACGGCGGGGTCGAGCTCCGGCTCGGACACGGTCGGCCAGCCTAGCGGCGGTCCAGGGCGTGGGCAGCATCTACGGATACGAGGTCCGCGCCCCGATGAGCTTGCGTCGCCTCAACGCGAGTACAGGCGAGCGGGGGCTCATCAGCGTCGAGCTTGTCACCGACTCGGCCCTGGACTGGTCGGGCGAGCTGACCGCGTGGCTGGAGTGGCCGGGAGTCGACGGTCCGTCCTTTGCGCTGGCCCGCACGAGGGCGGCGCTGCTCGCCTGGTGCAGCGCCACCGGCGCCTACGAGATCGATTCTCGCGCTGGGCGGATCAGGGTCGCGTCCCCGCGACTCGACGACTCGTGGGAGCACCGGCTGGGAACCATGGCGATCCCGCTGCTGCTCTCCGAGCGGGGCGACCTTGCTTTGCACGCGTCCGCCGTCGTGACGAGCCCGGGGGCCGTGCTGTTCAGCGGGCCCAGCGGCCGCGGCAAGTCCGCTCTCGCCCTGCTTGCATCGCGCCACGGTCACCCGGTGCTCACCGAGGACGGTGCGGTCGTCGACTGCGCCCCCGAAGCTGCGGTCGTGTGGCCGGGCGCGCGCGGGGTCCGGGTAGGCGACGAGCTCGCCGCCGCTGCCGGACTTGGGCCGTCGCGCCGCGCGAACGACGCGCCCCGACCTCTGCGAACGCTCGATGCCGACGTCCAGGCCTCAGAGCCCGCTCCGGTCTCGGCGATCTGCCTTCTGATGCGCCGGGGAGCGAGGCTGGAGGTCGGGCGGCTGTCGCCGTCCGAGGCCGTGCCCGCCCTGGTCCCAAGCCTGATCCACGCCGGCGGTCCCTTGGCGCTGCGCCACGCCTTCGAGCGCCTCGTCCGGCTGGTGGAACGCGTGCCGGTCTACAGGGTGACGATGCCGGACCGGGCCTCCGGCGCGTGCGACGCGACTCGCGCGCTGCTCGCCGAAGTCGCGCCCTGACGGCGCCCTGGGCGCGGGCAACCTCAGGCTGGACAGGTCAGCGCGGCTCCCCGCCGGCGAACGCGCGGCCCTTCCCGCGGCCGAGCTCCTCCACGAGGTCGGCCGCGGTGCGCAGGCCGTCCCAATCCTTGCGCAGGCGACCGGCGAGCGCAGCGCTGCGCTGCCGATAGTCAGGCATCTCCAGCAGCCGCGCGACTGCCCGGCCAATCGTCCCCGGCAGCCGCGGGCGGGGCCAGAGGCCGATCCCGACACCAAGCCGCTCGGTCCGCGCCAGCCGGCCGATCTGGTCGTTGCGGAAGGGGAGCATCACGAAAGGCGTCCCGGTCAGCAGAGCCTGGCAGAAGGTCAGGTGTCCGCCATGGATCACGGCGGCATCTGCCGCAGCGAGGCAGGCGAGGCCGGGCAGAAGGTCGGCCGCCATGACGTTCGAGCCGAGCGCCGCCAGCTCCGAAGGGTCGCAGAGGCCGCCCGTGGTGACCACCACATCGAGCTGGCGTCGAGCCAGATCGGCAACCGCGCGCCGCAGCAGCCGCGGATCTCCCGTCGATCCCTGGCTCACGTACACGAGCGGACGGCCAGCGCGCTTGCGCGCCTCGGGGCCCGCGGCCGGGGCCGCCGACCAGGCAAGCGGCCCGACGTAGCGCCAGTGGTCGGGAAGTCCGGCCCCAGGATCGAGGAACGGGGTCGTGGTGAGGGCGACGATCGAGTCGCGAGCCCCGGCGAACACGTCGGGCCCGGTTGGAGCGAGGCCCAGCTCCTGGCGGATCCGCTCGATCAGCTGCGCCGCCGAAGGGCCGACTGCCCTGCGCCGTCCCGCTCTGATACGAGCACGAACGGTCGCTGCCGAGCGCAGTGGCCGGCGGGCTACACGCAGTCGGTCTCCCCAACCCACCCGGTTTCCGTAGGGCGAGGCCGCGAGGGAGTGCATGAGATGCAGCTGCGGGACTCCCGCCACCTCGCACGCGAGCCGCCCGGCTGTTCCCGAGCTCGATACCGCGACATCCGGACGCACGCGATCGATGAGCTCTAGGTGCGCGGTGACGAACGACCGCAGCTCGTCCTCGGAGGCGTACCAATCGCGTGGATACCACTCACGTTCGGCGGCGATCTCGGGGACCCGATGCCACCGTAGGCCCTCGCGTTCGATCACCTCCGTCCGCGTGCCGCCGTAGGCCACCTCGACCTCGTGCCCGCGGCGGCGCAGCTCTCCACCGACCGCGAGGCAGGCGCCGAGATGCGCCAGGCCGCCGGTGGGCGCATGAGGGAGAAGCAGGACGCGCCCCATCAGCGACGGCCGGGTCGCAGCCCGAGGGCGATCGTACGCAGATGGCGGCGCACGAGCCGCGGTGTCGGGGCGCCGTCACTCCCGACCGCTCCCGACAAACCTTCCGCCGTCGGGACGAGAACCTCTCGCAAGTAACGCATCCTCGACCTCCATCCGAGCCGCGCGAGGCGCCCCACGTGCAGAGACGCGCGCATGTCCAGCTCCTCGACCGCGCGCAGCGGCCCCCAAGCCGGCGGTGGCCCCGGCGGCAGCGGCCGCTCGCGCCCGAAGTGGAGGTGGCGAGCTGCGTAGTCGAGCCCGCGATGCAGAGCCCATCCGAGCCCGAGCGCGCGACTGAGCTCGAACGACCGCTTCCACTCCGAGGCCGAGGCGCGCGACCCCGCGAGGGCCAGGTCCGCAACCCAGATCAGCCGCTTGGCGCGGTCGCTCAGCAGGTGCACGGCCAGGCAGACGAGCTGCTCGGCCGCCGCTGGGACGCCGACCTCGGCGCCGGCGACTCGAAGGCGTGCCGCGCCGGCTCCCAAGAGCCCGTGGTCCAGCACCGAGCACGACGGGTCGTCGCCGACCCGCCAGTGAAGCTCGACGTCGAGCGCTCGGTCGCCGATCCGCCTTCGCAGGTGCAGGTCGTGACCATGGTCCTGTCCGAAGCCCGACCGGAACTCGTGCACGTGCTCGTAGCCTCGCTCCACGAGCGCGCGCGCCGCGTCGCCGAGCGTCTCGCGCGGCACCAGCAGGTCGAGGTCGGCGAACGTCCGCAGCCGGGGATCGGAGTAGAGCCGATCCGCGACGGCGGGACCCTTGAAGCACACCGGCGCGACCCCGCAGGCAGCGGCGAGCACGGGCTCGATCATCGCCAGCTCGCGCCGCAGGGCGGCCGAGTGCAGGATGTGGACGGCGCCAACGCGGGCGACCCGGCCGCACAGCTGCTGACCCAGCGCCACGTCGCCGCGCTCCGCAGCCGCCGCGAGGTGTCCCGAGACGCGGTGATACAGCGCGGCCTCCACGAGCCGCTCGTGGCGCGAGTGGCGCAGGAGCCGCTCGGGTTCCAAGTGGGGCGGGCTTGATACGACCAGGGCCGCGAGAGCGGGGACCTGGTCCCCGTAGGGGAGGCTGAGCGAGCGGCGGCGCAGCACGTCGCGACCCTAACGCGGCCGGGTTGCGGCTCCTAGCTGCTCCCCGCCAGCGTCGCGAGGACAGGGGGCAGGCGCTCGACGGCCTCGAAGCGCTGGGGCGTCCGCGCAGCGCTCTACGTTCGCGCCATGATCAAGTACCTCGGCTCCAAGCGCCGGCTGGTCGGCGTGCTCGGGGACCTGGCCGCCCGGGCCGGCGCCCGCACCGCCGCCGACCTGTTCGCGGGGACCACGCGGGTGGGCCAGGAGCTCAAGCGCCGCGGCCTGCTCGTGTGGGCCAGCGACAGCGCCGGCTTCGCCGAGGTGCTGGCCCGCTGCTACGTGGCCACCGACGCCCGTGACGTCGACCGGCGCGAGCTGGCCGCCGCGCTCGCGCACCTCAACGCCTTGGCCGGCCACGAGGGCTACTTCACCGAGACCTTCTGCCGCCGCGCGCGCTACGTCCAGCCCCGCAACGGGATGCGGGTCGACGCCATCCGCGACGCCCTCGATCGCGACTTCGCCGGCTCCGCCCTGTGGCCGCTGCTGCTGACGAGCCTGCTGGAGGCGGCCGATCGGGTGGACTCCACCACCGGGGTGCAGATGGCCTACCTCAAGCAGTGGGCGCCTCGCTCACACCGTCCCCTCGAGCTGCGCGCTCCGGCCCTCCTCGACGGCCCGGGCCACGCGACGCGTGGGGACGCGGCGGAGGTAGCCCGCTCGCTGCCGGCGGTCGACCTCGCCTACCTCGACCCGCCCTACAACCAGCACTCCTACCGCGGCAACTACCACGTGTGGGAGACCCTGGTCGCCTGGGACGCGCCTGAGCACTACGGCGTGGCCTGCAAGCGCGCCGACTGCCGCGACCCGGCGAGGCGCAGCCCCTTCAACTCGCGGCGGCTGATCCACGACGCCCTGCGCGAGCTGCTGGCGGCGGTGCGCGCGCGCCTGCTCGTCCTTTCCTACAACGACGAGGCGTGGGTGACGCTGGACGAGCTCGTCGAGATGTGCGCCGGCCGCGGCGAGGTCGCGGTCATGGCCTTCGACTCCCCGCGCTACGTCGGCGCGCGCATCGGGATCCACGACCCGGCGGGCCGCCGGGTCGGTCGCGTCGGGCGGCTGCGCAACGTCGAGTACCTGCTGGTCTGTGGGGAGCGCGCGGACGTGCGAGCGGCCATCGGGCCCGCGGCGACCCTCGCGCCCGTGGCCGGCTGAGCCGGCCTCCCGGGCTCCCGACCTGGGTAGGTGTGATCACCACCCTGGCCCTCCCGGGCCCCCCGGCCCACGGGCGCCAGGTCACCTCCCTACGCTCCGCCAGCGCCCGGGGTCAGGTCACCCCCCTTCCCACGAGCTGATAGCCGGGGCTATCACTATTGATAGCGGGGGCTATCAGCTCCGGAAGGAGAACCCCTCTCTCTCCCCCCCGCTCGGCGCGGCCGTCGAGCACGGAGGCCGGTGCAGGACGAACGAGAAGGCGGCGCCGCGCAGCAGGCTAGTCGCTGTCGCGAGCCTGCTGACCGGTCGGGTCACCCCGCGCCTCGCCGCGCACCAGGGCATCGACCTGCACGCCGAGCAGAAAGACGACGCACGACAGGTAGTCGTAGGAGAACAGCACGATGACCGAGGCCAGCGACCCGTAGAGCGACCCGTAGGAGGCGACGTAGGTGATGTAGAGGCCGAAGCCGATCGACATGAGGACCCATCCGCCGACGGCCAGCCCCGAGCCGAAGCTCACCCAGCCGACAGGCTGGGGAGTCGACGGCCCGTAGCGCACGATCAGGAAGGCCGCCGCCTCCAGCAGCGCGGCGCCCACGCCCCAGCGGACCACGAACGAGACCACGGCCACCACCGGGCCCTGGCCTCGCTGGTCGATCAGCACAGGGCCGATGCGCACGATCGCCGCCGCCAGCACGAAGAGCAGGCTGACCACCGCGGCCAGCCACAGCGAGCGTCGGACCTTCTCGACCAGCGGCCGCCGGCGCCGGGCGCAGTAGATCGAGTCCAGCGCGTCCATGGTGGCCCGCATCGCGCCGGAGGCCAGCCCGAGGGTCAGGACCCCTCCCACCGTCAGCCAGGCGAGCTGGCCCGATCCCAGGACGTGGCGCACCGCCTCGTCGATCACCCGGTAGGCCGACGGGGAGACCCCCGCGCGCACCTCGGGGGAGAGGTCGCGCGCCCATACCTCCTGGAGGCGCAGGAAGCCCAGGACGGCGAGCACGAACAGGCACAACGGGATGGTCGAGAACACCACCCCGAACGACATCGAGCCGGCGAAGGTGAGCAGCTGGTTGTCGCGGATCGCGTCGTAGAGCTGCTCCCAGCGAGCGTGTAGCCCCCACCGGAACGTCTCCTGCCTCGACGCGTCTCCTCGCTCCACCCGGGCCATCGGCGCAGGGACCGGGCGACCCCTACAGCGCCTGGACCTCGGAGGTGATCTCCCCCACCGACGCCTTGGCGTCACCAAACAGCATCTGTGTGCGGGGGTCGTAGTAGAGCTCGTTGTCGATGCCGGCGAAGCCCGGGTTCATCGAGCGCTTGAGCACGATCACCGACTCGGACTGGTTGACCTCGAGGATCGGCATGCCGTAGATCGGCGAGTTGGGGTTGGAGTTGGCCGCCGGGTTGGTCACGTCGTTGGCCCCGATGACCAGCGAGACGTTGGTCCGCGGGAACTCGGGGTTGATCTCGTCCATCTCCTTGAGCTGGTCGTAGGGCACGTCGGCCTCGGCCAGCAGGACGTTCATGTGCCCCGGCATGCGCCCCGCCACCGGGTGGATGGCGTACTTGACCTCGACCCCGCGCTTCTCGAGCTCGCGCGCCAGCTCCTTGACCGCGTGCTGGGCCTGGGCCACCGCCATGCCGTATCCCGGCACGACGACGACCTGGCGCGCGTAGGAGAGCTGGATGGCGGCGTCGGCCGCGCTGGTCGAGCGCACGGTCTTGTCGCCGTCGTCGGCCCCGCCACCGCCGGCGGCGGCGATCCCCCCGCCGCCGAACCCGCCGGCGACGATGTTGGGGATCGAGCGGTTCATGGCCTCGGCCATCAGGTTGGTCAGGATCGTTCCCGACGCCCCGACGATCATCCCGGCCACGATCAGCGCGTAGTTGTTCAGCGCCACGCCGGTCGCCGCGGCCGACAGCCCGGTGAAGGCGTTGAGCAGCGAGATCACCACCGGCATGTCGGCCCCGCCGATCGGCAGGACCATGAGGTTGCCGAGCAGGGCGGCGGCCACCAGCAGGCCGATGATCAGCAGCTCCGAGCTGCCACCCGCGACGATGATCACGGCCAGCGCGATCGCGATGGCGAAGATCAGCAGGTTGACCAGCTGCTGGGGCCGCCCGAGGGTGATCGGCCGGCCGGGCAGAATCTCCTGGAGCTTGCCGAAGGCGATGTTCGAGCCCCAGAACGAGACCGAGCCGACGATCGCCGCGAAGACCGAGAAGATGGCCACGTAGAGGGGGATCGCCTCGCCGCTCGGGCCGACGTGGTAGCCCGCGGTGTGGCGGAACTCGACCCAGGCGATCAGGGCCACCGCCCCGCCGCCCACGCCGTTGAACAGCGCGACCATCTGGGGCATCGCGGTCATCTTCACGTTGCGCGCCGCCGGGACCCCGATGACCGTGCCGATGACGATGCCCAGCGCGATCAGCCACCAGTTGCCCACGCCGGGGTTGAGCAGGGTGGCGATCACCGCGATGGCCATTCCCACCGCGGCGATGAGGTTGCCGCGGACGGCGGTCCGCGGCCCGGTGAGGCCCGACAGCCCGTAGATGAAGAGGAGGAAGGCGACGATGTAGCAGGCGCGGATGAAGTTGGGGTCCTGCACGAAGGACGTGGCCAGGACCGTGCTCATACGTCGCCCTTCGCCCCGTCCGAGCCCGGCGCTCCAGCGCCGCCCTCGGCCTCGACCGCCCTTGGCTCGGGCTTGCTCTTGAACATGCCCAGCATGCGGTCGGTGACCAGGAAGCCGCCGACCACGTTGATCGTCCCGAAGGCGATCGCGATGACCAGCAGCAGCTTGTTGAGGAAGCCGTCACCGGCGGTGCCGATGATCAGGAGGCCGCCGAGGATGACGATCCCGTGGATGGCGTTGGTCCCCGACATCAGCGGGGTGTGGAGCGTGTTGGGGACCTTGGAGATCACCGCGTAGCCGACGGCGCCGGCGAGCGCGAGGATGGCGAGGTTGGTGATGAGCACGGCTTGGGGGCTCTCCTTGCGGGTCTAGCCGGCGGGGCTGCCGGCGGTCTCGGCGGCCTTGCGCGCACCCTCGTGGACGATCTCGCCGCCACGGGTGATGCAGGCGCCAGCGATGATCTCGTCGTCGAAGTTCAGCTCCAGCGAGCCGTCCTCGCCGACCATCAGCCCGAGCAGCGACTGGATGTTGCGGGCGTAGAGCTGGGAGGCGTGCTCGGCCATGGTGGCCGGGAGGTTGAGCGGGGCGGCGATCGTCACGTCGTGGCGCACCACGGTCTCCCCCGGCTCGGACAGCTCGCAGTTGCCGCCCGACTCGCCCGCCAGGTCGATCACCACGGCCCCGGGCTTCATCCCCTCCACCGCGGCGGCGGTGACCAGCAGGGGCGCCGGACGCCCGGGGACCAGGGCGGTGCTGATGACCACGTCGACGTCGGTCATGGCGTCGGCCAGCAGCTCGCGCTGGCGCTGCTGCTCTTCCTCGGTGAGCTGGCGCGCGTAGCCTCCCTCCCCCTCGGCGCTCTCCATGTCGAGCTCGAGGAAGGTCGCGCCCAGCGACTCGACCTGCTCCTTGACCGCCGCGCGTACGTCGAAGCCCTGCACTACCGCGCCGAGGCGCCGCGCGGTGGCGATCGCCTGCAGACCGGCGACGCCGGCGCCGAGGACCAGCACCTTGGCGGGACGGATCGTGCCGGCGGCGGTCATGAGCATCGGATAGAAGCGCCCCATGAGCTCGGCGCCCAGCAGCGCGGCGCGGTAGCCGGCGACGTTGCTCTGCGAGGAGAGCGCGTCCATCGACTGCGCCCGCGAGATGCGGGGAATGGCCTCCATGGCGAAGGCGGTGACCCCCGCGGCGGCCAGCGCCCGGGTGGTGTCCGGCGCGGTCAGGGGAGCCAGGAAGCCGATCAGCACGCCGTCGGTGCGCAGGCGCTCGATCTCCGCGCTCGACGGCCGCTGGACCTTGGCCACCACGTCGGCGCCCCACACCTGTCCCGCGTCCGAGGCGACGGTCGCCCCGGCCTCCTCGAAGAGCGCGTCGGGGATCATCGCCGCGGTCCCGGCGCCGGCCTCGGCGACGACCTGGTGACCGTCGGCGACGAGCTTACGCACGATCTCGGGCACGAGGGCCACCCGCCGCTCGCCCTCGGCTGTCTCCTTCGGCACCCCGACCTTCATGCGGCGGGGAACCTATCGGGTCTCCGGCTCCGAGCGCCTTGTCCCAAGCCTCGCCCCGACGTCACGTCAGGGGCTCCATCACCCAGCCGGTGGCCAGGCCGGCGACGGCCGCGGCGGCCAGGAGCCGACCCCGAGGCCCGGCCGTGGCCACCGCCCCGCCCCCGTGGCCCTTGCGGTGGGCGCGATGGGCGGCGCTGGCCCGGGCGGCGCTGGCCCGGGCGGCGGCGGCCGCCTGCGCCGTCGCCGCACGGGCGCGGCGAGCGACGCGGCGCAGGGGAAGTGGGCGGTGGGCGAGCGCGGCCAGCGCCTGGCCGGTCACCCACACGGGCGTCTGCGTGCTCGTGCGCGAGTAGCGGACCGCCCCGCTCGGGGAGGTGAGCGAGCGCAGGTAGGCCAGCGGCGAGGGAGCCCCGGCGCGGTGAAGCGCGTCGGGGCTGCGCCCCGCGGCGACCAGGCCCTGGATGGCGAAGGCTGTCGACTGGGCGTTGGACCCCTGGCCGGGGACGAGCGGGAAGCCCCCGTCGCGGTTCTGGCGCGCGGCCAGGAAGGCCCCGGCCCGGGCGGCGACGGCCGAGCGCCCGGCCCCGCCCGCGGCCAGGCCCTGGAGCGCGGCGGCGGTGTCGTCGACCCCGCTCGCTCCCCCCGGGCCGGCGAAGTTGAAGCCCCCGTCGGGGTTGTGACGGGCGGCCAGCCACGTCGTGCTGGCCCGCAGCGAGGCAGTCGAGCGCCCGGCGGCGCGCAGGGCCATGATCCCGAAGGCGGTCAGGTTGACCTGGTTGGAGAACGACCCGGCGGCGGTGCGCCGGCCGTCAAGCGCGGCCACCAAGTCGCGCCCGCCGAAGCTGCGCGGCGATACGCCGGCGGCCCCGAGCACGAGGATCGAGCGCTCCAGCGCCCCGGTGTCACCGAGGGAGCTGGCGCCCGCCCGCATGTAGTCGATCACCGACCGCCTCCCGGGACGGCGAACGTCGAGCGGGTTCTGGCCGGCGGCGGCCAGGCCGAGTGCGGCCCAGCCGGAGTAGAGCTGGGTCGAGCGGGTCCCGGGCGCCGCGCCGAAGCCGCCGTCGGCGTTCTGGGCCGCGCGCAGGTAGGAGGCTGGGGTGGCGGCCCGGGCGGGGGAGGCGACGGCGAGCGCCCCGGCCTGGGCGAGGCTGAGCGCCACCGCGACCGCCGCCACCGCGCCGGGGGCGCCGGGCGCCCGACGGGGCGGGACAGTCACGACCGGCCCCGTCGGTCCCCCGATCACCGGGGCGCCGGACGGCGGCGGTATCTCGCGCCAGCTCACCTCGAGGCGATCGCGGAAGCGGGCGAGCGCCCGCGTGAGCGCCGGCCCGAAGACCAGGGCGAAGACCAGGTTGCCGCCCGCGTGGGCCAGGTCGAAGGGCAGGGCCTGGCCCGCGACCAGCGCATAGGCGCCGGGCGTGTGCGTCCCCAGGTAGGTGAACGTGAAGAGGTTCATCACCGCGCCGAAGGCCAGGCCGGCCAGCGCGCAGACCCCGGCCAGCAGGAAGCGACCCGGTCGGCGGCGGGTGGCCCGACCCAGCAGCGCCCCGGCGAGCCCGACGCCGCCCCAGGCCACCATCTGCCACGGGGTCCACGGGCCCTGACCGAAGAACAGGTTCGAGGTCAGGGCGGCCAGCGCCCCCACCGCGAAGCCCGGGGCGCCCCCCAGCGCGAGCCCGCTGATCAGCACGATGTCGCTCGTCGGCTTGACGCTGGGCAGGGGAGCGAAGGCCACCCGGCCCAGCGAGGCCAGCGCGGCCAGGACGGCGACCAGCGCCAGCACCTTGGCCGACGGCCGCGAGCGCTCGTACCACCCCAGTCCGGCGGCGACGGCGGCGACGACTATCAGCGACGAGGCCAGGGGCCAGCTCATGACGGCACCTCCAGGTTGGATGCAAGCGAGGGAGGGACGGGGGTCTCGGGCGGGCGGGAGGGCGCGGGGGTCTCGGACACGCGCTCGGACGCCGGCGGAGCGACGGCCACGGTCTCGGATGCCCGCGGTCTGCCGGCCAGGACGGCGGCGCCCTCCGGGGGCTCCAGCGCTCCCGCGGCGCCGCCGAGGATGCGGGCGGTCTCGGTGGCGAAGTACCAGCCGCCGGCCAGCACCTCGCGGGCCGGCGCGTCGGCCACCAGCGCTCCGTCGCCCAGCAGGACGACCCGGTCGGCCGCCGCGGCGGCCAGCTCGACGTCATGGGTAGCCACGACGACGGCGCTGCCCGCGCCGGCCAGCCCGCCGATCAGCTCGGTCAGCTCGTCCTTGCGCGCGCGGTCCATGCCCCGCGTCGGCTCGTCGAGGCAGGCCACGGTCGGGGGCGGCTCGTGCGCGGGCAGGACCAGGGCGAGCGCCAGCCGCGGGCGCTCGCCGCCCGAGAGGTCGCGCGGGTGGCGATCGGCCAGCGCGCCGAGCCCGGCGGCGGCCAGGCCCGCGGGGTCGAGCTCGTCGCCCACCCGCTCGCGCACCAGGTAGTCGCCGGGACTCTGGAGCAGCAGGCCCACGCGGCCGCCGCGGCGCACGCGCCCGCGGGTCGGTGCCAGCAGGCCGGCGGCGCAGCGCAGGAGCGTCGACTTGCCCGCGCCGTTTCGGCCCATGAGCGCGACGCGCTCGCCGGGCTCGACCCGCAGGCTCACCCCTCGCAGGGCGGCGCGCCCCTCGGGCCACTCGTGCCACACACGCTCCAGCGACAGGGCCGGCGGCGGCCCGGAGCGCCCCAAACGCCGGCGCCGCGAGGGCTTCGTGGTGCCTCCCGGGCCCCCCGAGCCGGACTCGGGCGCCGGCAGCAGCCCGCGCTGGGCCAGCGCGCGCCGCGCCTGCTTGACCCCGGCCGGGGGCGGCCGCAGGCCGGCCAGCGCGAACAGCCGCGCCCCGGGGGTCTGGAGCGGCGGACAGGCCTCGGCGGCCCACTCGAGGAAGCGCTGGGGCGAGCCGTCGCAGGCCAACCGCCCGTCGCGCAGGGCGATCACGCGGTCGGCGGCGCCCAGGCAGCGCTCGAGCCGCTGCTCGGCGAGCACGACCGTGGTCCCCCACTCCTCGTTGAGGCGGCGTAGCAGCCACACGAGCTCGTCGCCCGCGACCGGGTCGAGCTGGGACGTCGGCTCGTCGAGGAGCACGGCCCGCGGGCGTCCGGCGAGCGCCGCGCCCAGGGCGACCCGCTGGAGCTCGCCGCCCGACAGCTCGTGGGTCGGGCGGTCCAGCAACGAGCCGATGCCCAGGGCCAGCGCCACCTCCTCGACGCCGCGGGCAACGGCCGAGGGCCCGTGGCCCCGGTTCTCCAGCGGCAAGGCGAGCTCGGCTCGCACGGTGCCCATCACGACCTGGGTCTCGGGATCCTGGAACAGCGTCCCCACGCCGGCCGCCAGATCGCCCGGGCCGTGGTGACGGGTGTCCATCCCGCACACGACCACCCGTCCCGCGACCTCGCCGCCGTGGAAGTGGGGCACCAGCCCGGCCAGCGCCCGCAGGAGGGTGGACTTGCCCGAGGCCGACAGGCCGGCGAGCACCACCAACTCCCCCTCGTCGATCTCCAGGCTGACGTCGCGCAGCGCCGGCTCGGTCGCCCCGGCGTAGCGGTAGGACAGGCTCTCCACGCTCAGGAGGCTCACCGGACGATCCCCCGGCGATCGGCGAACGGCGCCAGGGCCAGCACGACCAGCGCGACCGCGAGCGCTACTTCGGGCGCGCCCATGGATAGCGCCAGCGCCTGGTCGGCGCTGAAGCGTCCGACGCCGCCCAGGCGCGCGGCCGCCACCAGCACGACCAGTCCAACCGCCGCGGCGCCAAAGGCCAAATCGTGGCGCGAGGGGCTGCGCCGCTCGCGCGGGGGGCGCCGCAGCGCCCCGTAGCCGCGACCCTCGAGGGCGGCGGCCACGTCGAGCGACCGGTCGAGCGCTCCCGCCGTGACCGCCCGCAGGAGGGCGACCCGCGGAGCGGGCCGGCCGGGCAGGCAGCGCTGGGCCTCGGCCATGCGGCGCGCGTCGCGGGCCAGCACGGGCACCATGCGCGTGGCCAGCGTGGCGCTCAGGGCCGAGCGAAACGAGACCCGGCGCAGCATGCGCAGCACCTCGTCGGGGTCGACCGACGCGGAGTAGAGGGCCCCGGCCATGATCACCAAGCCCAGGCGCAGCCCCTGGATCGCCCCCCAGGCCACGGCCTCGAGCGTGACGTCGAGCCTTCCCGCGATCGGCAGCTCCCCCAGGCGGGCGATGACCGTCAGCCCGTTTCGCGAGACCAGCGCGTTGATCACCACCATGGCCACCGCGAGCGGGATGGCCAGCCGGGACGCGCGACGCATGGCCTCGGCCACTCCGGCGAGGCGCGCGGCGCCCGCCACCGCGACGAGGTCGGCCGCGAGGACCAGCGGATGGCTGCTCATCAGTGCGACGACGGCCAGCGCCGCGCAGTACGCGCAGCCAGCCGGCGCGGCCGCGGCGTGCAGGGGACTGGGTCGTCGGCGATAGATCACCGCACGCTGCCCTCCAGGCCAAGACCGCCGCTGCCCGCGAGCGCGCTCATCGGCCCGAGCCCACGGGAAGCGCGATGCTGCGCCCGCCACCCAACGCCAGCGCGAAGCGGCGCTGGAGGTGACGCTGATCGAAGGCCCGCGCCGCGGCGAGCACCCCGCCGACGTCCGTGCCCGTGACCAGCCACGTCGGCTGCTGGTCGGCCCCGCCGGTGGCGGCGATCAGACCGGCGCCGCCGGACAGCTCGCGCTTCACGGCTCCTCCCGCGTCGAGCAGGGCCAGGCCCCGGCCCCCGAGCACCGGCCGGGCGAACACGCCGCTGACCTGCGGGCCCTGCTCGAGGCGTCGCGCCATGGGATCGCTGCGAAGGCTCGCCCATGGCCCGACCAGCACCCGCAGGGTGTGGCGGGACGACCCGACGCCCACCGACGAGCGCCCGGCGGGCACCCCGACGCCCGCGAGGGCGCGCGCCACGTCGTCGCACGCGCGGGCGGCCGCCGCGCTGCACCCCAGCGTCACCGGCAGCCGCCGGCCGGCGCTGCCCGACCGAAACGGCTCTGGGAACGAGCCCACGACCGCGGGGATCGACATCGCCGCCGCCCAGTCGTGGCGGTCCCACCACACGCGGTCGCCGGGGTGCAGGCGGGTGGCCGAGGCCCCGCGACCGGCCTCGATCCCGTTGACGTAGTAGAACCAGTCGATCCGCCGCGCGCCACGGGCGCTCCCGGCAAGCCCGTCGATCGACTGCACGAAGCCGCCGCCGTACCGCGTCTGGACGCGGAACGAGCGCGCCAGGAAGCGCATGACGGTGTCCGAGCCGGCGATTCGCCGGGCCGTGGCCCTCCCGACAGTGGTGCGCCCGAAGTCGCGGGTCACGACCAGCGAGGCGCCGCCGGTCGCCCGTCCCGGTCCGAGCCCGCAGCCGCTCGCGCCCGCGGCGAGGGCGAGCGCGCCGGCCAGCGCGGCGGCGGACAGCCCACGCCTCAACCGATCGTCACCCCAACGGGGAAGGCGGCCACGGTTCCCCGCGCGCTGGCCGCGGCGAGGTAGCGGCCCGGCGCGGTCGGGGCGGTGAGCGTCGCCGTCCCGTCCGGTCCGGTCAGCGCCCGCGCGCCGCCGAGGCGCACCAGCGCGCCGGCGATCGGCCGCGCGTGGCCGCCGTCGTCGTACCCGCGCACGCCGAGGCGGACGGACGCCGCCGGGGCGACGCGACCGGCGACCGACAGGGCCAGCGTGGGCTGGCAGCCGCGCAGCCCCATGTGGCAGTAGAACCAGGTCAGACGCTGGCCGAGGCGCAGCCGCGCCCCGGTGCCGAACGGGCCGCGGGGATCGGCCGCCCCAGTCGTGCCCGCGCGCAGGCCGACCTTGTAGACCCAGCCGTCGCGCCCGCGGTTAAGGTCCGGCCCGATGCGCGAGACGAACAGGCTGGCGGCGTCGGCCGGGTTGGTCGAGCACGACCCGAAGTCGCGCAGCGAGTAGGTGACCCGGCGCAGGCGCCGTGCCGCCTCCAGCGCGGCCAGCGGCGTGCCGCCGGCGACCGCGCAGCGCCGCCCCGCCGCGGGCACGCTCGCCGGCCGGGCGTAGAGGGCGGTCGCCGACAGCAGCGTCCGCGTGCGCCCGACGATCATCACCGCCACCCGCGGGGCGTAGGGCACGACGGCGGCGGTCGCCGGGGCGGCCCCGTTCGCCGACCTGGCCGCCGCGCCCGCGATCGTCGAGGAGGGCGGCGGCGACGCCGCATCCCCCAGCGTCGAAGCGACCGCAGGGCCGCCAGGCGCGAGGGCCGCCGCCACCGCGCCGGCGACTGGCACCAGCCGCCGTCGTCCCGTCATCGCCGCAGGCTGGTCACGACGTAGAACACGCGGCGAGCCATCGTTCGCCGCCCGGCCGCGTCCACCGCCTCGGTCTCCAGCGTGTAGATGCCGGGGGCCAGCGCGGCCGGCAGCGTGTAGGACCACGGGCTGCGCGCCGGGATGGCGTAGAGGAAGTAGCCCACCGTGCAGCTCGACGGGTGGAAGCGTCGCTGGACGAGGCTGTAGTGCGAGCAGTGCCCGCGGTCGTAGCGGCGCAGGCGGATCCTCAGTCCGGTCAGCGGCGGCCCCCCGGTGGCCACCGAGCCGCGCAGGGTCCGCGGCGCGCCCGCCACCAGGTAGCGATGCAGCGGGAGCAGCCCCGTGAAGGACACGGCCAGCGGGCCGGTGATCGGGCCCGCGAACGCGCCCGCTCCGGACGAGCTCGAGGACCCCGAGCCGTTGTTGCCACAGGTGTTGTCGTTGGGCCGGTGCACGCAGACCACCTGCTCGTTGGAGCGGATCGAATGGCTGGCATCAGCCTTGAGAGAGACCCGTCCGGGCGAGTCGTACCTGAGCGTGGCGTCGCCGTTGCCGTTGGTGCGCTGGTGGCCCACCTCAGCGTCGTTGACGTCGTCGCCGTTGGAGCCGTCCTCGACGTGCACGGTGAAGGACTGGCCGGTCTCGGCCTCGCTGGGAGCGCTGAGCTTCAGCGGCGTCTTGCCGAAGCCGTCGAAGGCCCACAGCACGTCGTCGCCGGAGCGAACGCGGGTCTGGCACCCGCCCTTGCCGGGGTCCTTGTAGTTGAGCAGGAAGCCCCAGTACTCGTTGTCGGTGTTCTCGTCGGGTCCGATGCGCGTGACGAAGAAGTCCTCGAAGTCCTTGTAGTACTGGCCGCGCCAGGAGAAGTCGTTGTCCGAGGCGCCGTCGTCGAGCGCCGCGGTCACCGTCGGGCCCGGGTTGTTCTCGGCCCCGTTGTTGGTCCCGTCGCACTTGTGCCCCTGGACCGAGTGACCGTCGGTGGAGACGCGACCTTCGAAGATCGTCCGGTCCTTGCCCTCGATCCGCAGGTTCACGTCGACCGCCGCCGCCGGAGCGGCGGCCAGGAGGCCGAGGGAGAGCGCCGACAGGAGCGCGGGAACGGCACGTCGCTTGATCGACTGCATGGTGAGCCACCCCTTTCCACGAGGGCTGTAGGCCTGTTGTCGGCGGCAGGTCTCCTGGCTTGCGGGCTTTGCCCCTCCGCGCCTTCCCGGGCCGTCGACGACGGCTCAGTGGCTGCACGACGTGCGTGCGGCGGGCCTCTCCCGGTCACAGTGGCGGGTCCGCGCCGGCTTCTCACCGGCTTCCCTTGACCACCGACCTATGTAAACGCGGGCATCCTAGATGATCGTCGCGACGGCGCGTATGCTGGCTCAGGCGTGACCGTCAACCTCACCCGCATCTACACCAAGCTCGGGGACGGGGGCGAGACCCACCTCGGGGACATGAGCCGCGTCCCCAAGACCCACCCCCGGATCGAGGCCTACGGCACGGTCGACGAGCTCAACGCCCAGCTGGGCCTGGCCCTGGCCGCGACCGACGTCCCGCAGCGCTGGGCGCAGTGGCTGGCCCGCGTCCAGAACGACCTCTTCGACGTCGGCGCCGACGTCTCGGTGCCCGAGAGCGACGATCCCCAGGCCCGTCAGCGGCTGCGCGTCGACCCCGAGCAGACGCGGTGGCTGGAGGAGGCATGCGACGAGGTCAACGCCACGCTGGAGCCGCTGAGGTCGTTCGTGATCCCCGGCGGCACGCCCGCCGCGGCACAGTTGCACGTCTGCCGCACGGTGTGCCGGCGGGCCGAGCGCCGGGCCATCGAGGTCGAGGGCCTCAACCCCGAGGTGGTCCGCTACCTCAACCGCCTCTCGGACCTGCTGTTCATCCTCGCGCGCGCCGCCAACGATGGCGACGAGCCGCTGTGGGAGCCCGGCGCGGGGCGCTGAGCTCGCGCCGACCTCGAGGGAGCTCTTCCGCCCCCCGTGCGCGGCGGGCGCGCTAGCGACGCAGGACCAGCGTCAGCCCGGTGGCCATGGCGGCGCTCAGCGCGGCGATGGCCAGCGCTCCGGCCACGAAGGTCGTATGCGCCCGCGCGTAGCCCACGACCTCGAAGGGGCGGATGAGGAAGACCAGGCCCGCCGCTCCGGCGCACGCCGCCGAGGCGAGAGCCTGAGGCGCCAGCGCCTGAGGCAGGTCGGGCGCCGGGCTCGACCGCGCGGGCGCCGGCCAGCGGATCGCCGCCGCCCACAGGGCGGCCACGGCCAGCGCCACCCACACCGCGGCCACGCAGTAGCCCGCCATCACGTCGCTGGGGAAGTGCCATCCCAGCGCGAGCAGCGAGTAGGAGACGGCCACGGCGAACCCCGCCCCGATGGTGGCCACCGCGGGCCGCAGCCAGCCCGGCACGACCATGACCGCCGCCAGGGCCAGGGCCATCGACGCAGTGGCGTGCCCGCTGGGCCACGAGCCGCCGGTGATGTGCGCGCCCGCCTCCAGGGCCGCCCACATGCGGTCGTCGGGCAACAGCGGCTTGAGGACCTGGGTGGTCAGGTTGGCGCCGACGAGGACCATCGGGACGGCCAGCGCCACCCGTGGGCGGCGGCGCAGCAGGGCCACCACCACCAGCGCCACGCCGACCAGCGCGAAGGGCAGCGGGTCGCCGAGGTGGGCGATGAAGTCGGCCACCGGCGCGGTGCGCGGCCGGCGCAGGCCGAGGAACCCGACCAGCGCCGACTGGTCGATCCAGCGCCCCGGCCGGGAGTAGGTGGCCAGCCACGCGACGACCAGGCCGCCCACGCCGGCCAGCGCGGCGAGCAGGGCAAGGCGGGGGCGCGGTCGAGGGTCCATGAAGCTCAGGTAACGCGGGGAACCTGAGGGGCCGGTAAAGGCGGGGGCATCGCCACCGGTCAGCGCTGGCGAAACCACCCTCCCCGCTCGAGCTCGTGGAAGACCACGAGATCGCGGCCGCGGCCCGTCACCACCTCCCAGTAACGGCGACGCACCGGGCGATCGGTCCACCAGCGGTCCTCGACCAGCCAGGTCTCGCGCACCGCCTCCACGCGGTCGCCCTCGACGGCGAGGAGCCGTCCGTCGCCGGTGGCGCGCACCGCCGCGGCCCGAGGGACGGCCAGCCGGCGCGGCCCGCTCACTCCGCGTAGGGCGCGAGCATGGCTCGCCGTTCGGGCACGCGGGAGCCGGGCTCGACCTCGACCACGCGCAGCGCGGCGTCGGGACCGGCCAGGGCGCGGGCCTGGCGCACCGCTTCGCGCAGCCGCGCGTCGCGGGCGTGCGCGGCCTCGTCGAGCAGGGGACGCTGGTCGATCACCGGCGGCCCGAAGCGCTCGACCCCCAGCTTCAGCGCCTCGGCCGGCGCCGGCAGCGCCGCCAGCCGGCCTCCCAGCGCCAGGCGCATGCGCACCGGGTCGGCCGTCGCCTCGCGGAAGGTGACCGGCTGGCGCCACGTCCCCCCCTCCACGAGCCGCGCGGACAGGGCGACGGCGCGCAGAGTGCGCCCCCGCCGCTCCCGCCGGGCCACGAGCCGGTCGACCAGCAGGCCGAGGGCATGGTCGAGCGAGGCGCCCGACGCCGACTCGGGCAGCTCCAGGGACTCCTCCAGGCGCTCGCGGCGCTCGCGCGCCACCAGGGGCGCGTCACGTCCGCAGGCCAGGTCGTGTGCCGTCAGCCCGGCCGGGCCGAAGCGGTCGGCCACGGGGCGACGCGACAGGGCGGCGAGCGCTCCCAGCGTGGCGATCCCCAGCCGCTCGAGCGCCGTGGGCAGGGCGGCGGTGGCCCGGCGGGCACTCAGCAGCCCGACCGGCAGGGCGGACAGGTAGGCGCGCGCCCCCTCCTGCCCGCCGCGGACGATCTCGATCCGCCCATGCCGCTGCCCGGCTCGCGCCCGGCCGGCCGCCGCCATGGCGCAGAAGCGCGAGGGCGCGATGCCGATGCGCGCGGGTTGGCGCACGCCCTCGCCCGCGCCGCCGACCGCTCGACGCGCGGCCTCCCCCACGCCCTCGAGGTCCCCGTGCAACCCTCGCAGACCCTCGGCGGCGAAGCAGGCGACCCCCGGGCGCTCCGGCGCCACGGCGGCGCCGATGCCCTCCAGGGCGCCCAGCGTCCGCTCCCACCGCTCGGCCACGCCGGCGGGATCGGGCGAGACCAGGGCCAGCGTCGGGCAGCGGGCCATGGCCTCCCCCAGGGGCATCCCCGCCCGCACCCCGAACGCCTCCGCAGCCGGCGAGGCCTCCCCCACCTGCTGGACGCCGCCCGGCTCGGGAGCCAGCGCCGCCGGCACCCGCAACAGCCCAGCGCGCCCCCCGGCCGCCACGGCCAGCTCGAAGCGCACAAGCAGGATGCAGACGATCATCGTGGGCGAACGCATGTTCGCATCCACGGCCCCTCGCCGCAAGCGGTCGGGCGGCCGACGGGCGAGTCAGCCGACGATCGAGGCGCTGACGGGCGGCGGCCGGTCAGCCGACGATCGAGGCGCTGACCGTGAAGGGCCCGCTGCCGGTGCGGCGCACGACCCGCAGGGTGAACGGCGCGGTGCGGACCAGCGACCGGCAGCTCAGCACGGACATCACGTCGCGGCTGCCCCCCGCCGTCGTGCGCCTGACCACGCGCCCGCGGTTGACCAACAAGATGTCGTAGGAGGAGCGGGCAGGGCCGGCCAGACGGAAGGACAGCACGCCGTCGAGGCTCTGGTGGAAGGCAAAGGAGCGCACCGCGGCGCGGGGGCTGAGGAAGCCGCTCATGCGCAGGTGGGCCGGTCCGCGCCAGGGGGCGAGCACGTCGCGGCGCACGGCGGCCAGCGAGCCGGCGTTGGGCCGCAGGATGTCGGCGAACTGCCAGATCACGTTCGTGTAGTGCAGGTGGGCGTATGTGTCGGCGAAGCCCTCGCCCGAGTCCTGGGAGTAGTGGCTGGTCTGGTTGCCGGGGAACAGCAGCCCGCGGCTGGCGCGGGCGCAGACGTACTCGTCGGAGGACCAGTACTTCGCGCCGTAGTTGAGCGAGGAGAACGGGTAGTTGCTGCGGCTGGCCGCCACGTGGTGGCCGTACTCGTGGGTGACCGCGTATTCGCGGGTGAACGGGCCGCCCTCCTGGGGGTCGCGGTCGGGCACGTACATCCGGCGCTGCAGGCGCGAGTAGCAGGCCAGCACGCCCGGCGCGCCCCCGCACGCCGCCGCGATCTCGCCCGGGGTGCCGATGAAGACCCGCAGCAGCTTGAGCTCGGGCCCGTGCACCCGGGTGCCGAGGAAGGTCACGAACGACTGGGAGGCGGAGCGGTTCTGGGCGATGTCCGGGAACGACGAGGACAGCGTCACCAGCACGGGCTGTCCGTCGGGGGAGCGGTAGTAGCGGCTCACGAAGCCACGCGTCACGGCGGCCATGGCCGCGGGGGGCCGGTCGATGACCCGGTCGCGGTAGAACCAGTCACCCGGCCGGGGCGTGGGCTGGGCGCCGAGCTGGAGGGGCTGGATGATCCGCGGGGCGGCCTGGGCGCTCGGGACGCCCAGCGCGCAACCGAAGGCGAGCGCGGCCAGGACAGCGTGCTGCATCCTCCGTGGGGCCCCTGACCCGGTCACCCGGCTCAGTATGACGAAGGCGTTCCGGACACCTCCCCGCTTCGAGCGACCGGGCGGTGGTCGCCGCCGGCCCTTTCCGCCCCCGCGCCCGCCCGTCCCGCGGGCGGCCCCGAGGCCATCGGCGCGATCACGTAGGCGGGATCGGCTTCGCGCGCCGGCGCCCGTCGGGCCAGGGCACGCTCGACCGCCCCGGCCAGGCGCTGCGTCTTGCCGCGCTCGGCCTGCTCCGCGCGCTGCGCGAACTCGGGCATGACCTCGGCGGCAAAGAGGTCGAGCGACTCGCAGATGTGCTCGTGACGGTTGCGGCCAGCCTGGGAGACGAAGATGACCTGGTCGACCCCGGCGGCCTCGTAGCGGCGCACCAGGTCGCGCACCTGGTCGGGCGTGCCGATGGCCCCGCGCAGCGAGGCCAGCCCCTCCTCCATGATCTTCACCCCCAGCGCGCCGGCGCCGGGCGTGACGATGTCGCGCGCGAAGCCCGTCTGGTCACGCCGGCGCTGGAACTCCTGCCAGATGCTGGTCGTGCCGGGGTGGTGCTCGCCGAAGGCGTAGTAGTGGGCCAGCGAGTAGCCGAAGAAGTGCGCCCCGTCGATCCCCCGCTCGATCGCCGTGGCCTCGTCGCGATGGCACATCATCGGCAGGACGACGGCGACCCTGGGGTTGACCGCGAAGCCCGCGGGGACGCAGCGCTCGGAGGCGACGATCTCGTGGTACTCGTCGACCCACCCCTTGGCCTCCTCGGGCTCGACGAACGCGAAGGACAGCGCGCCGATCCCCTTCTCGGCCGCCGGCCGGATCGTCTCGCGTCGCGAGCAGGCCACCCATAGCGGCGGGTGGGGCCTCTGGACCGGCTTGGGTACGACGTTGCGCGGCGGCATGGTCAGGAAGCGCCCGTCCCAGCCGGCGAAGGGCTCCTCGACGAACATCCGCGTGGCCACGTCGAGCGCCTCCTCCCACTGCGCCCGCTTGGTCTCGCGCTCGACGCCGAAGCCCTCGAGCTCGGCCCCCGACGAGGTCTCCCCCGTGCCGAAGTCGCAGCGCCCGCCCGACACCAGGTCGAGCATCGCCACCTTCTCCGCCACGCGCGCGGGATGCTGGTAGCCGGGGGGCATGGCGACGATCCCGAAGCCCAGGCGGATGCGCTTCGTGCGCTGGCTGGCCGCGGCCAGGAAGACCTCAGAGGCCGACGAGTGCGAGTACTCCTCGAGGAAGTGGTGCTCGACCTCCCACACGTAGTCGAAGCCCACGCGATCGGCGAGCTCGACCTGGTCGAGGGCGTCGGCGATGAGCTGGCGCTCGGACCCCTCCTCCCACGGCCGCGGCAGCTGGTGCTCGTAGAAGACGCCGAAGCGCATCGGCGCAGCATCCTATGGCGCCCGCGGGGCAGCGCTCGGAATGGCACGCGCTCGGGCCGGTCGGGCGCGCGCTGGAGGTCGGCGGCTTAGACCGGCTGGAGCGAACGATGCGGCTCAAGTGGGAGGTCGACCCGGATGAGGTCGTTCGGCCTGACCTTGCCGCCAACCACGACGATGCCCATCACGCCGGCCTTGCGGACCAGGTTGCCGTCCGCGTCGGACTCCAAGGTCGCGGCCATCAGCCCCGGCTGGATGCCGTCGAGCTGGGCGCAGGGGTTGCGCAGGCCTGTGACCTCGACGACGGCCTCCTCGCCGAGGTGAAGCCGCGCGCCGCGGGGCAAGGCGAGCAGATCCACTCCCCTCGTCGTGACGTTCTCGCCCATCTGGCCGGGAGAGACGTGGAAGCCGGCTGATGTCAGTTCGCCATGCAGCTCAGCATGGATCAGGTGGACCTGGCGCAGGTTCGGCTGATCGGGATCGCGCGCGACGCGGGAGCGATGCTTGACCGTCTGGCCGCAATGAGCGTCGTCCTCTACACCGAGCCCGCGAGAAGACGTATGCCGGGCCGCGTCGGCTTCGTGATGTGGTGCCTTGCGCTGCAGCTGACCGCCGTGACTACGCCGCCCATGCCTTCCAACCCTATTGCCGCCCACTCGAGGACGCCTCTGGTGCACCCGTACGCAGAGCCGCTTCCCAAGTTGCTAGCCGCGGCCGGTGGCCACCAAGTGGAAGATGCGAGCCTCAACCGCTAGAGTCGCCCGCGGCCATGGGAGGAGCTGTGCCGGACATCGAAGACACCCGCCGCGCTCGCGGCCACGAGGGCCAGCGGTCCGCCGTGATCCCGCGTTCGAGGCGGCGACCCCTTGCGCCCCTCGCGGTGGCGGTCCTCGGCGCGCTGCTCGTGCCGGCCATGGCCGCGGCCCACGTCGAGCGCGCCTCCTACTGGCCCGACCCCAAGCCGGATAGGCACGTGAGCCCCCCGGCCGGCGGGAAGGTACCGAAGGTCCGGTCGCTGGCCTCCGCCCTGCGCGACAGCAACCGCAGCGAGACCCGCGTGGTCTGCAAGGACGACTCGCTCGACCTGCTCAAGAAGTCCATCGACCGCGCCCGCAACCACGGCTACCACATCCGGCCCACCGACCACCGCAAGCTGTCCGCCGACCAGGCCGACAAGCTGCTGAAGATCAACAAGGGGCTCAAGCAGCGCTGCAAGTACGACCAGATCCAGCCGGCGGTCACCGACTCGGGCAACAACGACCGCGTGGTCATCATGCCCGGCCTCTACAAGGAGCCGGCGTCGCGCAAGGCGCCGACCAACGACCCCAAGTGCGACAAGTACAAGATCACCAACGACAAGAGCGAGAGCGGGGCCGTCTCCTACGCCTACCAGTTCCACTGTCCCAACGACCAGAACCTGATCGCAGTCCTCGGCCGCAAGCCCGGGCATGATCCGCCACCGCAGCCGCCGCGCGAGGACCGCCACGGCATCCCCGACCTCGGCCGCTGCGTGCGCTGCAACGTCCAGATCGAGGGGTCGGGCGTGTCCGCCGACGACGTGACCATCGACGCCGGCCGCGCCGCGTCCGGAGACCACGCTCCGATCGACGCCGTCAAGGACGTGGGCATCCGGGCCGACCGCGCCGACGGCTTCGTCCTGCGCAACGTCAAGGTCCGCCACGCGGGCGAGCACGACATCTACGTGCTCGAGAGCGACGGCTACCTCCTCGACCGCTTCAAGACGTTCTTCGGCGGCGAGTACGGGGTGCTCACCTTCGTCGAGGACCACGGCCTGATGCAGAACTGCGAGGCGGCCGGCAACGGCGACTCCGGCCTGTACCCGGGCGCGGGAGCGGACACCGGCAACCAGCGCGACAAGAAGATCTACCCGAAGTTCCGCTACAGCCAGGAGATCCGCAACTGCGACTCCCATCACAACGCCGGCGGCTATTCGGGCACCGACGGCAACGCCACCCACGTCGACCACAACAACTTCTACGACAACGCGCTGGGGTTCACGACCGACGTCTTCACCGCGTCCGGTCACCCCGGCTTCCCGCAGGACTCCGACCTGATCGAGCACAACAACTTCTACTCGAACAACTTCAACCCCTACGTCAAGGGGTCCGACGTCGTACCCAGCGTGCCGGTTCCCGTCGGCACGGGCCTGTGGATCGCCGGCGGCAACGACAACGTCGTCCGCAAGAACCGCTTCTACGACAACTGGCGCCGAGGGATCATGCTCTTCGCGGTCCCTGACCAGTTCGTCTGCGGCGCGACGGGCGCCGATCCTAGCCAGCTCGCCGGGTGCAACCCGGCCGCGGTCCCGCCCTCGACCTCCTATCGCAACCAGTTCTACGGCAACGCGATGGGCCGCACTCCCAAGGGGAAGGTCAAGCCCAACGGAACCGGGGACGTGGCGAGCGGCCGCACGGACTTCTGGTGGGACCAGTACGCCGGCAACACCGGCAACTGCTGGCACGACAACACGGGCCAGGACGGAACCAAGGGGAGCATCACCAGCACGCCCCACGCGCCGCTGCTGCCGTCGGCGTGCAACAGCTCCAGCATCGGGACAGGCGGGCCGGCGCAGGAGTCCGAGCTCGCCAACTGCCTCGGCGACATCGAGTTCGACACGAGCACGTGTCCCTGGTTCGTGACGCCGTCCAAGCCCTAGACGGCCCACCTCGGCGCCAGGCGCTCGGAGCGTCAGCGGCGCTGATCTGCTCGCTCGGGCTGCTGAGCGGCTGTGGAGGCTCGCACGCCGCCAAGCAGCCGACGGGACAGGCCGCGGGACCCGACGCAGCCGCCTCGGTTCGCACCGCGAACTGCGCCGTGTGGCGCAGCAGCAACGTCGAGTCGCGGCGCACGATCGTCGCCCACCTGCGGGAGTTCGCGCGCGGCCCCATCGGATCCTCGTCGGGCATGCAGCACGGTCGCGCCCTCGACGACCGCCGGGCCTACCGCCTCTTCCAGAGCTACTGCGCCAACGACTTCGCTCGCGGCTTCAAGCTCTACAAGCTCTACGAGCGCGCGGCGGCCTTCGCGGGTCACTGAGGCCGACCCTCGGCCCACGTGGCGCCGCGGACGCCGGACCTCGGGCGACGGCACCTGGCCCGGCGGACGGAGCGATCCCTCGACGCGCCGGTTCGGCACCGCGGAGCGCCGCTGCGACGATCGGCGGCGGGCCGCCGACCTCGCACGCTACGCGGCGCGGTGGCGTACCGCCCCGTGTTGCTCGCGTCGTGGCGGAAGGAGCCCCACTCGACCATCGAGGATGCCCGCGCGGGCGTGTCCCAGACGAACAGATGACCCTCGCGGGTGACCGCCGCGACCTCCAGGCGGCCGTCGCCGTCGACGTCGGCGACCGCGGGCGAGGCCAGCAGCCATCCTCCCGTCTGCTTCGGCCAGCCGCGCGGCTCCGACCCGTCCGCGCGGTAGGCGTGGAGCAGGTAGCCGCTCGTTCCCTCGAGGACCTCGGCCCGCCCATCGCCGTCGACGTCGGCGATCACCGGCGCGGTGGCTATCTGCCAGCCCTCGACCGGCCGCGGGAATGCCGCCAGCCACTTCCCCGACCCGGCGTCCCATCCGCCGAGCAGGTGCTCAAAGGCTACGGGCCGCGCGGGGGAGGCCTGGGCCGCGGCGAGCCGCGAGTCGACCATCCCGCTGAAGAAGCGCAGGGGCCCGCCGGGCGACAGGCGACCGAACGAGCCGCTGGAGCCCAGGGCGAGAGCGCTGGGGCTCGAGGCCGGTGAGGCGGCGCCGCGGCCCGAGCTCTCGAAGTGGTCCTCACTCGACCCCGGCCCCGGCACCGTCGACCCGTCCCCGCGAAACAGCTGCGGCTCCCCCGTGAACGCGGCAGCGGCGATTTCATCGCTCCCATTCCCATCGACGTCGGCCAGCGCAATCGAGCCTGGCACGCCCTGACCGGCCAGCGGGATGCTGTTTGCGGCCACTGCGTGTGGCTTGACCGGCCAGCCGGGAAGTAGGCGCCCCCGCGCCGAGAATGCGTAGACGCGCCCGGTGGTCGACGGCGGCGAGCCGTACCCCTCCGCCGTACCCTCCACCACGTCGGGCGAGCCGTCGCCGTCCACGTCGCCGATTGCCGGGGAGGAGAGGATCTTGAATTCGCCGTCCTGCGCGGAGTCCCGCGCCAGCACCGGCCAGCCGCGCAGCCGCCGCCCCCGGCCGTCCCAGGCGTAGATCCTCTGGTCGGCCGCGCCGACGACGATGTCGAGCTTGCCGTCGCGGTTGAGGTCGCCCAGGGCGGGGCTGGCGTAGATCGCCGCGTCGAGCCGTCCGCCGGGCGGCGGTCGGGTCGCGTCGATCCGCCGGGGAAAGCCAGCTAGCCGCCGCCCGCGAGCGGTCCAGGCATAGACGCGCCCGTCGAGGCCGGCGGCCACCACCTCGGGCGCGCGTCCTCCGGCGATGTCGCCCACGGCGGGGGTCGCCAGGAAGCCGCTGCGAACGGTGCCGATCCGGCGCGCGGTCGCCCGCGAAGCCGGGGCGGCCCGCATCCGCCGTGGCCACCCGCGCAGCTCCCGCCCGGTGCGCCCGGACAGCACCCGGACGATCCCGTCGCTGGTCGCCAGGACGATCTCGGCCGCCCCGTCGCCGTCGAGGTCGGCCAGCGCCGGGGAGCTCTCCCCCGAGCTGCGCAGCGACCGGGGATAGCCCCGCTTGAGCGTCGGGTCGTCGATGGCGAAGAAGAAGCGGCGGTCCTCGCCGACGTTGCGGTCGGCATCGGTGGCCCGCAGGCGCAGGGTGTAGCCGCCCGGGGCGAGCCGCCTCGCGTTCACCCGTGCGAGCACACGCGAGCGTCGTCCGGCGCTCAGCCGCGTCCAGCTCGCCGGCTCCTCGCCGGCGCCCAGCTCGAGCGTCCACCGCGAGGGCGAGCGCCCCCTCACGCGCCCGCGCACGGTCAGCCGGCCGGCAACCGGGTCGTACCACGAGGGAGCCGTGAGCTCGGGGTCGGGCGGAATGCGACCGCGCGCCGCCCGGCGGACCGCTTCGTAGGCGTCGACGCGACCCCATCCGGTGAAGCGATCCCAGCCGGCCGCGATGCCCTGCGTCGGATCGACGATGTCCTGCGCGGTCATGCGGATGATCTGCCGAATCTCCCCCGGCCTGAGTCGCAGGCCCAACGACCGACCGCGCGCCGCCACCAGCGCGACGACGCCGGCCACGTGCGGCGTGGCCGCCGACGTGCCGCTCCAGTTCTTGATGTATCCCCCGCCCCACTGGGTGGTTGGCACCTGCGTCGGAGCCACGACGTCTATGTGGGGGCCGTAGTCCGAGTAGGCCGCCCTGACCTTGAAGTCGGTGGCCACGGTCGCGAGGTCGCCGTTGAGGGCGGTCGTGTTCGCGGTGTCGGGGTTGATGGCACCGACCGAGATCGCCCGGTCCAGCGTGGCCGGGAACTCGTGGTGGAAGTGGAACTCGTTGCCCATCGCGGCCACCAGCACCATCCCCTTGCGCTCGGCGTAGGCGGCCGCCCGGTACATCGCGCGCGGGTTTGAGTCCGTCCCCAGGCTCATGCTGGCCACGGTGGCGCGGCGGTCGGCGGCGTAGACGATCGCCTCGGCCAGCCGCACCCCCTGATGCAGGATGTCGTCAGCCGAGCGCACGGCAAGGATCCGTGCGCCCGGAGCGATGCCCGCGATCCCGATCCCATTGTCGGTGGCGGCGCCGAGCACGCCGGCCACGTTGGTGCCGTGGGTGTTCGCGGTGTCGGACGTCGGGTTGTTGTCCCTGGCGAAGAAGTCCCAGCCACGCCAGTCGTCGACGTAGCCGTTGCGGTCGTCGTCGGCCCCGTTGGTCGCTCGGTCGCGACCGCGACGGTCGCGCCCCGTTTCGCCGCGGTTCAGCGCCCAACGACCGGCCAGGTCCGGATGGTCGAGCTGGACTCCGACATCGATGTCGGCGATGGTGATCCCCGCGCCGACGCTCAGCGGCCAGGCGCTCTGCGCCGAGATGCCGCGGTCGAAGCCTCCGGAAGGGCTGGCCAGGTCCCACTGCTCGTTGGTGGCGTTGGGAAGCGGGCTCGCGTCGTAGAGCGGGTCGTCGGGAGCCGTCTGCGGGAAGGCGGCCTGCGCGGCGGGCGGCGCCGCAGTCACCGCTGCGAGGACGAGGAGCAGGGCGGCTCGTCGCATCTGCGATCGGCGCCTCAACGCCGTTGGCGGCGCGGCCGAGGGTCGCGCGGCCCACGGCCCGGGCGCCCGGCCCGCGTGACCGGACGCTCGAACGCCCGATGCAAGCGCTCCCGTATCGGCAGGCGAAGCTGGAGGCGGGAGATGCTCACCTCGAACGTCCCGTTCGAGGGCCGGCCGAATGGGGCGTCCTGACCGAGCAGCTCCAGCTTGGCCACGTGCCCCCGCGCAAAGCGCCACCCATTGGCGTGCAGCTGGAGCACCTGCCGCCCCCGCTCGGCGGGGCGGTACAGCGTGCGTGCGACGAGGATCTGCTTGCGCCCGTCGGGTGAGACGTCCCACAACCGGCCGGCGAGCTGGGCGTTCTCGCCGGTCACCCGCAGGTCGGCGACGATCGTGGGGGCGCCGAGCAGCGTGTATCCGCCCCGGCGGGCGGGCGGCAGCCTGTAGACGGCGGTTCCCGGATCGTCGTCGGCCGGCACAGTCACGCATGGGTTGGCGCCCGCCTTGACCGGATCGATCGCCGCGGCGGTGGTCTGGTTGCCGCCCGATGACAGCACGAGCTGCGGCTGACGAAACGTCATGCCGAGCTGGCCTCGGTGCAGACCGGAGTACGTACGCGCGCGGAACGGGCCGCCAGACCGCGCGGTGGCGGGGCAGGTCTGGGTGAGCGCCTCCACTCCGCGGAAGGCCGGACGGCCGTCCCCCTTCACGTAGTGGTCCAGCCACGAGTCGACGCCGCGTTGAAGGCGCGCGACGTCTCGCGCCTTGTTGCTCCCGCGTGGATGCCCGAAGTCGAGCAGCATGAGCGCCAGCGCGGCGTCGCGGTCATGGGCGCGGACCTTGTTGGCGTAGCGGACTGCCTGCTCGGCGGGAAACAGGTCGTCGGTCCAGCCGTTGGCGATGAACAGGGGCGCCGGCGGCCGGCCGGTGCGCAGGTAGTAGGCCGAGCGAAAGCGCCTGACCTGGTCGGCGATGTATTGCATCGTGGGATCGCCGTCATAGGGCTCGCCGGCGTTGAGACGAGCCACCCACGCGGTGACGTCGTCCTGCGGGTCGGCCCCGGGCGGCGCGTAGTAGCCGGTCGCGAGCCCGAGCGGGTACAGGCCGGCGATGAAGCTCTGCTTCTCCACCCCGAACGGCGTGATGCTCTCGTCGCGGCCGGGGACCTTGTAATCGAGGTCACGCCCGTTGGGAAGCAGGGCAGAGGCCAGGTCGCTCCATGGAGCAATCGCCGCAGCGCCCGCGACACGCATGCGCAGGCGCTTGCGCGGGCTGAGCCACGGGACGAGCCTCCCGTCGGCGAGCATCGTCTTGTCGCGCAGCGTGGCCAGGATCATCGTCTGCCCCGCCCCGTAGGAGAGGCCGACGACGCCGACGCGCCGCGGGTTGATCAGGCCCTGGTCGGCCAGCAGCCCGGCCAGGTACTGGGTGTCGCGCCCCTCGTAGCGAGCGTCGGCCAGGTGCAGCCAGCCGCGCGCGCAACCGGCGGGGTCAGCCTGGCGGGAGGCTGGGGTGCCGCAGGAGTCGCCGAAGCCGCGCGCCGTGTAGGCGAGCACCGCGTACCCGCGGCGGGCGGCCGGCGCGGCCGTCTGGAAGCCGCTCTCCGAGGAGCGCTTGCTGTTGCCGTAGCCGTGCAGCAGGACCAGCAGCGGCAGACGGCGGCTGCCCGAGGCGGGAAGGGTGACGGTCACGTCCAGCGGGACGCCGTCGAATGACCTGACTCGGTTGGCGACCGACCCGTCGCAGACGCGCACGCCGTCGCGCGGCACGCACTGGAGCTGCCCGAACGGCTTGACGGCGGCTCTGGCGACGGGGGCTGACGCCGCGGCAACCATGGTCAGCGACGCGCTGAGCCCCATCATCACCCGCAGCCCTGCCCTCGCGGGACGTCGACTCGTGCCCTCCCTCATGCTCGGGGAAACGTACCCGCCTCAACTGACTACTTCTAGTCGTTTGTCGCCGCTTTGCGTGCTGCGACTTGGAAGGTTCTTATAGTTCCAGTCGTGCTCGCCGATCGCCCCTGGCGCTCGCTCCCGCCCGAGGTCGCTCGCGTGCTGCGCCCACACGTCCCGCAGCTCGTGGATGAGGTCACGGCCACGATCCGTGAAGCGCTCCCGGGCACCGACGCCGGCGGGACCGAGGCATTCCTGCGAAACATTCGATGGGCTCTCGAGGAATCGTCGCGGGAGTTCCTGGACGAGATCGAGTCGGGGGCCTCGAGCGCGGGTCGCGGGCTCCACGTGCAGCTCGGCCGCTACCAGATGCGGGCGGGACGCACGCTCGAGGAGACGCTGGCTGTCTACCGTCTTGGCGCGCGCGTGGCTTGGCAACGAATCGCGCTGACGATGTCTGACGCCGGCGTGGACGTCGAGACTCTCGCGCTGCTCGCCGAGTCGATGTTCGCGTACCTCGACGAGCTCTCGGCGCGGTCGGCGACCGGCTACGCCGAGGCGCACGCCGCAGCGGCCGCGGCGGCCCACGAGCGGCGACAGCAGCTCGTGCGTCTGCTGGTCAGCGAGCCGGTCGCCCCTCGCTCCCGCGTACAGGCCGCCGCCCAGGAGATCCCGTGGCCGCTTCCGCGCTCGCTTGCCGCCCTCGCCATGGCGGAGGCCCAACCACCCGCAACCGGCCGCTGGCCCACCGATGCGCTGGTGGGCCGGGTGGGCGAGCACGTCTGCGTGCTGGTGCCCGACCCCGATGCGCCCGGGCGCCGTGAGGAGCTACGCCGGATCATCGGTGAGGGCACGACCGCCGGAATGGGGCCCACGGTCGCGTGGCGCGAGGCGGCGCACAGCTTCCGACGCGCCGTGGCGGTCCTGGGGCTCGCACGGGAAGGGGCACTGCCTGCCGCGCCGATCGTCGTAGCTGACGACCACCTTCCCGCGCTCGTGCTCCACAACGACAGCGAGCTCGCGGCCGAGCTGGCCGACAAGCTCCTTTCGCCTCTGAGCGCCCTTTCCCCGTCCGTCCGAGCCAAGTTGACGGAGACGATGTCCGCCTGGCTGGACCAGCCCGGCCATTACCAGCAGGTGGCCGCCCGGCTCGGCGTGCATCCCCAGACCGTGCGCTATCGCGTCTCTCAGCTGCGCGAGCTGCTTGGAGACGCCCTCGACCGCTCGGACTCGCGCTTCGAGCTGCAGCTCGCCCTCAGAGTGCATCCCACCCGAACCGCCGGTCCGGCCTCCACGCCCTGAGCCGCCGACCTGTCCACGCGCCGGGCCAAGGAAGGGCCCGGACCCAAGAGCTCGAGCACCCGGATCGCTCTGGATGAGCCGGCTGCGAGCACCTTCGAGCGTCTGCGCTGCTCGGGCACGTCGATCGGAGGGTGCCCTTCCCAGTATGTGGACGTGATGGGTCGCGCCCTGGGGCGCCGATCGGCACTTGGGCGACAACGGTGCCACGGCCCGTAGGTGGTCAGCCCAACGGCTCTGTCTCGCGGTTATATCGGCTGGCGATGTACTCGTCGACCCAGGCGCGCGTGCTGCGCCAGGTGCCGTCCGCCGCCTTGGAGGCTTTCAGTCGCCCCCGCGTGGCGGCTACTCGGAGGGCGTTGGCGGAGAGCTGCTTGGAGGCGAGAGCGGGGAGCGCCACGAGGCGCGCCGGCCCGGCGATGGCGGGTACCACGAACTTGTGGAGGTTGTCGAGGATCGCCCGGGCGAGGAACTCTCCCAGCGGGCCGTGGTCGCCATGGTCGGCGCATCCCAGGGCGGCCAGGTAGCGCGCTCGGTCTCCCTTGTAGATGATCGCCGGGGGATAGCCGAGACGCACGAGGAGCAGGTTGAGGACGAGGCGGCCCGCACGGCCGTTCCCGTCGAGGAACGGGTGGATCTGCTCGAAGCGGGCGTGCACTCTTGCGAGTGCTTCGGGCTCGGCCGCCTGGCCCTCGCCATGCAGCTTCTGCGCGTCAGAGATCCAGTCTGCGAGGAGGGCGGGCACCTCGGGCCACGACGGTGGCCGCATGCCGCTCGGAAACTGCTGTATGTCGTGCTCGCGGAAGGAGCCGGGACGCTCGGCGTCCGTGGCGTCGGCGTGCGGTGCGACATCCCATACGGGAGTGAGCGCGAGGCGGTGAACGTGCCGAAGCTCGGTCAGCGAGACCAGTTTGCCGGTCGACCATTCGCCAGCCTCGATGGCTTGGCCGTAGACCCAGTTGGCGGCATCGGCATACCCGCGCACCTCCATGTACTCCCCGAGCTCCTTGTTGCCGACCGCGCGGCCCTCGGCGAGTAGTTGCTCGACCTGCTTGAGCACGAGCGTGTTGCCCTCGATCGCGGTCGAGTGGTGCGCCTCTTCGAGCCAGATCCCACGCCAGATGTCCTCTGCCTCTACCGGCGGCGGCAGCCCCCCCAGGCGATCGCGCAGCTCGCCGATCTGAAGACGGAGGCGCTCATAGACCGTGGCTCGTGCGGGTCGACCGCGACGGGGTCCGGACAGGTTGTGCGGCTCAGGGATATCGGAACTGTACCGAACACTTTAAGCGTGTGCGGAGGCCATCAGATCAAATGAACCGAACACTTTTGCCCGTAGAAGAGCGTATGGCCGTGCGCGACCGGCTCGCGCTGCTGGCGCTCGTCGCCCACGAGGCTGCGCCGCTCGGAGCTAAATCGCGGTCGACTGGGGACAATTGTCGGGCTCGACGGCGCGCACCGAGACTCGCTGACGAGTCGCTAGCGCTGGCCCTCGCCCCATAGGAAAGCCCCGCCGGAGCGGGGCCTTCCCTTAGCGGGCCTGTAAGCCGGATTCTGTCGAGAGCAGCCATCCATCTGAGCGGCCTACCTGGACCTCGGCGGGCAGCCTGCGAGCGGTCCTGCTTGGCCTTGCATCGGGTGGGGTTTGCCTGGCCGCCGCGTCACCGCGGCGCCGGTGCGCTCTTACCGCACCATTTCACCCTTGCCGGCCCGCGGCTCAGCTGCGGCCGCGGACGTAGGCGGTGTCATTTCTGTGGCACTTTCCCGCGGGTTTCCCCGGGTCGGCGTTACCGACCACCCTCGCCCTGCGATGTCCGGACTTTCCTCGGAGGCTCACCTCCGCGACTGCTTGGCCCGCACCGGCAAGGGTAGCGCCGCGAGGTTGCGACCCCAAGCGCCCGCTCTCGGCTCAGCCCGGCCCGACGCGGTAGCTGAAGCTGGCGTTGCGCTGGGTAACGACGACGGGCTCGGAGTCCCCGCCGGTCGTGGTCACCGTGCACGTGAAGGTGCCGCGCGGCCGGCGGGCGACCTCGTCGGGGCACCTCACCGAAGCGACCGACAGGCCGACGTCGTTCTCCACCGAGTCCCTGATGCGCTGCTCCAGCCTGTCGGTGCCGATCCGCCTGCCGCCGCACCCGAGCGCCGCCGCCCCCAGCCCGACGGCAAGCGCGACGATGGAGACCCGCGACCGCACGGCATGGCGATGCTAAAGCGGGCAGGGCACGCCGGCGATGGCTGAAGCTGGCCGCACGCCTTGCGCGGCGGATCAGCTCAGCGCGGTGTGGCAGGCACGGCAGCGCCCGACGCCCTGCGCGGTGGGGGCCATGCGGCCGCCACACAGCGGGCAGGCGACCGGCACGCGCGCCGACAGGCCGGCCCAGGCGCTGGACACGAGCTCGTCGAGGGTCAGCCGGCCCTCCAGGTGAGGCGAGTCGTCGCGCGGAGCGTCGCGCTCGCGCGACGGCCGGACGCCGGATCGAGTTGGCTCGAGCAGCATCGGACTCATGGCACTCGGCGCAGGACTCCCACCACGCGACCGAGGATGCGGACCTCCTTGGAGCGGATCGGCTCCATGGCGGCGTTCTCGGGCTGGAGGCGCACGTGGTCGGCCTCCCGGAAGAAGCGCTTGACGGTGGCCTCCTCACCCACGAGGGCGACGACGATGTCGCCGTCCTGGGCGGTCTCCTGGGGCCGTACGACCACGAAGTCGCCCTCGAGGATCCCGGCGTCCTTCATCGACGCGCCGCGCACCCGCAGCAGATACTCGCCGGCGTCGCCCCCGGCCGCCGCCGGGACGTCGATGTAGTCCTCGATGTTCTCCTCGGCCAGGACGGGCTGGCCGGCCGCCACCTGGCCGATCAGCGGCAGGCCGCCGGGACGGACGATGTCGCGCACGCCCTCGACCGCGCGGTCGAGCAGCTCCAGCGCGCGCGGCTTGGACGGATCGCGCCTGAGCAGGCCGATCTTCTCGAGGTTGGCCAGATGCGCGTGGACCGTCGAGGAGGAGGCCAGCCCGACCGCCTTGCCGATATCGCGCACGGTGGGCGGATAGCCGTACTTGGCGGAGTAGCGCTTGATGAATTCGAAGATCTCCTGCTGGCGCTTGGTGAGATCGAGCTCGACCATGGCGGGGCCTCCTCAGAGTCCGTGTCGAAGCGATACAACGAACATGTGTTCGGACCTTAGCGCGGCTCGCGGATGTACTCAAGGCCGGTCAACGGCCGGCCCGAGCACGGGGGCCCGGGGCTATACTGGCCGCCCCCGGCGCCTGTGGCGGAATTGGTAGACGCGCAAGGTTGAGGGCCTTGTGGACCCAAAGGTCCGTGGAGGTTCGAGTCCTCTCGGGCGCACTCGTGGGCCGATGACACCGCTGAGGCAGGCGCTCTGTCCGCAATGTGGTCGGCGGACGCGCACCGTCCGCGGCCTGTGCCCCCATTGCGGGCTGCTTAAGACCGACTCGCCGCCGGTGCCGGCCACGAGGCGGTGGGTCGGCGGAAGCTTCGGGGACGACGTCGAGGACATGGCGCGGATCGGCCTGATGCTCGTCCCCGGCCTCGTGATCGCCGTGATCGCCGTCTTCGTGCTCGGGAGCGACCTGCTCCTGGTCGTGGCCCTCGTCGCGCTCGTCGCCGCCCTGGTGGCCGCACTCGGCGACTGGCTCTAGCCCATCTCCATGCTCGACGCCATCCGCCCGGAGACGCCGCTCGAGGAGCGGATCGTGGCCGACCCCGAGTGGCGCGAGGGCGCGGCCTGGGGCAAGCCTCGTCGCGCCCATCCCGAGGGCTCGGTCTCCGCCCACGTCGTCGAGGTCCTCGAGCACGTCGACCGCCTGGCCGTCGACGAGCGCGACCGGGGCCGCCTGCGGCTCGTCGCGCTCCTGCACGACACCTTCAAGCACCGCGTCGACTACGACCGGCCGCGGACCGGCGCCAACCACCACGCGAAGATCGCCCGGCGCTTCGCCGAGGACCACCTCGACGACCCCGAGCTGCTCGACGTCATCGAGCTCCACGACGAGGCCTACAACGCGTGGCGCAAGGGCGCGCAGGGCGGTGACTGGCCGGCCGCCGAGGCCCGGGCCCAACGGCTGATCGATCGGCTCGGCCCGTCGATCGGCTTCTACCTGCGCTTCTACCGGGCCGACAACGCCAGCGGCGACAAGAGCGACGAGCCGCTGCGGTGGTTCGAGCGCCTGGTCGGAGACGGCTGAGCGCGGGCGGGGCGCGCGCGACGGCCGGCCGGGAGCCTGCACCCGGCTCGACCGCCCGCGAGATCCAGACCGACGCGAGGCCTCAGCGGCCGGCGTCGTCCTTGTCGTCCCAGTAGGGATCCCGGCTGCCGGACTTCGCCAGCCCGCGACTGATGGCGTAGGCCGCCGTCACGATGGCGACGTAGAGCCAGGCCTGGCGAGCGATGAACTCGTCGGTCCCGTTGTCGCCGCCGTGGATGGCAGCCGCGCAGATCAGGATCGCCACGATGACGGCAACCGAGAGCCACAGCTCGGTCGTCTTGAGGGCAGCCTTCGTCTCGGTCGTGAGACGCTGGACCGCGCCGCCGGGGCGACCTCCGGCGCCGGCACTGGAACGGGTCGGGTCGTTTGCAGCCACTGCGAACCTCCGATGGTTGATGGACAGGCGCCACGCGGCCCCCGTCCGCGCACGGCGACGCGGAAGGCTCCAGCAGCAGGAACGCCGCTCATGGCGCTGAGGCCAAAGCGGCGATAACCGAGTATGCCCGACCCCCGGCCCGGCAAACGTCCGGCTCCAGTCAGTCGGGCTTTGGGGCCGATCCGACCGACCAGGCGCCGAGCGCTCGGCCCTCCTGCTCCTAGCCGTTCGCCGCGCCGTCGAGGATGAATATCTCGAAGGCGCACACGGGCTCGAAGAGGATCTGCGAGTGGTACGCCAGCACCTTGCGGCCGGTCAGGTTCTCGACCGCCTCCGTGGTCGGCTTGGTCATCACCGCCTCGAACCTCAGTCGATAGTTTCGGACCAGTTCCGCTTCGCCTGCCTCGAGGAGCGTCTGCTCGTTGCGCGTGAGACCGCCCTCGAGAACGCAGAAGACGTAGTTGTCGTTGAAGAAGGTGCGAGCCTTCGTCGGGCCCTTGCCGTAGAAGCGCTTCTTCAGAGCGACCATCGCGTTGGAGATGTCCGCCCGAAGGCTTCCCCCTGCGTCGAGCCGCACGTCGGCAGAATGATCGCCCTCGGTCAGGGCTTCACCCGGCTGCTCCGGCGCCGGACGGTCCCAATTGCGCGCCTCCATCGAGGCTGTTTCTATCAAGCCACCAACTCGCCGGCCGGCCGGTGACCCGGGCCGCTCACCCCGGCCGGTCGCCTCGGCGCGCGCGGCGGCGCTCCCGGCGCTCGTGGACCCTCATCCACAGGACCACGGCCACGATCGGCCCCACGTAGATGGGCGTCTCGATGTACCAGTGCCCGAGGTGGGCCAGGACGACGGTGACGGCGTCCGGCGTCACTGCCTGACCGCCGAGAGCAGCCACAGGCCAAGGCTGGTGAAGCCCACCATCACCACCAGCATCCAGCGTCGCGCCCGGTGGGGATCGGCTCGAACCGCCTCGCCGTCCGGTCGGCGGCGGGATCGCGCTCCCCCGGCGGGCGGGCGGCGTTCGCCCCACAGGCAGCCGGGGAGACAGCGACCAGGAGAGCGGCCGCAGCGACCGCTCGGGCCGGGCCCTCCCGCCCCACGAGTCGGCGCCGGCGTCGCCTCAGGCCGCGCGCGCCCGCGCCCGGTACTCGGCCGCCGCGTCGCACAGCGTCTCCAGCATCGCGCTGACCGCCGCCGAGCGGTAGCCGCCGGCCAGCGTGGCCGCGGCGACGTGGCGCACCGGGGCGTCGGACCCCAGCGAGCGGATGACGATGTCCTCGCGCACGTTGCTCAGCGCCAGGTCGGGGATGAGGGAGATCGCCACCCCGGCGGCGACCAGCCCCTGGACGACGTTGTAGTCGTCGGACTGGAAGCCCACGCGCGGCTCGAAGCCCGCCGACTCGCAGGCGGCGATGTGCATCTTGCCGCAGGCGCCGTGGACGTCCCCCTGGATCCACGCCTCGCCCGCCAGGTCGGCGAGCTGGATGGTGCGCCGCTTGGCCAGCGGGTGGTCGGGCGCCAGGGCCACGTACATCGGGTCGTCGAGCAGGTGCACGAGCTCGACGTCCTCGTGGACGGGCTCGTAGTAGGAGTGCGGCAGCGACGAGTACTCGAAGGTCAGGGCGACGTCGAGCTCGCCGCCCTTGAGCCCGACGATCGCCTCCTCGGGCTCGGCCTCGACCAGCGACAGCTCGACCGCCGGGTGCTGGCGCGAGAAGGTGGCGATGGCCAGCGGGACGAGCGTCGCCCCCGCGGTGGCGAAGGAGGCCAGCCGCAGGCGCCCGCCCCGCAGCCCCGCTATGGCCTCGAGCTCCTGCTCGGCCGCGGCCACGCGGGCGAGGATGGCGTCGGAGTGCTCGACCAGTGAGCGGCCGGCGTCGGTGAGGCGGATGCCACGGGCGTTGCGCTGGACCAGCGAGGCCCCGGTCTCGCGCTCGAGCGCGTTGATCTGCTGAGAGATCGCCGGCTGGGAGTAGCCCAGCGACTCGGCGGCGGCCGAGAACGAGCCGCGCGCCGCCACCTCGCGCAGGACCTGGAGTCGCTTCACATCGAGCATAAGCAGCTCTTATACCACCTCCCGCGAATCGTCATTTGCCCTTATGTCACATCGGTGGGATGGTGAACGTCGTACTTGGGTCCCCCGGCTCCAGGAGCAGACATGGCCCACTCGCCGCAGCCCATCTCCCTCCGCGCCGCCTACCCGGACGACGACGCGGCCCTGCGCCGGCTGGCCGGGCTCGACAGCGCCCGCGTGCCGGGCGCCCCGCTGGTCGTGGCCGAGGTCGGCGGCGAGTTGCTGGCCGCGCTCTCGCTGCGCGACGGCCGGGTCATCGCCGACCCCTTCCATCCCACAGCGCGCCTCGTCGTGCTGCTCGAGGTCCACGCCGCCGCCCTGCGCGAGCCGCAGTGGGGCGGGCGGCCCCGCCGCTCGGCCCTGCGCGCCGCGGCCGCGGTGTGGCGCGGGCTGACCGCCCGGCGCCCGGCGCCCGAGCCCTGGCGCCGCCCCGACCCGCCACCCGAACGACCGCTGACCCTTGCCCCGCATGGCCTCCTTCGGGCGCCCTAGCGCCCGAGGGGCCAGGCCCGAGACCTGCGCGTGCCGCAGCGACGCCCAGGCCCCCGCCCCGCCTCCCCCCTGGCGCGTGGCGGGGGCCCTGGGCACGGTCTACGTCGTCTGGGGCTCGACCTACCTGGCCATCCGCCTGATGGTCGGGACGATCCCGCCGCTGCTGGGCGGTGGCGTCCGCTTCCTCATCGCCGGCGGGCTGCTCTACGCCTGGGTGCGCCTACGCCGGCCCGGCCCGCCGGCCAGCCGGCGCGAGGTCGCGGGTGCCGCCCTGGTCGGCGTGCTGCTCGTGCTGGGCGGGAACGGGCTGGTCACCGTGGCCGAGCGCCACGTGCCCTCCGGGCTGGCCGCCCTGCTCATCGCCTCCGAGCCCCTGTGGGTGGTGCTGCTGCGCAAGGCCGCCCGTGAGCGCCTGCCCGGCGGGACCCTGGCCGGGGTGGGCCTGGGCTTCCTGGGCGTCGGACTGCTGCTCGCGCCCGGCCATCAGCCCGCAGGCGTCGGCATCGCCGGCCTGCTGCTGTGCCTGGCCGCCGCCGCCTCGTGGGCGTGCGGGTCGTTCGCCGGCAGCCGGCTGGCGCTCCCCCAGGACCCGCTGCGCTTCACCGCCCTCCAGATGCTGTTCGGCGGGGCGGCGACCGCCCTGGCCGCGCTGCCCGCCGGCGACTACTCCGCGCTGCGGCTGGGCGAGGTGAGCGCGGTGTCCGCCGGGGCGCTGGTCTACCTGGTGTTCGTCGGGTCGATCGTCGCCTTCTCTGCCTACGCCTGGCTGCTGCGCAACGTCCCGATCTCCACGGTCTCGACCTACGCCTACGTCAACCCGGTCATCGCCGTGGCCCTCGGCTGGGCGGTGCTGTCGGAGCCCGTGACCCCGCTGACCCTCGCCGGCGCTGCGGTCATCGTCTCCTCGGTGGCCTTCATCGTGCGGCTGGAGGGAACGTCCGCGCCGGCGGCGGAGGCGGCGGAGGGCGCGCCACCGGGGGCAGAAGGGGCGCCGCCAGCGCCGGTCACGGGGGAGGTAATGCCCCACCAAGGCGCCGCTGCGCCCGCTCTCGCGCGCGAGGCCCCACAGCACGACGGCGGCGGGCGCTCCCAGCCGGCCGAGCGGGTGCGCGTCTAGCTGAGTGTTTCCGCGGCCGCGCGTGCGCGGATCGTGGGATCACTCATCTACCCCGCCACCTCGAGCTGGGCCATCATCGCGTGGTCCTCGTGGGGCAGGGTGTGGCAGTGGTAGACGTAGCGGCCGGTGTAGCGGTCGAAGTGGCCAGCGGGGGCGCGACCCGGCTGGGGTCGTGCGCCCGGGCCACGACATCGAAGCGCATCACCTGGGCCGTGGCGTCGGTCTAGGCCACGTTCTCCAGCACGACGGTCGTGCCCAGCGGATAGCGCGAGAAGTCGACCACTACCTCGGTGCGCTCGGCCGGCCACAGCTCGGCCTCCGATGTGGCGTGGGGCGCTCGCAGCAGGCCGCCGTCGGAGGCGATCTGGACCATCGGCTGGCCTGAGCCCAGCCGCAGCCGGTAGGAGCGCGCGTTTGACAGGTTGGCGAAGCGCAGGCGGTAGCGGCGCGCGGCGACCTCGAAGTGGGGCTGGGGGCGGCCGTTGACGAGGATGGTGTCGCCGAGGACGGCGAAGTGGTCGTCGGCGAAGGCCAGCGACCCGTCGGCGCGAACCGACCGGTCCTGGAGGGCCAGCGGCACGTCGTAGGGGCCGGCGGGCAGGCCCAGCCGCGCCTGCGCGGGATCGCCCAGCGGTTAGAGGCCGGCGAGCCCCATGTACACGTTGCGCGACGTGCATGTGGTCGTGGTACCAGAGCGTGCCCGCGGGCTGGAGGTTGGGGTAGTGGTTAGTCGCGAAAGCGCCCGGGGAGGATCTGAGCGGCGGGGTGGCCGTCCTGGGATGCCGGGGCCACCGCGCCGTGGAGGTGCACGACCGCGGGCACCCGCAGGTGGTTTCGCTGGCGTACGACGACCCGCCGGCCGCGAACGGCGTGGATCGTCGGGCCGGGGAACTGGCCTTCGTAGCCCCAGATCCGCGTGCGGCGTCCGGGCAGCAGCTCGACAAGGCCCTCGCGGATCGAGACGTCGTAGTAGTCGGGAGTCGCGTCGCGGCGCACCGGCCGCAGCACGGGCGGGACGCGCAGAGGGACGCGGAACGGGGCGAGCGCCGCCTGCGCTTCGCCTGTGACGGCGGACAGGCCGGCCCGCGCGGGCAGGGCGAGCGCCGCGCCGGCCAGGGCGCCCCGGCGCAGCACCTGACGGCGGGTCAGCACGCGCGGCATGCTAGGCAGCTGCTGGCCGCCGTCGTCCTCCGCACCGCGACCGGCTCTCTTGGCGCGGCAGCGCTTCCCTGGTCCCCCTGATCATCCGATCGGACCATCCGGCCCGGTGGCCGGGTCGATAGCGTGGCTCGCTTCATGCTCGACGCCCGCAACACGCGCGCCTGCGCCCCGTTTCGCTGGCAGGACGGCGAGCGCCTCGTGCGCTTCGGGCGCGGCACGCTGGCCGAGGCGCGCGACCTGGTTGGCCAAGAGTACGTCCTGCTCACCACGCCCCGCGCCCAGACGGCGGCGCCCGAGCTGCGGGCGGGCGCGAGCGCCGTCCACCACGTCCCGGCCGGGCGCGTCGACGAGGTCGCGGCGGCGCTGCGAGGCGAGGTCAGCGGCGACACGCTGCTCGCGCTGGGCGGCGGACGGGTCATCGACGTGGCCAAGGCACTCGCCGCCGCCGACCCGCCCCGGCGCGTGGCCGCCATCCCCACCACGCTCTCGGCGGCCGAGATGACCCCGCTGCACCGCCACGCGACCGGGGTCGCCGCCGAGGTGGCCCACGTGCGCCCGGCCATTGTCCTCAACGACCCCCAGCTCAGCGCCTCCCAGCCCGAGCCCGAGCTCGCCGCCTCCGCCCTCAACGCGCTGGGTCACGCCGCCGAGGCGCCGCTCACGCCGCTGGCCAGCCCCCTGCCCACGCTGGCCGCGCTCGAGGGCGCCCGACTGCTGGCCGTGGGCTCCTCGTCCGACCAGCCCGACCGCGACTCGCTCGCCCTGGGCGCGCTGCTCGCCGGCTACGCGGCGGGGGCCGCGGCCTTCGGCCTCCACCACGTCATGGCCCAGACCGCGGTCCGCCTGGCCGGGATCGGCCACGGGCTGGCCAACGCCGTCCTCCTCCCCCACACCCTCCCGGCGCTGGCCCGGCGCTTTCCGCGCGAGCTCGAGCGCTTCGGCCAGGCGGTGGGCGGCGAGCCGGCGACGATCGCCGCCGCGATGACCGCCCGCACCGGCGCTACGCGCCTGCGCAACCGCGGCGTGGCGCGCGAGAAGCTGGCGGCATGCGCGGACGCCGCCGCCCAGCGGCCGGAGCTCGCCCTCACCCCACCGGCCGCCGATCGCGACGAGCTGCTCGAGATCTACGAGGCCGCGTGGTGAGGGCGCCGCGCCTGCTCGCCGCCGGCCGCAGCCGCTGGGATCAGCGCAACATCCGGGCCGCCACGTGACCGACCCTGGCCTGCTCGACGTCCTCACCCGCACCGTCGAGCGGGCGGACGGCCGCTGCTCCTACGCCGACGCGCGCCGCGTCGTCCAGGACCGCGAGCGGGTGGCGACCCGCAACGGCGCGGTCGAGCGCCTGGCCGTCGACGAGTCCGATGGGATCGGGGTGCGCGTGCGTGTCGGTGGCGCCTGGGGCTTCGCGTCGGCCAGCCGCCCCACCGAGGCGGCGGCCGAGCTCGCCCTGGCCCGGGCGCTGGCCCTGGCCGAGGCCCAGCCGCGCGCCGCCCAGGCGGCGCTGACCCCCGTCGAGCCGGCCCGGGGCGAGTGGCGCGGGCCCTGCGAGCTCGACCCCTTCGCGGTGGGGATCGAGGAGAAGCTCGAGCTGCTCCTCGGGGCGACCGAGGCGATGGCCGGCGACCCCCGCGTGGTCCGCACGGAGGCCAGCTGCCTGAGCCTGCGCACCGCCAAGGCCTTCGCCTCGACCGAGGGCGCGGCCTGCTCCCAGAGCTCCACCGAGTGCGGCGCGTCGATCGCCGCGGTGGCCGTCGAGGGCGGGGAGCTTCAGCAGCGCTCCTACCCCGGCCAGCACGAGGGTGGGATGGCCGCGGCCGGCTGGGAGCACGTCGCCTCCCTCGACCTGGCCGCGCACGCCCCGCGCGTCGCCGACGAGGCCCTCGCCCTGCTCGCCGCGCCCGACTGCCCATCGGGCACGGCGCGGGTCGTCCTAGGCGCCGAGCAGCTCGCCCTCCAGCTTCACGAGTCGATCGGCCACGCGCTGGAGCTCGACCGCATGCTGGGCGGCGAGGCGTCGTATGCGGGGACGAGCTGGGTCGCGCCGGGCGACGTCGGCGACTTGCGCTACGGCTCCGATGCCCTCAACGTCACGGCCGACGCCACGCTGTCCGGCGGCCTGGGCTCGTTCGGCTGGGATGACGAGGGGGTGGCCGCCCGCTGCCTGCCCCTGATTCGCTCGGGGCGCCTGGTGGCCGCGCTCTCCTCGCGCGAGTCGGCCGCGGCGATCGGCCTCGACGCCTCGGGGGGCTGCGCTCGGGCCGAGGGCCACGCCCGCCAGCCGATCGTGCGGATGACCAACGTCTCGGTGGACCCGGGGAGCGCCGGCTCGCTGGACGACCTGATCGCCACCACCGACTCCGGGCTCTACCTCGAGACCAACCGCTCGTGGTCGATCGACGACCGTCGCCTGCACTTCCAGTTCGCCACCGAGGTGGCGCGGGAGATCCGCGGCGGCGAGCTGGGGCGGTTGTATCGCAACCCCTCCTACGCCGGGATCACCCCCCGCTTCTGGTCGTCACTGGACGCCGTGTGCTCGGCGCCCGAGTGGCGCCTGTGGGGCATCGTCAACTGCGGGAAGGGCGAACCGGGCCAGGTGGCCCACGTCTCGCACGGGACAGCCCCGGCGTGCTTCCGCGACGTCGAGGTCGGGGTGGCGTGAGCCCGCGGCGGCGCGGTCCGATCGCTCTGGGCGGGCGCGGCCGAGCGGCGGGGCGGGCGTGACCGCCGCCGAGCTCGAGCAGCTCGCCGAGCGGGCGCTCGAGCACACCCCCGGCGAGGCCCAGGCCACGGCCACCCATGAGCGCTCGCAGCTCGCCCGCTTCGCCGCCTCGCGCCCCACCCAGGCCACCGAGGTCGACGAGGTCACGGTCGAGGTCCTGGCCGTCCGCGACGGCCACACCGCGGCAGCCGCGACCACCGCGACCGACCACGACGGGCTGCGCGAGGTCGGCGAGCGCGCGGCGCGCGCGGCCCAGAGCGCGGCGCGGGCGGGGCCCGGAACCTATCCGGGGCTGCCGTCACCCGGCGAGGCGCCGCGCCCTCACGCCGGCTTCGATGCGGCCACCGCCGCCCTGGCGCCGGCGCGCGCGGGCGCGGCGTTGGAGGCGGTGTTCGCGCGGGCCTCAGCCCACGGGGTGAGCGCCTCGGGGGTGTGGAGCGCGGGCGCGGTGACCAGCGCGATCGCCGCCTCGACCGGCCGGCGCAGCCTCGACGCGGTGACCGACGGCTTCCTCAAGGTCCTGTGCCACGGCGCCGGCGGGCGCAGCGGCTACGCCGCCCGCGCCGCGGCGGCGGCCGGCGACATCGACCCCGCGGCCACCGCCGAGGAGGCGGCGGGCAAGGTCGTGGGCGATGAGCCGGCCCAGCTCGAGCCCGGCGAGTACCCCGCGGTCCTCGACGCCGACGCGGTTGGGGTGCTGCTCGACTTCCTCGGAGAGCTGGCCTTCAACGGGCTGACCCACGCCGAGGGCCGCGGCGCGCTCGCCGGCCGGCTGGGCCAGCGCGTGGCCGCGCCCGCCATCAACCTGTCTGACTCGCCCCGCTTCGCCGCCACCCTCCCCCGCTCCGTCGACGCGGAGGGCGTGGCCAAGGCGCCGCTGCCGCTGATCCAGGACGGGGTCGCCCATCGCGTCGTCCACGACACTCGCTCGGCCGCGCTGGCCGGGGGCGGCGCTCGCTCGAGCGGCCACGCGCTGGCGGCCGGCGGGGCGCCCGAGGGCCCGGCGCCGACCAACCTGGTGCTGGTCGGCGGCGGCGCGACCGATGTGGCCGAGCTGGCCGCGCCGATCGAGCGGGGGATCTACGTGACCCGCCTGTGGTACGTCAACCCGGTCCACGCCAAGCACACCCTGCTGACCGGCATGACGCGCGACGGCACGTTCCTGATCGAGGACGGGCGCATGACGCGCCCGCTCCGCGACGTGCGCTTCACCGACTCGGTGCTTGGCCTGCTGTCGCGGACCCAGGCGCTGGCCGCCGCCCCCCGCCTGGTCAGCGAGGGGGAGTTCTACGGGCGGCGCTTCGCCTTCGGGGTCGTCTGCCCGGCGATCCGAGTGGCCAGCCTGAGGATCACCGGCGCGACGGTGTGACCCGGGGGCGCGGACGGGCCGGCTCGCGACCGACCGCCGTCTCGCCGCGGGACAGCTACAGCTTGAGCAGGACGATCGTGTTGACCACGAAGGCGACCGCGAAGGCGATCGTCCAGCGGTTGAGGTTGCGCTCGACCAGCGAGCCGCCCCCCAGTGGCCCGGAGCCCGTACCGACCCCGAACGCGCCCGAGAGGCCGGCGTCCTTGCCCGAGTGCATGAGCACCAGGAAGATGACGACGATCGAGAGCACGACCTGGAGGATCGACAGCCCGAGGACCACGCCGCGATGGTACTAGAGCCCTCCCGCCTCCCAGCCCCTCGAGCCAGCCTTGCCCAGCGCCACGATCCTCTCCCCCCATCCCGACGACGCCGTGCTCTCGCTCTGGCATGTCCTCGCCGGCCCGGGCGAGGTCCACGTGCTCAACGTCTTCGACGGCCGCCCCGAGCGGCCCGGGCCCGGCTGGTGGGATCGGCTGACCGGCGCCGAAGACGCGATCGAGCGCTGGAGGGAGCGCCAGGCCGAGGACCGGGCGGCCCTGGCCAGCACCGGCCGCGCGCCGGACGGCCTCGGGCTGGTCGGCGGCCAGTACCGGGCCGGCGTCGAGTCCGGCCCGGCACTGGCCGAGCCGATCGCGCAGGCCACTGCCGCCGCCGCCTGCCTCTACGCGCCGGCGGCGCTCGACGGGCATCCCAGCCACGAGGCGGTGCGCGCGGCCGCCTTGGAGCTCGGGCGCCGGGGCCGGCGGGTCGCTCTCTACGCCGACGTGCCGCACTGCCTGGTCTTCGGCTGGCCGTCCTGGGTCACCGGCCAGGAGCCGCGCGACGACCTGCGGCCGGAGGCGGTGTGGGACCACCGGCTCGCGGCCTCCGTCCGCGCGGGGCCGCCCGCCGCCGAGGTCCACGCGCTCGACGACCGCGCGCTTCGCGCCAAGCGCGCCGCGGTGAGCGCCTACGCCACCCAGCTTCCCGCGCTCGAGGCCCAGTTCGGCGCGCTGCTGGAGGGCGAGGCGCTGCGCTACGAGGTCGTGTGGCGGCTCGACCGGGCGGGCTGACCGCCACCGCCCGCGCCGTCGCCGTCGGCGCCGAGGCGATCGAGCCGGCCGAGGATCTCGAGCGCCTCGCTGCGCAGATCCCGGTCCACTGCCTCCCAGTCCTCCCGCGACAGCTTGCCGGTGCGAAAGTCCAGCTCGGCCTCGCGGATCTCGCGGTACTTGGCCTCCTTGGCCGCCTCCAGAGCGGCCGCGTCGGCCTGGGCCTCGTGGGAGCCGGCGTCATCGGCCTCGCCACGGGGCGCGCGCAAGGGGCCCGAGATCAATGCCACCGCCGCGGCCAGCACGGCGAGGACGAGCACGAACTGAAGCGGGTCGAAGCGCACAGTGGCCGGGGCGCGCGCAGGCTACGCCTGGCCCGGCACACGCGCCAGCCGGCGGGCGTAGATCGCCCGCACCCGCGCCCGGGCGACCGCCGGCGCCGGCCACAGGGCGATCAGCGCCCCACCGGCCACGATGAGCGCGCCCAACCAGATCCAGGTCACCAGCGGCGACACGATGAGACGGAACGTGGCAGCCGGGGGATGGTCCTCGTAGTGCTGGGCGATGCTCGCGATGAGGAAGCCCTGGAGCTGGGGGCTGGCCGCGGGGAAGCGCCGGTCGGCTTCGCGGATGAACGGCTCCAGCGAGCGGAAGTCGATCTGCTGGAGGGCGCTCCACACGTCGCGGCGCATCCCGGCCCGCAGGCCGACCTCGGTCGTGCTCTCGCCTCCGAAGAAGCGGGCGATCGGCCCGCCGCCGGTCGCGCCCTGCGACGGGTAATAGCCGCGTGACGTGCGCAGGGTGGCCACATGGCGGCCGGCGCGGCTGACGTCGAGCACCGCCCCGAGCGAGAGCTTCTCGCTCACCATCCCCACCGTCGGGCGCACGTAGGTCACGTCATAGCCCCCCACGCGGGCGCTGCGCCCGGGCGTCAACCGCACGTCGCGGGCGTGCTGGAAGGCCGAGGACGCGGCCACCCCGACGAAGAGCACCGCCATCCCGACATGAACGAGGTAGCCCCCGTAGCGGCGCCGGTTGCGGCGCACGAGCGCCCCCAGCGCGACCGGCGCCGGCTCCCCCGACACCGCCCGCCGCGCCCGGGTGCCGCGCCAGAACTCCTGCCCGACGGCCACGGCGACGAAGGCCGCCGCGCAGAACATGCCCAGGGCCAGCGGTCGGGCCGCGGCTCCGGCGAGGGTCAGGCCGACCCCGACCACGAGCGCCGCGCCCAGTGGGGCGGCGAAGCTGCGCGCCAGGTTGCGCGGCGAGGCCGCGCGCCACGCGATCACCGGGCCGATCCCCGAGAGCAGGACCAGCACCAGGGTCAGCGGGACCATGTAGTCGTCGAACCACGGCGCGCCGATCGAGGCCTCGTCGCCGGTCACCGCCTTGGAGATCAGGGGGAAGAAGGTGCCCCAGAACACGACCACGCACAGGCCGACCAAAACCAGGTTGTTGAACAGGAAGATGGCCTCGCGCGAGAGCAGCGAGTCGAGTTGGTGCTCGGAGCGCAGGGCCGCGCGGCGGGAGACCACCAGCCACACCGAGCCCGCGACCATGGCGCCGATGAGGACGAGCAACGGCACGCCCAGCGTCGAGGCCCCGAAGGCGTGGATCGAGTTGAGGATGCCCGAGCGCACGAGGAACGTCCCGAGCACGGCCAGCGTCCCGGTGGCCAGGACGAGCGAGACGTTCCACACCTTCAGCATCCCGCGCTTCTCCTGGATCATCACCGAGTGCAGCAGCGCGGTGCCCGTCAGCCACGGCATCAGCGAGGCATTCTCGACCGGGTCCCACCCCCAGTAGCCGCCCCATCCCAGCTCGACGTAGGACCAGCGCGCCCCGAGCAGGATCCCCACGCCGAGGAACAGCCAGGCGGCCAGCGCGAAGCGCCGGGTGAGCGCGATCCACTCCGCGTCCAGCCGCCGCGCCAACAGCGCCCCGATGGCAAAAGCGAAGGGCACGGTGAACAGCGTGTAGCCCGAGTAGAGCATCGGGGGGTGGATCATCATGCTCGGGTGGCGCAGCAGCGGGTTGAGCCCCATCCCCTCCGGCGGGACCGGGTTCGACAGCGCGAAGGGGTTGGCGAAGAAGACGGTCAGCCCCGAAAAAAAGGCCCCGAAGCCCAGCAGCACCGCGGTGGCGTAGGGAGCGACCTCGCGCGCGCGCCGGCGCGTGAGGAAGAGGACGAGGCTCGACCACAGCGAGAGCAGCCACACCCACAGCAGCAGCGAGCCCTCCTGCGACGACCAGGCCGCGGCCGCCTTGTAGAAGAGCGGAGTGCTCGTGCTCGAGTGGCCGGCCACGACGTCGAGCGAGAAGTCCGACCGCAAGAAGGCGGCCTCGAGCACGGCGAAGGCCACGGTGAGGATGCCCGCCAGCGCGTAGACCGACCGGCGCCCCGACGCCACCCAGTCGCGCCGCCCGGTCCTCGCCCCGTAGAGCGAGGCGGCGATGCCGTAGAGGGCGGCGGCCAACGCAAGGATCAGGCAGGCGCGACCGAGCGTGGGCATCGGGCTAGCGCCTCCGACCGCCGAGCGTGAGTGCGGAAGGGGGCACTAGCTGGGCTGGGACTGGCTCTTGGAGAACTTCGACGGGCACTTGGTGACCAGCGAGTCCCTCTCCCCCACGAACACGTCGCCCTGCTTGCGCACGTTGACGATCACCTCGCGCCCGTCCCGGAAGGGGTCGGGCACCTCGCCGACGTAGCGCACGGGGATCGAGCCGCTGCCCGCGCGGTCGCGCACCCGGAAGAGGAGCGCGGCCCCCTGGTGGCGGATCGAGCCGTCGACGACCTTGCCGGTGAGCTGGTAGGAGCGCCCGGTCTGAGCCGAGTGGGCCAGCTGGCTGGGGGCACGCGCCTCGCTGGAGGCGCTGAACGAGGTGTAGACAAGCGCGCCGGCCAGCAGGACGGCGGCGCTCAGCGCCACCACGAGGCGGATGCGTCGCTTGCGCTCAGGAGCCATCGCTGCGCCCAGTATCCCAAACGCCCTTCCCCGGCCCGCCAGCGCGGCGGGCCCTGCCCGACCGCCTTGCTGGAGCCGGGGCTATGCTTCCTGTGTGACCAAGGTCGCCGCCAGGCTGGGCGCGACGGCGCTCGTCCTGCTCATGGTCGTCTGCGCCATGATGCTGTGGATCGGGATCCCCCTGGGGTGGCTGTACCTCGCCTCGCAGCTCGTCAGCACGACGCAGCCCTCGATGGGTCCCTACATGCTGGTCGGGGTGGGGATCCTGGTCAGCGTGATCATCGACGCCATGATCCTCTCGCGCCTGAATCGGGCCTACCAACGGGTGACCGGCAGCGAGGGGACGGTCAACCTCCCCCTGCCCTGGATGCGCTCGATGCGCGGAGAGCGCGAGGTGATCCGGCCGACGGGCGTGCTCGACATCATCATGGTCGTCTCGGTGGCCATCGCCGCCCTGGCCGCCGGGGTGTGGTTCTTCTTCCTCGCCGGCTCGTCGGTGCCCACGGGCTGAATCACCCGTCCCCGCGGGTTGGGGTGGAGCGGGGCTCGAGGATGTCGACCGCCACCATGAGCTCCATGAGGTCGGTCACCCGGCGCAGGTCGCGCCCGGTGCGCTCGGCGATCCGGCCGAGCCGGTAGTGGGCGGTGTTGGGGTGCACGTAGAGGCGCCCGGCGGCGCGGCGCACGTTGAGGTCGCAGTCCACGAAGGCCCGCAGGGTCTCGACCAGGGCGCCGCCCTTCGCGCGGTCCTCCTCGAGGAAAGTGCGCGTGCGCTCGTCGACCAGCCGCCGGGCGGTCTCGTCGGCGCAGGCGTTGAGGTAGGCGAAGGCCGACAGGGTCGGTAGCGCCAGCACGCCGCCCCCCTCGGGCACGCGATCGCGCGCGTCGCAGGCCTCGCGATAGGCACGGGGGAGCTGCTCGAGGCGCTCGGCCGGCGTGCTGACCCCGACGGCCAGCGCCAGCCCGCGCCGCCCGGTCTCGGTGGCCGCCTCCTCGACACGGCGGCACGCCTCGCCGGGGCCGTCGCCTCCCATCGGCGCCACGGCGACCACCTCGTTGTGGCGAACCACGACGAGCGCCGACCCTCCCGGCGGCGCGATCGCCGTCAGCGCGTCGGCCGCCCCCTGGAGGCCGTCGCCGCCGTGCCGCGGCCCGGCGGGCACGACGGCGGCCAGCAGCGTGGGCACGCCGGGACCCAGCCCCAGCTCCTGCGCCAGGGCGAGCATCGGCCCCGCCGAGGGCTCCTCTCCGGCCAGCAGGTGCTCGAGCAGGTCGCGCCTGGCCCGGTCGGCGTCGGCCATCAGGCGCTGCTGGACCTCGAGGTAGACCTCGCCGGCGTGCGTGCTGACGTGGTCGATGTACTGCATGATCGGGCCGGCGAGCGAGAGAGCGGCGTCGCGGGCATGCTCGCCGCGCCCGGCCTCCTCGACCAGCGCGTCCCACAGCACCTGCTGGCCCACGCGAAAGGCGTGCAGGAAGTCGGCCAGCGCCACCCGGTTGCGCGCCCGGCGGCTGGCCGGCGCCCGCACGAAGGCCAACTCCTGCGCGGTGACCGCGCGCTCCTGGCCCAGGGTGCGCAGCAGGGTCTCGTAGTGCGCGTCGACGTGGTCGCGCAAGTCGCGCACGAATTCGTCGCCCAGCTCGCCGTAGGCCGGTATGGCCTCGAGCATTGCCGCGACGGCGGCGTCCGACAGCTCGGAGCGGCGTTCCTCGAGCACGCCGGCGATCCGGCGGACCTCGCCGCTGACCGCCTCCCGGCTGGCCGCGACCGCTACGGCTTCCTCCCCTCCATGGCCCGATTGTGGACCTCTCCCACCGAAAAGGCGAGCCCAACCTGGCGCGTGGGAGCGGGCGTTGTCGGTGCGCTCCAGCCGGGAGCGGGTGTTGTGCACCCGCCACAGCCGAAGGGGCCGCTCAGCCTGACCGCACCGACTCGGGCACCTCGATCTCGCGCTTGAGGATCTTGCCGGTCGGCCCCTTGGGCAGCTCGTCGACGAGCCACAGCCGCCGCGGGTACTTGTAGCCGGCCACGTTCTCCTTGACGTAGGCCTTGAGCTCGTCCTCGTCGACGTCCTGGCCGCCCTTGAGGGCGACGGCGGCGGCGACCTCCTCGCCCATGCTCTCGTCGGGGATGCCGATCACCGCGCACTCCGCCACGGCAGGGTGCTCGTACAGGACTTCTTCGATCTCCCGGGGGTAGACGTTGTAGCCCCCCCGGATGATCAGCTCCTTCTTGCGGTCGACGATGAAGAAGTAGCCGTCCTCGTCGACCTTGCCCATGTCGCCGGAGTGGAACCAGCCGTCGACGATCGCCTCCTCGGTGGCCTCGGGGCGCTCCCAGTAGCCCTTCATCACGTTGTGGCCCTTGATGACGATCTCCCCGACCTCGCCCTGGTCGACCTCCTTGCCGTCGTCATCGACGACCTTCATCTCGACGCCCTCGATGGGGGTGCCGATCGAGCCGGGCTTGCGCTCGCGGTTGGGGTGGTTGAACGAGGCCACCGGTGAGGTCTCCGAGAGCCCGTAGCCCTCGAGCACCTTGCACGCGAAGGCCTCCTCGAAGCCGCGCATGACCTCGCCGGGCATGGCCGCCCCGCCGGACATGCAGACCCGCAGCGAGGACGTGTCGTAGGAGTCGCGCTCGGGGTGGTTGAGCATCGCCCCGTACATCGTCGGGACGCCCTGGAACACCGTTACGCGGTCGCGCTGGATGATCTCGAGCGCCTTGGCCGGGTCGAAGCGCGGGATCATCGAGAGCTTGGCGCCGACCGACATCGCGCCGTTGAGCCCGCAGGTCTGGCCGAAGGAGTGGAACAGCGGCAGCGCGCCCAGGAGGACGTCGTCGGCGTCGACCTGGGCCAGCCGCGCCGCCACCTGCGCGTTGCGGGTCAGGTTGTCGTGGGTGAGCTCGGCGCCCTTGGGCTGCCCGGTGGTGCCCGACGTGTAGAGGATGACCGCGGTGTCGCCGCCGTCGCGCTCGGCCACCTCGCGGTCGGGCTCGACGCCGCCGAGCAGCTCCTCGAAGCCCCCGGGCTCCACCGCGATGACCTCGGCTCCGGCCTCCTCGGCGCCCTTCTCGGCGGCGTCGATGAACTCGTGCCAGGCGAAGACCAGCTTCGCGCCGGGATCGGTGAGGTAGAACGACACCTCGCGCCCCTTGAGCAGCACGTTCATCGGCACGACGACGCCGCCCGCCCGCAGCACGCCGTAGTAGGCGACGGCGAAGTAGGGGACGTTGGGCAGCATGATCCCGACGCGGTCGCCCGGCTCGAAGCCCTTGGAGGCCAGGAGGGCGGCGCCTCGCGCCGAGGCCTCGTCGAGCATCGCGTAGGAGAGCTCGGCGTCGTCGAGCTTGAGCGCCGTGCGCTCACTGTCACGCTGGGCCGAGTCCGTGAGGACGCTCGCCAGGTTGGTGGTCATCCCCTCACCTGGCCGGCGTCTACCCCGGCACGCCGTCCTCCACTCGCCGGACGGCTCACGTGCCGCCGCCGCGACTGCCCAGGCACCCGACCGCCCGAGCCGGCGAGTTCGAACCCGCCAAGCCCTGTTGGCGGCGCACAAGTCAGCCGCTGGGGATTCGTGGGCTGCCCACGTTGTGGGCCCGGCGCTGCGCCTCTACCCTGGCTCAGGGTGCGCTCGAGCGCGCCGATGGGCTGCGCGAACAGGACCGGGAGGCAGGGGGCATGAACGTAGAGCCACGCCGGCGACCCGACCGAGCGAGCAAGCCGCGGGCGCGGGCCCTGATCGGCGTGCTGGCCGGGCTGTCGCTGGGCGGGGTGCTCCTCGTCCCCGGCGTCGCCGGCGCCGGCAGCGGCTCGGGCGACGCCGCGAGCGTGGGCTCCTTCAGCGAGCCCTTCGTCGAGCCGACGATCGACGGCCACAAGACCGACCAGGAGTGCGTGGACCAGCCCGACGGCTCCAAGCACTGCAAGCCGGCGGCCGGGACGCTCGTCTCCCTGCCCAGCGGCAACATCTTCTACTGGGACGCCCTCGAGGGCACCGAGAACATCAAGAACAGCATCGTCCTCGAGTACGGCAACGTCGCCGCCAACGACCAGAGCCGCCTGCTCAAGCTCAACGACGGCCATCCCAAGTGGAGCGAGCCCTCCCCGGTCGACGGTGGGGCCAACCCGAAGGGCAACCCCAGCGAGCACCCGCTGATCCCCGGCACGACCGACAACAAGCACGACAACGACGGCGCGCTGTTCTGCTCGGACCAGACCTTCCTCTCCGACGGGCGCATCCTCGTCACCGGCGGCACCGACTACTACGACGACCCCAAGATCGCCACCGTCAACGGCGAGAGCTACGGGGAGTCGGAGCTCGAGGGGCTGCGCGCCACGCGCATCTACGATCCCAAGTCCAACACCTGGTCGCAGACCGGCGACACCCACATCGGCCGCTGGTACCCAAGCGTGGTCGAGCTGGCCGACGGGCGGGTGTTCGTGGTCAGCGGCGTGCAGAAGCTGATCAAGCCCCTGTACCCCGATCGTGTCCAGGGCTCGGGGACCAACGTCGAGGAGACCGAGACCTACGACCCCGATACCGGCAAGTGGAAGGACAACGGAAGCAGCGGCAAGCGCTCGCTGCCCCTCTTCCCCCGGCTGCACCTGCTGCCCGACGGGCACGTCTTCTACGACGCGGCGGGGCAGGATTTCAACCCGGCCGGCCAGTCCTACGACGAAGCGCTGTGGAATGTCTCGGCCACCTACGACCCGGCCACCCGGAAGTGGACCGACCTCGGCGTCCCGCGCCTGGGCACGACCGGGCCGGCCTTCCGCGGCTCGACCTTCTCGGTCGAGCTGCCGCTCAAGCCCGACCCCAAGGGCCAATACACCAAGGCGCAGTTCCTGACCGCCGGTGGCGTGCTCGGCACCAGCCCCGGCGGCTACGTGGCCACCCCGGACTCCAGCATCACCACGGTCGACACAACCGTTCCCGGCAAGGAGACGATGAGCTCCAAGCAGACGGGCCCCCTCAACCAGGGCCGCTGGTACTCGACCGGGCTGCTGCTGCCCACCGGCGACGTCATGGCCTTCTCGGGCGCCGACCGCGACGAGGTGGTCACGCCGGGGACGGAGATCGCCATCCGTCGCGCCGAGATCTTCGACCACGTAAGCCAGACGTGGAAGCCGATGGCCACGGCGCACCGCCAGCGCACCTACCACAACACCGCGGTGCTGCTCCAGGACGGGCGCGTGCTGGTGGGCGGCCACGCCACGATCTCGACCCTCTACGCGAGCAACAAGAGCCTGGGGCCGCCGTTCGCGCCCAACGGCCGCGACGCCACCTTCGAGATCTACAGCCCGCCGTACATGTTCTGGGGCGGGCGGCCCAAGATCGCCAAGGCGCCGGCCAAGGTGGGCTACGGCGGGACGATGAACCTCCAGGTCGGCGGCAACGCCCGCGACATTGCCAGCGTGGTCCTGGTGCGCAACCTGGCGGTCACCCACCTGGTCGACGCCTCTCAGCGCAACGTCGAGCTGCCGGTCATCGCCCGCAACGGGAACCGGCTCACGGTGGCCACGCCGCCCGACGGCAACGTCGCCACGCCCGGGCCCTACATGCTGTTCGTCAACCGCCAGACAGCCAAGGGGCTGGTGCCCTCGGTGGCCAAGCAGGTGTTCGTGGCCGGCAAGGCGCCGGCCAACCAGCCCGTCGGGCCGACGTCCCCCGCCGCTCCCGGCCTGCCCAGCCTTCCGACCGACCTGCCCAAGGTGCCCGGCGTGCCCGACCTCCCCAACCTGCCCAAGCTGCCGAGCGTGCCGTCGCTGCCGGGCGGCGGCGACAAGGGCAAGGACGGCGGCCTCCCGAAGCTGCCCAAGGTGCCCGGCGTGACGGATCCGCTGGGCCACAAGAAGTAGGCGCGCGGCGCTGACGGCTCCGCGGCCGACTCGGCGCGCCCTCCTCGGGCTGGTCGTGCGCCGGCCGGCTCGCAGTCCCCTCCTCGGGCTGGCCGCCCCGCTGCTCGCGGCGCTGGCCTGCGCCGCGCCGCCGGCGGCGGCCCACGAGGCCGACCCGACCATCGCCACCACCGCGGACGCGATCTCCCCCGCACTGCCCGGGGTCAGCGCGAGCGTCGCCTACAGCCTGGGCCCCGAGCTGGCCCTGGTGAACCGGTCCTCCTCCCCGGTCGAGGTGCTGGGGCCCGACGGCCGTCCCTTCCTGCGGATCGGGCCCGGAGGGGTCGAAGCCAACCTGAGCTCGGCGTGGTGGTACCAGACCGGCGTGCCGGGCGGCGCCGGACGGGTCCCCCCACGCGCGCAGCACGGCGGGCCGGCCCGCTGGGCACGGGTCGCGCGCGAGCCGGCCTGGGCGTGGTTCGACGGGCGCCTGGACGGCGGCGTGTCCACCGTCCCCCCACGGGTGCGCGCCGCCGGCCGCCCGGCGGTGCTCGGGCGCTGGTCGATCCCCCTGCGCTTCGCCGGAGGCAGCGCGCGGGTGACCGGCCACGTCGAGTTCCGTCCCGTGCTGGGATCGATCACGCCCCGCCTGGTCTCGCCGCCCTCGCCGGCCCCCGGCCTCTCTGCCGTCGTCCTGCCGGGGCGCGTGCCGGGACTCTTCCTGAGCTGGACGGGCGGGGGGGCGGTGACCGTGCTGGGGCGCGAGGGTGAGCCCTTCGCGCGCTTCTCGCCGCGGGGGGTCGAGGTCAACGAGCGCAGCCCGACCCATCTCGACGACCTGCGCGCTCGCGGGGAGGCGCCCCGCGTCGCGGCGGACGCCTCCGCGCCCCCGGTGTGGCGCCGCCAGGCCGATGCGCCCAGCTACGCGTGGCTGGACTCGCGGGCCCGCTACCCCCCCGGGCAGCCTCCGGAGGCGGTGGCCCTCGCCGCCCGGCCGGCTCGGCTGCGCACCTGGACGATCCCCGTCGAGGTGGCGGGCCGCCGGGTCGCCTTGAGGGGGGAGACCGACTGGGTCCCGTCCCCGCAGGCCGTGGCCGCCGCCGCGCGCAAGCGGCGGGCCGGCGGCGGCAGCGTGCCCTGGTGGGCCATCGTCGCCGCCGTCGCCGGCGTGGCCGGCCTGGTCGGATTGGCATGGGCGCTTCGCCGCCGGGCGATGGCGCCCAGGGCATAGCGAGCAGCGGCGTCCCCGCCCCGGCGGCGGGCGCCAGAGGCAGCCTCGAGCCCGTGTAGCTTCCGGCTCATGGATCCGGCGATCCCGCCCGCGGACGCAGGCGCGAGCACGCCGCCCCGCGGCTCGCCGCGCGCGGACATCGGCCGGCTCGTGGTCACCTGCCCGGACCGGCCGGGCATCGTCGCCGCCGTCTCGCGCTTCCTGCACGAGCACGGAGCGAACATCGCCCAGTCAGACCAGTACTCGACCGACCCGGAAGGCGGGCGGTTCTTCCTGCGCATGGCCTTCCACCTTGAGGGCCTGGAGGCGGCGCTCGGCGCCCTGCGCGACGACTTCGCCGCGCAGATCGCCATTCCGTTCGCCATGCGCTGGCAGCTGAGCAGCGCCGACACGCCCAAGCGCGTGGCCGTCATGGTCTCGCGCGAGGACCACTGCCTCGTCGACCTGTTGTGGCGCTGGCGACGAGGCGAGCTCGCGGACGTCGACGTGGCACTCATCATCTCCAACCATCCCGACCTGCACGACGAGGTCGCCCGCTTCGGCGTGCCGTTCGAGCACGTCGCGGTCGCGCCCGAGACCAAGGGGCAGGCCGAGGCTCGCCAGCTCGAACTTCTGCGGGGCTTCGACCTCGTCGTTCTGGCGCGCTACATGCAGATCCTCTCCGGCCGAGTCCTGGCGCAGGTCGGCGCGCCGGTGATCAACATCCACCACTCGTTCCTGCCCGCCTTCGCCGGGTCCGGCCCCTACGAGCGGGCCAAGGGGCGCGGGGTGAAGATCATCGGCGCGACCGCCCACTACGTCACCGAGGAGCTCGACGCCGGGCCGATCATCGAGCAGGACGTGATCCGCGTCTCCCATCGCGACGACGTGGACGCCCTGCGCCGGCTCGGCAGCGACATCGAGCGGACCGTGCTCGTGCGCGCCGTCCGATGGCACTGCGAGGACCGCGTGCTGCTCGACGGCGCGACCACCGTGGTGTTCTGACCGGCCGGAGCCGCCGGCGCGTAGGCACCCCGGCGGGGGCGCGGGCCCTACGTCACCAGCGCCCGCAGCCGCTCGAGCGACTCGGCCCCCGCCTTCTCGGCCGACTTGGCCACCACGTCGCCCATCGGGCCGGCCAGCGCGCCGCCGTCGAAGGTGGCGGTCAACGACACGGAGGTGGCGTCGCCCTCTCCGGCCAGCTCCAGCCGCTGGGCGAGCTTGACGCCCATGGGCCCCTGCCCGTCGAGCACCAGCCGGCTGGGTGCTTCCAGCTCGGCCACCGTCCACGTGGCCTCGCCCGGCATGCCCATGATCGTGACCTTCTGCTTGAAGGTGGCGGCGGGAGCCAGCTCGGGCGTCCCCTCGGGGAAACCGCTGTGCGTGGTGTTCCACTCGCCGTAGCGGCCGAGGTCGCTGGCCACCGCCCACACGCGGTCGGGCGGGGCGGGGATGTCGAGGGACTAGGTGACCGTGGGCATGAGAGAGAGCCAGCTCGTGCAGGAGGCTGCGGGCGTTGCGGACCATCCGTGTCAGATCGGCCCGGGTGCGGTACTGGCCGAGGTACGCGCTCACCGTCTCGGGGTCGGCCCGGCGCCGGTCGCCCACCGCCAGGCGCAGGTAGGCGAGGCGGCTGGCCCAGCGCACCGCGGCCATGGGCATCGGGAGCGGCGATGTGGCGACCCGATAGAGCAGCGGCTCGCGCTCGAGCACGTCGACCCAGCGCCGGTGGCCGAGCCCGGCCGGCGAGATGGCCACGACGCCCGCCAGCGGGAGGTCGGGGTCCTGCGCGGCCCGGATCGATCCCACGCCGCCGAGCGAGTTGCCGACGAGCACGGGCTCGTGGCCGTCGGCGTGGGCGTGGAGGAGCTCGGCTCCTCGACCGGCCCCAGCCCGGCGCCGCCGTACTCGCGCGGCCAGGTCACGGCGACGAGCTCGGCGTCGGCGAGCTTGGCCTGCCAACGCCGGTAGGGCGCCGGGTCCTCCACGTGCAGCCCGCGGACGGCGGCGGGGACTCGTGGCCGTGCTCGCTCAACCACGCCCGGACCCGCCGACGGTAGGCGGCCTGCTCGGGTGTGTCGTTGAGTGTCCAAGGCGCCGACCGTACCGCACAAATCATTCGGGCGATTGAAAAGTTTTGGCGTTAGAGTGCCGGCATGCCAGGGCTCGCCGACCTCGTCCGCCCCGCCGCCGCGCTCGCCGCCCGCGGAGCGCTCGAGGTGCACGCCCTGGCCATGGGCGCGCGCGCCGGCCTGCTCGCCCCCGAGAGCCCGCAGCGCTTGGCCGCGGTGGCCCGGGCCATCGACCGCTACGGACCGATCGGCAGCGCCATCGTCATCGCCGGGCTGCGCCACGGCGAACGGACCGCCCTGGTCGACGAGCGAGGCAGCGTGACCTTCGCCCAGCTAGACCGCCGCTCGGACGCGCTGGCCTGCGCTTTGCGCGACCGCGGGGTCGGCGCCGCCGAGGGGATCGGAGTGCTCTGCCGCAACCATCGGGGGCTGCTCGACATCACCTTCGCCGCCACGAAGCTCGGCGCGCGGGCTCTCTACCTCAACACCGACTTCGCCGGCCCGCAGCTGCGGGAGGTCTGCGCGCGCGAGGGGGTCGACCTGCTGGTCTGCGACGAGGAGTACACCGAGCTCGTCGAGAGCATCGAGGCGCCGCGGGGTCGGCTGCTGGCCTGGACCGACGGACCGCCCGGCGACGACACCCTCGATGCCCTGATCGCCGCGCACGACGGCGAGGTGCCCGACGCCCCCGACGGGCGCTCGTCGGTCGTCCTGCTCACCAGCGGGACCACCGGCACCCCCAAGGGCGCGCCGCGCTCGCAGGGGCGCTCGCTGGCTCCGATGGGCGCGCTGTTCTCCAAGGTGCCGTTCCGGGGCCGCGAGTCCACCTACATCGCCGCCCCGATGTTCCACGCGCTGGGCTTCGCGCAGAGCATCGTGGCCATCGGGTTGGGCTCGACCATCGTCACCCACCGGCGCTTCAAGCCCCAGGCGGCGCTCGAGGCCATCGCCGAGCATCGCTGCACGGCGCTCATCGTCGTGCCGGTGATGCTCCAGCGGATGGTGGCCTGCATCGAGGCGCAGCCAGGGCGCTTCGACGTCTCCTCGCTGCGGATCGTCTTCGTCTCCGGCTCCCAACTCGAGGCCGAGCTGGCCCGACGCGGACGGGCCGCCTTCGGCGACACGCTCTACAACCTCTACGGCTCCACCGAGGTCGCCTGGGCGACCTTCGCCACCCCCGAGGACCTGCGCGAGGCGCCGGGCTGCGCCGGGCGCCCGCCCTTCGGCACCACCGTGCGCCTCTACGACGGCGACGGGCGGCCGGTGGTCGGGCCGGGCCGCCGCGGGCGCATCTTCGTCGGCAACACCTTCCAGTTCGAGGGCTACACCGGCGGCGAGACCAAGGACGTCCTCGACGGCCTCATGTCCAGCGGCGACATCGGCCACTTCGACGAGGCCGGCCGCCTGTTCATCGACGGGCGCGACGACGACATGATCGTCTCCGGCGGGGAGAACCTGTTCCCCGGCGAGGTCGAGGAGCTGCTGCTCACCCACGAGGCCATCGAGGAGGCGTCGGTCATCGGGGTCGACGACCCCGAATGGGGCAAGCGGCTGGCCGCCTTCGTGGCGCTCAAGCCCGGCCGCGAGCTCTCGGAGCAGGAGGTCAAGGACTTCGTCAAGGGCAACCTGGCGCGCTTCAAGGTGCCGCGCGACGTGTCCTTCGTCGACGCGCTCCCGCGCAACCCCTCGGGCAAGGTCCTCAAGCGCGAGCTCCAGGAGCAGCACGCAACGTGAGTGGCGGAGCGACGACGCGGAGGCGTCCTGCCACCCCGCCCCGGCGGCGCACCCAGGCCGAGCGCCGGGCGGCCACCCGCGGCGCCCTGCTGGACGCGGCGATCGCCGTCCTGGTCGAGGAGGGCTACGCCAACCTCACGACGCGCCGGGTGGCCGAGCGCGCGGGCGTCTCCCAGGGGACCCAGATGCACTACTTCCCCACCCGCGGTGCCTTCGTCGGCGAGGCCGTGCGCTACGTCGCCGCCAAGCTCGAACGGGGCCTGCGCGAGCAGGTGGGGGGCCGCGACCTGGGCGACGAGCGCCAGCGCCTGGCGCGCGCCCTCGACGAGCTGTGGCGAGTCCACAACGGGCCGATCTTCCAGGCGACGATGGAGCTTTGGGTCGCCGCGCGCACCGACGAGGAGATCCGCGAGAGCATGGCGGTGGTGGCCCGTGACGTCAGCCACCGCGTCGCCGAGGTGGCGGCCGAGTTCTTCCCCCAGATGTCGGCTCGACCCGGCGCCGACGGCCTGCTGGACACCACGATGGCCTCGATCCGCGGCCTGGCCATGCTGCGCTTCCACGGCGACCGGGGAGTCGAGCGGCGCTGGAAGGCGACGCGCGCCCACCTGCTGGCGCTCCACGACGGCCTGCCGGCGCCCGACGGCCGCCCGCCGCGGACGCCACGCCGTGGTCGCTCGGCCGCAGCGACCGCCGCGTCATGAGCCGGCGCTCGCTGATCGGGCAGGTCGCCTCGCTGGCCGCGCGGCCGATCGGCGCGGCCAGCCAGCTGGCTTCCCGCCCCATCGCCCTGGCCGGGCGCGACTCTCCGCTTCATCCCCTGAACCTGCTCGACCGGCTGCACGGTCCGCAGAGCCTCGAAGACGCCGTGGGCGGGCGGGTCGTCCTCATCACCGGCGCGTCGTCGGGGATCGGGCAGGCGGCGGCGCGCCGCGTCGGCGGGGCGGGGGCCGTGGTGGTCCTGGTGGCGCGTGGCGCCGACAAGCTCGAGGAGACCCGGGTGGACATCGAGGCCGTCGGCGGGATCGCCCACGTCCATCCCTGTGACCTCACCGACCTCGAGGCCATCGACCGGATGGCCGCCGAGGTGCTCGAGCGCCACGGCCCCGTCGACGTCCTGGTCAACAACGCCGGGCGCTCGATCCGCCGCTCGGTCGCGCTCTCCTATGACCGCTTCCACGACTTCGAGCGCACGATGGCGCTCAACTACTTCGCGGCCGTGCGCCTCATCCTCAGGCTGCTGCCGAGCATGCGCGAGCGCCGATCGGGGCACATCGTGAACATCTCGTCCGCGGGCGTGCAGACGCGCGTGCCCCGGTTCTCCTCCTACATCGCCTCCAAGGCCGCGCTGGACACATTCTCGGATGCGGTCCAGGCCGAGGTGCGCGAGGACGGGGTGCACTTCACGACGATCCACATGCCGCTCGTGCGCACGCCGATGATCGCCCCGACGGGGCTCTACAAGAGCTTCCCCGCCCTCAGCCCCGAGGAGGCGGGCGAGCTGATCGCCCAGGCGCTCGTGCGCCGTCCGCGACGGGTCAGCCCCGCCTTCGGCAGCGTGGCTGCGCTGGCCGACGCGTTCAGCCCGCAGGTCATGGACCTCGTGCGAAGCCGCGGCTACCAGATGTTCGGCGACTCGCGCGCGGCCCGGGGGTCGGGCGACAGCGGCCCGGCGGTGGATCGCGGGGACGACCGAGCCCTCGACGAGCGCGCCTCGGCCATCGGCAACGCCTTCGCGCGGGCGACGCGCGGGGTGCACTGGTAGGTCGTCGGAACGCGGGAGCGGCGGCCGGGATCAGGCACTGACGGCCTTCGCCCGGTCGCTCGTGCCGACCAGCCGCCGCCGCGCGGCCTGGGTGAGCCGCCGGTAGCCGTCCCAGCTGGCGTCGCGATGCCACGCCGGCCGCTCGCCGCCCGCCTGCGGGATCCCCGCCTCGCGCAGCGGCCCGGTCAGGGGCCGGTACCACGTGGTCACGGGTATCTCGTCGACCACGTGCACGACGCTCGGACGCTCGTCGGGCTCCAGGCCCCGCAGCGCCTCGGCGATCTCGCCCGGCTCGAGCTCGAAGCCCTCGCGCAGGGTGACGGCGGCGACCGCGACCTCCACGCCCTCGCGCGCCGTCGCCACCCCGTAGGCCACGACCAGGTCGATCGCCTCGAGGTCGCCCAGCGCGTCCTGGATCGGGCCCGAGGGCACCCGCCCGCTCGCCGTGGGGATCAGGGCGGGGACGTGGTCGACCAGCCAGTGGTCTCCGTCGGCGTCGCGGCGGAACAAGTCGCCGGTGGCCAGCCACGCGTCGTCGCGGGCGAACACGCCGCGCAGCAGGTTCCCCGCCGGCCCGGCGAGGTCGGGGCGGTGGCGGGCCAGCAGCATGCCGGGCTCGTCGGGCTCGCACACGCGCGCGTAGCCGTCCCGACCCTCCTCCAGACGCCCGGCCTCGGCGTCGTAGGCGGCGACCCGGACCTCGGCGCTCCCCGGGAGCGGGCGGCCCTTCGCCCCGGGCTTGGCCCCCGAGAGGTTGACCAGCACCGCCTCCCCCTCGGTCGAGGCGTAGAACTCGAGCACGCCCGCCGGGTCGAAGCGCTCGGTCACCCGGCCCCACAGACCGCGCGGCATCCCCGAGCCGATGAACAGCCGGACGGGGTGGTGGCGCTCGCGCGGGTCGCGCGCCGCGTCGACCAGCGAGTCGAGCATCGTCCACGTGTACGAGGCGATGGTCACGCCGTAGCGGCGGACCTCGTCCCAGAACGTCGCCGGGTCGAACGCCCGGGCCAGGGCCACCCGGGCCCCGCCGGCCACCGCGCCGCCGAGGCTCATGAGCAGCGCCGAGGGGTGGTAGATCGGGGTGATGGCGTAAACCGTGTCCGCCGGCGTGAGCGCGGCCGACGACGCCGTCCCAAAGGCCGACAGCACCCAGCGCCCATTGGTGATGCGGTTGGCCCGGGTGTGCTCGCCCTGGCCGGTGAAGAGCACGAAGGCCAGGTCGCGCGCTCGCCCGGGGTTGGGGCGGTACCACGCCGGCAGGGCCACCTCGTCGGGATCGATGCGCTCCATGTCGATGACCTCGGCGTCCAGCTTGCGCGGCCCTCCGCCGCCGCCGAGCACCAGCACGGGGACCGAGGCCTGGGCCAGCGCCAGCGCGGCCAGCTCGGGGTCGGCGATGATCCTTCCCACCTGGCCGAGCTCGGCCTCGATGCCGACCGGGCCGTCGGGACGCATGAGGACGGCCACCGCCCCGAGGCGGTTGAGCGCGGCCACGATGGTCAGCGCGCTGGGCCGCGTGGTCATCAGCACGCCGACGTGCTCGCCCTGGCGCACGCCGAGCGAGACCAGGCCGCGCACGACGGCGTCGACGCGGCCCTTGGCCGCCGCCTGGGTGTGGGCGCGGTCCTCGAACAGGAAGAGGACGTCTTCGGGCGCGCGGTCGGCCTGCTCGTCGAGCAGCAGCCCCAGCGAGATGCGGGTGTTGGGCTGGACTCGCTCGAGGCGGGTGAGCCGGGGGAGCTGGCGCGCCGCCTCCTCGGTGATGTCGCGCACCGCGCCCGCGGTCCCCGCCGCCGTGCCGACCACCGAGCGGGCGATGCCCCAGCCGACGTTCGAGACCAGCCCGACGGTGTGACCGAAGCGGGCGGTGATACCGGCCGAGGAATCGAAGCCCTCGGCCGCCTCCTCGTCGCTCGCCCGCTTGACGACGTCGGGCAGCCTTCCGTGGCCGTCGCGCCACCTGGCCCACCGCGCGACCGTGGGCCAGGTCGTCTGCGACGCCGTGGAGCCGACGACCAGCCCGAAGTGCCCCGCGCGCAGCGCGACCTCGTAGACCTCGGCCCGCGGCGCCGCGTGGCGCACCGCCCGGACCATCGCCGCGGGCGCGATCTCGTCCACCTCGCCCACGAAGGTCAGCACCGGGCAGGTGATGTCAGCCAGCGTGACCAGCCGGTCCTCGATGAGGAAGCCGCCGGTGAGCATCCGGTTGTGGACCACGAACTGGCGCATGAAGTCGGCCAGCGCCGGCCCCGGCCACGCCACCCAGCCCTCGGCCATCAGGAAGCGCCGCTGGCGCTCACGCGGCAGCAGCGCCTCGCGGTCGTGGAGCTGGAGGACGAAGTCGATGCGCTGGCGCAGGGACTTGACGGGGTCGAGCAGCCGAAAGCCCGTGCGGCTCATCCACGCCGGCACGGCCTGGCGGCCGAGCACCTCGGCCAGGAAGCCCGCGCCGCGGCTGGCCACCGCCTCGGGGATCCCGAAAGGAAGGGCACCGCGGGTGTCGGCCGGGCTGCCGAAGGTGATCAGGCTGGCCAGCCCTTCGCTGCGGCGGTAGGCCGCAGCCTGGTAGCAGAACATCCCGCCTTGCGAGTAGCCCCCGAGGTTGACGTCGCGGCCGGTATGGCGGCGCACGCGGTCGACGGCGTCGCTCACCGCCAGCACGTGGTCGGTGAGCGTGCGCTCGAGGCCGCCTTCCTCGCGCTCGGGGGCGCCGAAGTCCACGACCCACGGATCGACGCCGCGCGCGTGCAGGAGGCCGACCGCGGTCGAGCTCGGCGAGACGTCGTAGACGTCGGTGGCCAGCATGAGCGGCGGGACGAGCAGGACCGGCGGCCCGGCCGCGGCGTCGGGGAAGTAGCGCCGCAGCCGGTAGACGGGCCGGCGCGCCATCACCTCGTAGGGCGAGGCCACCTCCCCCGTCTCCAGCCCGCCGAAGCGCGCGACCTCGAGCGCGTTCTGGGCCGCGGCGCCGAGGCGAGCGGCCGGGGCGAGCACGAGATCGGGGAGCGAGGGCACGGGTCTCACTCTCTCACGCCGGGCGGTGCGCGACGAGACCGGCGACTCGGGTTTGGGCCGCCCGAGACGGGAAAGCGTGACCTGGCAGGACACCCTTTCCGGAGGAGACGATGACCGAGCAGAGACCCGAGCCCGAGCAGGATGCAGACGAGTCCGGCCAGTTGACCGATCAGGGCGTGGAGTCGGAGCCGCCGCAGCGCGAGGGCCAGGCCGGCCCGGCCGAGGACCTCGAGACCGACCCGGCCTACTCGCCCGACGACCCGCAGCTCAAGCGCATCAAGGGCGGCTGAGCCGGGGCCTGGCCGCCCGTGCCGGGCGCCCTCACCCCACCAGCCGGTCCAGGTGGATTGGCAGCTCCCGGATGCGGACTCCCGTCGCGTGGTGGACCGCGTTGGCCACCGCGGCGGCCGTCCCGACGATCCCGATCTCCCCGATCCCCTTCGAGCCCATGGGGTTGATGTCGTGGTCCTCCTCCTCGACCCAGGCGACGTCGATCTCGCCGACGTCCGCGCACGCCGCCACGTGGTACTGGGCGAGGTCGTGGTTGAGGTAGTCGCCGAACTCGCGGTCGAGCACGCTCTCCTCGAGCAGGGCCATCGAGAGCCCCATGGTCATCCCGCCGATGAACTGGGAGCGCGCGGTGCGGGGGTTGACGATCCGCCCGGCGGCGAAGATGCCGACCATGCGAGGGACGCGGACCTCGCCGGTGTCGGCGTCCACCCGCGCTTCGACGAACTGTGCGCCGAAGGCGTGGCGGGCCAGCTTCTCCTGGGCCTGGATCTCCTCGGCGGTGTCCCCGGTGCCCTCCAGACCCTCGGCCGGCACGTCTCCGCCGTGGCTCGAGAGCCGGTCGCGCAGGTCCTGGCAGGCGCGCACGACGGCCGTGCCCCACGAGGCCGTGCCCATCGAGCCACCGGCCACGCCGGCCCTGGGCAGCGCGCTGTCGCCGATCTCCACCCGCACCCGCGCCACCTGCGCCTCCAGCGCATCGGCGGCGATCTGCGTGAGCGCGGTGCGGGCGCCGGTCCCGATGTCGGTCGCGCCGATCTTGACCACGTAGCCGCCGTCGGGCTCGGCCCGGGCGCTGGCCTGGGCGGGTGAGCGGTAGGTGGGATAGGTCGAGGCGGCGACCCCCGTTCCGACCAGCCAGCGGCCTTCCCGGCGGCTGCGCGGGGCGGGGTCGCGCTGCGACCACCCGAAGCGCTCGGCGCCCTCCCGCAGGCAGGCCACCAGGTTGCGCGAGCTGAACGGCAGCCCGTTCTCGGGGTCGGCGTCGGGCTCGTTGCGGACCCGCAGCTCGATCGGGTCGAGGCCGCTGGCGCTGGCCAGCTCGTCCATCGCCGACTCCAGGGCGAACATCCCCGGGCACTCGCCCGGGGCGCGCATCCACGACGGCGTGGGCACGTCGAGCCGGGCCAGGCGGTGGGTGGTACGCCGGTTGGGCGCGGCGTACATGACGCGGGAGGCGACCGCGGTCTGCTCGGCGAACTCGCGCACGGTCGAGCTCTGGCTGACCGCCTCGTGGGCGATGGCGGTGAGCCGGCCGTCGCCGTCGGCCCCGAGCCGCAGTCGCTGGACGGTCGGCGTGCGGTAGCCGGTGAAGGCGAACATCTGGTGGCGGGTGACTGCGAGCTTCACCGGGCGCTCGACGTGGCGGGCGCCTAGCGCGGCGAGGACGATGTTGGGCCGCGGCGTGCCCTTGGAGCCGAAGCCGCCGCCGACGTGGGTGACGATGACCCGGACGCGCTCGGGCGCCAGCTCGAAGACCTTGGCCACGGTCTCGCGGGCGCTGGGCGCGCCCTGATTGGAGTCGTAAAGCGTGAGGTTGCCTCCCTCCCACACGGCGAGCGTGGCGTGGGGCTCCATCGGGTTGTTGTGGAAGGCCGGGGTCAGGTAGGTCTCATCGACGGTCACCGCCGCCTCGCGCAGCGCCGCCTCGAGGTCGCCCTGCTCGCTGTCGGGCTCGAAGCCGCCGTTGACCGTTTCGGGGCGGTAGAGCCCGGGATGGTCGGCGCGCAGCTGCACGTCGTGGGGCTCGGCGTCGTAGTCGACGCGCACCACCGCCGCGCCCTCGCGGGCGGACTCGAGGCTCTCGGCCACCACCACGGCGACGACCTGCCCCCGATAGGAGACGCGCGCGGACTGGAGGAGCGCCAGCTCGCCGTCGTCCACCTCGGCCAGGCGCGGCGCGTTCTCGTGCCAGATGACGGCAAGGACGCCGTCGTGTCCGAGAGCGGCGCCCGCGTCGAGGTGGCGGATGGTCCCCTTGGCGATCGTCGCCTGCACGATCCAGGCGTAGGCCACGTCGTCGGCCGGGTGCTCGACGGCGTAGCGCGCGACGCCCGTGACCTTCTCGCGCGCCTCGATCCGGGTCAGCGGCGCGCCGACCGCGGGGGTGAGCGGAGGTGCGGTGGCCATCAGGCGCCGACCTCGCACAGCTCGGCCAGCGTGCGGACCAGCAGGTTACGGGCCAGCGGGACCTTGAACGCGTTGTCGCGCAACGGCCGAACCTGCTCGAGCTCGGCATCGGCCGCCACCGCGAAGCTCTCCGGCGTGGCCGGCGCGCCCCGCAGCGCCTGCTCGGCGCGCGCGGCGCGCCACGGGACGTGGGCCAGCGCGCCGAAGGCCACGCGCGCGTCGCGAACCATGCCGTCGTCGAGGTCCACGGCGACGGCGACCGACACCACGGCAAAGGCGAAGGACGCCCGGTCGCGGACCTTGCGGTAGCGCGAGCGCTGGGCGAAGTCGAGCGGGTCGAGCTCGACCCCCGTGATGAGCTCGCCCGGCTCGAGCACGGTGTCGCGCTGGGGCTCGCCTCCGGGCAGGCGGTGCAGGCCAGGCAGCGGAATCGCGCGCTCACCGCTCGGCCCGACGACGCGCACCCGGCCCCCGATCGCCGCCATCGGCACCGCCATGTCCGACGGGTTGGTGGCAACGCACGCATCTGAGTGCCCGAGGATGGCGAGGTTGCGGTGGTCGCCTTCCCGCGCGGGGCAGCCCGAGCCGGGGCGACGCTTGTTGCAGGGCTTGGAGACGTCCTGGAAGTAGGCACAGCGCGTGCGCTGGAGCAGGTTGCCCCCGACGGTCGCCAGGTTGCGCAGCTGGCCCGACGCGCCCGAGAGGAGAGCCTGACTGAGGAACGGATAGCGCTCGCGCACCGTCGGGTCGGCGGCAAGATCGGCGTTGCGCACCGCCGCGCCGATCCGTAGGCCGCCGCCCTCGGTGGGCTCGACGCGATCGTGCGCCAGGCGCGAGACGTCGACGAGGCGCTCGGGCGTCTCCACGCCGAGCTTCATCAGGTCGACGAGGTTCGTCCCGCCGCCGAGGTACATGACGCCGTCGCCCGATCCCCCGGCCGCCGCGACCGCCTCCCGCGCGTCGCCCGCGCGCTCGTAGGCGAACGGCCTCACTCCGCGACGTCCCTGATCGCCGTCACGATGTTCACGTAGGCGCCGCAGCGGCACAGGTTGCCGCTCATGCGCTCGCGGATCTCGTCGTCGTCGAGGGGCACCTGCTCCGCAGTCAGATCGGCTGTGACCGCGCTCGGCCAGCCTTGTCGCGCCTCCTCCAGCACCCCGATCCCCGAGCAGATCTGACCCGGCGTGCAGTAGCCGCACTGGAAGGCGTCGCGCTCGACGAATGCCTCCTGGAGGGGATGGAGCAGCCCGTCCTGCGCCAGGCCCTCGATCGTCACGACCTCCGAGCCCTCGAGCGTCACCGCGAGCACGAGGCAGCTGTTGGCCCGCCGCCCGTCGATGAGGACCGTGCACGCCCCGCACTGGCCGTGGTCGCAGCCCTTCTTGGTGCCGACGAGCCCAAGCTCCTCGCGCAGCACGTCGAGCAGCGTCGTCCGCGTGTCGACGACCAGCCTCTCCTCCTCGCCGTTGACGCCCAGGGCCACTTCGGTCTCGTGCTTGGGCCAGGAGCCCCCAACGTCGCCTGCGTCGCTGCGGCTTGCCATGAAGCTCGCGCTACCCGGGATGCGCCCTGCCCGAACCGAGACGGCGCGACGCATAGTTGGACGGCGAACCTCGCCGTGGCCGGCCCCGCACCTCGCAAGTCAGGGGACGCGGGGCCAGACGCTCGCCCCGTGCGCCTGGGGCCCGGCCTCGTCACCCGCGCCGCGGGCGGGCGGCCGCCTGTCTTACTTGGACAGCGCGGTGACCGCCTTGTCCAGGTCGGCGTTGGTGTGGTTCAACCTGTCGACGACGAGCGCGGTGTTGGCGTTCGTCTGGTCGAGCTTGTCCTCGACCACGCCGAGATCCTGACTGATCTGCTTCAGGCGCACGAAGCTCTCGTTCACGAGCTCCACCTTGGTTGCCGCGGGCCCGGCGTTCGCCTCCCCGGTGATGTGGCGGCTCACGGCCATGCCTACGTTGGAGAGCACCGCCGCGAGCAGCGCGACGATGAACATCTGCTTCTTCATGCGAAACCTCCCTCTGGGTGCCATACGACACTGCTCTGCCTTCGACGACGTCGAGTCGCAGGGCGAACGATCGGGCGACCCCCGTCGCATGAATGCCGCGCTAGCGTAGCCCCGGAAATCGGTGGTGCCTAGCCCGCGTCCACGCAGATGTCATCCCGCGGTCAGTTCGTCGCACCGAGCGGTCGAGGGCCGTGGGCATGACGCCGATGACGCCGCCGCCGCGTCTGCGCTGGCTTCACGTGGACACTCCCAGCAAGGCGCGGGGGCTGGGTCTCCCAGTCACGCACCTCGAAGCGGAGGGCGTCCTCGACGGGTTTGAGGCCGCCGGCGTGAGCGCGGCGGTCGCTTAACGACTCTTGGTAGAGATCGACCTAGCAAACTCCGCGGTTTCCAAGCGGACGACGGGTCTCGAACCCGCGACCTTCGGCTTGGGAAATCGGCCAGAGCGTGTCTCCTCCCTCGCGATCGGTCGTCCTAGGCGTGATAGGTGAGCGTAGATGGCGGCGTCTAGGGGTCTTCGGGGGTATGGCGGGGGTCTGGCCCCAGGAAGACGACGACCCGCCGATGGGCGGGTCGTCTAGCACACACCTTTGGGTCACTCTCCGCGACTACCTCGTCGACGGCTCCTCTCGTCCGCTCGTCTCGTCCCTCGCGGGCGTAGCGCGAGTCGCCGCGCCGGCCCTTACCCCGCCGTGATCCCCCCGGATCGTTCGGGGCAGGGCGGCGTCGGCCCTTCTCCGTCGTCTCAGCGAGGACGGAATCTGGAAGCTCTCTCGGCCTCGTAGGCCGCCCGGTTGGCCTCGTCCTGCGCCTGCGCCTCCTGCGGCGTGGCGGGCCGGTCGAGGCGGATCCGGCCACGAGGGTCCGGAGCCTGCTCGTAGACCTGCTCGGTGTTCTTCTTAGATGCCATGTCGCCTCCTAGACGATTAGCCCGGTCAGGATCTCTAGGCCGGAAGGGGCGACGACCCCGAATCCGTACCGCTCCTCCGCTCGATAGACGACCTCGTTGGTCATGAAGCCCGCGTCGGTCGAGACGTCGAGGCGTAGCGGCTCTCGCGAGAAGAAGAAGCAAGCGGCCTTGAACTCGCCGATCAGGACGGGCGTCTCGTTGGAGCCTGCCCCGAGGTTCTTCGGCAGGTTCGCGTCCCATACGACCGCGGGATTGCCCGGGAGTCGCGCCGCGATTCCTTCCGGGAACAAATACCCGCCGTTGTTGTCCTTCGCGGTTAGGAACTTGGGCATCACGTCAGGGTGAAGGGCGATCGTGTCGGCCGTGTAGAAGCGGCTCGCGAGCCGCCCGAGGGCGTTCACGATCGAGTCGAAAAGCGCCTGCCCGGTCTGCCCCGAGACGGCGGTCGACGCGACTCCCGCGGTGTTGCGGATCCCCGTGGGCTGGCCGGTGCCAGTCCCCGAAATGATCGCCGCGTCGATCGTGCTGCCGATTTCCTTCCCAAACTGGCGGGCGACGAGATCGCCGGCCGCTCCGTTCGTGTCGGCGAGAAGCTCGTCAGTTAGCGTCGAGGTCCCGGCGACCTTGTGGATGGTCGAGATCTTCTGCGCGACGCTGCCGGTTGTGTTCGGCTTGGTCGCGCCCTCGGGGACGTGCTCGACGCTCAGGCTCCCGTCCTCGACGACGACGAAAACCTCATTGGTTCGAGCGTCGAAGCTCGCGCACCGCTCGCGCAGCGGCCCGTCTGCCCGTCGAGCCTCTACATAGCCGGGGAGCTGCTCGGGCGGGACGAGGAAACCCCCGGAGGCGTCGCTCCCCTCGGCCCATCCCTTCGTGAGCGCCTCGAAGGCGCGCCCGTCGCCGCTCTTGGCGGCCCTCACGGTGCGAAGGAAGTCGATGCCCTTGGCATCCGGGCGAGCGCCGTTACGAGGGGGGACCGTCCGGACCGAGCCGCCGGCCGCGACCTGACGGACGACGGACTCCTCCGCGTGCTCGTTCACGTACCGGGAGCCGCCGCGGGTGTCGCGGAGAAGGCGCTTGCGCTCCTCGGCGACGTCCTCGCCGGCCTCCTCGCGCTCGCGCAGCGCCCGGAGATCCTCCGAGATCGCACCTAGCACGTCGTTGATGGGGTCCATCCTGGCCTTCTCCGTTTCGGTAGACGACGCGCGCCCGCGTAGGGGCGCTCCTCTTGTCGTCCGAGCCGACCCGGCCGCGTCCCCTCCCGAGGGAAGTTCCGCCTCGCCTGACCTCGCTTCCTCAGTTCGGCCGTCGAGCGGCGTCCCCGGATCCGCGAAGCGAGCTTCGTCGAACTAACGAAATGTTAGCCGCCCTCCGGACGGAATGACCGCGGCGGCAGGATCGGCGGCTCACCGCGCATCCTCCGGCGTAGCATCGAGGTCCGGGAGGACGCTCGGATCGTCGACCGTGACCTCGGCCGCGCCGCCCAGGGCCGCTTGGAGGGTGACGACCACCTGAACGGGATCGTCGAGGCCAGCGGTGTAGAACGGGCCGGTTGGGGTGTAGCCGTAGCGGTCGCCGCGCTCGATCGCGAGGTCGACCGCGACGCGGAGGATGGGGTGCGTCACCGTTAGCTCGCCGTCCAGCCACACCGCCCGGACCGGCTCCCCGTCGATCGTTCCGGCCGCCTCGATCCTCACGCCGCCGCGCTCGAAAGCTCGACGACCTCGCTCGGAGCGTCCATCGCGAACGCCTCGTCGATCAGCTTCGCGTCGTCCTCCTGGTCGCGATGGTGCAGATAGCGTTCCGTGGTCTTGAAATCGGCGTGGCCGAGCCACTTCTGGACCTGCAACGGCGACGCCCGCTCGATCACCCGGGTCCCGAACGTATGGCGCAGATCATGGAAGCGGAACCGGCTCCCGTCGCGGCGGCGACGGATCCCCGCCCGGTCCTGAGCCTCCGCGCAACGGTCGCTCACGCCATCCGGGTCGAGATAGGCCCCATCGGCCCGCGGGAACACGAGGTCGTCGTGATCGGTGAACCGCTCGCGCCGAGAGAGCGCGTCCAGCGCCCGGGCGATCTCGCGAGCCAGCGGCACCGTCCGATCCCGCCCCGACTTCGTGCTGTCCTCCTCCCCGTGGCTGTAACTCGCCCGCACCCGGAGCGCCGACTTCGAGAAGTTCACGTCGCGCCAGCGAAGGGCGAGAACCTCGCCCCTCCGAAGCCCCGAGAGAGCCGCCGTGACGAAGATCGCGGCGTCCCGCTCGCACTCCGCCGCCCGAGCCAGAGCGAAGACCTCCTCCGCCGAGAGCGCGTCGATCGCGTCCGGCCGCTTCTCGCGCAGCCGCTTTAGCTCCTTCGCCGGATTGACCTCCGGCGTCCCGTACTCGTCGCGAGCGAACGCGAAGATCCCATGAAGGATCGTCGCGAGCTTGTTCTTCGTCCGATTCGACAACGGCCTCAACCGGCCATCGGAGAGCCGGCGCTCGCCAGCCCGGATCCCCCGATGCCACGCCTCGACCGCCTCCGGCGTGATCCCGTCCAGCGGCTCGTCGCCGAACGTCGGCAGGAAGTGGCGAGCGATCGCCGAGCGGTAATCGTCCAGCGTCGATCGCTTCGCCCCCCGATCCCGGCGGACCGTCACGAGGAAATCCTCCGTCGCCCGGCGGAACGTCACTCCGGAAGGACGATCAGCCCGCTCCGCGAGCGTCTCCTCGACGACCCTCGGCTTCAAGACCGCCATCGCCTCGATCGCGGCCGCCTGGTCAAACCGCCCACCACGCGGCTTCCCCGGCCCCTCGTGAACCGGACCGATCAGCTTGAGCGTGTCCTTCAAGACCTCGCCATCGGCGGCGACGACCTTCACCCGGGCGTAGTAGTTGCGCTCGCCACGGACCTCTCGGAGCCGCAGGCTGCCCGTCACGCGGACGTTAGGGTGAGGTTGCATCAGGACCTCTTTTCCTGGTGCCGGCCCCCGGACGTTTGCCGCGTCGCGGGGGCGCTTTTATAGAAACCGAGCGATCGTACTCCTACGCGAGGCATCGCGCTAGGGCCGCCGGAAGGGCGAAGGCCGATCCTCGGGCCAGCCGCGGTCGAGGTTCCAGCCGCCCGGAAGGCGACGAGGACGATCCTCCCGCCCGCTCGCGCCCTCCGCCGGCTCCCCTGCCCCGTCGTCCCCCTGCGCCTCCTCGGGCGTCTCGACGGCGCGGAACGCGCGGGCCTCGTACAACTCGCGCGCCCTCGCCTCCGCGCGCTCCTCGATCTCCCGGTCGATCCGCTCCGCGTCGGCCAGCCGAGCCGCCTCTCGTCCGATCGCACTACGGATCGCCTCGGCCAGCCGGGGGAAGTTCCCATCCTCCCCCCGGAGGGCCTCCTCGACGACCTCCGGACCGAAGAAAGCGTCGAGTTCCTGGTCGAGCGCGTCGTCGCTGAGCGCCTCGACGTGCCGGCGGATCGCGAGCCTCCCCTCGTCCTCCGGGTGGACCGGGGCAAGCTCCCCTAGGCGTTCTAGCGCGCGGAGACGGTCGCCGGGGGTCGCGTCCGTCCCGTAGGCGATCGCTGCCAGAGCGGCTCGGAGATCGTCGCTCACGGCGTCTCGCCCCGCGCGATCCTCTGCCGGCGAGCGATCTCGCCCGCTAGGCCCCCGCTCGCAAGCCGGGCCGCCCACTCCGCCCGACTGGCCGGCGTGAGGCCGTAAGCCGCAAGCCACCGTTCGAGCCGACCGGAGAGCCGCGCGCGCAGGTCGATCAGCGCCCGAGGCCGGTCGTTGCGCTCAACCCGCCCGTCCGCGAGCGCAGCGTCGATCCGGTCGATCTGGACGACGAGCGCAGCGATCTCCTCCGCCCCGTAGCGGTCGAGATCCACGACGTGCGGGGCCTGCATGAGGGAGTCGGCGATCTCGACCGCCTCGGGCGGCAGGGACCGCCGGCCCGAGTAGGCCCCGTGGCGGAGGGCGTTCGCGTTCCCCGGGTGCCGAGCTTCGAGGGTCTGCGGATGGCCGCGCTCGTTCATCGGAGGGGTCTGTCGAGGGGTACGGAGGCCGCGAAGCCCGCAGCCATCGGGCTTGAACCGGCGAACCTTCGGATCCGGCATCCGATCCCGAGGCCGCCGGCCATGCTCGGCGAGGGCGGCGTGATCGCCTGAGAGTCGGCGACGCGATCGGCGTCCACGAACGCCGCGGCGTCCTGCGCCATCGCCGCGAAGATCGACTCACCGGACGGGTCGAGGTCCCCGACGTGCAGCAGGACCGTGGGCACGTCGCGGCCGAGCGCGCGGTCGGCGATCCGCCGGGTTGCGCTGAGGGACACGAACCCGCCGGCCGAGTAGACGGGCACCGTGTAGCGGCCGGCGACCTGGCCTAGCTGGCGGATCATCCCGGCGGCCTCGCACCACACTTCGACGCGGCGGTCCTGCCCGGCCTGGCGGTCGCGGCGGTAGGCGCGGATCCGCCGGGCGGTCTGCTCGTGGAAGTGGTCGGGGCCGTCGAAGCACTCGACGGCGGCCATGTCGACGCCGCCGTCGCGGATCGCGTCGAAGCCGATCAGCCCGGCCCGGCGGGCGCGGCCAAGGTGCTCGACCAGCCGCCCGTAGGCGCGTTCGGTCTTGTCGATGCGCCCGGCTCCCACGAGCGCGTAGAAGACCTGGCGGACGGTCAGCGGTAGGTGCTCGTGGTAGCGGTCGAGGACGTCCTCGACGTCGGCGAGGAGGGCGCGAGTCGCGGCCTGGGGCCGCCACGTCGCGTATCCACGAGGACGACGCCGGCCGTTCTCACGGCCTGCCGTGGAAACCGGGGTCACGCTGGCCGTCCCGCGTCGATCAGGGCGCTCGTCTCCGCCTCGATCAGCGCGTCGAGGAAGTCGTCGACGTCCTCCCCTTGGCCGGCGGTCTGGACGAGCCGCCAGCCGTCCGGCGAGGGGAAGTCGCGCTCGCCGTCTATCGGCGTGAGGTTGCTCAGGATCTCCCATCGCTCGTCGTTGTAGGGAAGCTCAGCTAGATCGCGCGCTAGGTGAAGCGCGGCGAGTGGGGCGTCGAGGTAGCCGGCGGCCTCCGCGTCCTCCCGCCACTCGTCGACGGGCGGGGTCCCGTGGTCGTCGGCGTAGAGGACGAGGGCCGCTTCGATGCGGCGGTGGGCGTCCTCGTCGAGGAGGCGGACGACGTGATCGCGAACGCCGATCATTGGGTGCGCTCCCGCGGCTTCACTTCCTGCTCTTGCAGCCACGCCTCAACGGCCTCGGGGTCGAAGCGCACGTATTTGCCGAGCTTCACGAACGGGATCCTGCGGGCGCGGGCGGCTTCGAGCGGCCACGACGGAGGGACCCCGAGACGCTCGGCGAGTTCGGGGGCGCTGAGGAGCTTCACTCGGCCGTCCTCGCGGAGTGGGACGAACCGTTGACTGTCCCCTCACTAGTGCGACGAAGTGTGTGGTCCTCTCTCTTGGGGGGGTTGGGGGTGGGGTTCCCCCTTTTCGTACCACCTACGTCGCGGCGAACAACGTCAGCGACGAGAGAGGCGTCCGGACCGTCGAGTCGCCACGGCTTCGGCGTCCGCGTCACTTCCTCGTCGTCCTGGTCGTCCCCGCGGTGACGAGCCACGCCAAGCGCCGCGAGTTCTTCCAGGGCGAAGCGGATCACCTTCCGATCCCCGCCGGCCCTCCGCGCGATCTCGGCGGCGGTGAGTTCCTCACCGCTAGAGAGAGCGACGAGCGCCTTCCTGCGGGCCTGCGGGATCGAGTCGAGGGCCGACGTGCGCGCGAGGCGGACGACCTCCTCGACCGGGAGGCCAAGGCCGAGGAGGCTTCGAGCGAGGAGCGCCAAGTGGCCGGCGAGCCGGGTCGGCTCCTCGACCACGGGCAGCGAAACGATCTCCCGGCGGCCGTAGCCGTCGCGCTCGACCACTCCCCGACCGAGGCCGGCGACGAGAGCGGCGTCGTCGAGGGCCTCGGCCATCGCCTCCGGGACCCGGGCCTCGTGCGCCCGGGGAACCGCCGAGGCGACGACCTGCTTCGCGAGCATCCGCGCTCGAAGGCGATGCTCAGCGAGTTGTGGGGCGTTATCGCGAGCGGCGCGACTCGAAGATCGGCGGGTGGCCGTGTCGCTCTCCGGGAGCCGGAAGTAGAGCCATCGCGGCCCGAGCGCATCGGTATGAGAGGAGAAGCGGTCGATCGCCGGGGTGACGGCCGCGAGAAGCGTCAGCCGCCCGCGCCAGCGCAGCGGCTCCGGGGCGCTGCCAAGCTCCCGGACGACTTCCCCGTCCGCCGCGCGGCGGAGGAGCGCGTAGAGCATCTCGCGCTGGCCTCGATCGCTGCCGGCCAGCATCGTCGAGAGGTCGCCGATCGTCGCGAAGGGGCGCGAGCCGCAGCGAGCGAGGAGGCCCGTCTCCCTAGCGCGCTTCCCGGGCGTCCACGAGAGAAGACCCGGCGCGGTCAACTCCCCTAGATGCTCGTCGGCTACGTCGTCCAGCGTCCGGAGCGCCTCGGTCTTCCCGGAAGACGGAGCGCCGACGACGAGGCCCCATACCGGGTCGCCGTCGAGCCTGCTACTCACGGCGATCGCGAGGGCAAAAAGGACGTGATCGGCGGAGGGAAGGTGAAGGAAGTCGCGCATCGCCTCTATGAGGCGCGCGACGTCCGAAGCCGGTCGCTGGACCTCGGCGAGAGTCACGCCGCCGCCTCTACAAGCCGCCCAAGCCGGCAGTTCTCCTCGATCTCGTCCGCTAGGAGCCGGCGCAGCCGGTGAACCTCGTCGATCAGCGCGCCCACGAGGCCCGGGTGAGCGTCGAGGAGGGGCGGGGGCGTCTCCTCGGCCGCGAGGGCTTCGAGGATCGCCTCCTCGGCGCAGCCGTGCTCGCAGCGAAGGCGGACCCCTCGACCATGCTCGGAGACGACGAGCGACCGACGCTCGTACAGGAAGCTCTTGCAGGCCGGGCAGAACGCCCGCCAGCGGCCGATCCCGTCACTCCGGTAGGCGTCCGGCAGCCGCGTCCGCAGCGCCTCTAGGAAGCGGTCGGTCGCGTTCACTCCTCGCTCCCCCGCTCGATCAGCGCCTCGACGTCCGCGATGCGGAACCTCGTCGAGCCGAGGATCCGGACCCGGCGAAGCTCCCCGGCGTCGGCGAGACGGTAGACGGTCTGCCGCGACACGCCGAGCAAGGCGGCGACTTGGAGGACCGTGACCAGTCGCTCGCTCGAAGCTGTCAGTTGATCTTGGATCGTCGCGCCTTAGTGATGGGGAACACCGGAGGCCCTTTGGCCCGGCGGTCGGTGGTCCCTTCACTAGGCCGCGACGCGATCAACTGACCGGGAGCGACTTCCGGTAACTGTAGGGCACCGCTCGGACGGTCAAGGCGCAGCGCCGGCTCCGGGGGTCTGGCGGGGGTCTGGCGGGTCCGCTGCTTCCTAGCCCGAGACGCGAAAATCCCGCCTGAGCGGGGCTTTCTTGAAGCGGACGACGGGGGTCGAACCCGCGACCTTCGGCTTGGGAAGCCGACGCTCTACCAACTGAGCTACGTCCGCGTCGCCGGCCAGTCTAGAGCCGTCGGGGCGCCGGCAGGCGGCCTCGCCGCGGGACGGCGGTCGCGGTGACCTTCAGACGCCGCGCATGATCTCGCGCGCCGCGCCGCGGATTGTCGCCTCGCCGTACGGGAGCGATGGGCTGCCGGTCATGTAGACGGCGATCGTCACGGTCTGTGTCCCGCGTTGGAAGAGCGCGAGGCTGGCGGCGAGCTCGCCGCGCGGCGAGCCCCACCCGTTCTTGCAAAGGACGAGCCAGCCGGGAGGCCGGGCCTGAGCGGCGCCCCACCGCTGCGACGGGACCACCGAAGCCAGCGCCTTCGTGGTGAACGCGCGGTGCAGCGGCGCCGTCCGCTGCCTGATCGTCGAGAAGAACCGCGCCTGCTCGGCCGCGGTCGTCCGGGCGCTTCCCCAGTCGATGCGGGGAAGCGTGAGATGGAAGAGGCCGAAGCTGCGGGCGGCCGTCCGCTTCCAGCGCGGGGAGAGGTAGTCGTAGACACGTGTCGCGGCGACGTTGTCGGAGCGGTCGATCATTGAGCGCAGCACGCGTCCCTCGCTCGACCTCAGCGCGCGGCGTCGGACATCGATCCGGTCGAGATAGGCCACCATGAGGAACGGCTTGATCGTGCTCGCCGCCGGGACGCTCTCCACCGAATGCCAGCCGTAGAGGCGGCCGCCGGCCACCACAGCGATGTGGGCGAGCCCTCGGCGGTGGGCCACGTAGGCGCGGGCCGCTCGCAGTCGGGCCTGCCAGAACGCGGAGCCCCGCGCGGGGGCGGCGATGGCCGGCGCACCCTGAGCGGCGAGCGCGAGCACCGCCAGGACGGCGAGGGCACGAGGGATCATCGCGCTGAGACTACGAGTCGGTTGGCTCGGACGCGGTGCGCTCTACCCTAGGCGGGCATGCGCCGCGTGCTGCTCGCCCTGTCGCTCGCGTTGGCCCTCCTCCCGGTGGGAGCCGCGAGCGCGGCCTCGGTGCCGACCCTCCCCGACGTGGAGGACGAGGTGATGTGCCCGGTGTGCGGCACGTCGCTCAACCTCGCGGAGTCCCCGCAGGCCGACCGCGAGCGGGCGTTCATCCGTTCCCTGATCGATCGTGGGGAAACCAAAGGGCAGATCAAGCGCCGGCTGGTCGACCAGTACGGGCCGCAGGTGCTGGCCACGCCGCCCGGCAGCGGGTTCGATCTCGCCGCCTACCTCGTCCCGATCCTGATCGGGATCGCCGCCCTGCTCGCGCTCGTCTTGGCGCTGGCGAGGTGGCGCGGGCGCAAGCCGCGAGCCCCCGCCAACGCGCCCGTCCCCGGGGCCGGCCCGCTCGCCCCGGCCGACGCGCGGCGGCTGGACGAGGACCTCGCGCGCTACGACCGCTGAGCGGCGGGCCGGCGTGCCGCCGCTCGCGCACCTCCGCCTTTCGCGCTTGCCTCAGCCGCCGGGGTCGGTCGAGCGGGCAACCGTCACATCGACTGCGGCGCGGCCACCCCCAGCAGGTCCAGCGAGCGCGCGATCACCCGCTGGGCGGCCACCGAGAGAGCCAGGCGGAACGACTCGACGCCCTCCGGCGCCGCCCCCACCACCCGGCAGTCGCGGTAGAACGCCGTGAAGTCCTGCGCCAGCTCCAGCGCGTAGACGGCGATGCGGTGGGGCGCCCGGCGCTCGGCCGCCTCGGCCGCCTCAGCCGGGAACTCGACCAGCTTGCGCACCAGGGTGCGCTCCGCGGGGTCGAGCGCGACCTCCTCCAAGGCCGAGCCGGTGTCCCACGAGGCCGGGGCAAGCGCCGCCGCCACCCTCTCCTCCCCCGCGCGCTCGCGCATCGAGGCGATCCGGGCATGCGCGTACTGCACGTAGTAGACCGGGTTCTCGGCCGACTGCTCGCGGGCCAGGTCGAGGTCGAGGTCGACCGTCGTGTCGTGCGAGCGGGCGAGCATGAAGAAGCGCGCCGCGTCGACGCCGATCTCGTCGAGCAGGTCGTCGAGCGTGACGAAGTCGCCCCGGCGCTTGGACATCGACGCCCGCTCGCCGCGCTCGATCACGTTGACGAACTGCATGATGATCAGCTCGAGTGCCTCCGGATCGCCGCCCAGCGCCTGCCACGCCGCCCGCATCCGCCCCACATAGCCGTGGTGGTCTGCCCCCCACACGTCGATCAGGCGGTCGAAGCCGCGCTCGCGCTTGTCCTCGTGGTAGGCGACATCGGTGGCGAAGTAGGTGTCCTCGCCGGTGGAGCGGCGCAACACCCGGTCCTTGTCGTCGCCGAAGGCCGTGGTCCGCAGCCACAGCGCCCCCTCGGAGCGGTAGACCTGCCCGGCGGACTCGAGCCGCGCGTACTCGCGCTCCACGGCGCTCGGCTGGGACTCGTGCAGGGTGCGCTCGGAGAAGAAGGCGTCGAAGTCGACGCGGAAGCGGTGGAGGGTCGCGCGGATGCCCGCGATCAGGAGCTCCGCGGCCCGCATGGCAACCGCCTCGTCCTCCTCCTCGCCCCGCACACCGAGCTCCGCCGCCAGCGAGCGCACGTAGTCGCCCTCGTAGCCGCCCTCGGGCACATCTTCCCCCCGGGCCCGGGCCAGCACCGACTCCCCCAGGCGCCGCACCTGGGAGCCGTGGTCGTTGACGTAGTACTCGCGGGTGACGCGGCAGCCGCGCAGCTCCAGCAGTCGGGCCAGCGCGTCCCCGTAGGCGGCATGGCGCCCCCCGGCCGCCGTCAGGGGGCCGGTGGGGTTGGCCGAGACGAACTCGACCAGCACCCGCCGCGCGTCCTCCGGGCGAGCGGCTCCGAGCTGCGCACCCGCCTCGACCACGAAGGCCAGCGCGTCGCGGTACCAGGCGTCGGCCAGGAAGAGGTTGAGGAAGCCAGGCCCGGCGACGTCCACGCGATCGAGGCGGGAGCCGAGGGTCACGGCGAGCTCGGCGCCCAGGCGCGCGGCGACCTCCCGCGGCGCCTCCCCCAGCACCGGGGCGAGCAGCATGGCCGCATTGGTCGCGTAGTCGCCGAACTGCGCCTTCTTGGGGCGCTCGAGCGTGGGCGCCGCTCCCGTCCCGTCGCCCCCGCGCAGCAAGGCCGCCGCCTGCTCGACGGCGGCTCGCAGCTCCTCCAGCGGCGTCACTGCGCGGCGGTCGGCTCGAGCAGGCCCTCGAGGCGGTCGATCGTCCCCATGGGCCCGAGCGCCACCACCACGTCACCGGGCTCGAGCACGGTGTCGTCGGTGGGCTGGGGCCGGAACGTGCCGTCTGCGCGCCGCAGGGCGACGATCGTCGAGTCGCGACTGACCTCGCCGACCCGCAGCCCCGCCGCCCGGCAGCCCGGACAGACGGTTATCTCCTCCATGCGGTACTCCGGCGAGACGTCCACCCGCTCGGAGACCTGAGGGTGCAGGGCCAGGCGGGCCATCTCCGAGCCGCTGGTCTTGTAGGGCGACACGACCCGGTCGGCGCCAGCGCGCCGCAGCTTCTTCTCGGAGTCCTCCACCGCCGCACGGGCGACGATCTCGATGTCGGCCCGGAGCTCGCGGGCGGTCAGCGTGATGAAGATGTTCTCGGCGTCCGAATCCACGCAGGCCAGAACCCCGCGGGCCCGCTCGATGCCCGCCGCGCGTAGCGTCTCGTCGTCCGACGGAGGCTCGTCGAGGTGGCGCACGCCCGCATCCTCGACCTGCTCCTGGTTATCGGGGTTGTCGTCGATGACCACGAACGGCACCCCGGCGACGGTCAGGTCGCGGGCGACCTGGCGGCCCACGCGGCCGAAGCCGCATATCAGGTAGTGGTCGGAGAGCGAGTCGATCATCTTCTGCATCCGGCGCTCGGCCAGCAGCTCGGCCAGGTGCCCGGCGACGAAGAACTCGGTGACCGTCACTAGGGCGTAGAAGAGCGTACCCACGCCCAGCACGATCAGCAGGACCTTGACCACTTGCCCGCCGACGTCGTGGGGCGAGGCGATCGAGCCGACGGTGGCCACGGTGTCGAGCGAGAGGACCAAGCCGTCCCACACCGACAGGCTTTCGGTTACCACGAACCCGAGCGTCCCGGCGGCGAGGAGGACGACGATGACCAGCCCGAGCTGGCCGAGCCGACGGGTGAAGGCGGCGAGGTCGGCGGGCGCCGAGCTCGGCGCGCCGGCACGCCGGGGCTGTGGGTGGCCGCGGGCCATCAGTTGTGGTAGGGCTCGCCGGCCAGGATCTTGTGGGCCCGGTAGAGCTGCTCGAGCAGCACGACGCGCGCGAGCTGGTGGGGCAGGGTCAGCGGTCCGAGCGAGAAGCGGTGCTCGACTCCCTCGAGGTCGAGGCCCTTGGGGCCGCCGATGACGAAGCACAGGTCGCGACCGCCCTGGCGACGCTCCTCCAGGAAAGCGGCGAACGACTCGCTGTCGAAGGCCTGGCCGTCGCGATCCAGCAGCGAGGTGAAGGCGCGCTCGGGCAGTCGCCGGACCACCTGCTTGTCGTCGCGCAGCTCGATCAGCTCCAGCCGGGCGTGCCCGGCCAGGAGCTTCTGGTAGTGGCGGACGTCATCGGCGTAGGGCGGACGCAGGCGGCCGACGGCCAGGACGATGATCCGCACCCTGCGATACTAGAACCGTGCCCGAGGACGACGCCCAGGAGCGCCAGATCAACATCCACTTCTCGCCGGAGATCATGGCGGGGGTCTACGCGAACTTCGCGAACGTCTCGCACTCCGAGTACGAGTTCACCATCACCTTCGCCCGCGTCGACCACGAGGTCGACGAGGAGGAGATCCCCGGGGTAGTCGTCTCGCGGGTCAACCTCTCGCCCAAGTTCATGCGCGAACTGATCGACGCCATGGAGGACAACTACTCCAAGTGGCGCACCCGCGAGGGGATCAAGAACCTGCCGGAGTTCGGCGGGGAAGAAGAGCGCTGACCGGCCCTCAGGGCCGGGCGCGGTGAGCCGAAGCGGCCCTCAGGGTCGGGCGCGGTCAGCGGAAGCGGCCGTCAGGGTCGGGCGCGGTCAGCGGAACCGACCCTCACGGCCGGGCGCCGCGCTCGTAGGCCACGGCTGCGCCGATCCGCTCCACCGTCGGCGGGTGGGTTCCCAGCAGGGCGACTACCCATCCGGGCGGGTCGGGCTCGGCCAGGTTTCGCACGGTGATCCGGCGCTCGAACCCGATGAACGGCTCCGGCGCCCCGGTGAGGGCCAGCGAGAAGGAGTCGGCCCGGGCCTCGATTCCCCGCGACAGCTGGTTGGAGACGACGCCCACGGCGCCAGCCATCAGGGCCAGCGAAAGCGCGATGGCGGGCAGGCCGGCCGGCGAGGCGCCGGCACGGGGAGACAGCCGCTCGGACAGCCGCTGGGCGGCGAGCGTGGACAGGGGCGCGACGAGGGCGAGGAAGATCAGCCCGTGCGGGACGTCGCGGTAGTGCACGTGCCCCAGCTCGTGGGCGACGACGAGGCGGACCTCGTCGCGCGTGAAGTGGTCGAGCAGGGTGTCGTAGAGGACCACCCGCTTGGTCGCCCCCAGCCCGGTGACGTAGGCGTTGGCTGCCGTCGTGCGGCGGCTGGCGTCGACCTCGTAGACCTCCCCTACCTTCACTCCGGCGGCGCGCGCCAGGTCGAGCACGTCGGTGCGCGTACCCCCCGGCGGCAGCGGCTTGAAGCGGTTGAACAGCGGGTCGAGGACGACGGGCCCGGCGTAGAGGAAGAGGGCGCCCACAGCGACGGCGGCGACGGCGGTCGGCGCCCACCAGGTGCGGGGAAAGCGGCGCATGAGGGCCAGCAGGACCGCCGCTCCCACCCCGGCCAGGCCAGCGCCGATGGCCGTGGACTTGGCCACGTCGGCCGCCCAGCCGGGCCAGGACTGCGTGGCCAACCCCGCCCCCAGCGCACGCTGGCGCGAGACGGCGCTCAGCGGGAGCGTGGCCACGGTCAGGCCGGCCGATAGGACCGCGCCAGCGGCGACCCCGGCGACCAGAGGCCGCCGAAACGGCCCGCGCAGCCGGCCCGGCGGCCGGCGGGCCAGCGCCAGGAGCAGCGCGCCCTCGATCGCCAGCTGGGCGCCGTAGAGGGCGAGCGCGGGCCGGCGGTAGGCTCGCGAGCGCTCGATCTGGCTCGCGCTGAAGTACGAGCGGGCGCTGACGGCCGCCGGCTCGATCACCCCGCCGCGCGGCCGCAGCAGCAGCACGGCGGTCTGGGCGGCGGCGACGGCGGCCACCAGGGCGACGGACAGGCGGACGTCCCGGCGATGGGCCACGCGGGCCAATGTAGTGAGGGCGGCGCAGGTAGGTTCCCCTGCCACCCGTGCGCGCCGCCATCGTCTCCGACATCCACGGCAACCGCCCGGCCTTCGAGGCGGTGCTGGCCGAGATCCCCGGCGCCCACGTCCACCAGGTGTGGTGCCTGGGCGACCTCGTGGGCTACGGGGCCGAGCCCGACGCCTGCGTCGAGCTCGCCCGCCAGCACTGCGACCTGTGCCTGGTCGGCAACCACGACCTCGCGGTCCGCGGGGACATCTCGATGTCCGAGTTCTCCCGCGGGGCCGAGCTGGCGGCACGCTGGACCCAGGAGACGCTCGCGCGCGACAACCTCGAGTTCCTGCTCGACCTCGAGCCGGAGCTGATGCACCGCGACGTGGGCCTCTACCACGCCAGCCCGCGCGACCCGGTGTGGGAGTACGTCCTCTCCACCCTGCTGGCCGAGCTGTGCCTCGACGTCCAGGAGCGCCGGGTCTGCCTGGTCGGCCACTCGCACGTCGCTCTGTCGTTCTGCCGGCGGGAGGGCGAGCCGGCCACCGGGGAGACCCGCCCCGACGGCGCTGCCCTCGACGTCTCCGAGGGCGAGTGGCTGCTCAATCCCGGCAGCGTCGGCCAGCCGCGCGACGGCGATCCCCGCGCGGCCTGGCTCGTCCTCGACACCTCGGCCTGGTCGGTGGAGTTCCGGCGCACCGGCTACGACGTCGCCGCCGCGGCCGACGCGATCCGCGCCGCCAGGCTGCCCGACTCGCTGGCCGAGCGCCTGGAATACGGGCAGTAGGATGCCCCGGCGATGCGCCCGTTAGCGATCGTCGTCGCCGCGGCGGCGCTGGGCCTGTCCAGCGCCTTTTTGGTGGCGTGCGGTGATCGACCCAGCGGGCTGATCCCCGCGTCCCAGGCCAGCGTCCTCAATGACGACCTCGACAAGGTCTCCTCGGACGTCTCGGCCCAGGAGTGCAAGCGCGCCCAGGCCGAAGCGGCCGACGGCCTGGCCCACGTCAACGACCTTCCCGCCCAGCTCGACGCGCGCCTGCGCGAGCGGCTGACCGAGGGGTTCAACCACGTGCGCGACCGGGTGGTCGCCGAGTGCGGCAAGCAGGACACCACCACGTCGACCACCCCCACCGAGACGACGCCCACCCAGGCGCCGACGACCACCGAGACGCCGACGCCCACGGCCACCACCCCGACGCCCGAGCCGACGACCCCCTCACCCCGGCCGACTCCGACCACCCCGCCCTCGCCCTCGCCTCCGTCGGACGGCGGGGGGAGCGGCGGCACGCCGCCCAGCGGCGGGAACGGAGGCAGCGGGGGCAGTGGAGGCAGCGGCGGGGGAAACGGGACCGGAGGCACGGGGTGAGCTCGGCCGTCATCGCCGGGCGCTACCGCCTCGAGCGGCGCCTGGGGACGGGTGGCATGTCGACCGTCCAGCAGGCGCTCGACGCGCGCCTAGAGCGGCGGGTCGCGGTCAAGCTGCTGGCCGAGCACCTGGCCGAGGATCCCAACTTCGTCGCCCGCTTCCGCCGCGAGGCCCTGGCCGCCGCCAAGCTCGTGCACCCCAACATCGTCCAGGTCTTCGACTTCGGCCTCGACGAGCGCAGCGGGCAGCACTTCATCGTCATGGAGCTGGTCGACGGCCCGTCGTGCGCCGAGCTGCTGCGCGACGAGGGCACGCTCGAGGTCGACCAGACGCTCGACGTCATCGGCCAGGCGTGCCGCGGCCTCGAGCACGCTCACCGCAATGGCGTCGTCCACCGCGACGTCAAGCCCGGCAACCTCCTGCTCTCCCACGACGGGGTGCTCAAGCTGGCCGACTTCGGCATCGCCAAGGCCACCGAGCAGTCCAGCATCACCCAGGTCGGCTCGGTCCTGGGCACCGCCGCCTACCTCGCCCCCGAGCAGGCCCGCGGGGAGGAGGCCGGCCCGCCGGCCGACCTCTACGCCCTGGGGGTCGTCACCTACCAGCTGCTCTCCGGCCGCCTGCCCTACGAGGCCAGCTCGCTGTCGGAGCTCGCCCTCAAGCAGCAGCGCGAGTTGCCGGTGCCCCTCGACGCCGTCAACCACGCGGTGAGCCCGACGCTGGCCCACGCCGTCGCGCGCTCGCTGGCCATCGACCCCGACGCCCGCTACGCCGACGCGATCGCCATGGGCGAGGCGCTGCGCGCCGGCTCGCGCGGCCTCGAGCCGCCGCAGGCCGACCTCGAGGACGCCACCGCGGCCACGCACATGATGACCTCGCGCCAGGCGCCCGACGCCACGCAGGCCACGCGCATGATGCCGCGGCGGGCGCGCCCCCAGCCGACTCCCGCCCAGCCGTTCCCGGCCGTGCGCCCGGATCGCCGGCCCGCACCCGAGGCGGCACGACGGGCCGCACGCCGCCGCCGGCGGCTCTCGCTCAGCGGGGCGTTCGTCGCCCTGGTGGTCGCCGCCCTCATCGTCGCCCTGATCGTCATCCTGGCCTCGGGCTCGGGCGGCGGACCACAGCTGAGGCCGGTCACCGCCAGCGACCCCCAGCAGGCCATCGACCAGCTCCGCGGGCTGATCGACGACAACACGCGCTGAGGCGCGGCGCTGGGCTCAGGCGGCGGGGAGGGCGCCCGGCACGGGGCAGGCCCAGGCGCCCAGCAGCGCGCCGGGCGCAGCGCCCGCTCAGGCGGTCAGCAGCGCGCCCGGCGCGGCGCCGGCGCGGAGCTGCTCCGTCACCTCGGCCAGGCGCCCGGCGGCCAGGCCGTGGCGCAGCGCCGCCATGACGTCGGTCACGAAGGTCAGGTTGTGGAGCGTCAGCAGCCGCATCCCGGTGAGCTCGCGCGCCCGGATCAGGTGGCGCAGGTACGCGCGCGAGTAGCCACCGGCGCACGCCGGGCAGCGACAGCCGTCCAGCACGGGGCCGGTCGCGCCGCGCGCCGGCGCCTTGGTCAGATCGCTTCGCCAGCGGCGCCCCGGATCAGGGACCAGCGCCATGCCGTGACGGGCCAGCCGGGTGGGCATGGCGCAGTCGAAGGTGTCGATCCCCAGCTCGACGCCGCGGACGAGGTCGTCGACCTCGCCGATGCCGAGCAGGTGGCGGGGGCGCTCGGGGGCGACCGCCTCGAGCTCCTGCGTGGCCCAGCCCACGACCTCGTGCATCTGCGCCTTGTCGCGCCCCAGCGACCCGCCGATCGCCACGCCCCGGCAGCCGCTGGCGGCCACCGCCCGGGCCGAGTCCCGCCGCAGGTCCTCGTGGACGCCGCCCTGGACGATCCCGTAGACCGCCTGGCCGGCGGGGCCGTGGCCGTCGTGCCAGTCCAGGCAGCGTCGCAGCCAGCGGTGCGTGCGCTCGGTCGAGCGCCGGGTGTACTCGCGCGAGACGTGGAACGGCGTGCACTCGTCGAAGGCCAGCGCGATGTCCGAGCCCAGCGCGGCCTGTACCTCCATCGAGGCCTCGGGTGAGAGGAAGCGCTCGGCGCCGTCCACGTAGGAGCGAAAGCGCACCCCCTCCTCCTCGATGCCCAGGACGGCGCCGGTGCGCTCGCCTCCGCCGGTCGGGCGGCCCTTGACCTCGTCGGCCACCGTGCCGTGGCCCATCGAGAACACCTGGAAGCCCCCGGAGTCGGTGATGATCGGCCCGCTCCAGCGCATGAAGCCGTGAAGGCCCCCGTGGGCCGCCACCACCTCGGGCCCGGGGTCGAGGAGCAGGTGGAAGGTGTTGCCGAGCACCATGTCGCAGCCCAGGGCCGTCAGCTCCTCGGGCACGAGGCCGCGGACCGCTCCTTTGGTCGCCAGGGGCACGAAGGCGGGCGTCCGGACCGCGCCGTGGGCCAGCTGGAGGGCGCCGGTCCGCGCGAGCGATGCCTCGTCGCGGTGGTCGATGCGCAGCAGGTCCGGCACCGGGCCGAGCCTACAAACGCGGCGGGCCCGCGCCTGGCGCGGGCCCGCTGACGTTCGGAACGGCTGGTCTGTCAGGCGGCCTGGCCGCTGACGGGCTGCGACGGCTGGCCGTTGGCCTCGGCGCCGGCCGGCTCGGTCCCGGCGCCGCCGGCGTCCGCGCCGGCCTCGCCAAAGAAGGTGTTGAAGAGCCGGTTCATCTCGGACTGGAGAGAGTTGACCTCGCGAGCCGGCTCCCAGCGGATGAGAGCCATGTCGGTACCTCCGTAAAGATCGTTTCCTGCTGGTTTGCTCACTATGAAATCTTAGCCGTGATCTGTCAAGTCTCGCGCGGGGTCTGAGGCAGGTAGGGTCCGCGTGGTGCGGCTCGAGGGCATCCACCACGTCACCGCGATCACCGCCGACGCGCCAGGCAACGTCGATTTCTACGCGCGGGTCCTGGGCCTGCGCCTGGTCAAGAAGACCGTCAACTTCGACGCCCCCGACGTCTACCACCTGTACTACGGCGACGAGCAAGGCTCGCCGGGCAGCGTCCTGACCTTCTTCGAGTTCCCCGGCGCAGCTCGCGGTCGCCACGGGGCGGGGATGGTCCACACCATCGCCTGGCGCGCGACCGACGAGGACTCGCTCGACTTCTGGCAGTCGCGGCTCGAGCGGGAAGGGGTGGGAGCGCAGCGCGCCGACGGCGTCCTGCGCTTCGCCGACCCGGAGGGCCTGCGGCTGGAGATCGTGACGTCACCGCGGCCCGATCCACCGCTCACCGCGCGGACCTCCGACGTCCCCGCGGCCCACGCGCTGCGGGGCTTCGACGGGGTCCGGGCCTACGCCGCCGACCCATCCGCCTCCGCCTCGCTGCTCGAGCAGGGCCTCGGCTTCTCGGCGCTCGGTCGCGGCAGCTACGAGCTGGCCGGGGCAGAGCGTCGGGCCCTCTACGCCTACGAGCCCCTTCCGCCCGAGCCGGGCGTCCAGGGCGCGGGCACCGTGCACCACGTCGCCTGGTCGAGCCGCGACGACGAGGAGCTAACGCAGTGGCGCCAGCGTGTCGCCCGCCACGGCGCGCGCCCCACTCCGGTCATCGACCGCACCTACTTCCACTCCGTCTACTTCCGCGAGCCCAGCGGCGTGCTCTTCGAGCTGGCCACCCGCCGGCCGGGGTTCGCGATCGACGAGCCGCCCGACCACCTCGGCGAGTCGCTCAGGCTGCCCGAGCGCTACGAGCCGATGCGCGCCCAGCTCGAGCGCACGCTGGTCCCGCTGCCCAACCCGCGGGCGCAGGGCGCGTGAGCGCGCTCGACGCCCTGGCCCACCTGGTCCGGCCGGCTGCCGGCGAGCCGCAGGGTGCCCTCGTGCTCCTCCACGGCCGGGGAACGAGCGAGCACGACCTCTTCCCGCTGCTCGACGTCTTCGACCCTCACCGTCGGCTCGTGGGGCTGACCGCCGGGGCACCGCTGTCCATGCCGCCCGGGGGCAAGCACTGGTACGGCGTGCGGCGGATCGGCTACCCCGACCCCGAGACCTTCCGCACCACGTTCGCCCAGCTCAGCGGCTGGATCGACGGCCTGGCCGACGAGATCAGCGTGCCGCTCGGACGCACGGTCGTCGGCGGCTTCTCGCAGGGGGCGGTGATGTCCTACGCGCTGGCGCTGGGCGCCGGGCGCCCCCAGCCGGCGGGCCTGCTCGCCCTCAGCGGCTTCATCCCGACGGTCGAGGGCTTCGAGCTCGATCTCACCCCCTCGAGCCTGCCGGTGGGCATCGCCCACGGCACCGAGGACCAGGTCATCGGCGTGCAGTGGGGAAGAGCGGCCCGGGACGTCCTGGAGGGCGCCGGCTTCGACGTCCTCTACCGGGAGTCCCCGGTCGCCCACACGCTCGACCCGCGGGAGCTGCCGACGTTCACCGACTGGGTGGCGCGGACGCTGGACGAGCCGTCGGCCTGAGCACGCCGCGGCCGCGGCGCCGCGTCACCGGCGCCCGACGATCAGCGAGCGGCCGGTCATGGCCTCCGGCGCCGGTAGGCCCAGCATGTCGAGCACGGTCGGAGCCACGTCGGCGAGGATCCCGCCGTCGCGCAGCTCCACCCCGGGGACCGTGACGATCAGCGGGACCGGGTTGAGCGAGTGGGCGGTGTTGGGGCTGCCGTCGGGCTCGAGCATGTGGTCGGCGTTTCCGTGGTCGGCGGTGATGACGCAGCCGCCGCCGGACTCGTGCACGGCCGCGACGACCTCGGCGAGCCCGCGATCCACCGTCTCGATCGCGCTGACCGCCGCGGGGATGACCCCGGTGTGCCCGACCATGTCGGGATTGGCGAAGTTGACGATGCCGAAACCGGGCGCGCGCGCGCGCCAGCGCCCCGCGAACGCCGCCGCGACCTCCGGGGCGCTCATCTGCGGCTTGTGGTCGTAGGTCGGGACGTCGCGCGGCGAGGGCACGAGCTCGCGCTCCTCGCCGGGGCACGGGTCCTCCTGCCCCCCGTTGAAGAAGTAGGTGACGTGCGCGTACTTCTCGGTCTCGGCGACGTGGAGCTGGCCGATCCCGTGCTCGGCCAGCACGCCGGCCAGCGTGGCCTCGGGGCGGCTGGGAGCGAAGGCCAACGGGTAGGGCCAGCCCTCCTCGTACTCGGTCATGGTCGCGTAGCGCTCCAACGCCGGCGCCCCACCGCGATCGACCTCCTCGAACCCCGGCTCGGCCAGCGCGCGGCTGATCTGGCGCATGCGGTCGGGGCGGAAGTTGAAGGCCAGGACGGAGTCGCGCTCCGGGCGGATGGCGGCTTCGTCGCCGACGAGGGTCGCGGCGACGAACTCGTCGCTCTCGCCACGCTCGTAGGCCGCACTGACCGCCTCCGGGCCGCTGGCGGCGCGGTGCGGGGCGCGGCCGTGGACCAGCAGGTCGTAGGCACGCTGGATGCGATCCCAGCGCCGGTCGCGGTCCATGGCGAAGTAGCGCCCGATCACGCTCCCGACCCTTCCCACTCCGGCCTGCCGGCACCATCCCTCGACGGCCTCGAGATAGTCCGCCCCCGCGGTCGGCGGCGTGTCGCGCCCGTCGGTGAAGGCATGGACGACCAGCTCCTCCACCCCCCGGGCTCCCGCCAGCTCGATCAGCGCGCGCAGGTGCCGCCAGCCCGAGTGGACTCCGCCGTCGGAGACGAGGCCCATGAGATGCACTCGCTCGGCGCCGCTCAGCGCCTGCGATAGGACCGGGTTGTCGGCCAGCGAGCCGTCCTGCACCGCGTCGTCGATGCGGGTGAGGTCCTGGACGATCACCGCTCCGGCGCCGAGGTTGAGGTGGCCGACCTCGGAGTTGCCCATCTGCCCCTCGGGCAGCCCGACGCTGCGCCCGCCGGCCTGGAGCTGTGTGTGGGGAAAGCGCGACCACAGCTCGTCGAAGGTCGGCGTGTCCGCCAGCTCAACGGCATTGCCCGGTCCGGGCGGAGCGAGCCCCCAGCCGTCGAGCACGACCAGGGCGGCGCGCGGCACGGGCAGCCGCTCGGCGCCCGCGGCCAGGCTCATGGCCGCTGGGCGGCGGCGACGATGGCTGCGAGGGACTCGACCTCGAGGCTGGCGCCGCCCACCAGGGCGCCGTCCACGTCGGGGAGGACGAGCAGCTCGGGGGCGTTGTCGGGGCTCACGCTTCCCCCGTAGAGCAGGCGGACGCGATCGGCGTCCTCGCGCGAGCGGTCGCCGACCAGCGCGCGGATGAAGGCGATCGCCTCCTGCGCCTGATCGGGCGTGGCCACCCGACCCGTCCCGATGGCCCAGATCGGCTCGTAGGCGACGACCACGTCCCCAAGGCGCTCGGTCGGCACCTTGGCGAGGGCCTCCTGCACCTGGTGGCGCAGCTTGCGCTCGGTGTCGCCCTCCTCGCGCTCCTCCTCGGTCTCCCCCACGCACAGGACCGGAAGCAGTCCCGCTTCGAGAGCGGCGGGCACCTTGGCCTGGAGCGCGCGATCGGTCTCGCCGAAGAGCTGGCGGCGCTCGGAGTGGCCGAGAATGACCCCGTCGACTCCCAGGTCGGTGAGCATGGGCGCGGCCACCTCGCCGGTGAAGGCCCCGTTGGGCTTGGCGTGCATGTTCTGGGCCAGCACGGCGAGCGGCGATCCCTTGGCGACCTCGACCGCGCCGGCCAGGGCGGTGAAGGGCGGCGCCACCGCGACGTCCACCCCGGCAGCCTCCCCGACCTGCCCAGCCAGCGCCTCGACGAGGGCCCGCGCCTCGCCCACCGTCTTGTGCATCTTCCAGTTGCCGGCGATGAGCGGGGTCCGGCTCATGGCTCGTCCGCCCCGCCGGCCCACCGGCGTGGTCTGGCCGGACGCCGCCCGCTCACGCCAGCGCCTCGACGCCGGGAAGGGTGCGTCCCTCGAGCAGCTCGAGCGCGGCTCCGCCGCCGGTCGAGAGGTGGTCGACGCGGTCGGCCAGGCCGAAGGCGTGCAGCGCGGCAGCCGAGTCGCCCCCTCCGACCACCGTGGTACCGGGCGCGCTCGCCACCGCCTCGGCCACCGCCCGGGTGCCCGCGGCGAAGGGCTCTAGCTCGAAAGCCCCCATCGGGCCATTCCAGAAGACGGTCCCCGCCCGCGCGATGCGACGCGCGTAGCCCACGGCGCTGCGGGGGCCGATGTCGAGCCCCATCCAGCCCGCCGGCACGTCGACCCCGTCGAGCTCGCGACGCTGCGCCTCGGCACCGAAGCGATCGGCCACGACCAGGTCCTCGGGCAGGCCGAGCTCGGCACGGGCCGAGGCGGCCGCGGCCATTGCCTTACGCGCCACGGTGACGTCGTCCTCGTCGCACAGCGAGTCGCCGACCTCATGGCCCTGGGCGGCGAAGAACGGGAAGCACATCGCGCCGCCGATGAGCACGGCGTCGGCGGCCGCGAGGAAGCTTTCGACGACGCCGATCTTGTCGGCGACCTTGGCGCCGCCGATCACCGCCACCAGTGGCCGGACGGGGCTCTCGAGCAGCCGCCGCAGCGTGGCCACCTCGCGCTCGAGCAGCAGCCCGGCGGCTCGCTGGGGGACGTGGTGGGCGACTCCCTCGGTGCTGGCGTGAGCGCGGTGCGAGGCTCCGAAGGCGTCGTCGACGTAGACGTCGGCCAGCGCGGCCAGGGCGCGGGCGAAGTCCTCGTCGTTGGCGGTCTCGCCAGGCTCGTAGCGCACGTTCTCCAGCACCAACACGTCGCCGGGCGCCAGGTTGGCGGCGAAGGCCTCGGTCTGCGGGCCGACCACCGCCGGCGCGAGGGTCACGTCGGCGCCGGTGAGCTGCGCCAGGCGGTCGGCCGCCGGACGCATCGAGAGCTCGGGCTCGCGGTCGGCCGGCCGGCCCAGGTGGGAGACGAGGACGACGCGCGCACCGCGCCGGCGCAGCGCCTCGATGGTGGGCAGGGCCGCCCTGATGCGCGTGTCGTCGGCCACCTCGCCGTCGTGGAGGGGAACGTTGAAGTCGACTCGGACGAGGACGCGCTTTCCCTCGACGTCGACGTCGTCGAGGGTCCTCACAGCAGCTTCTGGACCAGGTCCACCACGCGATTGGAGTAGCCCCACTCGTTGTCGTACCACGCGACGACCTTGACCATCGTCCCGTCGATGACCGCGGTCAGCTGCGAGTCGAAGATCGCCGAGTAGGGGGACTTCTCGATGTCCGAGGAGACGATGGGCTCGTCGGTGTAGGCGAGGATGCCCGCCAGCTCGTCGCGGTCAGCGCGCTGGCGGAAGGCGTCGTTGACCTCGTCGGCCGTGGTCTCGCGTCCGGCCTCGATCGTCAGGTCGACGACCGAGCCCGTCGGCACCGGCGCCCGCACGGCGAACCCGTGCAGCTTGCCCTGGAGCTCGGGGATGATGAGCCCGATCGCCTTGGCCGCCCCGGTCGAGGCGGGGATGAGGTTGATCGCCGCAGCGCGCGCCCGGCGCAGATCCTTGTGGGGCATGTCCTGGAGGCGCTGGTCGGCGGTGTAGGCGTGAATGGTGGTCATCAGCCCGTGGCGGATGCCCACCGACTCCTGGAGGACCTTGGCCACGGGCGCGAGGCAGTTCGTCGTGCACGACGCGTTGGAGATGACCTCGTGGGCGTCGCGATCGTAGGCGTCGTCGAAGTTGACGCCGAGGGCGACCGTGACGTCGGGCTCAGTGGCCGGCGCGGAGATCACCACCTTCTTGGCCCCGCCGGCGATGTGCTTGGCCGCGTTCTCGCGGTCGGTGAAGAGGCCGGTCGACTCGATCACGACGTCGGCCCCGAGCTCGCCCCAGGGCAGCGCGCCGGGATCGCGCTCGGCCAGCACACGGACCTCGGCGCCGTCGACCACGAGCGCCCCACCAGCCACCTCGACGCTCCCCGGATACGACCCCAGCGTCGAGTCGTACTTGAGGAGGTGGGCGAGCGTGCGCGCGTCCGTGAGGTCGTTGACGGCCAGCCACTCGATGTCCGCGCCCTTCTCCATCGCCGCGCGAAACACGTTGCGCCCGATGCGGCCGAAGCCGTTGATGCCCACCCGTACCGCCATGCCTTGGCTGCCACCTCCTGCCGCTTTGCGCAAGACCCGGGGGGCCCTGGCCCCCGACCGGCGCCGGAGGCTATCAGCGCCTTTGCGCAGCAAGGCGCCGGCGCCTGGGGTTCGGCCGGCGGCTCCTCGCGGCCGCGGCCGCGCCGAACGACGGTCGCTACTCGGCGGTGCCGGTGACGACCTCGACCCGGAGGCCGTCGGGGTCGAGCACGGAGGCGCTGTAGCAGCGCCTCCCCTGCTCTGGCCGTGGTCCCGGCGCCCCATCGCCGAAGCCGCCCGCGCCGAGCGCCACCTCGTAGGCCGCGTCGACGGCGGCCTTGCCGCGGGCGGCCAGGGCGAGGAGGTCGTTGCCGCCCACAGCCGTCCGGGAGGCCACGAGCCACAGCCGGGGATGGTCGACCCCGTAGGCGATCGCGCCGGGCGTCGCGCGCAGCCGCCGAACGCCGAGGGCGAAGAACACGGCGTCGTAGAAGCGCGCCGATCGCTCGAGGTCCGTGACCTCCCGGCGGACGTGGTCGATCACCGGCCGCAGGCTAGACGAGCCGGCGGCGGCCTCGCTTGCGCCCTCAGTCGCGCGGGGTCTTCTCGAGGTCGCGGTGGGCGACGTCGACGACGTAGTCGCCCGAGGAGTCGTAGTGCTCGGCCAGGTGCTCGGCGATGGCCACCGAGCGATGGCGGCCGCCGGTGCAGCCGATGCCGACGACGAGGTGGGACTTGCCCTCGCGCACGTACTGCGGAAGGAGGTAGTCGAGCAGCGGCAGGAGGTGCGCGTAGAGCTCCTCGAGCGCGCCGCCCCGGTCGATGTAGGCGACGACCGGCTCGTCCAGGCCGGTCAGGGGGCGCAGGGCGAGCTCGTAGTGGGGATTGGGGAGGAAGCGCACGTCGAAGGCCAGGTCGGCGTCGCGCATCGGGCCGTGCTTGTGGCCGAACGAGCGGAAGGTCACGGCCAGACGGGCGGGGCGCCCGCCGGGGAGGAGCTCATCGGCCAGCTTGCGCCTCAGCGCCGCGGCGCTGAGGCCTCCGGTGTCGATGACGTACTCGGCCCGCTCGCGGATCGGCGCCAGCAGGGCGCGCTCGGCGGCGATGCCCTCGGCCACGCCCCCGGAGGGAGTCACCGGGTGGCGCCGCCGCGTCTCCTTGTAGCGGTCGAGCAGGGTCTGGTCGTCGGCCTCGAGGAACACCACACGGTGGCGCAGGCCGCTGGCGTCGAGGTCGTCGAGCACCGAGCGGAGGCCGTCGAAGTAGGCGCCGCCGCGCACATCGGAGACCACGGCGGCCGACTCGACGTTCGAGCCCTCGTGCTGGAAGAGCTCGAACAGCGAGCGGATCATCTCCGGCGGCAGGTTGTCCACGCAGAAGTAGCCGGCGTCCTCGAAGACCGCCATCGCGGTCGACTTGCCGGCGCCCGAGAAGCCGGTGATCACCACGAGGTCCTGGAGCTTCGCGCCGGCCGAGCGCAGTCGCGCGCGCTCCGCTCGCCGGCCGCGGCGCAGCCGCTCGCCCAGCCGTACCGACCTGGAGGCGCTCATCGCCCCGAGTCTGCTGGCTCGCTCGGACATGGGGCCACTTCCCTAGACACTTCGGCCGCCGAGGCGTTGCGGATGAGGTCTGCCCCGTCGCGGTGCACCGAAAGGCGCGTGCCGACCTGACGGGTCAACGGCCGATCTCGCTGGACGCTCGCCGCCGGCTGCCGGCCCACCGCCCTTCAGCGGCCCGTCTTGTTGAGCGCGGCGTAGAGCTCGCGGGCGACCTTGCCCGGCAGGCCCGGCGCGGCCTCGAGCTCCTCGCGCGAGGCGGCGACCACGGCGTCGGGCGAGCCGAAGTGCTTGAGCAGCGCGCGCTTGCGCGCCGGGCCGACGCCGGGCAGGTCGTCGAGGATCGAGGTGGTCATCGCCCGGTCGCGGCGACCGCGGTGGTGGGTGATGGCGAAGCGATGGGCCTCGTCGCGCACCCGCTGGAGGAGCTGGAGCTCGGGCGTGTCGTGGGCGAGCAGCAGGGGCTCGGCGCCGCCCGGCAGGAAGACCTCCTCGATGCGCTTGGCCAGGGCGACCACGGCGACCCCGCGCTCGCGAAAGCCCTGGAGGGCGCCCAGGCCGGCGGAGAGCTGCCCTCTCCCCCCGTCGATCACGATCAGGTTGGGCAGAGCGGCGAAAGAACGGTCGCGCTCGGGGTCGTGGGGCGAGAGGTCGTGCTGGGACTCGAAGGCCGCGAGGCGGCGACCGAGGACCTCGGCCATCGAGGCGAAGTCGTCGCTGCCCTCCACGGTGCGGACGTTGAACCGCCGGTAGTCGGGCTTCTTGGGCGCGGCTCCCTCGAAGACGACCATCGAGGCGGTGGTGTGGGTGCCGCCCAGGTTCGAGATGTCGAAGCACTCGATGCGGACCGGCGGCATGTCGAGGCGCAGGACGCGCTGGAGGCCGTCGAGCGCCTCGGCGCGGCGCTGGCGCCGGCGCTCGTCCTTGAGGCGCTCCTGGTCGAGGGCCAGCCGGGCGTTGCGCTCGGCCAGCTCGAGGATGCGCCGCTTGTCTCCGCGCTCCGCCATGCGCACCTCGACCGGGCCCTCCCGCCGCGAGGCCAGCGCCTCGGCCAGCGCCGGCAGCTCTCCGACGTCGCGCTGGACGACGACCTGGGCGGGGATGGCCATGGCCGAGCCGTAGTACTGGAGGACGAACTCCTCGACCACCTCGGGCAGCCCGCGCTGGCCCTCGTTCTCGAGGTAGAAGGACTGGCGGTCGGACAGGACCCCGTCGCGCACCTGGAAGACCTGGGCGTTGGCCTCGGTCCCGTCCACGGCCACGGCGATGGCGTCCAGCGTCCCCACCGACTCGTTGGCCACGCGCTGGCGCTCGAGCAGCGAGCGCACGGCTCGCAGGCGGTTACGCTCCAGCGCCGCCTGCTCGAACTCCTGGGCCGCCGCGGCGTCGTTCATGCGGCGCTCGAGCTCGCGCTCGATCTCGCGGTAACGCCCCGACAAGAAGGCGATGACTCCCTGGATGGAGTGGTGGCGGTAGTGGCCGCGGTCGACGTAGCCGACGCAGGGCGCCTCGCAGCGCTTGATGTAGTAGTCGAGGCAGGGCGAGCCGCTGCGCCGCCCGGGCTCTTGGCCGTCGCACGAGCGGAAGAGGAAGACCTTCTGGAGGAGGTCGAGCGTGTCGCGCACGCGCTTGGCGTTCGAATAGGGACCGAAGTAGGCGCGGCCGCGCCGATGGCGCTCGCGGGTGAAGTAGACGCGCGGGAAGTCCTCCTCCATGGAGATCGCGATGTAGGGGTAGGACTTGTCGTCGCGCAGGCGGATGTTGAAGCGGGGCTTGTGCTGCTTGATGAAGTTCTGCTCGAGCAGCAGCGCCTCGGCCTCGGTGGCGAGGACGGTCGCCTCGATCGAGTCGATCAGCGGCACGAGCTGGGTGGGGCCGAAGGCGGTGCGCCCGGAGAAGTGGGAGGCCACCCGCTTGCGGATCGACTTGGCCTTGCCCACGTAGATCACCCGTCCGCGGACGTCGCGGAAGAGGTAGACGCCGGGGGCGTCGGGCAGCGAGCGGCGCTGCTCGGTGAGCTTGTCGGTGGTCTGAGCCGCCATCGTTCGAGGATAGGCGCCGGCTGGCGTGCGGCCGGGGGCCCGCGGGGTGCGAGCCGGCGTGCGGGCGGAGCCCCCGCGTCGAGGCCGGCCGCTCGCGGGGCCCGGTGGCGGCAGCCCGGCCCCCGGGCCTCCAGCCTCCAGCCCGAAGTAGCCTCGCTTGCGTGACGACCGTCAACCTCTTCAGCGACACGCAGACGCGGCCCACCGCCGCGATGCGCCGGGCCATGGCCGCCGCCGAGGTGGGCGACGAGCAGCGCCTGGCCGACCCGACGGTGAACGCTCTCCAGGAGCGCGTGGCCGAGCTGCTCGGCCACGAGGCCGCCCTCTTCCTGCCCTCAGGGACGATGTGCAACGCGATCGCCTTCCGGGTGCACCTCAGGCCCGGAGGCGACGAGGTGCTGCTCGATCGCACGGCCCATCCCATCCACGCCGAGGCCGGCGGGCCGGCCCAGCTATCCGGAGCGAGCCTGCATCCGCTCGACGGCGACGGCGGGGTCTTCGACGCCGCCCAGCTCGAGGCCGCCCTGCACCCGGCCGAGGACCGCTACCGGCCTCGGCCGCGGCTGGTCTCGGTCGAGCAGACGACCAACCTCGCCGGTGGGCGGGTGTGGCCGCTCGCCACCGTCCAGCAGGTGCTGGAGGTCGCCCGGCGCCATGGCCTGCGCACCCACCTCGACGGCGCGCGTCTCATGAATGCGGTCGTGGCCTCGGGCGTGCCGGCGCGCGACTACGCCAGCGGGGTCGAGACGGCGTGGATCGACTTCACCAAGGGACTCGGCGCGCCCGTCGGCGCCGTCCTGGCCGGATCACGGGAGGTGATCGGCGAGGCCTGGCGCTACAAGCAGATGTGGGGCGGCGCCCTGCGGCAGGCCGGCATCCTCGCCGCCGGCGCCCTTCACGCGCTCGACCACCACGTCGAGCGCCTGCGCGACGACCACCTCAACGCCCGCTTCATCGCCGAGTCGCTGGCCGGCGTGAACGGTCTGCACGTCGATCCCGGGCTGGTCGAGACCAACATCGTGATCCTCGATGTGGACGACGCCCACCGGCTCGCGGGGACGCTGTCCCGGGCGGGCGTGGAGGTCAGCGCGGTCGGCCCTCGGAGGTTGCGCATGGTCACCCACCTCGATGTCGATCGAGCGGGCTGCGAGCGGGCCGTGCGAGCGGTGCGGAAAGCGGTGCGCTGAGCGAACGGCCGGGTAGCCGGCCGGGACGCGCTCGGCTGGGCGAGCCGTCTACGAGCGCTGCCCCAAGCGAGCGATCCTCGGAGCATCACTCGGGGGGACCGTCCGGCTAGCGCTCCCGCGCCCTTCGCTCCAGCACCCGGTCGACCGAGATCGACCCCGCCCCCGCGAAGAGGATGGCCAGGAAGCCCTCGATCAGAAGCACGTTGATCTCCGCTCCGGACTTGCCCGTCGGGGACAGGAAGCCGACCTTGCTCGTCACGAGGACGATCGCCACCACCATGTCGATGATCAGCAGCACGGCGACCGGGCGGGAGAGCAGGCCGATGACCACGAACGCGCCGCCCACCACCTCCAGCAGCGTGACGGCGTAGCCGAAGAGCTCGGGGAGGGGAACGCCCATGGTCGCGAGGGCCTTGCCGAAGTTGGCCGGCCCGAAGTCGACCAGCTTCATCCAACCGGCCAGGAACATCACCACCCCGAGGGCGAGTCGCAGCATCAGCATCCCCCACTGGCCCTGGCGGTCCGACGATGAGATCAGCGTCCTCATTGCGTCCTCCTTTTTCATCCGCGAGTCTTTGGCACGCTCCGGCGCCATCACGTGCTCAGACCGCTAGGGCGACGGGAACTCATCGCTCCTTCCCCCTCCGTGCGGGCCCTGCGGCACGTCGGCCGGCCGATCCCCTCACTCCACCAACCGCACCGCCAGGCCGCCGCTCACTCCGGCAGTGTCCCCGAAGCCCTTGAGCAGGCCGAGGATGCGCGCGACGTAGCCCTGGGTCTCGGGATACGGAGGGATGCAGCCACAGCGGGCGACCGCCCCGGGCCCGGCGTTATAGGCGGCCAGGGCGAGCGGGACCGAGCCGAACCGCGCGAGCAGGTCGCGCATGAGGTGCGCCTGGGCGTCGATCGAAGCGCTGGCGTCGAACGGGTTGGCGAGCCCGTAGGAGCGGGCGGTGCCCGGGATGAACTGGGCGATGCCCCGCGCCCCGGCCGGGGAGACCGCGAAGGGGTTGAAGTTCGACTCGGCGTAGAGCTGGGCGGACAGCACGCCGGCCGAGACGCTCCAACGCTGCGAGGCCCGCAGGATGGCCGGAGCGAAGCGGGTTGGGACGAACGACGGCACGGCGCTCGAGCCATCGCCCCGCGAGCCGCCGAACCCGACCGAGGCGCTCCCGGCGTTGCGCGTGTACCCGAAGTGCCAGGGCTCCCACGAGTAGCGCTTGACGAAGCCGAACCGGCCGGCGTTGGCGGCAAGCCAGCCATAGGCCGCCGGCGACCCGAGGTCCAGCTCCGTTCCCAGCCGGTGCAGCGAGCGCCCCGGAGGGGCGACCCACTTCGGGTCGGGATGGCGAGCGAAGAGGACGGCCTGCTCGGCGTCGCTGCGAAAGGCGCTGTTGATGGTTAGGGGAACGCCGGCGCGAGCCGCCGCGGCGGCCATCCGGTCGAAGGCCAAGGCGACGTCGGGTCGCATCGGCTTTCCCTGCCGATAGGAGAGGGGACCGCTGTAGCCGCCGCCGTCGGCCCAGCCGGCCAGCCCTCCGCCGGGAGGGCTCAGCTCGGCCTCGGCCTCGGCCTCGAGGGGCACCGAGGCGGACCTCCCGCCGGCGGGCACCGTCGCCGGGTCCGTCACCGCGGCGCGGATGCGGACGGGAGCGAAGCTGCTGGCGTCGGGGAAGGAGACGGCGCCTGACGCCCCATTGGCCTGCGCCGTCCGGCTGGCGGCGTCACGGCCCATGGACAGGTACGTCGCCTTCTCGAGATGGCGCGGGTTGGGGACGTCACCGATGAACGCCGGCTCGAACAGGCGGTCGTAGGCCGCTCGCATTGCGCGGGCGCCGGCCAGCGCGGCCAGATCGGCGGCGCGCTGGTCGCTTCCCTGCTTGCCCACGCCGCGGGCGACCCCGCCCAGGACGAAGGCGCCGACCGCCACGGCGGCCAGGGCGCCCACCAGCAGCAGGAGCGCCTGGCCGCGCTGGCTGGCGATCGCGCCCCGTGCACGTACCGGGCTCACGCCCCCTGCACGGGCGCGGGTGGCGCCACGTCGGCTCACGTGACCGCCTCCAGGGCCGGGCGCAGGGTGGCGCGCAGTGCCGCCGGCGGCCTCGCTCCGGCCAGGGCGAGTGCGCGGGTCAGCCGTCCGCAGGTCGCCTCGCAGATTCGGATCGGTGCGGGCAGCCCGGCCAGGCTGTCCTGGGCGATGACGGCCAGCGCCGGATCGTCCTGCGGACGGCAGGCCACCAGGACGACGTCCTGGCGGCGCAGCAGGCGATCGACCTCGGGCTCTCGCGGACCGCAGAGCGCCAGCGCGACCGGCGCCCGCGTGGCGGCACTCACGCGCTCGGCGGCCACCGCGGCCGCGGCCGGCGGACCGGGAAGCCACGCTCGCACGAGGCGCCCGCTGGCGTCGGCCTCGAGCCCGTCGGCCTGGATCAAGGTTGCCAGTCGGCGCGCGGCGCGCCCCGCCGGGAGGCGCCATGCCGGCGGCTCATCCACCCCCCAGAGAGCCACCAGCGCACATGGCCATCCGCCGGCGCGCCGCATGCCGAGCGCGAGCCCGGCGGCCGTGGGCGCCGCCTGGTCGGGCGAGCCCAGTACGGCGGCCGCCGGCGGAGGTGCCATCGACCGGCGCCAAACGCCGGGGACCGACGCCTGCCCGGGAGCCACGTAGAGCTCGCGCACCCGGCTCAGCAACTCGTTCATGGCCCACCCGGCCCGGCGTCGGCCTCGGCGGTGGCGCGCAGGAGCCGGCTGACCGAGGGGTCGATCGCCGCCGGCTGCACCTCGACCTGGACGCGGCGGCCCCTGACCGCCACCTCGACCCGCCGTGCCGACCAGGACGGAAGCGCCGCTCGGGCGGCGTGCACGGGGTCGCGCTCCTGGAGCATGGCCACGGCGCCGGCCTCCGCCGCGTGACCGGCGTACTCGGCCGCCGCCCCGGCGGCCAGCAGCTGGAGCAGGGCCAGGCCGGCGGCCACCAGCACGGGCAGGAGGGCGACTACCTCAACCGCCGACTGCCCTCGCTGCGAGCTCACGGGGACTGCGGCTCGAACTGCGCTCGGCCGTCGACCGCCCCCAGCGGCGCGAGGCCGACGACCGAGGGGACGCCGACAGTGACGGTCACCGACCCGTCACTGGAGGCACGCACCCGCAGGCCGCGCTCGAGGTCGGCCGGCAGCACGCCGCGGGCCGCGCCGACGGCGTCGCGGCCAACCGCGTGCGCTCGCGACGCCGCGCGCGCGGCCGACCCGGCCACCCAGGCCGCCTGCCCGGCCACCACCAGCGGCCAGAGCAGCCTGGCCCGCCCGGCCCCGCCCGCCGGGACCGCCCCCCCCGGGGCCCGCCGGGGGGGGGGGGCCCGGGGCCGCGGCG
>JBBPZM010000008.1:0-52063 GCA_038199035.1 Solirubrobacterales bacterium | reverse complement strand
GCTCCAGCAGCCTGGAGTGCAGGTAGAAGACGTCCCCCGGGTAGGCCTCGCGACCCGGGGGGCGGCGCAGGAGCAGCGACATCTGGCGGTAGGCCACCGCGTGCTTGGAGAGGTCGTCGTAGACGCACAGCGCCGCCTCGCCGTTGTAGAGGAAGTGCTCGGCCATGGCGCAGCCCGCGTAAGGGGCCATGAACTTGATCGGGGCCGCCTCGTCGGCCGGCGCGGCGACGATGATCGTGTTGTCCAGCGCCCCGGCGGCGTCGAGGGTCTCGGCCAGCTGGACCACCGTGGCCATGCGCTGGCCGATGGCCACGTAGACGCACTTGAGGTCCTTGTCGCGGTTGTTGATGATCGTGTCGATGGCGATCGCCGACTTGCCGGTCTGGCGGTCGCCGATGATCAGCTCGCGCTGCCCGCGGCCGATGGGGATCATCGAGTCGATGGCCTTGATGCCGGTCTGCATGGGCTCGACCACCGGCTGACGCTGCACGACGCCCGGGGCCTTGAACTCGGCCGGGCGCCGCTGGCTGACGTCGATCTCGCCCTTGCCGTCGAGCGGATGGCCGAGCGGGTCGACGATGCGGCCCAGCAGCTCCTCGCCGACCGGGATCTCCAGCAGGTCGCCGGTGCGCTTGGCGGTGTCGCCCTCGACCACCCGGTCCCAGGGGCCGAAGAGCACGACGCCGACGTTGTCGGACTCGAGGTTGAGGGCGAGCCCGGTGACGTCGTGGGGGAACTCGAGCATCTCGAAGGCCTGGCAGTTCTCGAGGCCGTGCACGCGCGCGATGCCGTCGGCCACCGACAGGACGGTGCCGACCTCGGCCAGGTCGCCTCCGCCCTCGTCCAGGCCCTCGATGCGGCTCTTGAGGATGGAGGTGATCTCGTCGGGGTTGATCTTCATCGGTTGGTCCGTGCTCCTCTCAGGCCGCCTTGGCGACTTGCTTTCGCAGTTGTTCGAGTCGGTGGCTGATCGACGCGTCGAGGATGGAGTTGCCGACGCGCAGGACGATGCCGCCGAGGATGTCGGGATCGACGTGGGCCTTGAGGTCGATCCGCCGGTCGGTCTGGGAGCCGATCGCCTCGCCGATCTGCTTGACCGTGGACTCGTCGAGCTCGATCGCGCTGGTCACCTCGACGGGCAGCATCCGGTTCTCTCGCTCCCACCGCTCGTCGTACTGGCGGCGGATTCGAAACAGCGCGGGCATGCGGTGGTTCTCGATCAGCAGCTCCAGCGTGTTGACGAGGACCTCGTCGGCGTCGCTGAGCGCCTTGTGCAGCCCCTCCTTCTTTTCGTCCGTGGAGAAGTAGGGCGAGAAGAAGAACACCTGGAGGTCGCGCTGCTCGGCCATCGCGTCGGCGAGCTCGCCCAGCTGGTCGCGGATCTCGTCGAGCTTGTCGTGCTCCTTGGCCACCTCGAAGAGGGCGCGCGAGTAGACCTGGGCGATCTCCTCCATCAGGCGATCCTCGGGGCCGCGGAGGCGGTGCGTGTCGGCATCGGGCTCACTCGTCGCGCCCGTCATTGGCTGACAGCGCCGAGAAGTCGAGCTCCTCGAGCGCCTCCTCGACCAGGCGCTTCTGGTCCTCGTCGGTCAGCGACTTGCGCGTGACCTTCTCGGTGGCGAGCACGGTCAGGTCGGCCACCTCGTTGCGGATCTGGTGGATCGCCCGCCGGGTCTCGGTCTCGATGTCGCGCTTGGCCTGCTCCATGAGCTCGTCCCGCCGGGCCTTTCCGGCCTCCTCGCCCTCGCGCTCGGCGTGCTCGCCCGCCTTGCGCGCCCGGGCGACGATCTCCTCCGCCTGCGTGCGGGCGTCCGACAGACGCTCGCGGTACTCGTCGAGGAGCTTGTCCGCCTCGGTGCGCGTGCGCTCGGCGGCGTCGATCGAGTCCTCGATCGCGCGCTGACGGCGGTCCAGCGCGTTCTGGATGCGCGGGAACGCCACCCTCTTGAGGATGGCCATCGTGATGAAGAAGGCCAGCAGCGTCCAGATCATCAGCCCGATGCTGGGCGTGACCAGGAAGTTGCCGCTGCCACCGCCGCCGCTCCCGCCGGCCGGAGGGGGCGGCGGCGGAGCGGCCTGGGCGAGGACGAGCAGAGCGCCCGGGTGCGGGAGCGCGGCCATCAACCGCTGCCGCCGAGGAAGAACGCGATCAGGCCGAAGATGAAGGCGTAGAAGACGATCGCCTCGGTCAGGGCGAAGCCCAGCCACTGGATCGAGGTGATCTCGTCGCGCATCTCGGGCTGGCGGGTGACCGACTCGATCACCTTGCCGAAGATGTAGCCGACGCCCACCCCGGGCCCGATAGTGCCCAGGCCGGCGCCCACGCCGAGGGCGATCGACTGCATGCCCTTGCCGCCTCCGGCAGCCTGCGCAAACGTCACCAGGTCTGTCACAGATGAGAGGTCCACAGCCGTCCTCCTTGTTGATGTCGGGTAGAAGTCATCAGTGCCCCTCCGCCGTCGCGCCGCCGATGTAGATCGCGGCCAGCGTGGCGAAGATGAAGGCCTGGAGCGTCGCGATCAGGACGAGCTCGAACATGTAGAAGCCGATCGCCACCGGGAGCGTGAAGGCCCCGAGCGCGGCCAGGCCGAGGAGCACGACCATCCCGCCCGCCATGAAGAGGATCAGCAGGTGGCCGGCCAGCAGGTTGGCGAACAGCCGCACCGACAGCGAGATGATCCGCACGAGGTGCGAAATGATCTCGATGGGCACGATCAGCGGGTACATCTTCTTGGGCGTGCCGCCGGGGATCCAGGTCTTGAAGTACTTGACCACCCCGTGCTCGCGGATGCCCTCGACGTGGTAGGTGAACCACACGACGAGCGTGAGCATCAGCGGGATCGAGAGGTTGGCGGTGGCGGCGTAGATGGCGAACGCCGGGAACTGGAAGCCGAAGATCTCGATCGGCTCCTGGGTGTTGGTGGGCAGCGGCAGGTAGCCGAGCACGTTGGAGAACCAGATGAAGAGGAAGAGCGTCGAGACGAACGAGAACCACCGCACGGCGATCCGGCGATCCATGTTGCCCATGGCGATGTTGTCGCGCATGAGGGCGTAGGTCGCCTCGATCGCCGTCTGGACCCGGTTGGGGCGCATGGCCATGCGCCGCGCGATCCACACCATGGTCAGGATCGTGAGGACGCTGGCCAGGGCGAGGTAGAGGACCGCCTTGTTGATGCTCAGGTCGACCGGCCCGATCCGGATGGGAATCCAGGGATCCAGCTTGAACTCGTTCTGGGGCTGAAACTCGTTGTTGGCCCCGGCGCTGCCGAAGATCGCACCGAGGATCACCCCGAGGAGGATCACCCCGAGGACCCCCAGGAGCACCTTCATGCGGGTGCTCATCCGCCCCAGGAGCGCGCTCATCGCCGAGCCTCGAGCTGCTCGAAGGGCCGCAGGGCCAGCTCCAGCGCGAAGTAGACCGTGAAGAGGACGACCACGAGGACGGCGGCGGCGAGGCCGGCGTCGTTGGCGCGCAGCCCCACGAGCAGGACGACCAGCGCCACGAACCACCCCCGGGCGAGCATGCTCGAGGCGGTCCACCCGAGCTTGCCGCGCACGTCCGTGGCAGCCATGGCGCGACGAGCCATCAGCGCCTGCGCGCCGCGCTGGATCAGCCAGGCCCCGGCGGCCGTGGCGTAGCCCAACATGGGGAAGCCGGCGGCTAGGAAGAGCGGGAGGGCGAGCGCCAGCACGACGAGGTCGAGGTAGCGCACGAGCACCTTCCCGGGGGAGGGCCGCGGGGCCTCGACCGCCGCGCGGCCAGCGAGGGCGCCTCCGGCGAGCGGCTGGTCGGGACTCGTCGCTGTGTCGTCGGTGGGGTGGAGCATTCGGCCCCAACAGACAGCAAAGCCCGCGCGGCGCCGTGCGGGCGGTCAAGCAACCGGAACGGCCGGCGTCTGTGGGATCAGCGAGTCTATACGCTGGCCGAGGCGGCGACCATTCTCGGTCCGCGCCCGTGCGCAGCCCCGCGATGGGCGGGCGAAGAGGCGCTCGCGGGGTGCGTCTCGCCCTCCAGGGCAAGCTCCGCCCACACTCTCGTGGGTGCCCCACGCTCGACGCCCCAGCGCTGCGACAGGGCGTCGACGACCATGAGCCCCCACCCCGACTCGGCCCGCTCGACGCGTTGGGCGGATTGCGGCCATAGAGGCGCTGCGCCGATCCCCGGGGATCGGTGGCGTTCCGACAGTCGCCCGCCTCGCTCGACCCCCGGATTCCCCGATCCGCGAGCCGCCATTCGCCGTATTCCGGGCCGCTGGGGCCTAGGCGACCGATGCGACCGCGCCGGCCTCGCCGCCCGCGCGGTTCCCCGGCGCACCCGCGGATAGGATCGCCGGCGCCCCCAGCCGCGACGATCGGAGAAAGCACGTGCAACATTGGAACCTGCGCACGCAGGAGGCCGAGCCCCATCATCCCGAGGTGCTCCAGTCCGATCCCGAGGGGCGCACGATCCTCCTACTCCTCCCCGCCGGCGAGAGCCTCCAGGCCCACCAGGTCCACGAGCGCGCGTGGCTGCTGGTGGTCGACGGAGAGGTCGAGATCGACCACGACGGCGACGACCAGGTGGGCGGTCCGGGCTTCCTCGCGGTCTTCGAGCCCAAAGAGGAGCGAGAGGTGCGCGCCCGCACCGAGACGCGCCTGCTCATGCTGCTCGCGCCGTGGCCCGGCGAGGGTCATCCCCGCCGCCACGAGGGGTGAGCGCCGCCCCTGTCGCCTCGTTTCGGCCCGCAGGGGCCCGGGTACCGCAGGTCGCGATGAAGGTGCTGGTCCTCACGTCGGAGCCGATCGACGCGCAGCTCCTGCGCGGTGCTCTCGACGACGACGCGCAGGCGGCGCAGGAGGCGGAGGTCATGGTCGTCTCCCCCGCCCTCCAGGACTCGCCCGTGCGCTTCTGGACCTCGGACTCCGACGACGCCATCGCGGCCGCCCAGCGCGTGCAGGAGGAGACGGTCGAGCGCCTCGAGGAGGAGGGCGTCGACGCGGTCGGGGACACCGGGGAGAGCGACCCTCTGCTGGCCATGCAGGATGCCCTGGCGACCTTCGAAGCCGATCGCATCGTCGTCTTCACGCACCCCGGGGAAGAGCAGGCCTACCGCGAGGACGAGCTGGTCTCCGAAGCGCAGCGGCGCTTCGGTGTTCCGGTCGTGCGCAGCACGATCAGCCGCTGACCGGCTGAGCCCGCGCCGACTGTCGGCGATCGGGCGCGGCCGGCCGCGCAGCCCCTAAGCTCGTGGGAGTGGCCACGGCGCCGGGCAGAGTGAAGATCGAGTACCCGCATCGACGCGCCGGCCACTGCGGCTCGGGTTCGCTGCGCGACCTGCTCGAGTTCCACGGCCTGAGCTGGGGAGAGCAGCCGATGTCCGAGGGCATGGCCTTCGGCCTGGGCGGCGGCCTCGCCTTCGTCTACGCCGAGCTGCCCGAGCGCGAGCCGCCCCTGTACCTGGTCGGCCGCGGGGCGGGTATGGAGACCGACTGCTGCGCGAACCTGGGGATCGGCCTCGACCAGCGCCGAACCGACGACCCGACCGAGGGCTGGGAGCTGCTCAAGCGCGCACTCGACCGCGGTCGGCCCACGATGATCGACGCCGACATCAGCCACCTCGAGTACCTGCGGGTGCGCCTCCAGATGACCATGCACCGCATCGTCGTCACCGGCTACGACGAGGTCGAGGGCGTCGCCTTCGTCGCCGACAACGACCGCGACGAAATCCAGCGCTGCTCGCTGGAGGCGCTGGCCCGAGCGCGCCACTCCGAGGGCTTCCCCATGCCCAACCGCCACGGCGCCTGGCTGATGGACTTCCCCGCGCAGCTTCCCGCGCCGCGCGAGGCCATCCGGTCGGCGATCGCCGGCGCGGTGGCCAGCATGCGCGGCCAGCCGGCCGCCGCGACCGGGGCGGTCGCCCAGCCGACCGGCCTGGACGGCGTCGCACGCTTCGCCGCCGGCTTCCCCGACTGGCCGCGGCGTTACGGCGAGCGCCTGCCCGCCGCGCTGAGCGCCCTGTCGGTCTTCGTGGTCAAGGCGGGCACCGGCGGGGCGCTGTTCCGCTCTCTACAGGCCGAGTTCCTGGGCGAAGCGGCGCGGCTGCTCGACGACGAGCGGCTGGAGGCGGCCGCGGAGGCCTACCGCGAGCTCGCGGGCCACTGGGTCGCCGTCGCGGCCGCGGCCAGCCGGCCGGGCGACGCGGCCGAGAGGCACGCTGCGGCGGCGGTCGAGGTCGCGCGCACGCCCGCGCTCGAGGAGGCGGGCGTCGAGGCCATGGAACGCTGGCTCCAGGCCGCCGGCTGAGGCTTCCGGCCGGCCACCGGCTGAGCTTCCCGGCCGGCCACCGGCTGAGGCTCCAGGCCGGCCCGCCGGCTGACCCTCGCGGCCGGCCACCGACCGACCGGCGCGCGGGCCAGAGCGCCGGCCCGGGGCCCGCGCACCCTCCGTTTCAGGCCGCCTCCACCGCCGGCAGCCCCACGCCGATGACCTTCAGGCGCCGGGTGAGCGCGGTGAAGGCGAACTGGTTGACCTGGTCTGAGCTGTACCCGAGGATGTCGTACTCGTCGCCGAGCTGCATCCCGGGCGGGACGAAGACGCCGGCGGCGAGCGGCAGCAGCTCGACCAGCCGGTCCTGGATGCGCCGCGCCAGCGCCGGGTCCTGCGCCTTGCCCTGGAGGAACCACGTGCCGTAGGCGACGTGGCGGTGCTCGTCCTGGGAGATGTTGCGGAACCCCTCGATGAACCCCGGCAGCACGTCGTGGTCCTCGCAGTAGCTGGTTATGTAGTTCTGGCCGGTCAGGGCCAGCGTCCCCTCGATGACCATGTGGTAGGTGGTCACGAAGTCGACCTTGGCCTCCATGTCGAAGGGATCGTCGAGCAGGCGTCGACAGGCGTCGCCGAGGACGTCGTCGAACAGCACCTTGAAGGGCTCGTTGAGGTCCTCGCGGGCACGCTCGAGGCGATCCTCGAAGCTCCCGTCGTAGCCGACGACCTGCTCGTAGAAGCGGTTGAAGTGCTGGGCGTGGCGGGCCTCGTCGACCTGCTGGGTGGCCAGGAAGGCCTCCTCCCCCTGGCTCTCGTAGGCGCAGACCAGGCCGGAGAACTGCGTGGTCACCCGCTCCTCGCCGATGAAGAACGAGGAGAGGTTCCAGGCCATCTTCTCGCGGTCGTCGTCGCTGAACGACGCCCAGTCCTCGCGGTCCTTGTCGAAGGAGATCGCGTGGGCGCGCCAGTTCTGGCGCTCCCACAGCTCGTAGAGCTGCTGGGGGTCCATGAGCTTGACCGAGGGGAGCTTGGACTCGTCGGTCATGGTGCCGACGTCGCCCTGGCTGGTGAGCTCGAGCAAGTGGGCCATCGCGTCCTCCGATCGTCGTTTGCCTTGCGCGGGGGCTATTGAACACGACGTTTGACACGGTGTCAAAGCGAGCGGTTAGGCTGCGGCCCGTGGCTTCGCTGAGCCAGCGCACCCCGGGCCAGAGCGCCCGCCGCGAGGCGGTCGAGGCGCGCGTGCTGTCCGCCACGGAGTCCCTGCTGGCCGAGGGGGCGTCGTTCGCCGACCTCAAGGTCGAGCAGATCGCCACCCGCGCCGGGATCTCCCGGCCGGCCTTCTACTTCTACTTCCGCGACAAGCGCGAGCTGCTCCTGCGCCTGACCGAGGACGTGGCCGAGCGCCTGTACGCGGCCGCGGAGGGCTGGTGGAGCGGCGACGGCGAGGGCGCAGTCGAGCTGCGCGCCGCGCTCGAGCAGATCTTCGCCCTCTACCACGAGCACGGGCTCCTGCTGCGCGCGGTCGTCGAGGCGTCGGCCTACGACGAGCCCGTGGGCGCCTTCTGGCGCGCCCTGGTCGGTCGCTTCGTGGAGGCCAGCCGGCGGCGCATGGAGGACGAGCAGGCTCAGGGCCGGATCGATGATCTGCCGACGCAGGAGACTGCGTTCGCACTGTGCTGGATGACCGAGCGGGCCTGCTATCAGCGCCTCGTCCAGGGCGGCGACCTGCGCGAGCCGCGCTTCACCGACGCCCTGGTGCGCACCTGGGTCCGAGCGGTCTACGGCCGCCCCGAGTAGGCGCTCAGGCGCCGCGGCGCCGGCGTACGGCAGGCGACCCCCGCTTCCCGCGTCCCGGCTCCCGCTCCCCCCCGCTCCAGGACGAGGACGACGCCACCGCCTCGAACTCCCCCGTCTCGAGCTCGCGGGCGACGGTCGCCTCGATCTCGTGCTCGGAGGTGTCGGGGTCGAGCTGGCGCAGCTGGCGCTCGCGCAGGCGACGGAACTTGAGGATCTCCAGCACGTAGACCAGGTACACGCTCGCGGCCAGCGCCAGCACGCCGAAGGCGGCCAGCACCGCGAACCAGCCGGCGTGTAGGCGGCCGTTGTCGTCGGAGTAGGGGACGAAGCGCAAAGCGAGGGCAAGGCCGGCCAGCGCGAGCGTCCACCCGTAGAGGTAGAGGACGATGCGCCGTTGGGAGAAACCGATCCGCGCCAGGCGATGGTGGAAGTGCTCGGCGTCGGCGAGGTAGATCGGCTGGCGGTACTTGAGCCGTCGCGCGACCACGAAGCCGGTGTCGAGGAACGGCACCGCGAGGATGACCAGCGGCCCGACCAGGGCGATCAACGCGTTGGTCTTGAGCGTGCCCTGCACGGCGATGCAGCCGAGGAGCAGCCCGAGCAAATTGGAGCCGCTGTCGCCCATGATCACCGACGCGGGATGGAAGTTGTGGACCAGGAAGCCGGCCGCCGCCCCCGCGGTGAGCGCGGCCAGGACGCCCGCGGGGTCGCGTTGGAGGTCGAAGGCGATGATCGCGAAGGTCGCCGCGCTGATCGTCCCCACCCCGGCGGCCAGCCCGTCGACCCCGTCGCTGAGGTTGACGACGTTCATGACCGCCACGAGCCCGATCAGCGTGAGCGCCCCGCCGGCCACCCCGAGGTCGAGCGGCCCGAGGAACGGCAGCGTGACGTGATCCACCCGAACGCCGGCCAGGACGGGTATCAGGCCGGCCGCGAACTGCCCGGCCAGCTTCCATCCGGCCGGCAGGCGGAAGCGGTCGTCGATCGCTCCCACGAGCGTGATGGCGACGGCGCCGCCGAGGATGCCCAGGTACTCCGACCCCTTCGGCAGGAAGATGGCCGCGGCCACCAGGACGCCGGCCAGCACGGCCAGGCCACCCAGGCGCGGCATCGGCCGATCGGACAGGGCCCGCTCACGCGGCGCGTCGACCGCGCCCACCCGGCGAGCCAGCCGCGCGGACAGCGGGGTGAGCACGCCGCTGATCGCTCCCGCGACCAGAAAGGCCAGGATCGCGTCGAGCTCCATGCCCGAATCAGCGTACTGCCGTGCCCGGCCAGGCCCGTTGAGATGACGGCACGGGTCTCGCCGCGGCCTGCGATCGGCTGACGAGGACGCAGGGAGCGTGGCGTGCGAGAGCACGCGAGCGACCGAGGGCGATGTCAGGCGATCGCAGGCGCGGCGAGATGTGCGTAGAGCGGATAGCGCTCCGCTATCCCCGCCGCCCGCTCGGCCAGGTCCGAGCGCCGCGACGCGAAGTCGGGGCCCAGCGCGGCGGTGACGATCTGGCCGATCTCGTGGAAGTCCTCGACCTGGAGGCCGCGGGTGGCCAGGGCGGGAGTGCCGACGCGCAAGCCCGACGAGACCATCGGGGGACGCGGATCGAACGGGATCGCGTTGCGGTTGACGGTGATCCCGATGTCGGCCAGCCGGTCCTCGGCCTGGCGGCCGTCGAGCTCGGAGGCGCGCAGGTCGACGAGCACCAGGTGCACGTCGGTCCCGCCGGTGAGGACGCTCACCCCGGCGCCGGCGTCGAGCAACTCGGACGCCAGAGCCTGGGCGCCGGCCACCGTACGGCGCTGGCGCTCGCGGAAGAGCTCGGACTGGGCGATCCGCAGGGCGACGGCCTTGCCGGCGATCACGTGCTCGAGCGGACCCCCCTGCTGGCCGGGGAAGACGGCGGAGTTCAGCCGCTTGGCGATCTCCTCGTCGTCGCTGAGGATCATCCCCCCGCGCGCGCCGCCCAGCGTCTTGTGGATGGTGGTGGTGACGACGTGGGAATGGGGCACCGGGTTGGGGTGCAGGCCGGCTGCGACCAGCCCGGCGAAGTGGGCCATGTCGGTGACCAGGTACGCGCCGACCTCGTCGGCGATCTCCCGGAAGCGGGCGAAGTCGAGCTGGCGCGCGTAGGCCGACCACCCGGCGATGATCAGCTTGGGACGGTGCTCGCGGGCCAGGCGCTCGACCTCCTCCATGTCCACGCGGTCGTCCTCGCGGCGTACGTGGTAGGCGACGACGTCGTAGAGCCGGCCCGAGACGTTGCGGGCCATCCCGTGGGTGAGGTGGCCGCCGTGGGCGAGGTCGAGGCCCAGGATGACGTCGCCGGGGTCGAGCAGGGCGTGGTAGACCGCGGCGTTGGCCTGGGCGCCCGAGTGAGGCTGGACGTTGGCGTGGGCGGCGCCGAACAGCTCGCAGGCGCGATCGATGGCCAGCCGCTCGACCACGTCGACGTGCTCGCAGCCGCCGTAGTAGCGCTTCCCGGGCAGGCCCTCGGCGTACTTGTTGGTCAGCACCGAGCCCTGGCAGTCGAGCACCGCCTGGGGGACGAAGTTCTCGGAGGCGATCATCTCCAGCGTCCGCTGCTGGCGCTCGAGCTCGAGCTCGAGGACCTCGGCGATCTCGGGGTCGACGTCCCCCAGCGGGCGGTTGAAGTAGTCGGCGGGCAGCTCGGGCGTCACGCGGGAATCGACGATAGCGCGCGCTCCAGCGCCTCCGTGCGCACGGCTCCCTCTCTCAGGACGCGCCAGGCGCCGCTGGCCTCGAAGTCCACCAGGTCGACCACGGTGGAGGCGGTGCCGGGAAGCTCGCCCCCGTCGACCACCATGTCCGCGGCCGCCCGGATCGCCGCGTCGACCTCGTCGAGGCGTCGCGGCTCGACTCCCTGGGACGGGTTGGCGCTGGACTGGAGCACCGGCAGGCCGAGGTCGCTAAGGGGCGCGAGCTCGCCGTCGAGGCCCGGCACCCGCAGACCGAGCGCCTCGGGTCGCGTCGCGCAGGCCAACGGGAAGCGGCGCCGGGGGTTGGGCACCACCGCGGTGACCGGCCCCGGCAGCAGGCGGCGCAGGGCGGCGGCGGTGCGCGGGCCCGGCTCGGCGGCGGCCAGCGCGGGCTCGAGCTCGAAGAGCATCACCGCCGCCGGCTTGGCCGCCGGGCGCCCCTTGAGGGCGTAGAGGCGCTCGACGCCGGCGGGGGACTCGGGGTGGCAGGCCAGCCCGTAGACGGTGTCCGACGGGAAGACCACGACTCCCCCGCTCCGCAGGCACCGGCGCATCTCGGCCACCTCGGCGGAGGTCATGCCGTGGCGCCCACCACCACCCGCTCGATGGCCGCGAGGTCGCGCATGACGCGGGTGCTCGCCCGGCCCGACCTGGCCAGCAGCTCACGGACGCGGTCGGCCTGGCCGAGCCCGACCTCGAGCGCCAGGAACGCCACGCCGGTCGCCTGCTCGACCAGCCGGCGCATCACCTCGAGCCCGTCGTCTCCGCCGGCCAGGGCCAGCCGCGGCTCGTGGTCGGCCACGTCCGGCGGCAGGCGGTCGAGCTCGGCCGCGGCGACGTAGGGGAGGTTGGCCACCACCGCGTCTAGGGGGCCGGGGACGCCGTCCAGCAGATCGGCCTGGCGGAAGGCCACGTCGAGGCCCAGGCGCCGGGCGTTGGCCCGGGCGACCTCCAGGGCGGGCGCGCTGACGTCGCTGGCCATGACCTCGAGGTCGGGGCGCTCGTTCTTGAGGGCGAGGGCGACCGCTCCGCTGCCCGTGCCCACATCGACCAGCCGGGCGCCGGGCGGCAGCCCCAGCGCCGCCTCGACCAGCAGCTCGGTCTCCGGGCGCGGCACCAGCACCCGGCCGTCCACCGCCAGCTCGATGTGACGGAAGCCGCGCCACCCGAGGATGTAGGCCACCGGCTCGTGGGCGGCTCGGCGAGCCACCATGGCCTCGAAGCGCCGTGCCGCCGGCGGATCGACCGGTCGGCCCGGATCGGAGATGAGCTGCGCCCGCTCGGTCCCGAGCGCGTGTGCGAGCAGGAGCTCGGCGTCCAAGCGCGCCGTCTCTCCGCCCGCCGCGCGCAACCGCCCGGTCGCCAACTCCAGCCGCGGGCGCACGGCCGCCACCTCCGTGGGCGACAGCTCCCTCAGACCCCCGCGGCCTGTGCCTCGAGCCGGCGACGCTTCTCGTCGGCCTCGAGCGCGGCCGTGAGCTCGTTGAGGTCGCCGTTGCGCAGGACCGCTTCGAGGTTGTGGACGGTGAGCTTGATGCGGTGGTCGGTGACCCGGCCCTGGGGGAAGTTGTAGGTGCGCACCTTCTCCGCGCGCTCGCCGCTGCCGACCTGGGCTCGGCGGTCGGCGGCCTGCTCGGCCTGCTGGTCGGCCAGGGCCTGCTCGTAGAGCCGGGCGCGCAGCACCCGCATCGCCTTCTCGCGGTTCTGCAGCTGGGACTTCTCGTCCTGCATGGAGACGACGATTCCGCTTGGCTTGTGGGTGATGCGCACCGCCGAGTCGGTGGTGTTGACCGACTGGCCGCCGGGCCCGGAGGAGCGATAGACGTCGACCTGGAGGTCGCCGTCGTTGATCTCGACGTCGACGTCTTGGGCCTCGGGCAGGACCGCCACGGTGGCCGTCGAGGTGTGGATGCGACCCTGGGACTCGGTCTCGGGCACGCGCTGGACGCGGTGCGTGCCGCCCTCGTGCTTGAACACCGAGTAGGCGCCGCTGCCCTTGATGGCGAAGGTGTAGGCCCCGTCGGCGGCGGCCATTGGCTCGGTCTGGAAGCCGCGGCGCTCGGCGTAGCGCACGAGCATGCGGTAGAGGTCGCCGGCGAAGAGGGAGGCCTCGTCGCCGCCCGCGCCGGCGCGAACCTCGACGATGACGCTCTTGTCGTCGTTGGGGTCGCGGTCGACCATGGCCAGGCGGATCTCGTCCTCGAGCTCGCCAAGGCGCTCGACGGCGCCAGCCTCCATCTCGCGCGCCTCGGGATCATCGCCGTCCTCCCCGAGCAGCTCCCGGGCGGTCGCCGCGTCCTCGGTCGCCCGGCGCCACTCCACGGCGAGGTCGTGGGCGGGCTTGAGCTCCCCGTAGGCGCGACCCGCCTCGGCGTAGCGGCGCCGGTCGGCGATAACGTCGGGGTCGGCCAGCTGGCCCCCCAGGTCCTCGAAGCGGGCCTCGATCTGCTCGACCAGCTGCTCGATCATGGGGTCGAGTGTAGGCAGCGGCGGGGCGACCGTCGCGGCGCTACGCCGCGACTTCCATGCCCGCCCGATCGGCCGCGGAGGCCTCGAGCGGGTTCTCCACCGCCAGCACCGCCTCGAGCGCCGCGATGGCCACCGAGAGCTGGGCGAAGTCGGGCTCGCGCGTGGTCAGCTTCTGCAGCTGAAGGCCGGGGGCCATGAGGACCCGGGCCCAGCGCCGGTGGCGGTTGCGCCCGAACCACTTGATGACCTCGAAGGCCAGGCCGGCCACCAGCGGGATGCCGAGCACCCGGGAGGCGAACAGCCAGTACCACGCTGGCGTGCCCAGCGGGGCGAAGACGACGATGGCCACGAGCATGACGATCAGCAGGAACGAGGTGCCGCAGCGCGGGTGCAGCCGCGAGTAGCGCTGGGCGTTGGCCGGCGTGAGCGGCTCGCCCGCCTCGAAGCAGGCGATGGTCTTGTGCTCGGCCCCGTGGTACTCGAAGACGCGGCGCAGGTCGGGCAGCCGCGAGAGGAGGAGTAGGTACGCGAGGAAGATCGTGATGCGGATGGCCTTCTCGACGAGCACGAAGACCAGCGAGTTGGGCAGCGAGCCCTTGAACAGGCTGGTGATCCCCACGGGCACGAGGAAGAACAGCCCGACGGCAAAGGCTAGGGCGATGACCACCGTGCCCGCCCAGGTGGCGCCGCCGATCTCCTCCTCGCCGCCGTCCTGCGCCGGCGGCAGCTGTGCGTTGGCCGAGATGTTGAGCGCCGAGAAGCCGATCTTCAGCGACTGGACGAGGGCGACGACGCCCCGGATGACCGGCCAGCGCAGGACCGCGTGGCGGCGGTTCCACGAGACCAGGGGAAACGAGCGGACGTCGATCTCCCCGCGCGCCGCGCGATCGGCCGAGGGCTTCTCCTCGGCGAGCTGCTCCGGCGTGGGCTTTCGCACCGCGATGGCCCACGTGGAGATGCCGCGCATCATCACGCCCTCGAGCACGGCCTGACCGCCCACGGGGGCGTCGCGCGGGGCCATCAGGCGACCGTCGGAGAGGCGGGTCTCCTCGGCGGAGGCGCTGACCGGAGCTCCCGCCGAGACGGTGGCCACCGCTTGCCCTAGGAGGCCCGGAGACGCTTGGCGGCGCGGCGCTGGAATCGCTCGACCCGACCGCCGCTGTCCACGAGCTTCTGGCGCCCGGTGTAGAACGGGTGGCAGCTCGAGCAGATCTCGACGTGGAGCTCGGGCTTGGTCGAGCGGGTGGTGAACTCGTTGCCGCACGTGCAGCGCACGTGGGCCTCGACGTACTCGGGGTGGATCTCTGTCTTCATGGTCGTTTGAGTCTAGTACGGGCTTGCGGCGCTACGGCATACCCGTCACGGCCGCGGCGCGCCCTCGGCCTCGGTCTCGGCGGCGGCGGCGGCGGGACAGCGGACGACACGCCGGTTGTCGGCGTCGAGGACCTCGGGCACGAGCCGCTCCGGATCGACCACCGCCGCCAGCAGCGACCCCGCCGCGCAGCGTGGACCGTCGAAGGTGACGGTGCGCTGGGCGCCGGCGGCCAGGCCGGGCACGGTGACCTCGGGCAGCGCTACGCCCGCGATCGAGAGCCCCACGCCCAAGGAGGCCGGCGTCGAAGCCCCGGCGTTGGCCACGACGACGGAATAGACGGCGGAGCCGGCGTCGGCGCCGGGCGAGACGGCGATCTGCGCCACCCGCAGGTTGGGACGCGGCTCGACCTGGTGACAGATCGGCGTCGAACGGACGACCCGGGCCTGCGACGACCCGTCGTGCGCCAGCCACTGGAGCGTGACCGCCACCCGGTAGTCGGCCGTCCCGGGGAGGTTCTGGATGCGCTTGACGAAGTGATAGGCGGTGACGCCGGCGGCGGCGTGGTTGAAGACCCCCAGCCCGGGGCCGGGGACGCGGACGAAGCCCGGATGACCCGCCGGGCGCCGATAGAGGTCGAAGCGCATCTCCATGCGCTCGCCCGGCGCGAGCGCGTGCATCGTCGCGTCGACCGTCATGTAGCGCGCGCCCGGGCGCAGCGCGTGATGGCAGGAGAGGAGGCGCGCCTGCGCGTCCCCGGGCCCCGGGTGGACGGCGGCCGTGGCAGGGGCGACGCCGACGGCGGTTGCGGCCATGGCCGCGCCGGCGAGCACGGCGGCAAGGCGGGCTGGCAGGGCTCTCCTGGACACGGGGCCGTTAACAACCCGTTTGGCCCCAGGTTTCGGCGCTCCGGGCGGCTCAGGTGACGGTGTAGAGGGGGCCGTCGCCGCCCTCGGGGGGAGTGAGGCGCCCGCCCTTCGCCGTGATCGCCCCGCACTGCACGCAGTTGGTGTAGTTGACGATCACGTCGACCGGCCCCGCGGCGGGGGCGTCCTCGGGAATCTCGTAGACGCCCGCCGGGCACATCCACACCCACGTCTCGGCGATCTCGCGCGGCACGTGCTTCTCCAGGCGGATGTGGTTGGGCGCGTCGTCGCGGGTCGCGTTGCCGGTGATGAAGACCGACGAGAGCTTGTCGAAGATGTACTTGCCGTCAGGCTTGGGATAGCTGTCCCTGGTGTCGCCGATGAACATCGGCTGGTCGTCGTTGCGGTGCCACGACCAGCGACCGCCGGGGAACTTGCCCTTGGTGGCGATGAGCAGGTTGACGATCGGGCCGCCCTGGAGGAAGCCGCGCTGGAACGGCTGGCGCGTGTTGCGCACCTCGTAGAGCTCCTTGCCGATGCGCGAATCCTCGACGGCCTGCTCGTAGGACTCGAACGAGCTCTCGTTGGCCTTGAGCGCCTTGTAGATCGACTCGGCAGCGAGCTTGCCCGAGAGCACCGAGTGGTGCACGCCCTTGAGCGCCACGGTGTCGACCATGCCGGCCGAGTCGCCGACGAGCACCGCGCCGGGCATCGAGAGCTTGGGCATCGACCAGTAGCCGCCGCCGGGCAGGGCCTTGGCCCCCCAGCTCACCCGCTCCCCGCCCTCGAGGACCTTGCGCACGAGCGGGTGGGTCTTGAACAGCTGGAGCAGGTCGTGGGCCGACGTCGTCGCGTCGGCGTATTCGAGGTCGATGACGAAGCCGATCGAGACGAGGTCGTCGCCGGTCTTCTCGTCCTTCATCGGGTACAGCCACGTCCCGCCGATCTGCCCGTAGCGCGACGACAGCTTGAGCGGCCAGGGACCGATCGTGTGGATGATGCGGTCAAGCGGCTTGGGGACCTTCCAGACCTCCTTGACCCCGAGCTCCCACACCTGGGGCTCGCGGTTGTCGGAGAGCCCGAACTCGCGGATCGCCGCGCCGGTGAGGCTTCCCCAGCAGCCCTCGGCCAGCACGGTGGCCTTGGCCTTGACGTCGGTGCCCGGCTCGAAGTTGCCCAGGGGCTCGCCGTCCTTGCCCCGGCCCTTGTCCCCCGAGCGCACGCCGACGACGCGGCCGTCGTCGACGATGAGCTTGGTGGCCGAGGTCTCGGTGAGGACGTAGGCGCCCCCCTCCTCGGCCTGGCGCTGCTGGAAGCGGGCCATGGCCGAGACCGACACGACCTCGTTGCCGTGGTTCTTGAACGGCGGCGGGGTCGGGATCTTCAGCGCGCGCTTGGCGGTGGGCACCAGGTAAACGGCCTCCTTGGTGACCTCCCCGAAGGCGAAGCCCTCCTTGCGCCAGTCCTCGCGGCTGATGTGCGGGAACAGCTCCTGGAGCGGCTCGGGACGCATGACCGCGCCCGACAGGTTGTGGGCGCCGCACGTCTTGGCCTTCTCGATGACCGCGACGGGCACCTCCCCCAGGCGCTCCATCGTCTCGGGATCGTCGGACAGCAGCTGGAGCAGCCGGTTGGCGCAAGCCAGGCCCGCGGTGCCGCCGCCGACGATCGCCACGCCGACCTCGATCAGCTCGTCCTCGGGATCCAGCCCCCGCTTGACGAACTCGTCGGGAGAGTCCACCGGCGGTGGGAACTGGGAAGGGGCGACGGCGCCCTTCTCGGCTGCCATGACCTGCTCAGCCGCCCTTCTTGGCCTTTATCGCCTCGGTGAGCTTGGGCAGGATCTTGTTGAGGTCGCCGACGATCCCCAGGTCGGAGAACTCGAAGATCGGGGCGTTGGCGTCCTTGTTGATGGCGACGATGTTCTCCGAGCTCTGCATGCCGACCTTGTGCTGGATGGCGCCGGAGATGCCGGCGGCGAGGTAGAGCTTGGGCGCCACCGTCTTGCCGGTCTGCCCGATCTGGGCGGCGTAGGGGTACCAGCCAGCGTCGACCACCGCGCGCGTGGCCGCGACCGCCCCACCGAAGGCGCCGGCCAGCGACTCGCAGAGCTCGAAGCCCTCTGCCTTGCCCAGCCCGCGGCCGCCGGCCACGAGGATGTCGGCGTCCTCGATGTTGACGTCGGCGCCGCGCTGCTCGCCGCGCTGGACCATCGTCGCCTTGGTCGACCACGGGGAGAGCGCGACCTCCACGTCCTCGACGGTGGCGCTCTGGTCCCCCGGCTGGGAGGCCTCGAAGGCGTTGAGCCGGCCGATGATCACGCCGAGGTCGCCCTTGTAGTGGGACTCCGAGATGGCCGAGTCCTGGAGGATCGGGCGCTCGGCCACGAGCTTGCCGTCGGCCGCCTTGACGTTGGTGACCTCCATGGTCACGCCGGCGTTCATGCGGGCGGCCAGCCCGGCGCCGATCTCGAAGCCCAGCAGGCCCCCGCCGAACAGGGCGTAGGCGTGGCCGTTGTCGGCGATGACCTTGGCCATGACGTCGATCACGGGCTGGGCCAGGCCCTCGGGGCCCTTGCCCCGGAAGACCTTGGTGGCACCGTAGCCGCCGAGGCTCGAGCACAGGTCGTCGGTCAGGTCGTCGCCGCCCACCACCACGGCGTGGCACTCACCGCCGACCTCGGAGGCCAGGCGCGCGCCCTCGCTGACCGCTCCCAGCGAGTTCTTGTTGAGCTCGCCCTCGTAGTGGAGGACGTAGACGAGGATGTTCATAGCCCCTGCCTCCTTGCGGTCGGCAGATCGGATGACGTCGCCCGGCCTCCGGCCGGTCGTGACCGCTTCGCTCTCATGCCAGCAGCTTCCTTTCGTCGAGCCAGGCGACGATCTTCTCGACCGTCTCGTCGGTGTCCTCGTCCTCGATGATCTGGCCGGCCTCCTTGGAGGGCGGCGCGTGGAAGTTGCCGCACTCGACTTGCGAGCCGTCGGCGCCGACCTTGGACGCGTCGAGCTCGGCGTCGGACGCGCTGAGCGTGTCCAGCGGCTTCTTCTTGGCGCCCATGATGGCCTTGAGCGACGGGTAGCGCGGCTCGTTGAGGGCGTCGCCCACGGAGATGACCGCGGGGAGCTCTACCGAGACCGTGTCGGAGCCGTACTCGGCCTGGCGCTCGCAGCGCAGCTTGGAGTCCTCGACGTCGATCTTGATCACCTGGGTGAGCGAGGGCATCTGGAGGTGGTCGGCCACGACGGCGCCGATCGTGTAGCACTCGCCGTCGTCGGACTGCTGGCCCAGCAGCACGAGGTCGGGCTGCTCGCGTTGGAGGGTCTGGGCGAGGGCATAGCCCGTGGCCGCGACGTCGGAGCCGGCCAGCGACTCGTCGGAGAGGTGGACCGAGCGGTCGGCGCCGAGCGAGACCGCCTTGTGCAGGGCGCGCACGGCACTGCCCGGGCCCATGGTCACGGCGACGATCTCCTCGACCTCCACCGCGCCGCCTTCCTTGATCTGCATGGCGGCCTCGATGGCGTGGGTGTCGAACGGGTTGAGGTTCTTCTCGCCGCTGCGGTCCATGCGCCCCGTCGAGGGGTCGATCCGCTTCTCGACGGCGGCGTCCGGAACCTCTTTGACCAGGACGCAGATCTTCACTTGCGTGCCTCCTCGGGGAACGGGGAAGGGGCAATCCTACTCGTTGACTGACCAGTCAGTCGCCCGGCCCGATTCGCCGCACCCGGGCCCCCGGGCCACGACGCCTACCGCCGAAGGCGGTACTAACTGCCCTCGCGCGATCCACTGGTCTCTGGTAGCCAGGAAGTGGGCACGCGAGGGCCCCGGCATCCCCGGCCCAGGGTTCACGGCCGCACGGCCCCCTCGATGAACTCGATGATCGCCGACGTCGGCGCCCCGGGCGTGAACACCTCGGCCACCCCGAGGGACTTGAGCTCGTCGATGTCGTCCGCGGGGATCGTCCCTCCCACGGTGACCACCACGTCGCCGGCCTCCTCGGCCTCGAGCAGCTCGACGACCTTGGGCACGAGCGTCATGTGCGCGCCGGAGAGGATCGAGAGGCCGACGGCGTCCGCGTCCTCCTGGATCACGGTGGCCACGATCTGCTCGGGCGTCTGGTGCAGGCCGGTGTAGATGACCTCCATCCCGGCGTCGCGCAGGGCGCGGGCGATGATCTTGGCGCCGCGGTCGTGGCCGTCGAGGCCGGGCTTGGCGACCACCACGCGGATCTTCCTATCGCTGGGAGAGGCGGCCATCGGGAGGCGGGCGCGCGCGGGCGGGGCGCCGAAGCGCGCGGATGATGGCAGATCGACGGCGACCGGCGGCGGCTTCGGGTCGTCGCCGCGCGAACCGCCGCGACGGTGCTCAGAAGACCGGCGCCTCCGTGTAGGTGCCGAAGACCGACTGGAGGGCGGCGACGATCTCGCCCTCGGTGGCGTGGGCGCGCGCGCAGTCCAGCAGGGCGGGCATGAGGTTGCGCCCCTCTTGCGCGGCGGCGCCTCGCAGCTCGCCCAGGCCGGCCTCCACGCTGGCCGAGTCGCGCCGCGAGCGCACGCCGGCCAGGCGGGCGACCTGCTTGCGCTCGAGCGCGGCGTCGATGCGCAGGATCTCCAGCGGGGGCTCGCGCTCGGCCACGTAGCGGTTCACGCCGACCATCACCCGCTCGCCGCGATCGACCTCCTGCTGGAAGCGAAACGCCGCGTCGGCTATCTCGCGCTGGGGGAAGTTGCGCTTGACGGCCTCGACCATGCCGCCGAGCTCGTCGATCTTGGCGAAGTAGTCGTAGGCCTGGCGCTCCATCTCGTCGGTCAGCGCCTCGACGAAGTACGACCCTCCGAGCGGGTCGATGGTGTTGGTCACACCGGACTCGTGGGCGATCACCTGCTGGGTGCGCAAGGCGATGCGGACCGCGTCCTCGCTGGGCAGGGCGAGGGCCTCGTCGTAGGAGTTGGTGTGCAGGGACTGCGTGCCCCCGAGTACCGCGGCCAGCGCCTCGACCGTCGTGCGCACGATGTTGTTGAGCGGCTGCTGCGCGGTCAGCGACACGCCGGCCGTCTGGGTGTGGAAGCGCATCAGCCACGAGCGCTCGCTGCGCGCCCCGAAGGTCTCGCGCAGCTCGCGCGCCCAGATGCGGCGGGCCGCACGGTACTTGGCGACCTCCTCGAAGAGGTCGATGTGGGCGTTGAAGAAGAAGCTGAGGCGCGGGGCGAAGTCGTCGACGTCCAGGCCCCGCTCCACTGCCTGCTCGACGTAGGTCAGCCCGTCCTTGAGCGTGAAGGCCAGCTCCTGGGCGGCGGTCGAGCCCGCTTCGCGGATGTGGTAGCCGGAGATCGAGATCGGGTGCCAGCGCGGCATGTGGCCCGAGCACCACTCGATCAGGTCGCCGACCAGCCGCATGGCCGGGTCGACCGGGAAGCACCACTCCTTCTGGGCGATGTACTCCTTGAGGATGTCGGTCTGGATCGTGCCTGCCAGGCGCTCAGGGGCGATCCCCCGCCGCTCGGCGGCGACGACGAAGAAGGCGAGCATGACCGGGGCCGGGGCGTTGATGGTCATCGACACGGAGACCTCGTCGAGCGGGATGCCCTCGAACAGGGTCTCCATGTCGTCGAGCGTGTCGATGGCCACGCCCTCGCGGCCGACCTCGCCCAGGGAGCGGGCGGAGTCGGAGTCGTGGCCCATGAGGCTGGGCATGTCGAACGCGGTGGAGAGCCCGGTCTGGCCGTGGTCGAGCAGGTAGCGGAAGCGCTCGTTGGTCTCCTCGGCCGTGCCGAAGCCGGCGAACTGGCGCATCGTCCACAGCCGCCCCCGGTACATGCTCGGGTAGACGCCGCGCGTAAAGGGGTACTCGCCGGGGAGCCCGATCGACTCCGCCGGGTCGACCGGCAGGTCCTGCTCGGTGTAGAGCGGGGCGATCGGCTGCCCGCTCAGCGTGGAGAAGGGCGCCTCACGCTCCGGGACGGCCGAGAAGCGCTCGCGGTACCAGCGCTCGGCGTCGGTCATGGACCGCGGCTGGATGGCCATGGAGGGAGTCTAGGCGGGACCGGGGGCGCCCGCGATGCGCGGCAGCAGCGCCTCCGCGCGGCTCCAGTCGGCGGTCTCGCAGCCGTTGCGCCGGGCGAAGCGCCTGTCGACCACGCGCGTGCCCACCCGGCCGCGGACCCACGCCGTCTGCGGGCCGCCGTAGATCTGGGCGCACACGCGCTGGGGTGGCGGCGGCGAGGACAGGAAGACCGCGAGCCGCCGGGCGCTCGCGCACGCCGCCGCCGGCCGGGGGCGCAGGTAGCCGGTGGCGCTAGCCGACGCGCCGCGACACCTCAGGTGGGTCCCGCTGGGGTGCCCCGCCCCGTCGCTGGCAGTGACGACCAGCGTCACCGAGGCCGGGGCGACCGGCGTTGCGGTCGTGCGGGCGGCCGGCGCCGTCGCGGGGGACGACGTCGCCGGGCTCGACCGGGCGGCGGTGGGGCGAGCCGCCCCAGCTCCGGCCACCACGCCGATCGCCGCGGCGGCAAGCGCCGCGAGGCCGGTGACGAGGATCAGCGATCGGCGGGGCATTGAAGACCTGCTGCTGCCCAGTATTCCACCGCCCCGTCCCTGGGTCGCCGGGTCCCGCTGGGGGGTTCGCCGGTTCCGGTGCAGGGTCGCCCGGTCCGGTAGAGGGCTCGGCGCTCGCTCAGCGAAAGACGGCGACCAGCAGCTGGCGCACGAGCGGCGCCGTCTCGCCGAAGCCCGGGCAGCACGGCGGGCCGCCCTGGGTGCTCATCCCGATCTCGAGATGCGGCCCGCTGGAGATCCCCACGCGGCCGCATCCGACCTGGGCGATCGGCTCCCCGGCCTTGACGTGAGCCCCGATGGGGACGAGCGCCGGCTGGGCGTGGCCGTAGTAGACGTAGCGCCCGGCATAGGCGCCGCTCTCGAGCTTGAGCACGGGGGCGGCGGAGCCGAACCCGCTCAGCCCCTCCTCGACGATGGTCCCGTCGGCCACGGCGAGGAGCTCGGCCGCCGGGCCGCACTGGCCCGCCCGCGGGAAGATGTCCTGACCCTGGTCGGGCGTCCAGGCCGACGGCGGCGAGGCCACGCCGGGCCGGAACGGAAAGATCCAGTTGGCCGGGCCGCCCGGCCCGGAGGCGTCCCCATGTTCGTCGCCGTGATCGTGGCCTGACCGGTCGCTCGAGCCGCCGCCGCCGCCGTGACTCGAGTTGTCGCCCGAGCCGCCACGCCCACCCGGCCCGCCGTCGGACCGGCCGCCCCCCGAGCCGCCGCGCGCGGAGCGCAGCGCGGCCACCGTCGCTGGCCCGACCACGCCGTCCGCCGGAAGCTGGCGGCGGCGCTGGAAGGCACGCACCTGGGTCGCGGTGACCGGCCCGAAGATCCCGGTGGCGGGGACGCGATAGCGCAGATCGGCCAGCCAGGTCTGGAGGACGCGGACGTCCGACCCGGTCATCCCCAGCCGGAGGGTCCGGCGTCCCAGCCGCCCGTCCTTGGACGCCGCGCTGGCCAGCGGCACGGCGCCGGCCGAGCGGCGGTGAGCGGTGGCCGCCGAGGAGGCGGTGCTGAGGAGCAGCACCCCGAGGAGCGCGGCTGTCACGGCGAGGGCGGAAGCCCGCACCAGCCTGGCAATCGCACGTCTGGCCTTGCCGCGCATCACTCGCTGCCCCCCGTCTTCGACCCCGGACCCTCGTGGCCTGCCTGCGGGGTTAGCTGACGGGCTCGCGCCTGAGCGGCGCTACCAGGCGGCACTGCCTGGATTCGCCCCATCGACGCCGGTCGGCGTCGAGCGGGTCCCCCGTCCCCCCGGCTCGGACACCGGCGGGCTCGGCAAGCTTGCTGCAAGCCGCAGTGTAACCCGGCGCCCGGAGGCCGGCGCACAACTTTGCGGGCGCCCACTCGCGCGCCGGCCCCGACGGCCGGCGCCCGAGCGCCGGGCGGCTCGGCGCCGCTGGCCTACCGGGACAGGGCTCGCGGCCGGCGCCCGCCGGCCTAACGCGACAGGGCCCGCGCCCGACGGCCTAGCGCGACAGGGCCTGCGCCCGGCGCCGGCTGGCCAGCACGCCCCCACCGCCCACCGCGGCCGCGGTCAGGCCGGCGGCGACCAGCTTGAGCCGCCGCCCGAGCGTGTCGAAGCGCATGACCTCCCAGCCCTCCTCTCGGGCGATGCGAGTCAGCGCGGCGTCGGGGTTGACCGCGACCGGATGGCCGACGGCCCGCAGCATCGGCAGGTCGGATTCGGAGTCCGAGTACGCCCACGACGACGCCAGGGCGACGCCGTCGGCCGCCGCCAGCTCCCGGATCGCCTGGGCCTTGCCCTCGCGGTACGTGAACGGCCCCTCGGGACGTCCGGTGTATAGGCCGTCCCGGGACTCGTAGCGCGCGCCCACCGCCCCGTCGAAGCGCAGCACCCAGGCGATGAGCTGGGCGAGGTCGTGGGAGGCGGCGGTGCAGATGTAGACGCGGCGCCCCTCGTCCTGGTGGCCGTAGGCGACCTGGAGCATCTGGGGATACAGGCGCGGGAGCACGCCGGCCAGCACCGCCGGAGCCAGGCGCTCCACGTCGCGCACGCGCACTCCACGCATCTCCCGGAGCACGCGCTCGCGCAGCGCCTGCGTGCCCGCGTCGGTCGAGCCCTCGAGCCTGAACCGCAGATTCGCCCAGGCCCCGGCGGCCAGCTGGCGCCGCGTGGCCAGCCCGGCGCGATACGACGCCCTCCCGAACTGATACGCCGACGACCCCGCCATCAGCGTCCGATCCAGATCGAAGAACGCCGCCGACCGCCCTAGCTCTTCCCCACTCCGGACCAGCGGCGCGCCACCCGAGCCGGCCGGCGGGTCGCCGTTCACGACCACCGAGACAGGCGGTCGGGGTCCTCGACCGGGGAAATTGCCGTGAGAGCCCAAGGGCGAAGCCCGAGGGCTCGACAGCGGCCCCCGGCGAGGACCCCGCCGCCCCTCACACCGCTAGCGCTGAAAGCACCACCGGCCGGTCCAAAGCGCCTCAGCCCCCCGCGACGTCCACGATCACCGCGTCGCCCTGCCCCCCACCCGAGCAGATCGCCGCGCAGCCCTTCCCCCCGCCGCGGCGACGCAGCTCCAGGACGAGCGCCCCGAGGATCCGCGCCCCCGAGGCCCCAATGGGATGCCCCAGCGCCACGGCCCCGCCGTTGACGTTGACCTTGTCCTCGTCGATGCCCAGCATGCGGATCGAGTTCAGCGTGACCGAGGCGAAGGCCTCGTTGATCTCCCACAGATCGATGTCCTGGGCGTCGAGGCCGGCCTTCTCCAGCGCCACCTTGGCCGCCTTGGCCGGGGTGCGCGCCAGGTAGGCGAAGTCGTCGGCGATCTGGGCCTGGGCGATGATCGTGGCCAGCGCCTCCTTGCCGTTGCGCTTCGCCCACTCCTCGCTGGCCACGACGAGGGCCCCGCCGCCATCGTTGACGCCGGGCGAGTTGCCGGCGGTGTGGCTGCCGTCCTTCATGAAGATCGGGGGGAGCTTGGAGAGCGTCTCGAGACTGGTGTCGCGGCGCGGCCCCTCATCGACCTCGACTACGGTGTCGCCCTTCTTGCCCTTGACGCTCACCGGGACGATCTCCTCGGGCAGCCGCCCCTCGTCGGTCGCCTTGAGCGCGAGCTCGTGCGAGCGCAGCGCCCAGCGGTCCATGTCGGGCCGGGTCATCTCGAGCTCGGACGCCACCTCGGAGGCCTCGTGAGCCATGTGCTTGCCCGAGAAGGGGTTGGTCAGCCCGTCGTGGATCATCGCGTCGATGGCCTTGGCGTCGCCCATGCGGAAGCCGAAGCGCGCCTCCTTGAGCATGTAGGGCGCGTTGGACATCGACTCCATCCCGCCGCCGACCCCGACCTCCACGTCGCCGGCGCGGATGGCCGCGTCGAGGATGCCCGCGGCGCGGATGCCCGACGCGCAGACCTTGTTGATGGTCTCCGAGGAAACCTCCTTGGGGATGCCGGCCTTGACCTGGGCCTGGCGGGAGGGGATCTGGCCCTGGCCGGCCTGAAGCACCTGGCCCATGACGACGTGGTCGACCTGCTCGGGGTCCACGTCCGCGCGCTCCAGCGCCGCCTCGATCGCGGTGGCGCCCAGCTCGGTCGCGTCGAGCTTGGCCAGCCCGCCGCCGAGCTTGCCGATCGGGGTGCGGGCGGCAGAGAGGATGACGGTCTTGGGCATGGGGTTGGGCTGCTCCCGGGTCGGTGTGCGGGGCGGGAATGGTAGTGCCCGCCGGTAATGTGCCCGCCCCCATGGAGGTCGAGGCAACCACCGCCGCGCCGCTTGACACCGAGGCGGACACGATCGCCATCGGCCTGTTCGAGGGCGAGGGCGTCGCCCACGATCTCGACGGAGCCCCCCTCCAGGGACTGGTCGACTCCGGGGAGGCTCGGCCCGCCCTGCGCCGCCTGGCCGTGGTCCACGCCGAGGGGCGTCGCTGGCTACTGGTCGGCCTGGGCCGCCGCGAGGACTTCGAGCCCGAGCGCGCCCGGGTGGCGGCGGCCGTGGCGCAGGCCCGCGCCCGCGAGCTTGGGGCGCGCCAGCTGTGCTGGGAGCTCCCCCACCACGTCGAGGACGCGGTCGTCGCCGGGCTGGTCACCGGGACCTTGCTCGGCGCCTATCGCTTTGAGCGCTACCGGCGCGCGGGGGCCGAGGACGAGGGCGGGCTCGAGTCGCTGGTCGTCAGCGCCCACCACGACGTCGCCGCGCCGGTGCAGGCGGCAACGGTGGTGGCCGAGGCCCAGAACGCGGCGCGTGACCTCCAGAACACGCCGGCCAACGACATGACGCCGACCCGGCTGGCGGAGCGGGCGCGTGAGCTGGCCGGGGAGGTCGAGGGCGTCAGCGTCGAGGTCGAGGGGCGCGAGGGGATCGAGTCGCGCGGAATGGGCGCGTTCGCCGCGGTCGCCCGCGGCTCGTACGAGGAGCCGGCCCTGATCGCGCTGCGCTACGACGGGTCCGGAGCGGCCGGGCCGCGACTGGGTCTCGTGGGCAAGGCGGTGACGTTCGACACAGGCGGCATCTCGATCAAGCCCGCGGCCAAGATGCACGAGATGAAGTTCGACATGTCGGGCGGCGCCGCGGTGATCGAGGCCGTGGGGGCGATCGCCCGGCTGCGGCTGCCGGTGGCCCTCGTCGCGGTGGTGGGGGCGACCGAGAACATGCCGTCCGGTCGCTCGGTCAAGCCGGGCGACATCGTGCGGGCGATGAACGGGACGACGATCGAGGTCAACAACACCGACGCCGAGGGTCGCCTGGTGCTGGCCGACTGCCTGGCCCACGCGATCGACCTGGGGGCCGAGCGCCTGATCGACCTGGCCACGCTGACGGGAGCGATCGTCGTCGCGCTCGGCTCGACCCACGCCGGGCTGTTCGCCAGCGACGACGCGTGGGCGGGCGAGGTGGAGGCCGCCGGCGCGACCAGCGGGGAGTCGGTCTGGCGGCTGCCCCTGCACCCGGAGTACGCGGAGATGGTCAAGGGCCGCTACGCGGACATCACCAACGTCACCGAGGAGCGCAAGGCCTCCTCGATCACCGCGGCCGAGTTCCTGCGCCGCTTCGTGGGCGACATCCCCTGGGCGCACATCGACATCGCCGGCACGGCATGGGACATCAACCGTCCCTATGCCAGCCGGGGCGGGTCGGGGTTCGGTGTGCGCCTGCTGGTCGAGCTGGCGCGCGAGGTGGCCGCTGGCGCCTGACGCGTCGGCCGACTCAGACCGCCAGCAGGCACAGCAGCCGGCGCGCATGCGCGCGCAGACGTCGGGGCGCCGCTCCGCCCCGCGCTCCACCAGCACGAAGATGCTGGCGGCGATCCCGTCGTCGGCGGTGGCGGCCAGGCGGACCTCCGGAGCCGGATCCACAGCGAGTTCGGCCACCGGGCCAATGGTATGCCCTGCCCATCGCGCTCAGGTGTCCGTGCGCAGGGGCTCGCGGTAGACCGGCTTGCGCCAGGGGGGCACGATCGCGAACCCGCTGCCCAGGTCGCCGTCGCGCAGGCTCTCGATCGGGACCAGCCGCACCCCGTTGGACTCGGTCCGGCGCTCCCAGCCCGGCCCGTCCACCAGGTGGCCGGCGTGGCTGCCGCGCGAGACCCTGGTCCAGCCCGTCGAGGGCGTCCACGCGCCGGTGCGCTCGACGGGGATGTCCCGCGGCAGCTCGTTGAGGTTGGGCCAGCGCCGGTAGCCGGAGTACCCGTTGTGAGCGGAGGCGCGGGCCAGCACCTGCCCGTCGGGCGTGATCCGCAGCTGGTAGCTCTCCCAGTCGTCCTCGTGGTGTCCCGCCACGGCGGGGGCGGCCATGCCGGTCGGCGTGTGGGCGAGGGGGCCGCGCAGGACTCGGCTCGCGCGGTAGGCCGGCCCGAAGTACGTCGAGTCGGGGTAGTAGAGCCAGTACTGGACGTAGAGGTCGCCTCCGCTGCGCCGCCGGTCGACCACGTGAGTGAAGACCGTCGCCTGGCGGCCAGCCGTCGAGCGCCACAGGTCGGCCCCGAGGCGGTCCGGGGCGTCGGAGCAGCGGTGTGACCGGCAGGCTCGGAAGTCGACCGGCAGGGTCAGGGTGCCGCGCTCGTAGACGAACCCCGGCGCGTAGCCGCGCACGAACGCGGCAGCATCGGCGCCGTACGCCGCCTCCAGCTCGGCGTCTTGCCCGTGGCAGCCGGCGAGGATGGCGCAGCGGATCGCCCGCCCGAGCCACGGGACGTCGAGGGCGACGGCGAGGGTGACCGCGGCGCCGAAGGCCAGGGCGACGAGGAGGACGACCGCGGTCCACTCCACCGTCGCCTGGCCGTCTTGTCGATGCACGACTCGGAAACTACGAGCGCCGGACGCCCAGGAGGCACGCCATATGTGACAATCCGCGCGTGAGGCGGGAGCGACGCAGGCGCAATGTGCGCCTCGTGGTAGCGGGGCTCGCAACCGCTGCGCTCGCCGCCACGGCGGCGCCCCCCGCACTCGGCTCCTACCTCACCCTCCAGACCGGCTTCGACCTGTTCGCCAACCCGGACACGACGCTCGTCTACACCGCCGCGGATGGAGAGGCCAACCAGCTCACCGTCGCGCGGCGTGGAGAGCTGGTGGTCTTCGGAGATCCAGCGGTCCAGATCAGGGTGCTCGACATCGGGAGGGCGCCCGCGGCCTGCCCCACCGGCTCCGGGAGCCACGAGGTGCTCTGCACCCCGCCGTCCGCGCCAGCAAGCGGCAGGATGGCTTTCCCGGGAGGGGAGGCGTCGGTCCTCCTCCGGGACGGCAACGACTCCGCAACCGTCGGGGGTCTTGGCCTCCTCGACGTAGACGGCGGGCCGGGCGACGACCGCCTGTCGGCCTCGGGGTCGACCGGACTGACCCTGACTTCCCTGGAGGGCGGAGCCGGCCGTGACACGTTGCTGGGCAGTCGGCGAGACGACGTGCTCGACGGCGGGCCGGGAGCCGACCGCATCGACGGCGCGGCGGGGAACGACACCGTCGAGTACTCCGGCCGCTTCAGTCCTGTGACCGTCGACCTTCGGCGCCGAGGACCGCAAGGCCGCAGCGCGGATGGCGACACCGTGCTCAACGTCGAGAACGTGGCCGGCGGTTCCCGCCGCAACCGCCTGATCGGCAACGACGCCGCCAATGCGCTGCTGGCAGGGGGCGGCGGGCCCAACGTGCTGATCGGGGAAGCCGGCGGCGATCACCTGACTGGAGGTGATGCGGCCGACCGCCTCTACGGCGGCCCCGGCCGCGACCAGCTCGAGGCCCGCGGCGGCAACGACTACCTCTCGGCGCGCGATGGACAGCGCGACGTGGTCGACTGCGGGGCCGGTCGCGACACCGCGGTCGTCGACCGCCTCGACCGCGTGGTCGGCTGCGAGCGCGTCCTTCGCGGCTGACCGCCTCGGCGGTTCAGCCCCCGTCCTGGCGCTCGAGGATCGACCCGGCCGCGCTGGCCGGGTCCAGCCGCCGCGACACCACCTCGTCGAACAGCTCCTGCACCTCGGCGTCCTCGCGCAGCGACTCCTCCAGGCGACGGCGCATGCGAGCGGTGGCCAGAGCGAGGACCTCGTTCATGAGGTTGCGCCGGCGACGTTCGCGCAGGGTGCCCGCGGCCTCGATGTGGGCGCGGTGCTCGCCCAGCTTCTCCACCAGCTCCTCCACCCCGCGGCCGTGGGCCGCCTCTGCGCGCACGATCGGCGGGCGCCAGTCGAGCTTGGGGCCGAGCGAGAGCACGCCGCGGATCTCGCGGATCATCGTGTCGGTCAGCGGGTGGTCGGACTTGTTGACGACGATCAGGTCGGGGATCTCCATCACGCCGGCCTTCAACGCCTGGATCGAGTCCCCGGATCCCGGCTGGAGGACGAGCACGATCGTGTCCGCGTGGTCGATGATGTCGACCTCGGCCTGACCGACCCCGACGGTCTCGAGAAAGACGTCGTCCTTGCCGGCGGCGTCCATCAGCAGGGCCGCCTGGAGCGCGGCCTCGGAGAGTCCGCCCAGCGCGCCGCGGGTGGCCATCGAGCGGATGAACACGCCGGGGTCGAGGAAGTGCTCGGCCAGGCGGATGCGATCGCCCAGCAGCGCCCCCTTGGTGAAGGGAGACGACGGGTCGATCGACAGCACCGCCACCTCGCGTCCGGCCGCGCGCTGGGCCTTGGTCAACGCCCCGATCAGGGTCGACTTGCCCACGCCCGGCGGCCCGGTGAAGCCGACGACCGCGGCGCGGCCGGTGCGCGGGTAGACCTCGCGCACCAGCTCCCAGCCGGCGGGGTCGTCGTTCTCGACCAGCGAGATTCCCCGGGCCAGCGCGCGCTTGTCGCCGGCCAGCAGGCGCTGCGCGAGGTTGGGGTCGGCGGCCATGGCGGGCGCGAATCATGCCAGGGCGCGCGGGCTACGATCCGCGGCCCGTGGAGAGCGCCGCCGACTCCCCGCCCGAGGTCGACGCCGTGCCGCCCGCGGTTCGTGCCGAGCCTCCCCCTCGCCGCGGCGGCGCCGTCGCCCTGCTGCGCTTCGCGGCACGCAACCGCATGCTCAACGCGCGCTACGCCCGCCTGCTCCTGCGACTGGGGTGGCTGAAGCTGCGCTGGCGCGGACGCCTCCACACCGACGGCATGGCCTTCGTCGGTCCGCGGGTGAAGCTGGAGATCGCGCCGGGGGCTCGGCTGGCCCTGGGCCGCTGGTCGTGGGTGGGGCATGGCTGCAAGCTGCGCGTCCACGAGGGCGAGGTGCGCCTGGGGGCCAAGAGCGTGCTCGGGCAGGAGTGCACGATCTCGGCCTTCCAGCGGGTCGAGATCGGCCGCGAGTGCGTGGTCGCAGACCGCGTGATGCTGATCGACTTCGACCACGGCGTGGTCGAGGTGGAGCGGCCGATCCGCCTGCAGGGCATCTACAAGCGCGACGTCGAGGTCGGCCACAACGTCTGGATCGGCTACGGGGCGTGCATCTTGCGCGGAGTGCGCATCGGGGACAACGCGATCGTGGGGACGAGCGCGGTCGTCACCCGCGAGGTGCCGGCGAACGCCGTTGTGGCCGGGGTGCCCGCCCACGTCATCCGCATGCGCGAGGCCCCGCGGACGCTGCGCTGGCGCTGAGCGCGCCCAGTCGCGGAAAGCAGCGGCGCGCCGGGCCGGTCAGCCGGCGGCGGTGGGAGCGGCCGAGGGGGCCGCACGCGGGCGCGGCGGGCGGTCCACCCGCCGGCCGGGCAGGGTCAGCGCCAGGCAGAGGGTTAGCAGCGGCAGCCCCGCGACCAGCTCGAGCGGCGCCCGCACGCCGTGGGCGTCGGCCAGCAGTCCCAGCAGCGACGCGCCCACGCCCCCCATCCCGATCGACAGGCCAAGGGTCACGCCGGAGGCCACGCCGACCCGGTTGGGCAGGAGCGCCTGGCCGATGACCACCGTCACGCTGAACGTGGCGATCGTCGCCGCTCCGACCAGCGCGAGGAAGGCGATGGCCACGCCCGGGCCGCTCAGCAGAAAGGCGACGGTCAGCGGAGTGGCCAGGGCCATCGAGACCGCGAACACCAGCCGCGGTCCGTAGCGGTCGGCCAGGCGGCCGCCCACCAGGGTCCCAGCCGCGCCGGCGCCGAGCATCGCCGCCAGAGCGCCGTTGGCCACGCCCTTGGACGTGTGCAGCTGGGCGACGAAATAGAGGGGCACAAAGGTCATGAGCCCGAAGTAGGAGACCGAGCGCACGGCCACGGCCAGGGCGAGGCGGCCGAAGGGGGCCCAGCGGTCGGGCTGGTCGACCCGATCCCCGTGGCGGCGCTGCGGCGGGGCGGGAGGACGAAAGCCCCGCAGCCGCGACAGCTCGTGGGCCAGCACCACCGCGGCCGCCGCCGGCACCGCGACCAGGACCAGAGTCCCCGGCAGGTGCAGGAGGAAGACCAGCGGCGTGACGAGCACCGGGCCCAGCGCGAAGCCGACGTTGCCGCCCACCGAGAACAGGCTCATGCCGGTGGCCCGCCGCAGCCCGGAGACGTAGTTGGCGTAGCGCGAGGCCTCCGGGTGGTAGGCGGCCACCCCCAGGCCGCTCACGACGATGGCCGCGACCGTCGCGCCATAGGAGGGCGCGATCCCGACCACCGCGATCCCTGCCCCGGCGGCGATCAGCCCGCCGGGCATCAGCCAGGACAGCGAGCGGCGATCCGAGGCCAGGCCGAAGAGCGGCTGCACCACCGACGAGGCCACCGTCGCGGCGAGCACCAGCGCCGAGGCGGCGGCGTAGGAGTAGTGGCGCCCGGCGACGAGGACCGGCAGCAGGGCGGGGACCGCGCCCTGGCAGAGGTCGGCGGTCAGGTGGCCGGCCGAGAGGACGGCGATGCCGCGGCGGTCGATGTCCGCGTCCACCCGCGGATTATGGCGCGCGCGGGCTGGCCGCACGCGGCGCTCGCGGGCCCGATCGCCGCGCCGTCAGTCAGAGACCCAGTATGAGCGCGAGGGCCTCGTCCACTGCGCGCACCTCGCTCGCCTCGAGGCGCCCCGCCGATCGACCTAGGCGCTGCGGATCCACCACCGTCGTCTGCTCGACGAGGACGCGAGTCGCGCGATCGTCGAGCTTGACGGCGGGACGGAAGCTCGCCGGTTGGGCACTCGTCGAGGTGGGCGCAACGAGCGTGGTGCTGAGATCGAGGAACTCGTCGGCCTGCACGATCACGGCGTACCGAGCGCCACGCTGCTCATGCCCGCGACCCCCGCGACGTGCCGGCAGGCGGAACACCTCGCCGCGGACCATCTCAGTCCCCAGACTGTGGCGCCAACTCAGCCATCTGCTCGCGGATGATGCGCATCTCCTCGCGATCGGCCTGGTCGGCCGCCACGCGCCGCGCCTCCTCGCGGATGGCGGAGCGGACTCGCCGGCGCGCCGCGGCCTCGCGCAGCGCCGCGCGCACCGCCTCGGAATCGGTCATACCACCACCACGGACAAGCTCTAAAGCCGCGGCGGAGTCATCATCGAGGCGAACGTGAAGCGAGCGCGCCACCGACAGACCGTAGCACGGAGGATGCTACACAAGCCGGCCTAGGCGCGGAAGATTTAGCACGGGCGACAGTCGCCCGACCCCGTGGCCGGCTCAGACCGCTGCCCCGCGCAGCTCCTCGTAGACCCCCGCGGTCTGGCGGGCGATGTCGCCCCAGTCGAAGCGCAGGACGTGCTCGAAGGCCTCGGCGACCAGGCGCTCGCGCAGCGGGTCGTCGGTCAGCAGCCGCTCGACCATCGCCGCCAGGTGCTCGGCGTCGCCCCCGTCGAAGCGCAGCCCCACCCTCCCGTCGTCGGGCACGATCTCGCGCAGCCCCCCGGTGTCGGCGACGATGCACGGGCAGCCCGAGACCATCGCCTCCAGCGCCACCAGCCCGAAGGGCTCGTAGATCGACGGCACCACGCACAGGTCGGCGATGCGGTAGAGGGAGTGCAGGACGTCGTCGCCGATCCACCCCAGGAACGTGCCGTGGTCGTCCAGGCCCAGCCGCGTGGCCTGGGCGCGCAGCTCCCGCTCGTGCGTGCCCGAGCCGGCCACCAGGAAGCGCACGTCGCCCAGGCGCTCGACCAGCCCAGGCAGCGCGTCGAGCGCCAGCTGGAAGCCCTTCTCGTAGACCAGACGCCCGACCAGCAGCACGAGGCGCTCGTGGGGCGCGGCGAACTGGGCCCGCAGGCGGTCCAGGTCGTCGACCGGCTGGAGGTCGAGCGGGTCGATCCCGTTGGGGATCACGCTCACGCGGCTCTCCTCGAGGCCGTAGACGTCGGCCACGTGGCCGCGCATGTAGTGCGAGCAGGTGATCACGCGGTCGGCGCGGTTGGCCATCCAGTGCTCGACCCCGTGGATGTAGGACTGCGGGTGGTCGGCCACCCAGCCCTGGTGGCGCCCGTACTCGGTGGCGTGGATGGTCACGACCAGGGGGCACCGGAAGCGCCGCGCCAGGTGGTCGCCCGCCACCGCCACCAGCCAGTCGTGGCCGTGCACGAGGTCGAACTCGAGCCGGTCGCCCAGCTCGACGCCGGCGGCCAGCATGTCGGCGTTCATGTGCTCGACCCAGGCCACGAACTCCCCCAGCTCGCGCGGACGGCCCGGCTCGCGCACGCGGTGCACCCACACGCCCTCCAGCTCCTCCTCGGGCGCCATGCGCTCGTCCCCGCGGGAGAGCACGTGGACCTCGACGCCGGCCACCGCCAGCTGCTCGGCCAGCTTGCGCACGTGGCGGGCCAGGCCGCCCTCGATCAGCGGTGGGTACTCCCAGGAGAGGATCAGGACGCGCGGCGTCACGGAGCGAGCAGCGCCGCGGCGTTCAGCGACGGCGCCAGGTTGCGCAGGGCGGACGGGCCGGAGCCTATCGACCGCAGGGCGGCGTCGAGGGCACGGGAGTGTGCCCGCGCGCGGTCCTCCCCGTAGCCGCCGGCGAGGCGGCGGGTGACCATGAACGCCCAGTCCGACGATTGCCGGGCCAGCAGCTCGCGCCAGGCGCGCTCGCCGGCGCGCTCAGCCGCCGCGACCACGTGCAGCTCGTCGCTCCGGGCCTGCCAGGCCATGTCCGCCACCGCCGGCCCGTCCCAGGTGCGCAGCGTCCGCGGGCTGCCCCAGGTCGTGACCGGCAGCTCGTCGGCCGCAGCGGGCACCGGCTCGTGGGCCTCCAGCGCGTCGTCGAGGCGCGAGAGGACGAGGCCCTGGCGGGCGCACTCGTCGACCACCGCACCGAGCCACTGCACCCCCTCGAACCACCAGTGGCCCAGCAGCTCGGTGTCCAGGGCGCAGACGCACAGGCCGGGCGTGCCCGTGGCCGAGCGGGCATCCTCGAGGCGCGCCAGCGCGCGGGCCACGAAGTCGCGTGCGTGCTCGCGGGCCAGGGCGCCCGCCGTCTCGCGGTCGTAGGGCCGCCCGTCGTTGGCCCAGGGGCGGTGGTGGTGGATCGTGTGGTGGTGGTAGTCGCGGTAGGCGCCGTGCGCCGGGTATCCGCCGTCGCTCCACACCAGCTCGATCGTCTGGCGGTCGATCGGCGCGAGCACCAGGCCGGCGGCGGTGCGCAGCGGGCGCAGGGCGTCCGGCGAGCCCCGGCCGAGGACGTCGGTCAGGTCCACGCAGGCGGCGCGCGCGCCGGCGTCGCGCAGCAGCGAGTCCAGCCGCGAGGCGTGGGCGCACTCGGGCAGCCAGAACCCTCCCCTCCAGTTGGCGAAGCGCTGGCGGTGGGCGGCGATCCCCGTCTCGACCTGGGCCCGGACGCCCGTCTCGGTGGCCAGCAGCGGCAGGACGGCGTGGGTGGCGGCCGAGGTCCAGGCCGCGTGGGGCGCCAGCGCGCCCAGAAGGTCGCCGCCCAGGGCCTCGAAGGCCTCCCCCGCCCGGCGGTAGTCGACCGCCGAGCGCTCGAGCTCCTCGACCAGGTCCAGCGCGCCCGACTGGCGGCACCCGGCGAGGTCGCGCTGGTGGGTTTGCTCGCGCACCTCGCGCAAGAAGGCGGTGAACCGCTGCGCCGTGCCGGGCGCCTCGAGTTGGTCGCACAGCACGGGCGTGAGCGAAAGGGTCAGCGGCGGGTCGCGGCGCAGGATCTCGAGCAGCGGCAGATAGCAGGTGGCCATGGCCTCCCACAGCCACTCCTCGCCGAACGGCCAGGTGCCGAAGCCCTCCACGTAGGGCATGTGCGTGTGCAGGACGATGGCCAGCGCGCCGCAGTCACGGCGAGAGCGACCCGCGCTCACGTACGGCAGACGGCGACGAAGTCCAGCGCGCGCTGAAGCCGCGCCGGCTCACCGCGACGCAGGGCGAAGTCAGCCACCCCGATGGCCGGCGTGAAGCGCGAGTAGAACGCCTTGGTCAGGCCCAGGCGCGGGTGCAGCCAGTCCCAGCCCATCCGGATCGCCCCCTCGTGCAGGCGCAGCTTGCGGGCGTGGAAGAGGCCGTGGAGCTCGACCGACGGGAAGTGGGCATGGCAGAGGCCGGCGAACTCCTCGGCACGGTACTCGCGCACGTGCCACGGGTTGCCCGACTTGGCCGCGCCGGGAGGGGCCAGTGTGAGGAGGTTGGGGGTCGAGACGAAGGCCGTCCCTCCCGGACGCAGGATCGCCGCGAAGTGGTCGAGCACCGCGCCGGGGTCCTCCAGGTGCTCGATCGTCTGGAGGAAGACGACGGCGTCGAAGGGCCGGGTAAAGCGCTCGACCAGGTCGCGCTCGAAGCTCAGGTTGTCGGCGCGGTAGCGCGCGCGGGCGTGCTCGTGCGCCTCGGGGTTGGCGTCAACGCCGACCGCGGAGGCGGCGCTGCGCGCGAGCCGCGCCGACCCGTAGCCCTCGCCGCAGGCCATGTCGACCACGTCGAGGCCGGCGACCCGGGGGGCGATCCAGCGATAGACCGCCAGGTGGCGCTGGAACCAGTAGTTCTCCTCGGGAACGTCCGGGAGCGTGCGTTCACCGGTCAGCTCGAGCGGCGGGACGCCGGCCGGCTGGTCGCGCTGGACGTAGCGGGGCGGGGGCGGCGCCTGCGTCGCGTCGGTCTCGGCCACGGGCGGGCGAGCATAGCGGCCGGGTGGGTACATTCCGGCGCGCGATGGCGCCTGCGGCCAGCCCGGCGGAGATCCGCGACGTCAACGTCCGCTACCACGACGCGGCGGCCGGCGAGTACGACGCCAAGTGGGGCATCTCGTTCGGCGACCTGGGCCGCCAGCAGGTCACGACCAAGCTAGCCAAGGCGCTGGGAAGCCGGCCCGGGCCGTTCGATCGCGCGCTGGAGATCGGGGCCGGCACGGGCTACTTCACGCTCAACCTCATGCGCGCGGGCGCAGTGCGCAGCGCGGTGTGCACCGACATCTCCCCCGGCATGCTGGCCGTCCTGCGCGACAACGCCCGGCGGCTGGGGCTCGAGGTCGAGACGGTGGCCGGCGACGCCGAGCGCCTCGACCTCCCCGACCAGAGCTTCGACCTGGTGTTCGGCCACGCGGTGCTGCACCACCTGCCCGACCTGCGGGCCGCCTTCGCCCAGTTCCACCGGGTCCTGCGCCCCGGCGGCTGGCTGGCCTTCGCCGGGGAGCCTTCGCGCCACGGCGACCGGTTGGCCGCCTGGCCCAAGCGCGGGGCGCTCGCCGTGGCGCCGGTGTGGCGCGCGCTCATGCGGGCTCCCCTGGCCGACGGGATCACCGAGGGCGCACACGGTGGTGGCGACCACGGGATGGAGTGGATGGTCGACGTGCACGCCTTCTCCCCCGCCGACCTGCGGGCGGTGGCCCGGGAGGCGGGCTTCGAGTCGGTCCGCGTGCGCGGCGAGGAGCTGCTGGCCTCGTGGTTTGGCTGGGCCAACCGCACGCTGGAGGGCAGCGCCGAGCCCAGCCGCGTGCCCTGGCTGTGGCAACGCTACGCCTACCACGGCTACCTCGCGCTCCAGCAGGTGGACCGCCGGCTGCTCGAGGGCCGCCTGCCGCCGGCGTGGTTCTACAACCTGCTGATGGCGGCGCAGCGCCCCGGCGGCTGACGCCGCCCGGCGGAGATCACTCCGACGCCGGCCGGGACGCCCAGTAGGCGGCGGCCATGTCCTCGCCGCCGTGGCCCTGTTGGACCGCGCGCTCGAACTGGGACCGCGCAGCCTGAAGCAGCGGCAGCGAGAGCCCGGCGCCCCGGGCGGCCTCGAGCGCCAGACCGGCGTCCTTGGCCGCCAGGGCGAGGGGGAACGACACCTCGTCGAATGACTCCTGCACCATCGCCTTGCCCTTCATCTGCGCGTAGCCGCTGTCCAGCGGTCCCCCCTCGATCGCCGACAGAAAGGCGCTGGGCTCGACGTCGAGCGCCTCGGCCAGGCCGATCGTCTCGGCCAGGCTCTCGACCAGCCCGACGATCCAGCTGTTGAGGACGACCTTGAACCGCGTGGCCGCGCCGACGGCGTCCAGCCAGCGCGTCTCGCGTCCGATCGCGTCGAAGATCGCCTCGCAGCGGTCGGCCAGCTCGCGCGGCGCGGCGATCACCACCAGCTCGCCCGCCTCCGCCGGCTGGCGGGTGCCCAGGACGGGCGCGTCGACGTAGTCCACGCCTCGGTCGCGGGCGCGCTGCGCCAGGCGCTCGGTGGCGGCGATCCCCACTGTGCTGGTCTGGATCCACAGGGCTCCGTCGTCCATGGCCGCCAGGGCACCGCCGCCCTCCATGACCTCCTCGACCACGTCTCCGTCGGCCAGCATGGTCACCACCGCGTCCACGCCCCGAACCGCCTCGGCCGGGCTGCCGGCCACCTCGATGCCGTGCTCGGCCAAGGGCTCTGCCTTGTCGGCGCTGCGGTTCCACGCCCGGACCTCATGGCCGGCCTCGCGCAGGTTGCGCGCCATCGGCGCGCCCATGATCCCGGTGCCCAGCACGGCGACGGAAGGCTGCGTCGCGGTCATGACCTGGCGCTCCTACCCCGATCGGGCGGCGCCTTCACCTCGCCTTTTTACGAGGCCGTCCCCCGGAGGCGGGGCGGCGGGCGCCAATCGCGCCGCTCAGTCGCCGCGCCGATGGCGGCGCTTGACGAGCCCGTCCGCTTGGTGGCGGGCAGGCGGGCGACGAGCACGCCCTCAGTCGCTCCCGCCGGCGGCGGCCCGGTAGCGCGCGATCGCCCGCTCGCGCTCGCGGCGGTGCTCGACGATTGGCGGCGGGTAGTCGCGACCGATGACGCAGCCCGCCTCGCGCTGCTCCTGCTCGCTCATCGTCCACGGCTCGGCCAGGCGCTCGTCGGGAACGTTGGCGAGCTCGGGCACCCAGCGGCGGACGTACTCGCCGTCGGGGTCGAAGCGGCGCTGCTGGAGCGTGGGATTGAACATGCGCCGGAAGTAGGGGGCGGGATCGACGCCGACCGAGGCGATCCACTGCCAGTTGCCGTTGTTGCTGGCCTCGTCGCCGTCGAGAAGGTGGCGCATGAAGTGGGCCTCGCCCAGGCGCCAGTCGAGGTGGAGGTCCTTGGTCAAGAAGGAGCCGGCGATGAGGCGAGCGCGGTTGTGCATCCAGCCGATGGCCCGCAGCTGGCGCATCGCCGCGTCGACCACCGGGTAGCCGGTGCGTCCCTGGCGCCAGGCGTCGAGGGCGTCGGCGTCCTCCTCCCACTCCAGCTGGCGGTAACGGGGCTGATGCTCGAGCCGGGCGTTGTCGGGGTGGCGCAGCAGGACGTGGGCGTAGAAGTCGCGCCAGGCGAGCTGGCGGTGGAAGGCCGCGGGGCCCTCGCCCAATTGCCGGCGCGTGCGCTCTTCGAGCTCGCGCGCCGACACGCAGCCGAAGTGCAGGTAGGGGGAGAGCATCGACGTGCCGCCGGCCAGGCGGTCGTGGCGCTGCGCGTAGTGGGCGATCGGGCCGTCGAGCCAGCGGTCCGTGCGCTCCCGGCCGGCTCGCTCACCCGGGGCCATCGCCTCGCCCGGCTCGGGCTCGCGCCCCAGGTCGTCGAGCGAGGGAAGCTGCCCGCGGCGCACCTTGGCGGCCATCGGGACCTCGGCGGGGGCCCGGTGGACGGGCCGGCGGTCGGCGGCCCGCCACGCCCGCCAGAACGGCGTGAAGACGGTGACGGGCGTGCCCTGGGCGGTGGCGACGCGGTTCACGTCGGCGATGAAGTTGCCGGGGCCTGGACACGCCTCCACACCGGTGGCCTCCAGCGCCCGGCCGACCGCGCGGTCGCGCGCCCGGGCGTAGGGGGACACGTCGCTGGCCCAGTAGACGGCGCCCGCGCCGGTCTCCGCGGCCAGCGCCGGGAGCTCGCGCGCCGGCCGCCCTTCGCGCACCACCAGGGCCGCTCCGCGCTCGCGCAGCCCGTGGTCGAGCTCGCGCAGGCACCCGAGCAGGAAGCTCGCGCGGGCGGGCGAGGGAAAGCGGCCGTCGAGCAGCCGGCGGTCGAGCACGAAGGCCGGCACCACCCGGTCGTGCCCGCGCAGGGCGGCGACCAGGGCGGGGTTGTCGTGGAGGCGCAGGTCGCGGCGCAGCCAGACGATCGCGGTGGAGGCCATCGGCGGTGGATACGGGCGAGGACGTGGGCGAGGTCACCGCCGCGCGCGTTCGAGCGGCTGCTCGGCCGGGACTGTAGAGACACGCGTCCCCGCTTCCCACGCTCGGTCCAGCCGAGATCGGGCGCTAGTTGCCCGCTCGGTCCGGCCGAGATCGGGCGCTTAGACTTGCCCGGTGTCCGCGCCATGCCGCGACTTCCCGCTCTTCCCGCTCGGGATCGTCGCCCTGCCCAGCGAGCTCGTCCCGCTCCACATCTTCGAGGAGCGCTACAAGACGATGGTGGGTCGCTGCCTGGAAGGCGACTCGGAGTTCGGCATCCTGTGGCTGTCCGACGACGGGCTGCGCTCGGTGGGGTGCGCCTGCGAGATCGCCGAGGTGCTCGAGGAGATGGAGGACGGACGGATGAACCTCCTGACCCGCGGGACGCGGCCCTTCCGCCTGCTCGAGCGCCAGGACGAGCGTCCCTACCCGGCCGGCGAGGTGCAGTTCCTCGAGGACAAGGACGAGCCGCCGGACCCCCACGCGCTGGAGTCCGCGCACGAGATCTACGCCGACCTGGTCGAGCAGGCCACGGACGAGCGTCCCGAGGCCAAGCACCTCGCGGCCATGGGGGCCTACGAGATGGCGGCGACCGTCGACTTCGGCATGGAGGCCAAGCAGGGGCTGCTGGACCTCCGTTCGGAGAACGCGCGGCTGCGGCTGGTGACCCGCCTACTGCGCGCCGCCGCCAAGCGCCTGGAGTTCGTCGAGCGCGCGCAGGCCCGCGCGCGCTCCCACGGCAAGGTCCGCGTCGGATAGGGCGAAGGGCGCGACCGCTCGCCCACCCGACCGCCCCAGCCGCCCCGACCGCCCCAGCCGCCCCGGGCCGGCCCCGGCCGCTGCCCGCGCTCAGCGCGCCAGCCGGCACACCTGCCGGGCGACCGAGCGCGTGAAGGCCTCAACGCGCGCGAGCTGGGGGCGCAGCCCGCGCGACGTGTCGCTGAACGCCACCGTCCCGCTGGCCAGCCGCACGCGGTAGGAGAGCACCGAGCTCGGCCCCGGCGGCAGGCGCAGCCCCCGGCCGACCGCGTCCTCGAGGTCGCGCTCGAGCTCGCGCGCGCTTAGGAGCTGGTCGTCGCTGAGGCGCCGCGGGGCGCCGTGGTTGCAGCGCACCCGTCCGTCGTCGGAGACCCGCAACGTCAGGGCAGCCCCGGGGATCGACCCGCTGCGCTCCACCACGAAGAGGTCGGCCGCCACCTGGCCGCAGCCTCCCAGCCAGGCCGCCGCGCAGATCACCCCGGCGAGCGCCCGGCGCCTCACGGCGCCGCGGCCACCGCACCACCGCGGCGGGGATCGCCGCCGCCCCCGAGCTCGCCGCTCTCGGGGTCGCGCCGCACGGCCTGCACGCCGCCGAAGAACAGGTTGGGCTCGGCGAAGTGCGCCATGCCGTACCCGAGCCGATCGAGGCCGTCGACATCCGCGCCGGGCTCGGCGTAGACCACGCCGTCCTCGAAGTGCACCCGCGGCGCACGTACGGCCTCTCCGATTGCCAGCCCCCGGTCGACCACGCCGAGGATCGTCTGGAGCACCGCCGAGCGGATGCGGTTGGAGCCGGCGCTGCCGAGCACGACCTCGGGGACGTCCGCGGCCCGCACCAGGGTGGGGCTCATCATGCTCGGCAGGCGGCGGGCCGGGGGGTGGCGGTGGAACCCCATCGGGTTGAGGTCCTGCTCGCCCAGCCAGTTGTTGAGATGGATCCCCGTGCCCGCGACGACGACCCCGGCACCCTCGCCGTTGGAGCAGGTCACGCCGCACGCGCGGCCCTCCGCGTCCATGACCGAGATGTGCGTGGTGGAGCCCAGGCGCGAGGCAGCGAAGCGCTCGCCGAAGCCCTGCTCGGAGAGCCCGTCGAGGAACTCAGGGGTGCGCTGCGCCTGCGCCTGGGCCATGACCTCGACCAGCTCGGGCGGGGACGGTGCGCCCCCGCCGCGCTCGAGCAGGGCCAGCGCGAAGGCTATGAGGATGCCCCCGGCCGAGGGCGGCGGGTTGGTCAGGACCTCACGGTCGCGATAGGCGACGGCCAGCGGGGGGCGCTCGATTGCCCGGTAGGCCGCGAGGTCCTGCGCGGTGAGCATGGCGCCGCGCGGCGCCAGCCAATCGACGACGGCCGTGGCGACGTCGCCCTCGTAGAACGGCCCCGCCCCCTCCCGCCCCAGCCGCTCGAGCATGTCGGCCAGGTCGGGCTGGCGGATCACGTCCCCTTCCGCCAGGAGCCGGCCCTCGGGCGCGTAGATGGCCGCGCACTCGGGGGTCGAGGTGACGATCTGCTCCAGCAGGGCGACGACGTAGGCCTGGTGGACGTTGAGCGCCACTCCTTCCCGGGCCAGCTGCGCTCCCGGCGCGACCAGCTCCGTCAGGGGAAGGGACCCGAAGCGGCTCGCGGCATGGCACAGCCCGGCCGGCAGCCCGTAGGCGCCGACCGACGCCGGGCCGGCGTTGAAGACCTGGACGGCGTCCCCGAAGTCCACGGGGACGGGCACCAGCTCCTCGTGGCGGGAGGGATCGGCCCCGCGGCCCGGCGCCTCGACCGAGAAGTCCAGCAGCACGGTCTCGCCGCCGGGCTGGGCGACGATCATGTAGCCGCCGCCACCCAGCCCCGTCAGCCCCGGCTCGGCGGTGAGCGAGGCCAGGACGGCGGCGATGGCGGCGTCGACGGCGTTGCCTCCGGCGCCCAGCACGTCGGCCCCGACCTGCGCGGTGACCGGATGACCGGCCGCGACCACCCCGCGGGGGGAGGTCTCGTTCATGGCATCGCTCTCCCGCCCGCCTCACGCCCGGCGACCACGGCCGACGGTCCGACGAAGCGACGCGGTGGCGTGTCGTTTACCCAGCGCCCGCGGGGAGCACTAGCCCCGCGGCATGAACTCGGGGACGTCGAGCTCCTCGACGCCCAGGCTGCGGCGCCGCGGCGCGGGGCGCGGCCCCCGCTCCTCACGCTCGATCCGCCGCGGCTCGCGCTCGACGCGCACGGGCTCGCGGTCACGCGAACGCGTGACCCGCGGCTCGCCCGCGGGCTCCTGGAGGCGCGGGGCGGGGCGGGGCGGGGCGTCGCCGTAGCCCGTGGCCACGACCGTCACCCACACCGGGTCGTCGAGCTTCTCGTCCACCATCGCCCCGAAGATGATGTTGGCGTCGGGATGGGCGGCCTCGGAGACCGCCTTGGCCGCCTCGTTGACCTCCCACAGCGAGAGGTCGCGACCGCCGGTGATCGACAGCAGGATCGAGCGCGCGCCCTCCATGCTGGTCTCGAGCAGCGGCGAGGCCACGGCCTGCTGGGCGGCGTCGATCGCCCGCCGCTCGCCCGTGCCCATGCCGATGCCCAGCAGGGCGTTCCCCGCCTGGGCCATGATCGTGCGCACGTCGGCGAAGTCGAGGTTGATCAGGCCCGGCAGCGTGACCAGGTCCGAGATGCCCTGCACGCCCTGGCGCAGGACGTCGTCGGCCACCTTGAAGGCCTCGACCATCGAGGTGCTCTGGTCGAGCACCGAGAGCAGCCGGTTGTTGGGGACGACGATCATCGTGTCGACCTCGCCGGCCAGCTCCTCCACCCCTCCCTCGGCCTGGTCGCGGCGCCGCGCGCCCTCGAAGCCGAAGGGCTTGGTGACGATCCCCACGGTCAGCGCGCCGAGCTCGCGGGCGATGCGGGCCACCACCGGGGCGGCGCCCGTGCCCGTGCCGCCACCGGCGCCCGCGGCGACGAACACCATGTCGGCGCCCTTGAGCAGGGACTTGATCTTGTCGTACTCCTCCATCGCCGCCTGACGACCCAGGTCGGGGTTGGAGCCCGAGCCCAGGCCGCGGGTCACCGTCGAGCCGATGTGCAGGGTGACGTGGGCGGCTGACTGCTGGAGTGACTGGAGGTCGGTGTTGATGGCCAGGAACTCGACGCCCTCAACCTCGGCCTCGACCATGCGGTTGACGGCGTTGACCCCCGCGCCGCCCACGCCGACGACCCGCAGCACGGGCAGGCCAACGGGCCGCGGCGCGGCATAGAGGTCGCGCTCGGAAGCGGCGGGCGGATAGGCCGGCTGACGCTCGGCGGGAGCGTCGGCACGCGGGACGGCCCCGCGGTCGAGGATGTTCTCGGGGATGGCCGACGAGAACGCGTGGCGCAAGCGCTCGCGCGGGGAGGGAATCGCCGCTTCCTCCTCCTCGGGCGCCCGCACGGGGGGCGCGGGCCGCGAGGCGGACGGAGGGGGCGCCGCAGGCGCGGCGGTCGGCGCCTCGGCCGCCGGGGCATCGGCGGCCGGTGCATCGGCCGGCGCCGCGGGCTCCCCGACGGGCGGATCGCCGGGCGGGCGCTCCTCGAGCCCCTCCTCCTCGGTGCGGCGGAAGAGGGCGGCGAGGGGGCCCTCGCGCATGCTCGCTCGCTTACCGCTTGCCATTCTCGAGCACCTCCTCCGCCAGCTGGCGGTACGCGTTGGCCGCCGTCCCCTGCGGATCGTACTTGAGCACCGACATGCCCTTCACGGGAGCTTCCGCGAAGCGCACGGTCTTGCGGATGCGCGAGGCGAAGACGAGGTCGCCGAAGTTCTCCTCGAGGATCTCGATCGCCTCCTTGGCGTGCACCGTGCGCGTGTCGACCAGCGTCGGGAGGATCCCCTCGATCTCGATGTCCGGATTGAGGTTCTCGCGGATCATGGCCAAGGTGTTCTGCAGCTGGATCAGCCCCCTCATCGACAGATACTCGCACTGCACGGGGACGATCACCTTGTCCGCGGCGGTCAGGGCGTTGATGGTCAGCAGCCCGAGGCTCGGCGGCGTGTCGATGCAGACGAAGTCGTAGTCCTCGAGCACCGGCCGCAGGCCCTTCTCGAGCGAGCGCTCGCGGCCGATCTGCGTCGACATGGCGATCTCCGCGCCGGCCAGGTCGATCGAGGCGCACGCGATGTCGATCTCGCGCTTGCGGATGACCTCGCGGATCGACAGATGGTGCACGAGCACGTCGTACATCGAGCGCTCGACGGTGTCGGGGTCGATGCCCTGCGACATGGTCAGGTTGCCCTGGGGGTCCATGTCGACGCACAGGACACGGTGGCCGCGCTCGGCGAAGGCGACGGCGACGTTGAGCGTGGTGGTGGTCTTGGCCACGCCGCCCTTCTGGTTGGTGAAGGCGATGACCTTGGCCCGGTTGGCGGTCACGGCGGTCTCCGATGCGTCGGGGAATCCCATGTGCGCCAGTATTCGTAAGACCGCGCACGATTCCTTCCCGGCGATCGTCGGCGGGGTGTATGCGCTCACTAGCGATCGTCGGCAGAGGTCGACGCGCTCACTAGCCTTCCCGCGCGTGAACCTGGCCGAGGCCCTCGAGGGCAAGCGCGTCTGCATCTGCGGCGGGTCGGGAGGCGTGGGCAAGACGACCACCGCCGCGGCCATCGCCCTGGGGGCCGCAGCCCGGGGGCGCAGGGTGGCGGTGGTGACGATCGATCCCGCCCGGCGCCTGGCCAACTCGCTCGGGCTGGAGGAGCTGGGCAACGAGCCCCGGCTCGTGGCCCCCGAGCGCTTCGCAGACGCGGGAATCGAGATGCGTGGTGAGCTGTGGGCGATGATGCTCGACGCAAAGCGCACCTTCGACGAGGTGATCGAGCGCCTGGCGCCGGACGCCCGCACGCGGGACGAGATCCTCGCCAACCGCATCTACCAGGAGGTCTCGAGCGCAGTCGCCGGCTCCCAGGAGTACACGGCGATGTCCAAGCTCTACGACCTCCACCGGGAGGGCGGCTTCGACCTCCTTGTGCTCGACACGCCGCCCTCGCGCAACGCGCTGGACTTCCTCGACGCCCCCGACCGCCTGACGCGCTTCTTCGAGGGCCGCGCGCTGGCTCTCTTCCTGCGCCCCACCGGCCTGGCCACCCGGGTGGTGGGGCGGGGAACCGGGCTGCTCTTCAGCGTCCTCAAGCGCGCCACCGGCGTGGACCTGCTCGAGGACGTGTCGGTGTTCTTCCGCTCGCTGGGCGGGCTGATCGACGGCTTTCGCGAGCGGGCCATGGCGGTGAAGCAACTGCTCGGCGACCGTGCGACGGTCTTCCTGCTGGTCACCTCGCCCGAGCGCGAGCCCATCGACGAGGCGCTCTTCTTCTGGCGCAAGCTCCAAGCCGCGCAGATGCCCTACGGCGGGATGATCGTCAACCGCGTCCACCACCGCGACGTCGGCGGCGACCCCGACGACGTGGCGCGGGCGCTGGCGACCCAGCTCGGCGAGCCGCTGGCGCGCAAGGTCGCCGACAACTTCCGCGACTACCAGGTCCTCGCCCAGCGTGACCAGCGCAACATCTCGCGGCTCGCGCGCAAGTTGGCCGACGACCGCATCCTCCAGCTGCCCTACCTCGACGAGGACGTCCACGACATCCGCGGCCTGGCGCGGATCGAGCGCCTGCTCTTCGCCGACCAGGCCCGGCGCGCGCAGCTGCTGGACGAGCTGGCGGCCTGACGCCTACCCCGAGGCCGCGGTCGCCCGATCGAGCGCGGGGCCCTCGGCGGTGTCGGCCAGGGCGGCGGCCTCCCCCGTCACCGCCTCGGCCAGCAGCCCGTCGGCCACGCCGACGAGGTCGGCGTCGAGATGCCCGCACAGGACGTCGCGCAGCAGCGAGCGCAGGTGGTGGGCGAGGTCGTCGACCAGCCGCTCGGGCGCCGGGTCGGCCGGCGGCAGCCCGGCGACCACGGCGCGCTCTAGGGAGATGGCGTGGGCGGCGCGCCGGGCCAGCGCCTCGCGCTCCTCGGGGAGAGCGCAGATGGCGGCGAGCCGCTGAGCCATGCGCCCGCTGCCCGGCCCCTCCGGCTCCAGCAGGGCGCGCAGCGCGAGCAGATGGTCGGTCAGCGCGGCCAGGCAGTCGCTGCGCTCGCATCCGGCCTCGAAGCGGGTCAGCGCCCAGCGCAGCGGGGCCGGAGGGGCGGACTCGATCCGCCGCGCGACGAGGTTGCAGAAAGCCCGCAGCTCGTCCTCCTCCTCCGGCTCGACCCGGTAGGGCGGGCGATCGACCTCCACTCCGGCCCCTCCGCCCAGGGCGACGAGCCGCCAGGCGCCGGTGTCGGTTCGCGTCCAGCCGATCGGGCCCAGCGCGAAGCCGCCGGCGTCGGCCAGCCGCAGGGCGGTGAGCAGGCGTTCGAAGCGCCCGCGCGCGACCTCGACCGGATCCGCGGGCTCATCGCCACGCTCGAGCGTGAGCAGCGCGAGCACGTTGGGCTCCTCGGGCGACCCGCCGCGCCGCGCCCACACGGCTTCGGGGGGCGCGCCCTCGAGGCGGTCGCCGCAGACCAGCGAGAGGTCGGCGTCGAGGGCGACCTCCTCGGAGGCCAGCGACAGGCCGGTCACCGGGGCGATGACCGCGGTGAGCGAGCGGCGCTCGTAGACGGCGGCCTCGAGCTCCGCGTAGGCCCGCTCGAAGCGCTCGGAGGTGAACTCGAAGTCCGTGCGCTCGGCGTACATCGCGAACAGGAAGGCGTGCAGGGCGGCGTCGGCCCGCTGTTGCGGATCGGTGGGAATCGACGCCTGGCCGCGCACGTGGAGGTAGTCGTCCACCCCGGCCAGGCCGCGGAGGTGAGCGGCGGCGCTCGGACGGGATGGAAGTCGCTCGAGCGTCTCGACGCGGTCGCGGATGAACTCGCCGGTCAGCGGCCGATAGCAGTAGAGGGGCGTGCGGGCTCCCGGCGAGGCGACCACCTCGAAGGGCAGGTCGGCCGCCTGCTCGGCGTCGGCGCTGAGGCAGAACGCGGCCTCCTCGGCGAAGGCCCGCAGGCTCTCATGCAGCGATCGGTTGCGCATGACCCGCGGTTCGCCGCGCTCGGGCGGAGTCCTGCCGGTCGACCGGCGCAGGCGCCGAACGGAACAGCGGCCGCTGCGGCAGCGGTCGGTGGCCGGTCAGGCCGCGGCGGCTGCCGGCTCGCCGGCGTTGCGCTCGGCCGCGTCGTCGCAGCCGGCGACCTGGGGCAGCCAGCGCCTCCCGTAGTCGCGCATGTCCTCGATGATCGGCAGCAGCGCCCGACCCTTGTCGGTCAGCGCGTACTCCACGCGGGGCGGGACCTCGGGGTAGGTCCGCCGCTCGACGATCCCCTCCTCCTCCAGCGCGCGCAGGCGCAGCGACAGCGTCCGGGGGCTGATGCCCTCGAGCGAGCGCTCGAGCTCACAGAAGCGAGAGCGCCCGTCGGCCAGGTCGCGTATGACGAGCATCGTCCACTTCGAGCACACGATCTCCGCGGTGCGGCAGACGGGGCACGAGCGGTTGGCCTCTGATGACATCACCTCAAGCCTACCGCAACGCTTCAGGAAATGAAGCATGCGAGGAGCGGGGCTCTCGCTCGCGTGCGGCGCTGGTGGCCGAAGGGGTCCGCCGGCTCCAGGTCAATGGGGCTCCAGCCGCCCGGGACCCGGCGGGGCGGGGACCGCGAGCCCCCGCGGCCTACCCCCCGAGGATGTTGCCCAGGGCGCCGCCCGCGCCGCCGCTGTTGGCCGTCGGCGCCGACACGCGCCCCTCGGACGGCTGCACGAGTACCCAGCCCTGGCCATGGAAGGCCATCTGGATCGACTCTCCCGAGCCGCGGCCGATCAGGTTCTTCATGTTGAAGTCGGCCTTGATCGCCGTGGTCACTCCCGACGACCACGTGATGGCCGCCTGGGCGTCCGCGAACGTCGGCGCCTGGGCGACGTTGAGGAGCACCGGAGGGCCATCGGAGACGATCGCCACCCAGCCGGTGCCGCGCAGCTCGGTGTTGAACAGCCCGCCGGACATCATCGCCCCGCCCCCGCCCTGAAGGCGCTTGATGTCCCAGTCGATGCCAGCGTCGAAGGCCAGCAGGTTGCGCCCGTTGACCGTCACGAAGTCGTTCTCGAGGTAGATGAGGTGGATGTCCTGGGCGGTGTCGGCCAGGAACACCTCGCCCTGGCCGGTGATCTTCATCAGCGACGTGCCCTCCCCGGTCACCGCCTTCTTGAGCAGGCGGCCCATCCCGCCCGAGCCGGCGTGCTCGAAGGCGACCTCGCCCTGGTAGGCGACCATCGAGCCCAGCTTGGCCTGGATCGTCACCTGGTCGAGGCGCACCTTCAGCAGCTTGGAGTTCTGGAGGGCGAAGGCGTCGCTGGTCTGGGTCTCGTTGAACTGGGCGAGCGTGGTCTGCAAGAGAGCGTCTCCTTCGGTCGGCGAGCGGGAAGGCGACTCTGCTTCCTGGCGCTCCCGGCGTCAACCCTGGCGCCGTCGCGCGTGCGCTGGCGATCGGGCGGCCGAGCTGCTCGGTCTGAATCGAAGGACACGGAACGAGGGCACGGGGGGCACCATCTGGCGACCGGACGCTAGACCGCGACGGACGGCGGGGACCGGCGACCGGCGACCGGCGACCGGCGACCGGCGACCGGCGACCGGCGACCGGCGACCGAACGCTAGACCGCGACGGACGGCGGGGCCGAGGGGCCGACCGCCGACGTCGAGGGGACGGGCGCCTCGCGCCCGCGCGCGTCGCCGAGATCGCTCATGCTGGTGGCGCGGCGGCCGTCCGCGGCGACGAGCAGCTTGAAGTCGTGGGGATGGGTGGCCGCCCGCTGGGCCTCATCCATGGTGATCCGCCCGGCCTGGAGGTGGCCAAGCAGCGCCTGGTCGAAGGTCTGCATGCCGTAGTACTCGCCTTCCTGGATGACCTCATGGAGCCGGTGGGTCTCCTCGGGGTTCTTGACCATGTCGCGCACGCGGCCGGTCATGACGAGGATCTCGCAGACCGCCACGCGACCCGAGCCGTCGACGCTGGGAATCAGGCGCTGGGAGACGACGCCCTTCAAGGTCCCGGCGATCATGGCCCGCGCCTGCTGCTGCTGGTGGGGTGGGAAGAAGTCGAGCATGCGGTTGACCGACTCCGTCGCGTCGACCGTGTGGACTGTGGAGAGGACGAGGTGACCGGTCTCGGCCGCCGCCAGCGCCGTGCGCACGGTCTCCTCGTCGCGCATCTCGCCGATGAGGATCACGTCGGGGTCCTGGCGCAGCACCCGGCGCATGGCGCGCTGGAAGGACTGGGTGTCGAAGCCCACCTCCCGCTGGTTGATAACCGAGCGCTTGTCACGGTGCAGGTACTCGACCGGGTCCTCGATGGTGACGATGTGCTTGGCCGAGGTCTGGTTGATGTGATCGACCATGGCCGCCAGGGTCGTCGACTTCCCCGAGCCGGTCACGCCGGTGAGGAGCACGATCCCCCGCTCCTCCTCGGCCAGGGTGCGGATGACCGGCGGGAGCTTGAGGTCGTCGACCGAGCGGATCGAGTAGGGGATCGCGCGGCAGGCCAGCGAGGTAGACCCGCGCTGGCGGAAGGCGTTGACCCGGAAGCGGGCCAGGCCGGGCACGGCGTAGGCGAAGTCGACCTCTCCCTCGCGCCGGAACTCCTCGCGCTTCTCGGGGTCCTCGAGCATGTGCTCGAGGACCGCCTGGGTGTCCTCGTCGGTCAGGGACGCGGCGCCCTCGATGGGACCGAGGCGGCCGTGGACGCGGGCCAGCGGAGGAGCCTGGACCTTGAGGTGAAGGTCCGACCCCTCGATCTGGATCACGTGGCGCAGGGCAGCATCGACGTCGAACACGACGTGAGCATCGGCCTGGGCCTGGTGACCCTTGAGCCGGGCCCTCTCGCCGGCGCCGGCCACAACGCGGACGGGGCGCCTGCGGGCGCCCCGTGCCAAGCGGTGATATCTCCGGCCTTCAGCCGCTGGGCGGGGAAGGCCTGCATGGCGGTGGAGCGCCCGCGCCACTGGACCTGGGCGCTGTGGCCGACGCTGACGTCGTTGAGCCAGCGGTGCCGTCGCGGTTGTCCGAGCGGCGGGCTCGGGCAGCGAGCGTGTCAGCATGCGTCGGCGGTCGGTGATCGAGTCGTCGGCCGCGATGACGGGTAGCAGACCGACACACGACAAAGGAGCATCGCCATGGCTGACGACAAGCGAGTGGACGAGGGCAAGGGCCGCCTCAAGGAGGCCGCCGGGAGCCTTACGGGCGACGACAGCCTCAAGAACGAGGGCAAGGGCGACCAGGCCAAGTCCTCGGTCAAGGACAGCGTGGACAAGGTCGCCGACAAGGCCAAGGGCATCCTCGACCGGGACAAGTAAGCCGGTCTGCGACGGTCGGGGAGGGCGTTTGCCTGCCCTCCCCGACCGCTTCGCTTCGTTGGTCTCGCCGTCGGCTCCGAGCGCACCGCTCCCCCGCCCCCGCTCCGCTTCATTGGTCTCGCCGTCGGCTCCCGGGGCCGCACCGCTCCCTCACCGCCGCTCCAGCCCGGTCTTGCCTTCGCTCAGGCGGACCTCAGCCCGATCGTTTCGGAGAAGCGAGGCGCTCCTGGCGCCTGGCGGGGACGCCGGCCGCGCGAAGCGTGTCCACCACCTCGAGCGGCCGCTCGCTCACCTGCCTCTGGGAAAACCACAGCACGCGCAGCCCGGCACGGACGAGGACCGCCTCCCGCCGTCGATCGCGCTCGAAGCCATGGCCGGTGGCCTGCGAACCGAAGCCGTCCGTCTCGACGACCAGGCGATGCTCGGCCCACAGGAAGTCGACCTCCAGCCCCTTGACGACCTCGTTGACCAGCGGACGCTCGAGTCCGGCCGTCCGACAGAGCGCGAGAAAGCGACCCTCCAAGGCGCTGCGCTTGGAGCCGGCTCGGCCGACGCCCGAATCCGAGCGCCGCAAGCTGGCGGGGCGGTGACCAGCCCGTGTTGGCCACCCGCAACCGCCGGCAGGCGGCCGTCCGCGCCACGTGGGCGGTTTGTCTTCCTCCTCAAGGTGACAAAAACAGCCCACGCCCAGAGGATGGGGCGAGGAGGCACACGTGTGAGGCGGGGTTCGTTGCGGCTCTGCGGCGCGCTACGCGACGTCGCGGAGCTTCTGGGCCTCCGCGAGCGATTGGAGCTTCTTCAGCGACTGGTTCTCGATCTGGCGGATGCGCTCACGCGTCACGTTGAACGTGCGACCGACCTCGTCGAGCGTGCGGGGGTGCTCTCCGCCCAGGCCGTAGCGCAGCTCGAGCACGCGGCGCTCGCGATAGCTCAGGTTCTCCAGCGCCTCGCGCAGCGCCTCCTTGGTGAGGATCTCGGCGGCGCGCTCGTAGGGAGACTCGGCGCGTTCGTCGGCGATGAACTGGCCGAACTCCGACTCCTCCTCGTCGCCCACCGGCTTCTCCAGGGAGACCGGCGCCTGCGCCGAGCGCTTGATCGAGTCGACTTCGTCGGGCTCGATTCCGGTCACGTCGGCGATCTCGTCGGCGGTGGGCTCGCGGCCCAGCT
>JBBPZM010000007.1:0-9072 GCA_038199035.1 Solirubrobacterales bacterium | reverse complement strand
CTCGACCTGGCCGGAGTCGTCGAGGTCGTGGATGATCTCGTCGCGGCGCGCGAGCGCCGCGTCGACGTCCAGCTCGCCGGTCACCGCCTCGCGGGCGCCGGGGACCCGCCCCACCTCGGCCAGCAGCTCGGCGGGCCGCAGCAGCCCCTTCGAAGGCATGCAGGCGTAGTACGAGCACTCGCCGCCGACCAGGTCGTCCTCGACCAGGGCGACGCTCAGCCCGTGGTCGCCCAGCCGCCCCGCGCAAGCCTCGCCGGCGGGGCCGCCGCCGACCACCACGACGTCGAACTCACGCTGATCGGCCATGGAGCCCTCGTCCAGTCGCCGGAGCGGGCGTTACGCCGGGAGGTCGGGTTCGGAGCCCCGCGGCGGGGCGCTGCGCGGTGGGGTCGCCTTCGCGGCTGGGACCGACCGGCACGACGAGCGGCTGCGTGGGGGCCTCGATGACCTCCTCCTGCTCGACGTCGAGCTCCGGTGGCTCCATCCCGTCGCACACGAGGCGGAACGCGCCGGTGCCGAGCTTGGCGTCGGCTTCGAGGGCGAGCCCGGCGATCAGGTCGCCCTCCTCCCAGCCCATCCGCTCGATCTCGAACGGGTTCATCCTCACGGTGTGGGGTGGGAACGGGCAGTGGCGATTGTGATCGGCCTTGGCCTTGGCGATCGCCTCGAAGTTCTTGCCCTCCGCGGTCACGGGCGCCAGTCTGCCACGGCGGCCCATCGTTCGGATTGCCTGGCTGCGTCGCGCCGGGGGACCAGGGCTCAGCCGACGGCCGGCGGCGCCACCCCGGCGCGCGTGGCTATCGCGCCAGCCAGCCGGGCGATGGTCGGGCAGTCGAGCCCGTGCCTCGCCGCGGCCCGCAGGACCGCGCCGGGGATGGCCTCGAGCTCGGGCGGGCGCCCGGCGGCGATGTCGCGCTGCATCGAGGAGCCCAGCTCGGCGTGGGCGTCGCGCAGCTCGCCGAGCACGTCGGGCTCCTCCATGCCGGCTCCCTCTGCCCGAGCGACGGCGACGCCCTCGGCGACGCAGGCGGCCAGGGCGGCGCTCCACTCCGGGTCGGAGCGGATGAAGCCCAGCGGGCGGTCGACGGCCGCGGTCGTGCACGCCAGCGCGTTGAGGCGGACGAGCTTGCCCCAGAGCACCTGGGCCTCGGAGTCGAGCACGCGGGCGGGCACCTGGGCGGACTCGAGGGTAGCCGCGAGCGCCTCGAGCTGGGGGCGGCGCTGGGGGCTGGCCGAGGCGAGGTCCACGCGCAGGAACGGGCTGGTCTGGGTGATCTGCCCGGGGGCGGGGCGGTCGGCCTCGATGCGGATGGTTCCCGCGATCGCCCGGTCGCCGAAGCGCTCGCGCAGCACCGTGAGGTGGTCGAGGCCGTTGAGCAGCGGCACGACGAGCTCGGGCTCGGCGCCGACGCGCTCGAGCGCGGGCTCGAGGCCGCCGGCCTTGGTGGCCACGACCAGGACCTCGACGGGCTCGTCCAAGCGGGCGGCGGCCGCCGGCCGGGCGGTGAAGTCGCCGAGGCGGACGCTGCGCACCGCGATGCCCTCGCGCGCGATGACCTGGACGGTCTCCTCCCGGGCGACAACGGCCACCGGTTGACCGGCGCGCTCCAGGGCGGCGGCCAGGAAGCCGCCGACCCCGCCCGGCCCCAGCACGGCGATCGAGTTCATGGCCTAGGCGGGCACGGGATCGATGAGCACGCCCGGGTTGAGGATTCCGCAGGGATCGACCGCCGCCTTGGCTCCCCGGAGTGCCGCGGCGAAGGGCTCGGGGCGTTGCCGGTCGTACCAGGGGCGGTGGTCGCGGCCCACGGCGTGATGGTGGGTGATCGTCCCGCCGGCGGAGATCACCGCGTCCGAGGCCGCGCGCTTGATCGCCTCCCACTGGTCGAGCTCCTCTCCGCGCCGCGCCGGGGCAAGGATCGTGAAGTAGGGCGCCGGGCCGTCGGGATAGACGTGGGTGAAGCGGCAGGTGACCGTTCCCTTCCCGTCGCACGCCTCGCGCACCGCCTCCTGCGCGGCGCCGATGGCCGCGGCGTGGAACGCCTCGAAGCGATCCCAGGTGATCGCCGTCTCGAAGGTCTCCGAGAGCACGCCCATGGCCACGAACGTGTCGCGCAGGTAGGGCGCGCGCAGGAAGGCCTCCCGCCACGCTCCCACCGCGCCCGCGAGACCCTCCCCACCGTGAGCCGGCGCGTCCCACTGCCCGCCGTGCTGCGCGCACAGGTCCAGGGCGCGGTCCATCCAGGCGTCGAGCTCGTGGTCGGCGGACTCGAAGCCGAGGACCAGCAGCGCGTGGCGACCGTCCCCGCCCGATGTCAGCGCCGCCTCCGCCGCATCGATCAGCCGGCAGTTGGAGGGATAGAGGCCGGCCTGGGCGATCGCGCGCACGGCGCCCGCCCCGGCGGCGAAGCTGTCGAAGCGCACGCCGGCCGAGCGCCGGAAGGTCGGGCGCTCCTGCACGCGCACCCACGCCTCGGTGATGACCCCCAGCGTCCCCTCCGAGCCGATCAGCATGCGATCGGGCGAGACGCCGGCACCCGAGCCCGGCAGGCGCCGCGACTCCCACGGCCCGCGCGGCGTCAAGGCGCGCACGGACTCGACGAGGTCGTCGATGTGGGTGTAGAGCGTGGCGAAGTGGCCGCCGGCGCGGGTGGCGATCCAGCCGCCGAGGGTCGAGAGCTGGAAGGACTGGGGGAAGTGACGCAGCGTCACGCCGTGCTCGCCCAGCTGGCGCTCGAGCTCGGGGCCCAGGGCGCCGGCCTGGATGCGCGCGGCGCGCGACGTGCGATCGACCTCGAGCACGCGACCCAGACGCCCCAGGTCCAGGCTGACCACTGCATCGTGGCGGCCGTCCGGCCGCGCCTCGAGGCCGCCGACCACGCTGGTCCCGCCCCCGTAGGGCACGACCGCCGCGTTGGCCGCCTCGCACCACTCCATCACCACCTCGACCTGGGCCTCTTCGCGCGGAAAGGCGACGACGTCGGGCGGATGGTCGAAGCGCCCGCGAAAGGCGCGCACCACGTCGCGGTAGGCCTTGCCGTAGGCGTGGGCGGCGCGATCGTAGGGAGCGGTCGAGCAGATCTCGCGCAGGGCGGAGGGCGGCTCGATCCGGGGCGGCGGGAGGACCACGTCGTCGATCCCCACGGGCTGCTCTGGCTCGGTCGAGCCGAAGCCGAGCGCCGGGGCGATGGCCGCGGCCGCGGCGCGCACCTCGTCGGGCGAGGGCTGCTCGTCCTCGTAGCCCCAACCCCAGTGCTTGCGTCGGCGCCCCATCGTCGGGCGAGTCTATGGGCGCCAGCGCGGCGACCTGCGGCGCCCATCGCGCGCGGCGACGGCGCGCAAAGCCGCTAGCGCGGGTCTACGCTTTGCGATGGATGCCCGCTCTCGCTCCCGGCATGCTCGCCCGCGGCCCGTGGGAGCCCCGCCAGGTGCGCCACCGCTGGATCGAGGAGCGCTTCGAGCCCGACGCCGCGGCGGAGGCCGCGGCCGACGCGGCCATCGCCAGCCTGCGCGAGCGCGGCTCTCCCAGCCACGACGGGCTGAGCGGCCGCCTCGCCGGCTACGAGCAGCGCCCCGACGGCCTGGCCCTGGACCTTCAGCCCGCCCGCTGGTCGCTGCGCCTGGGCGCCGACGCCGCCGGCAGCATGGCGGCGCTATGCGTCACCCGCGACGCGCAGGGACGTTGGCTGGCGGGCCGGCGAGCCGCGTGGCTGGCCTCCTGGGCGGGGCGCTGGGCGCTGGGCGCCGGCGGGGCGGTGGAGGTGGGCGAGGACCCGGTCGAGACGCTGGCTCGCGAGCTCGACGAGGAGTGGTCGGTGGCGCCCGAGCGGCTGACCGTCGAGGCTCTGGTGCGCAACCCCCAGGGGCTCGTCCTGTTCGTCGGCCTGGCCTTCCTGCCGGCCGGAGCCGATGTGGTCCCCGACGACGAGCACGACGCCTTCGCGTGGTGGCCGGCCGAGGTCTTGCGCTGGCCGGTCGAGGCCGACCAGCCGCTGCGGGGCATCGCCCAACTGCTGGCCGGCTAGTCGCCGCTCCCCGGGATCGGCGAGCCGGTCGTGGCGGTCATCCGCCGATGGGGGCGCGTGGGTTGGCGCCCCAGAAGACTTGGGTGCCGAGCATGCCGATGAGGTGGACGAGCACGATGTTGAGCACCATCGACTTGGCGGTGGCGGTCCCGACGCCGACGGGGCCGCCACCGGCGTTGTAACCGTAGTAGCAGCCGACCAACACGATCGCGGTGGCCATGACCATCCCCTTGATCACGCTGTAGAGCAGGTCCGGGGGGTTCTGAAACATCCAGAAGATGAGGAAGAACCCGCCCGAGCTGACCTCCCCGATCTGCTGGACGACCGCGAGGTAGGAGGCGAAGAACCCGGCGCCGATCGACATGACGTAGACGAAGGGCAGGACCATCCAGGCGCCGAGCAGGCGGGTGGCGCAGAGGAAGAGGACGGAGTCGATGCCCATGACCTCGAGCGCGTCGATCTCGTCGCTGATGCGCATGGAGCCCAGCTCGGCCACGAATCCGGTCCCCACCTTGGCGGCCATCATGTACCCGAAGGCGTAGGGCACCAGCTCGCGCAGATCGCACCAGGCGCTGAACACGCCGGCGTAGGCGGGGGCTCCCTGTGAGCGCGTGAAGTACGCGCCCTCGATCCCGCACTGCAGGCCGATGATGAACACCAGGCCGCAGATCACGATCGTCGAGCTGGTGATGAGGATCCCGGCCTGGCGCAGCGCCTCGCCGAAGAACCGCAGGACCCGTCCCCCGTACACGTTTCCCACCACTCGCGCGCAGAACTCGGCGAGCTTCCCCGCGTCCGCCAGCCACTCCCGCGGGACGGTGAGCCAGCCCTGGCCCACCGGCTAGCCCCGCCCCGAGGTGGCGCCGATCGGTGATCCCGAGAAGAAGAAGAACCACACCTCGAACGCCGCCACCGCGACAACGACCGAGGCCACCAGCACGACGTCGAGGGCCGACAGCCGGTAGGAGTCGCCCTGCTCGTGCGGGCGCTCCCCACGCATGCTGCGCAGCCACGGGACGTGCTGGCGGATCGCCGGGCGGCGCCCGGTCAGGCGATCGTAGGCCGCGCCCAGGCGGGCCAGCACCCGGACCAGGACGTACGAGAAGCCGACCATGGTCACGAAGACGACGGCGATCGGCCCCATCGAGGGAGGGCCGGGCCCCTGCACCCGCGAGCCGATCCACAGCGCCATCAGCGGGCTGCCCGTGTAGACGTTGATGGTGGCCAGGCTCATGAGCGTGAGCATGCCGGCGCGCCTGAGCCGCGCCGTCAGGCGGGCCACGAGATGACGCCTGGGTCCCGGCTGGGCCACCGTTGCCTCCATGCTGCCAAGATCCTCCCGGCGCGGCGGCGGGGCAATCGCCTCTTGAGCGGGTTCGTCGAAGCCAGCTCGTAGCTTCTACGACTCTGAGCGGTTGAGATACCTTCCATCGAGGTGGATATCGATCTCGATGTGAAATTCCACCGGCTCTTGGACCTGCTCGACGACCGCGTCGAGGAGCTGGTCGAGGGCATGTTCGTCGGCTTCGACCGCGACAGCGACTGGTTCGTCCACCGCCCCGAGCTGCGCGAGCGCACGAAGGTCCTCGCGATTCGCAGCGGGCGCGCCGAGCTGGCGGCCATGCGGGCCGGCGAGCTACCCGATCGCCTGGCCGACGTGGACCTCGAGCTGGCCCGCGAGTCGGCGCGCGCCGGGAGCCCGGCCATCCAGATCACCGATGGGTACCGGCGCGGCCACGCCGCGTGGTGGCAGGGCTGGTTCGAGCTCGTCGAAAAGCACGAGCCCGACCCCGACGCCCGGCGGGGGCTGCTGCGGCGCGGGTCGGACTTCTTCTTCGCCTACGCCGGGCGCATGACGCAGCTCATCAGCAAGGAGCACCTGCGCGAGCGCGACCGCATGCTGCGCAGCCAGGAGCAGCGTAGGGTCCACCTCGTCAACGAGCTGCTGGCCGGTGGGCACGCAGACACCGCCGCGCTGGACTACGACGTTGACGGCCACCACCTCGGTGTGGTGGCGTGGGGCGAGCAGTCGGCCAACCTCGTCCGCGAGCTGGGCGACGAGCTCGAGCGCCGGCTGCTTCTCGTCCGCGTGGCCGACGAGGCCTGCTGGGCCTGGCTGGGGGCCAGCCGGGCGCTCGACGACCGCGCCCGGCGCCGACTGGAGCGGCTCGACCCGGCGCCCGGGAACGGCATCGGCGTGGGGGCGGAGGAGGTCGGGCTCGAGGGCTTTGGGCGCACTCATCGCCAGGCGGTCGAGGCCTCGCACGCCGGGGTGCGCGCCGTGCGGGCGGTCACCCACTACGACGACGTTGCCCTCGAGGCGCTGGCGGCGAGCGACGAGGGGGCGGCGCGGGAGTTCGCCACCCGTGAGCTGCGCGGCCTCGACGGCGACGACGCCCGAGGGCACCGCCTGCGCGAGACGCTGCTCGCCTACTTCGCCCACGGGCACAACGCCTCGGCCACCGCCGCGGCGCTGGGCGTGCACGAGCAGACCGTCGCCCAGCGCCTGCGCGCCGTGGAGGAGCGCATCGGGCGGCCGGTGTCGGGGCGGCGCGCGGAGCTCGAGGTCGCTCTGCGCCTGCGACGGCGCCTCGACCCGGCCGGCGAGTTCCGCCGGGGCGATTGACCGTATCGGCGGGCGTCGCCTCGGGCGCCCAAGCCGGGACAATCGTCGCGTGAGCCTCTTCGCGTTCCTGCGGGCCCTGTCGTTCACCAACTCGGCGGTGTTCAGCGCGCTGCTGGCCGTATGGCTGATCCCGGGCCTGGCGCCCGAGACGCGCGTTCTCGGCTGGTCGCACGGCTGCCTATGGATTGTGCTCTCGCTGCTCTCCCTGGCCGCCGTGCGGCGTCGTGCCATTCCCTTCTGGCTGGCGGTCGTGGTCGTCGTCGTGGGTGGCGTCGGGCCCTTCGCGGGCACGGCGGGATTCGTGGTCGAGACCCGCCGCCGGGACCGGCTCGCGGCCTGACGCCCTGCCTGCACGCGCGCGCGGAGCCGTCGCTACCCTAGGCTGGTGACCCCACAGCGCCCGCACGCGGCCGCGAAGTCGCCCGCCTGAGCATGGCGGTGAACACCACCATCGAGGTCGTGATGCCCCAGATGGGCGACTCGGTGACCGAGGGCACGGTGCTCGAGTGGCACAAGGGCGAGGGCGACGATGTGGCGGCCGACGAGACGATCGTCGAGATCTCGACCGACAAGGTCGACGCCGAGGTGCCGGCTCCGATGCCCGGGCGGATCGTGAAGATCCACGCCCAGGAGGGTGAGACCGTCCAGGTCGGGGCGCCGCTGGCGCAGATCCAGACGAGCGACGGCACGCCGGCGACCACCGGCCAGTCCCCCTCCGACGAGGGCGACCCGGTCCCCGGCACGCCGGTGGCCGAGGCCGCGGCGGCCGAGGAGGCCAACCAGGTCGAGCAGCTCGAGGGCCCGGGCGGTACGACGGGAGACGGCGGCTCGGACACGCCTCTTGCCGGCGAGGGGTCGGCCTCCGCCGCCGGTAGCGACGGCGGCTCCGGGGGCAACGGCGGCGATCCGGCGACGGCCGGCGCCCCCGCCGCCGCGCGAGTCGAGCCCACCGCCGCGGGTTCAGTGGTCGGCGAGCACGGTCGGCCCGGCGGCGTGGGGGTCGAGGCCACGCCTCCGGCGCCGGGGCCCGGCGAGCAGGTCCCGCCGGGCGGCGAGACCGTTGACATCGTCATGCCGGCCATGGGCGAGTCGGTGACCGAGGGCACGATCCTCGAGTGGCACAAGCAGCCCGGCGACGCAATCGCCGCCGACGAGACGATCGTCGAGATCTCGACCGACAAGGTCGACGCCGAGGTGCCGGCGCCGGCCAGCGGAACCCTGGTCGAGCTCCTCGCCCGGCCGGGCGACACCGTGCAGGTGGGCCAGGTCATCGCTCGGATGGCGTCGGCCGGCGCCGGGCCGCCGGCTGCTCCTGAGGCCGCCGCCACCGACCTCGCGGAGGCCGCGCCCGCCGAAGGCGCGGCGCCCGCCGCGCCGGCCGGCCAGGTCCCCGACGCGCCCGACGGCGCCAAGGCCTCTCCGGTGGCCCGGCGCGTGGCCGCGGCCCACGGGGTGGACCTGGCGGCGGTGCCAGGCACCGGCCCGGGCGGCCGCATCTCCAAGGCGGACGTGCTGGCGGTGGCCGAGAACGGCGGGGCGCCGGACGCGGCGCCGAGCGCGGCTCCGACACCCAGCCCCGCCGCGCCGCCGGCGGGCGCCCAGCCGCTCAAGGGCGCCGCGGCGATGCTCGCCCGCTACATGGACGAGAGCCGCTCGATCCCCACCGCCACCTCGTTTCGCACCATCACCGTCACGACCATGGACGGTCGTCGCCGCGAACTCAAGGCCGCCGGCCGCAAGGTCTCCTTCACCCACCTGATCGCCTACGCCATCGCCCGGGCGGCGACCGAGGACATGCCGGTGATGGCCCACCACTTCGAGGTGGCCGACGGCCGCCCCCAGCGCGTCGACGACGGCGCGGTCAACCTCGGCATCGCCGTCGACGTCGAGAAGCGCGACGGCTCGCGCACGCTCATGGTGCCGGTGATCCGCAACGCCGGGCGGATGGACTTCGCCGCCTTCGTGGACGCCTTCAACGACCTCATCGAGCGCGCGCGGACCAACGCGCTTACCGCCGACGACCTGGCCGGGGCGAACATCTCGCTCACCAATCCCGGCGGCATCGGCACAGTCGCCTCGGTCCCGCGGCTGATGGTCGGTCAGGGGACGATCGTCGCCACCGGGTCGATCGCCTATCCCGTCGGCCTGGAGGCCGTGGGGGAGATGATCGGGGCGGAGAAGGTCATGACCATGACCTCGACCTACGACCACCGCGTCATCCAGGGGGCGGAGTCGGGTCGCTTCCTCAAGGTCATCGAGGAGCGCCTGCGCGGCGAGCACGACTTCTACGAGGATGTGTTCGCCTCCCTGGGCGTCCAGCTGGGCCCGGCGCCCGCCGCTCCGGCGCCGGCCGCCGCGGCCGCCATCGCCGGCCGCCCCGCGGCGGGGCCCGGGCCCGCCGGGACGATCGACGAGGAGCTG
>JBBPZM010000006.1:0-19992 GCA_038199035.1 Solirubrobacterales bacterium | reverse complement strand
GTGGTGGCAGCAGCGCCGAGGCAAGCACTCCGCCTGCTGTCCGCCTCCACGGTCGTCGAGTACCCGCCCGACCCCCGAGCAAGTCAGCGTGCAAGCACTGCGCGAGCGCCAGCACACGCTGGCCGAGCAGCTCCGGTCCTTGACGTCGGGCACGAAGAACCGCCCGGCGTCGAGCGAGCCCCGACCTGGCTCATGAGTTCAGCTGCACCGGGTGTGGGCTCGGTCAAAGAGGTCGCGTGATGAGTAGTCGGCAGAGCGAGAAAGAGCAGCGCAAGGCCGAGCGGCTAGAGCGCGAGCAGGAGCTGTCTGCGCAGGCACGCCGCCAGCGCCTTCTTCGCCGTGCCGGTGGCTCTGCGCTCGGCCTGGTCGCAATAGGCGCGGTCATCGCTGCCGTCGCGCTCGGGGGTGGGGGCGCTCGGTCGGATTCCGCCAAGGCTGAGCAGCTTCTCGCCAGCTCGAAGGCGGCCTTCGGCCAGCACTACCAGACACTGGACCAACGGCGAAAGGCCGCTCGCATCCCGACGATGATGGACACGATGAGCAGTTCGGTGCACGTCCATCCGCGCATCGCGGTCTGGGTGGACGGCAAGCCGATGCTCGTGCCAGCCAACATCGGGATCGATCCGACTAAGGACGGCATGCAGATGGCAGGACTGCACACCCACGACTCGAGCGGAACCATCCATGTCGAGGGCGTCGTGCACACAACGCTCGGTCAGTTCTTCGCCATCTGGGGCGTGCCGTTCTCCGCTGATCGGCTCGGGCTCTACCGTGCTGCCGGGGCCAAACGGATGCGCATGTGGGTCAACGGCAAGCCGTCGGGCGCCTTCGGCCAGCTCGAGCTCCTCGGTGGCCAACGCATCACTGTCAGCTTCGGCACCGACCCCAAGGCTCCGGCGTCGTAGGCATGCGCCGGGAGGTCGCATTCGGGCCCTTCTCCGACGCCGACCAGCATGCGGTTTTCGGGCAGAGCGAGCAATCGTTGAGAAGGCCACGCGGCCGTCCCCGCGGATAGGATGGGAGTCATGATGGGAGGCATGGGGTTGATGATGGTCCTTGGGCTCCTTTTCGTCGCGGCCATCATTGGTACGGCCGTCTATCTGGCGATTCGAGTGGCATCGCCGCGTCGCCAGCTCGACGGTCCCCGCGAGCTGCTCGATCGGCGCCTCGCGACCGGCGAGATCACGCAGGACGAGTACTACGAGCGCGAGTCGCTGCTGCGAAGCACCGAGCCGCTGCGACGGCGTCGGCGCTGATTTTCGGTGCTCGATCAGCGGGCGGAAACGGACCGTATTCGGGTTCTGTATGACCGTGAGGCGCCAAGCTATGACCGTCAGATGGGCTTCTTCGAGAAGGTGCTTCTCGGCGGCGGGCGGGAGTGGGTTTGCTCTCAGGTAGAGGGCAACGTCCTGGAGATCGCGGTAGGAACCGGCCGCAATCTCGGGCACTACCCGCCGGGCGTGCGCCTTACCGGCATCGAGTTGAGCCCCGCGATGGTGGAGATCGCCCGTCGCCGAGCCGCCGCTCTCGGGCGCGACGCCGACTTCCGGGTGGGCGATGCCCAGGCGCTCGACTTTCCCGATGAGAGCTTCGAAACCGTCCTAACAACATTTTCGCTGTGCACGATTCCCGACGACGGGGCTGCGGTCGCAGAGGTCAAGCGGGTGCTGCGTCCCGGTGGACGGTTCCTGCTGGCCGAGCACGTCCGCAGCCCGCTCGGAGCTGTCCGGGCGGTGCAAAAGTTGATCGACCCGCTCATGGTTCGCTTTCAGGGAGACCACGTCGTGCGCGAACCCCTAGAGCACCTGCAAGCACACGGCTTCGTCGTTGACCGAGTAGAGCGACTGAAGCTGGGAATCGTTGAGCGTGTGGCGGCCCACAAGCCGGTCTAGCTTTCGCGTCGGCGGTCAAGGGCGGTGATGTCGTGGGTGATGCGACGCGGGCTACTCCGGGGTCTGCAACCCGGTTCGGACCCCTTCGCCACGCTCACCGAGCCGGACCTACCACGGCAGCTTGACGGCGGCGCCACGAGCGAAAGTGCCGCCTCTTCTGGCGGCGGTTCAAATGAGGCCCTGATAGTCGGGGCGGCCGGATTTGAACCGGCGTTCTTCCGCCCCCAAAGCGGACGCGATACCAGGCTTCGCCACGCCCCGTGCCGGCCGAGTATAGGCACGAGCGCCCCAGGTCTGGGCCGCGGAAGCGGACGCTTGGAGGCACGCGCAGCAACTCGTCGCACCCTCCACCCGAACAAACGTCCAGCCCCTGAGGTGAACGTTGTGGTGGTGGACGAACAACGGCCGATTAGGGGGCCAGAACGGCGCAGAGGCAACCGCCGGATGAGCCCTGATGAGACGCCACCGCCTGACAACCTCCCTCCTCCTGGTCCTCGCCCTGCTGCTGGCCCTGCCGGCCGCCTCCCAGGCCCAGGCCAGCCGGGCCGACTCGTGCCCCGGCGCCTACTCCGAGCCCAACGACTCGAACCTGAACCGCGTCAGCGACGCGACCCTGTGCCTGATCAACTACGAGCGCGCGGCGCGCCACCTGCCCTCGCTGCGCTCCAACGGGGCCCTGGCCTCCGCGGCCGCCGGGCACTCCCGCGACATGGCCCAGCGCAACTACTTCGCGCACGACACGATGGGCGGAGGCTCGTTCGTCTCCCGCATCATGGCGGCCCGCTACGTCAACCCGCACGGCGCCTGGTCGGTCGGCGAGAACCTGGCCTGGGGCACCGGCTCGCTGTCCACGCCCGCCGCGACGCTCAACGATTGGATGCACAGCCCCGGCCACCGCGCCAACATCCTCAACGGCTCCTTCCGCGAGGTCGGCATCGGCGTGGTCCTCTCGGGCGGCAAGGCCGTCTACACGACTGACTTCGGCCGGCGCTCCTGAGGGCCGTCGGCCCCGTCGCGCCGACCGACGCAACGCTCTCGGCGCCGCCGATCGCCCCCTGGCCCTGTAGTAGCCTGGCCGCCTCGATGGCCGAGGCCCAGCCGCTCAGCGCGCTCCACTACGACCTGGGAGCGGCGGGGGCGCTGGAGGATCTGATCGCTCCTCCCTACGACGTCATCGACCCCCAGCAGCGCGCCCGCCTGGCCGCTCGGTCCCCCCACAACGTGGTGCGCGTGGACCTGCCCGACGGAGACGACCCCTACGGCTCGGCAGCCCGGACGCTGGCGGCGTGGCGCGCCGAGGGCGCGCTCGTGCGCGACTCCGAGCCCGCCCTCTGGGCCGTGACCCAGGACTACGAGGGGCCGGACGGCGCTCGACGCACCAGGCGCGGCTTCCTGGCCCGGATCCGCATCGAGGACTACGGCCCCGGGCGCATCCGCCCCCACGAACGCACCCATCCCGGCCCGCGCGAGGACCGCCTGGCCCTCACGCGGGCCACGCGCGCGAACCTCTCGCCGATCTTCGTCCTGCACTCGGACCCGTCCCAGACAGCCTGGTCGGCGCTCGAGCCCCAGACCGCGTCGGAGCCATGGGGAGAGGCCGCCGACGACGAGGGGACGGTCCACCGCGTGTGGCGGGTGTCGGACGGCGAGGCGATCGCCGCCGTCCAGACCGCCGTCGTCGACGCCGAGCTGCTGATCGCCGATGGCCACCACCGCTACGAGACCGCTCGCGTGTACGCCGACGAGATCGGCGGCGAGGGCCCGCACCGGTACGTGCTGGCCTGCCTGGTGGCGCTCGAGGATCCAGGCCTGACCATCTTCCCCACCCACCGGCTGGTGCGGGGCCTCAACTCCGAGCGCCAGGAAGCGCTGGCCAGGGCCATCCGCCGGGACTTCGAGATCGAGGAGATCGCCCGAGAAGATTTGGCGCCCGTCGATCCCGGGCCGCTGCAGCTCGGCTACATGGACTCCCACTTCCGTCGGCCGTTTCGGCTGCGCCTGCGCGACCAGGGCGTCGCCGACGCCGCCCTGGACGGCCGCTCCGAGGCCTATCGCCACCTCGACACCGCAGTCCTCGAGAAGCTGCTGCTCGAGGACGCGCTCGGGATGACCGAGGAGGACATCTCCCACCTCGCGGGGCTCGGCTACGCGCGCAGCACCGACGAGGCCCTGAGGCTCGTGGAGAGCGGCGAGTACGACGCCGGCTTCTTCATGCGCCCGACCCCGGTGGAGCAGGTGCGCGAGGTAGCGGCCGCAGGAGAGAACATGCCGCCCAAGTCGACGTTCTTCTACCCCAAGCTGGCCACCGGCCTGGTCCTCAACCCCCTCGAGGACTGACAGTCGCCGCCGCCCCGACTAGGAGTAGCCTTGTGATCTCAGGCAGGGACAACCGACTGGGGAACGAGCATGAGAGTCACGGCCCGCCGCCGCTCCAGCGCAGGCTTCCAGCACGACATCAAGGTGCGCGAGCACTCGGTGGTGGCCGACGAGCCGCGCGACGCCGGCGGTGACGACGCCGCACCAAGCCCCCAGGAGCTGCTGGCGGCCTCGCTGGCTGCCTGCACGGCGATCACCTTGGAGATGTACGCCCAGCGCAAGGGCTGGGATGTCGGCCCGGTCGAGGTCGACTGCCAGTACCAGCCCGCCGAGCGTGGCTGCCCGACCCGCTTCGAGCTGGTCGTCCGCCTTCCCCAGGACCTCGGCGACGACCAGGTCCAGCGCCTGATGGCCATCGCCGCCAAGTGCCCGGTGCACCGCACGCTCGACGGCGAGGTCATGTTCGACGAGCGCGTGGAGCGGGTCGCTCCGGTCGGCGCCTGAGCGCGCGACCGGCCTCCGCGTCGTCCCGAGGGCCGCTCGCCGAGCGGCTGCGCCCGCTTCTGCTCTCGCCCCGAGAGGCCGCCGGCCTCGACGTGCGGGGGCGCATCGACGCTGCGGTGCTCGTGGCTCTCTACGAGGTCGAGGGCGAGCTGCACTGCGTGTTCACCCGCCGCCGACCCGACCTGCGCCGGCACGCCGGCGAGATCTCGTTCCCGGGCGGGCGTCAGGACATCGAGGAGGAGGACCTGCGCCAGACGGCCCTGCGCGAGGCCGAGGAGGAGATCGGCCTGCCGCGCGAGGCCGTCCAGCTCGTCGGCGCCCTCACCCCGACCCCGACCGTCGTGACCAACTACGCCATCTATCCCTTCGTGGGGACGATCGAGGCCGGCCACCGCTGGCTCCCGAGCGCCGCCGAGGTCGACGAGGTGCTCGAGCTCTCGCTACCCGCCCTCCTGACCGGCCACAGCCGCAAGCGCCTCGTCCGCCGCGGCGTGCCCTTCCGCACCGACGTCTACGAGGTCGGCGAAAACCTCATCTGGGGCGCCACCGCCCGCATTCTCACCGACCTCTTCGAGCGCCTGGCTCCGTTGCTGGACGGCGCTGGCGAGACCAGCGCGCCGGGCTAGACGTCCTTCTCGATCGGAACGTCTACGAGGTTGCCCCACTCCGTCCACGACCCGTCGTAGTTCTTTACGTCGTCGCGGCCCAGGAGCTCGTGCAGCACGAACCAGGTGTGGGCGGAGCGCTCGCCGATGCGGCAGTAGGCGATGATCGGCTCGCCGTCGATGACCCCCTTGCCGCCGTAGAGCTCGCGCAGCTCGTCGGCCGACTTGAACGTCCCGTCCTCCTGGACGGCCTGGGCCCAGGGGATCGACGCGGCGCCGGGGATGTGGCCGGAGCGCTGGGCGCCCTCCTGCTCGTAGCCGGGCATGGCGATGAGCTCGCCCGAGTACTCCTGGGGCGCGCGGACGTCGACGAGCTTGGTCGCCCCGTCGACCGCCTCGCGGACCTCGTCGCGCTTGGCGCGGATGGCGTCGTCGCCCGGCTTGGCCTCGAAGGTGGCCGACTCGTACGAGGGCACGTCGGTCGTGGTCTGGCGGCCCTCGCCGATCCACTTCTCGCGCGGCCCGTTGAGCAGCCGGACGTTGTCGTGGCCGTAGTACTTGAGGTACCAGTAGGTGTAGGCCGCGAACCAGTTGTTGCGGTCCCCGTAAAGGACGATCTGGTGATCGTTGGAGATGCCGCGGCTGCCGAAGAGCTCGCCGAACTCCCGGGGGTCGAGGAAGTCGCGCTTGACCTGGTCTTGGAGGTCGCGCTTCCAGTCGAAGCCGATCGCGCCGGGGATGTGGGCCTCGGCGTAGAGCCCGGGGTTCTCGTCCACCTCGACGATGCGGATCGAGTCGTCCTCGAGGCGGTCCTCGAGCCACTGGGTGTCGACGAGCACGTCCTTCGCGTAATCAGCCACCGGGTTCCTCCTGAATCTGTGTCGGCTTTAGCAGGTTTCCCTTTCCGGCCAGTCTAACCAGGAACGCCTGGCTGCTCGGAAGCGGGCGAGCGCTCGTCCAGCAGCCGCCCGATCGTCGTCGCGGCCGAGGTCGCCCACGTGGCGTGATCGACCGGATCGGCCTCTATGAAGGCGAGGGGAAGCTCCCATGTCCGCGAGGCCGCCTCGGCCACCTCGCGCCCGCGCTCGAGGACCTTCTGGCCGGCCGTCCCGGCCGCCTCGTAGGCGAAGCCGCGCACCGTGGTGTCGACCATCTGGCGCAGGTAGGCGCCCAGGCGCTCGTCGTGGAGCGCGCGCAGGCGTTCGGGCGCGTCGGCGGCGCTGGCCAGCAGCCAGCACACCACGGTCACCGACTCAAGCGCCCGAGTGAGGGTCGCCAGGCGCCCGGGATCGCCGACCCACGGCTCGACACCCGCCCGTCGCAGCGTGGCGCCGCGGGCTTCGTCGCGGGTCGTTCCCCGCACGGCGTGGCCGCCGGCTCGGAGCTCGCCCGCCAGGGCCAGGCCGCGGCACCCGCAGCCGACGATGAGGACGCGGGCCACGGCCGAGCGTCAGCGCGGCGGAGGAGCGGGCGGGCGTCGATCGGGCGACGGGGGGCGGTGCGGCCCGTCGCCCTCGATCTCCGCGCGGTAGTCGGCCTCCGTCAGCTCTCGCTCACCGCGCCGCCGCCGGCGGAAGTTGGTGGCCTCGAGCATCTGGTGCAGGTCCGCGTCGCCGAGATAGCGCTCGCGGCGCTCGTTGGCCTCGCGTAAGTCCTGCTGGACGCGGGTCCGCAGGGTCGCCTCGGTGATGTCTGATTCGCCGCGCGCGCGGCGGCGCTCGTTGGTCGCCTCGAGCATCTGCTCGAGGTCGTCGATCTCGTTCTGGACCTCGAGCTCGGCCGAGCGCGTAGGGCGCCAGTCGAGGACGTCGCGAGCCGAGCGCGGGTGGTAGATGCCGAGGAAGACCACCCAGAGGAAGAGCCCCCCCACCAGTCCGGCCATGATGAGGACGAACGGGTCCATGCCCGTCGGCGAGTGTACCCCCGCCTCCACATTCCGGCGGGTCGCTCTGACGATGACGCGTTTGGTTGGTCGCAGCGATGAGGCGCGTTGCTACCTTCGAGGAGCGTCTCGCCTCCGCGCTGCGCGCCCATGCCCCCTCAGCGAACCGACCAGCCCGCCTCGCGCAAGGGCTCCGACGCAGACCGCGCGCCCTGGCGCGTCGAGGGAGCGCCCGAGCGCCCCGACCAGGGCTCCGCCTCCCGGACGTCTGTCCGCCCCCCGGGCGGACGCTGGTTCTGGCTCGTCCTCATCGGCCTGCTGGCGCTGAACTGGTACCTAGGCGCCCGCGTCGCGCCCAAGAACGACCGCGTCGAGGTGCCCTACACCTTCTTCCGCTCCCAGGTCGAGAAGTCCAACGTCAAGGAGGTCTCGACCCGCGGCGACACGATCCAGGGCGACTTCCGCTTTCCGGTCCGATATCCCGCCGACGCCAAGTCCAAGCCCTCGCCGCGCTTCCAGACCGTCCGCCCCTCGTTCGGCGACGACCAGCTGCTCCAGCTCCTGATCAAGAAGGGGGTGATCGTCAACGCCCACCCGGTCGAGGAGCAGCGCTCGCTGCTGCTCACCCTGCTGATCTCGTTCGGCCCGACGATCCTGCTCGTCGCCCTCTTCGTGATGCTCATGCGCCGCGCCGCGGGAGCCGCCGGCGGCGGGCTGGGCGGGCTGGGGCGATCGCGGGCCAAGCGCTACGAGGCCTCGGCCCAGCGCACCACGTTCGCCGACGTGGCGGGAATCGACGAGGCCGAGGAGGAGCTGGTGGAGATCGTCGACTTCCTACGCAACCCGCAGCGCTACAGCCGGCTGGGGGGAGCGATCCCCAAGGGCGTCCTCCTCTCGGGGCCGCCGGGAACGGGTAAGACGCTGCTCGCCCGCGCGGTGGCCGGCGAGGCCAACGTCCCCTTCTTCTCGCTGTCGGCCTCGGAGTTCATCGAGATGGTGGTGGGGGTGGGCGCAAGCCGCGTGCGCGACCTCTTCCAGAAGGCCAAGGACACCGCGCCGGCGATCATCTTCATCGACGAGCTCGACGCCATCGGGCGCCAGCGCGGAGGCGGGATGGCCATCGGCGGCCACGACGAGCGCGAGCAGACGCTCAACCAGATCCTCACCGAGATGGACGGCTTCTCGGGGACGGAGGGAGTGATCGTCCTCGCCGCGACCAACCGCCCCGACGTCCTGGACCAAGCGCTGCTGCGGCCCGGGCGCTTCGACCGCCGCGTCACCGTCAACCCACCCGACCAGACGGGCCGCAAGCTGATCCTCGAGGTCCACACCCGCAGCGTCCCGCTGGGCGACGACGTCGACCTCGACGCCCTGGCGTCGTCCACGGCAGGCATGGTGGGCGCCGACCTGAAGAACCTGGTCAACGAGGCGGCGCTCACCGCCGCGCGTCGCGACCACGACAGCGTCGCCTCGGCCGACTTCACCGACGCGCTGGAGAAGGTGGTGCTCGGCGCCGAGCGGCGGATCACGATCTCCCCGGCCGAACGGGAGCGCACCGCCTACCACGAGTCGGGCCACGCGCTGCTGGGGATGCTCGAGGCCGGGGCGGACCCCGTGCGCAAGGTCTCGATCGTGCCGCGCGGCCGGGCGCTGGGCGTGACGCTCCAGACGCCGGACGCCGATCGCTACGGCTACGACGAGGGCTACCTGCGCGGGCGCATCACCGGCGCGCTGGGCGGCCGCGCCGCCGAGGAGCTGATCTACGGCAACGTCACCACCGGGGCCGAGCAGGACCTCGAGCAGGTCACCCGGATCGCGCGATCGATGGTGGGCCGCTGGGGGATGTCCGACGCCATCGGGCCGGTCGCCGTCCTGCCCCGTCCGGAGGACGAGGGATCGCTCTTCGGGGGCGGCCCGGACGGCGGGGCCTCACAGGCCACCCGGGAGCTCGTCGACTCCGAAGTGCGCCGCATCGTCGAGGAGTGCTACCGGCGCGCCTTCGGCCGGCTGCGCGACAACCGCTCCAAGCTCGAGGCCCTGGCCGGGGCGCTGCTCGAGCGCGAGAGCCTCGACGAGGCCGACGCCTACGCGGTGGCCGGCTTGGAGCGACCCGGGCGAGAGGACTCCCGGCGCAATGAGGCCACGCCGGTGGCGGTGTCCTCGCGGGGCGACGGAGCCGCGAGCTCGGGCTGACCCGCGGCTGGCTAGGATCGTCGACCACCCCATGCCAGAGGCCTACGTCATCGACGCGCTGCGCACCCCCATCGGCCGCTACGGCGGGATGCTCTCCACGGTCCGGCCCGACGACCTCGCCGCGCACGTCATCGGCGCCGCCGTGCAGCGCAACGGCATCGACTCCGCCCAGGTCGAGGACGTCATCTTCGGCGACGCCAACCAGGCCGGCGAGGACAACCGCAACGTCGCCCGCATGGGCTCGCTGCTGGCCGGCCTGCCGGTCGAGGTCCCGGGCGTGACCGTCAACCGGCTCTGCGCCTCGGGCCTGGAGGCCGTCAACCAGGCCTCGCGGGCCATCCGGGTCGGCGACGCCGACCTCCTGCTGGCCGGCGGCGTAGAGTCCATGACCCGCGCGCCGCTCGTCCAGCTCAAGCCCGAGCGCGGGTTCCCCCGCGGCGCGCCCGAGATGGCCGAAACGACGATCGGCTGGCGCTTCGTCAATCCCCGCATGGCCGAGCGCTACTCGACCGAGGGCATGGGGGAGACCGCCGAGAACGTGGCCGAGCGCTACGAGGTCACGCGCGCCGACCAGGATCGCTTCGCCCTCGAGTCGCACCGGCGCGCGGTCGCCGCGCAGGACGCCGGGACCTTCGCGCGCGAGATCGTGCCCGTCGAGGTGCCCGAGGGGCGCAACGGCGGCGTGAGGCTCGTCGAGTCAGACGAGGGCCCCCGGCGCGAGGGCTCGCTCGAGAAGCTGGCCAAGCTGCGCCCGGTCTTCCGAGACGGCGGCTCGGTCACCGCCGGCAACTCGTCCCAGATCAATGATGGGGCGGCCTGCCTCGTCGTGGCCTCCGAGCGGGCCGCGGACCGCCTGGGCAAGGCGCCGCTGGCCCGTATCGTGGCCACCGGCGGGGCCGGGGTCGACCCGGGCTACATGGGCATCGCCCCCATCCCGGCCGCGCGCAAGGCGCTGGAGCGAGCGGGGCTGTCGATCGACGAGATCGACCTGGTCGAGATCAACGAGGCCTTCGCCGCCCAGGTCCTGCCGTGCATGCGCGAGCTGGACATCCCCCACGACAAGCTCAACGTCAACGGCGGGGCCATCGCCATCGGCCACCCGCTCGGCGCCAGTGGCGCGCGGCTGCTGGGTACGCTGGCGTGGGAGCTGCACGAGCGCGGGCTGCGCTACGGGATGGCCGCGCTGTGCATCGGGGTGGGGCAGGGCCTGGCCACGGTCATCGAGGCGGTGTAGCTCGCGCAGTCGACGTTGCGCGCAGCGGCAAAACCGCTCGGAACCGCGGAGAACCTCCGACAACATAGACATATTGATGTGCCATGCGTATGCTTCGGTGCATGCGCACCACTATCCGTCTCGACGACGACCTGCTGGCGGCGGCCAAGCGACGCGCGGTGGATAACGGCACCACCCTTACGAAGCTGATCGAGGACGCGCTTCGCGTGTCCCTGGCGCGCCCCACCGAGGAGCATCCTCGCGCGCGAGTGGAGCTCCCTGTTTCCGGCTGCAAGGGCGGTCTCATGCCCGGGGTGGACATCGATGACAGCGCCGGCCTGCTCGAGCTGATGGATGAGGGTCTGCCCCTCGACAAGCGCCGGTGATCCTCACCGACGTCAACGTCCTGGTTTACGCCTATCGCAGCGACGCCTCCCGCCACGAAGAGTATCGCGACTGGCTGACGCGCTTGCTGGAGTCCGATCGGCCGTTCGGGATCAGCGAACTGGTGCTGAGCGGCTTCGTCCGCGTCGTCACCAATCCCCGGGGTTTCGCCCAGCCGGATCCGCCTGAGGCAGCCTTCGAGTTCGCCAGCGCTCTGCGCGATCAGCCGACGGCGGTGAGGGTGCAACCGGGCCGGCGCCACTGGGAGCTGTTCGAGCGCCTGTGCCGAGAAGTGCAGGCCAAGGGCAATCTCGTCCCCGACGCCTACCTCGCCGCGCTGGCGATCGAGTCCGGCAGCGAGTGGATCACCACCGACCGCGACTTCGCCCGCTTTCCGGACCTGCGCTGGCGCCATCCGCTCGACGATGGTCGAGCCCCAGCCGTGCGGTAGCTTTGGCGCCCCTCACGAGGAGGCCTATGGACTTCGAGCTGACCGACGAGCAGAGGCTGATCCGCGAGACCGCGCGCGCCTTCGCCACCAACGAGATCGCGCCGCGGGCCAAGGAGAACGACCGCAACCACCACTTCGACGTCGACCTGGTCAAGCAGATCGCCGACCAGGGCTACCTCGGCGCCATCGTCCCACGCGAGTACGGCGGCGCGGGGCTCGACTACGTCACCTACGGGCTGATCGTCGAGGAGGTCGGGCGCGTCGACTCGGCAATGCGCACCGTGGTCTCGGTCCAGACGTCGCTGGTGTGCTCGTCGATCCTGCGCTGGGGGACCGAGGAGCAGAAGCAGCGTTACCTGCCGAAGCTGTGCTCCGGCGGGTGGCTCGGGTTCTTCGGCCTGACCGAGCCCGACACCGGCTCCGACGCCGCCAACCAGCGCACCCGCGCCAAGAAGGTCGACGGCGGCTGGTCGATCTCCGGCGCCAAGATGTGGATCTCGATGGGCAGCCACGCCAGGGTCGGCCTGGTCTTCGCCCAGACCGACCCTGAGCTCAAGCACCGCGGACTGGCCTGCTTCCTGGTCGACACCGAGCACCCGGGCTTCTCCGCGCAGGAGATCCACGGCAAGCTCGGGCTGCACGGCGCGGACACCGCGGCGCTGACCCTCGACGAGGTCGAGGTGCCGCTGGACGCGATGCTCGGCGAGGTCGGCGACGGCTTCAAGGTCGCGATGTCAGCCCTGGACTCCGGGCGCTACTCGGTGGCCGCCGGCTGCGTCGGCGTCTGCCAGGGCTGCGTCGAGGAGTCGGTCTCGTACTCCAAGGAGCGCGAGCAGTTCGGGCGGCCGATCGCCTCCTTCCAGCTGGTGGCGGCGATGATCGCCGACAGGGTCGTGCAGGCCGAGGCGGCGCGGATGCTGGTCTGGCGGGCGGGCTTCCTCAAAGACGCCGGCAAGCCCAACACCACCGAGACCTCGATCGCCAAGCTCTACGCCACGGAGGCGGCGATCGCCTGCGCCAACACGGCGATCCAGGTCCACGGCGGCGCGGGCTACGTCGACGACCACCCGGTCGAGCGCTACCTGCGGGACGTGCGGGTGACGACGCTCTACGAGGGCACGTCGCAGATCCAGAAGCTGATCATCGGGCGCGCCGCGACCGGGATCAACGCGCTGGTCCCGGCCTAGTGGCGAAGGCCGCCGCGCGGACGATCGGCGTCGTCGGCGCCGGCACGATGGGCGCCGGGATAGCCCAGCTGGCCTGCCAGGCGGCCGGGGCCCGCACCCTCCTGCACGACCCCGTGGCCGAGGCCCTCGAGCGGGGGGCGAAGGCGATCGAAGGCCACCTGGCCCGCGGCGTCGAGCGGGGCCGGCTCTCCCAGGAGGACGCCGACTCGGCCCGGGGGCGCCTGGAGCGGGTGGACGGGCTCGGCGACCTGGCCGGCTGCGACCTGGTGATCGAGGCCGCGCCGGAGCGGCTCGAGCTCAAGCACCAGCTGTTCGTCGCGCTGTCGGAGGTGGTGCGCGAGGACTGCGTCCTGGCCACCAACACGTCGTCGCTGCCGGTCACGACGATCGCCGCGGCGGTCGAGCGGCCGGAGCGCGTGGTGGGCATGCACTTCTTCAACCCGGCGCCGGTGATGGCCCTGCTCGAGGTGGTGGCCGGCGAGCAGTCGGGCGAGGCGGCGATCGCCCTTGCCCAGGCCACCGGCGAGGCCATGGGCAAGCGGGTGATCCTGGCCGCCGACGGGCCGGGCTTCCTGGTCAACCGCTGCGGGCGGCCGTTCGGGCTCGAGGGGCTGCGCCTGCTCCAGGAGCGCCAGGCCACCGTCGAGCAGCTCGACCGCATCTGCCGGCGGGGAGGGGGCGGTCGCAGGGGCCCCTTCGAGCTGATGGACCTGGTCGGCGTGGACACCGGCTTCGAGGTCTCGAAGTCCTTCTACGAGCTGTCGTTCGGCGAGCCGCGCTGGCGACCGTCCCCGATCGCCGCGCGGATGACGGCGGCCGGGCGCCACGGGCGCAAGACCGGGCGTGGCTATTACGACTACAGCGACGAGCCGCACCGTCCCGACGACCCCGATCGACCGTCCGGCGGAGGCGGCGGCGGGGAGCGGGTGGTGGTGGCCGGCGACCTGGCCCTGGCCGAGCAGCTGCGCGAAGCCGCGGCCGCCGCGGGCTATGACGTCGCCGACCAGGTCGATCCACGGGGAGAGCAGCCGTGGCTGATCCTGGACTGCGGCGCGGCCGAGGACGAGCCGCCGCTCCAGGGCGGCCCCCGAGCCCTGCTGTGCGCCGCCGGGTCGCTGGCTGCCCTCGACCCCGAGGGCAGCGCCGCCGGCTTCCATGCCCTGCCCCCCTTCGAGGAGCTCGAGCTCGTCGAGCTGACCCGCGGGGCCCACACCTCGGCCCTCGCCGCCGAGCGGATCGAGACGCTGTTCGCAGCGCTGGGAAAGCACGTCGAATGGGTCGATGACGCTCCGGGGCTCGTGCTCGGGCGCATCGTCTGCCAGCTCGTCAACGAGGCGAGCTTTGCGCTGGCCGAGGGCGTCGGCAGCCCCGAGGACATCGACGCGGGGATGGTGCTCGGGCTCAACTACCCCCGCGGGCCGCTGAGCTGGGCGGACGAGGCCGGGCTGGACCACGTCCTCGGCGTCCTCGACGGCCTGCACGACCACTACCGCGAGGAGCGCTACCGGGCCGCGCCGCTCCTGCGCCAGAAGGTCTACGACGGCCGGCTCGGCGTCCAGACCGGCGCCGGCTTCTTCGAGCACGACGCCGGCTGAGCACGGCGACCTCACGTTCGCGGCGCCCGGCCCGTTCTCCCCCCGTGGCCCTGCCTCCCTTCCAGCGCTTCATGGACGAGCAGGGCGAGCCGGTGTGGCGCTTTCTCGTCGCCGTGGCCGGGCCGCAGGACGCCGACGACTGCTTCCAGGAGACCTTCTTGGCCGCGCTGCGGGCCTATCCGCGGCTGAAGCCGGGCGCCAACCTGCGGGCCTGGGTGTTCACGATCGCCCATCGCAAGGCGATCGACGCCCACCGAGCGCGCCGGCGACACCCCGAGCCGGTCGAGGACCTCGGCGACCACGCCACGACCGAGCAGTCGCCCCAGCCACGCGACGACGGGCTGTGGGAACTGGTCGGCTCCCTGCCGCCCAAGCAGCGGGCCGCCGTGGTCCTGCGCTACGTCGCCGACCTGCGCCACGCCGAGGCGGCGGAGGTGCTCGGGTCCTCCGAGGAGGCGATGCGCCGCAACCTGCACGAGGCACTGACCAAGCTACGCAAGGAGTGGACTCCATGACCATGACCGAGACTCAGATCGAGCGGGCGCTGCGCCAGGGTGCCCCGGCTCACGACCCCCAGGCCGCCGCGGCCGCGGCGCAGCGCGTCGCCCTGGCCGCCGGCCGTGACGGCGTGGCCGACCTCGCCTACTCGGTGATCCCCTCGCCGCTCGGTGAGCTGGCCGGCGTGCGCAGCCGCCGCGGCCTCGTCTGCCTGCACTACCGTCCCGAGCGCGTCGATGACCTCCTGGAGCGGCTGGCCAGCCGGCTGTCGCCGCGGATCGTCGAGTCGCCGGCCCGGCTCGACGACGTCCGCCGCGAGCTCGACGAGTACTTCTCGGGGCGCCGGCGGGACTTCGACGTGCCGATCGACTGGTCGCTCACGCGGGGGTTCAGCCAGCGGGTGCTGCGCGAGACCGCTCGCATCCCGTTCGGGAGGGTGGCCACCTACACCCAGGTGGCCACCCGGGCCGGCAGCCCCCGTGCGGTGCGCGCGGCCGGTAACGCCCTGGCCTCCAACCCGATCCCCATCGTCGTCCCCTGCCACCGCGTGCTGCGCACCGGCGGGGGTCTGGGCGGCTACGCCGGTGGGCTGGAGCGCAAGGAGGAGCTGCTGGCGCTCGAGGGCGTCGCGCTGGGCTGAGGCCCGGGCGGACGTCGCGTCGGGTCGGCCCGGGCCTCCTCTTCCCGGCTCAGCTCAGTTCAGCTCTGCGACGGCGCCCAGTTCCACTCGGCCATCTCGTCGCGCGGGACCTCCGCCAGCTCCGGCGGGGTCTGTACCTCGGGCGTGTCACGCAGGTACCACTCGGCGTCCAGCGCCGCCTGGCACCCGCTGCCCGCCGCGGTGATGGCCTGGCGATAGGTGTGGTCGACGAGGTCTCCGGCCGCGAACACGCCCGGGAGGTTGGTGCGGGTCGACCTACCCTCTGTGAGGACATACCCGTTCTCGTCGGTGTCGACCTGGTCGTCGACGAGCTGTGACTGCGGCTCGTGGCCGACGGCGATGAAGGCGCCCGACATGGCGACGTAGCGCTCCTCGCCGGTCTCGACATTGCGCAGGCGGGCCTTGCCCAGCGCCCCGTCCTCGCCGGCCAGGAACTCGTGGATGACGTAGGGCGTCATCCACTCGATGTTGTCCGTCGCGCGGGCGCGCTCGAGCATGATCTTCGAGGCCCGGAACTCCTCGCGGCGGTGGACGATCGTGACCTTGCCCGCGAACTTGGCCAGGAAGATCGCCTCCTCCATGGCCGAGTCGCCGCCGCCCACGATCACGGTCTCGCGGTCCTTGAAGAAGGCGGCGTCGCAGGTCGCGCAGTAGGACACGCCGCGGCCCCCGAGCTCCTCCTCGCCGGGGACGCCGAGCTTCTTGTGCTGGGCGCCCATGGCCAGGACCACGGTGCGCGCGCGGTGGGCCTCGTCGTCCACCCAAACGGTGTGCAGGCCGCCCGGCTCCTGCGCCAGCTCGACGCGCGTGACGTCCTCGGTCTCCAGGCGTGCGCCGAAGCGCTGCGCCTGGTCGCGCAGGTCCTGCATCATTTCCGGTCCCATCACGCCCTGGGGATAGCCGGGGTAGTTCTCCACGTCGGTCGTCTGCTGCAGCAGCCCGCCCCAGGCGAAGCCCTCGAAGACCATCGGGCGCAGGTTGGCCCGGGCGGTGTAGAGGGCGGCGGTGTAGCCGGCCGGCCCGCTGCCGACGATGATCACGTTCTCGACGTCCTGGGCTGGCATCTCGTCTCCGGGTTGGGCTGACAGGGCTTCCATGCTTCAGTTTTTATAGTAAGACGGAGGTCAACGCCGTTACGCGCTCGCGGCGGCCGCGGGGGACCTCGCGGCTTGGCGCTCCTCGCGCCAGCGTTGCACCGTGCGGCGCAGCTGGAGGTAGGCCACGGCGCCGGGGATCGTGGGCAGCCAGAAGGCGAAGGCCCGATAGGCCAGCACGGCGACCACGGCCAGCCCACCGGGGACGCCGAAGGCGATGAACGTGCCGATCATCCCGCCATCGACCCCGCCGATGCCGCCGGGCAGCGGCAGCGCGTTGGCCAGCATGCCCACGAAGTAGGCCATGACGATGACCGCCTTGGAGGGGGGATCGCCAAAGGCGTGGAAGCACGCCCACAGGACGGCGATGTCGAACGCCCACCAGGCGACGGCGCCGAGCAGCCCCTGCTCACCGGCCCGCACCAGCGAGAGGGCGGTCCGCACCCCGGTGGCCAGCGTCGCCGGCACGGTGGCCGCACGGCGCGCCCAGCGGGCGAGCCGCGGGTGGCGGCGGGGCCCGGCCAGCGCGGTCAGGCGCCGCTCGAAGTCGGCGGGCAGCAGGGAGATGGCCAGGAAGACGCCGATGGCCAGGCCGCCGACGGCGGCGGGGATGACCGTGAAGCCCAGCGGCGCGTTGCCCGGGAGCAGGCCGACCCGCAGCAGGACTCCGTCGACCACCAGGGTCGCCATGTAGACCGCGTAGAGCAGCGACATGAATGCCACGAGCCGGCAGGCGACCACCCGCGGCTCCATGCCCGAGCGCCGGAGCGCCCAGGCGGTCAGGGCCACTCCCCCCGCGCCGGCGGCGGCGAACAGGCGGGTGGCGGCCAGGCCGGCCATGGTGATCTCGTAGCTCTCGCGCCAGTTGATGCGCGAGCCGCCGCGCACGAACACCGTCCGGAAGAGCACGATGTACCCCCCAAAGGAGAGGACCTCGAAGCCGGCGGCCACGGCCAGCCAGATCGGGTCGCCCTGGTCGAGGCGGTCCCACGTCCCCTGGAGCCCGGCCAGCTTGGGCAGCACGAAGTAGAGGAGGGCGAGGGCGGAGACGACGAACAGGCCCGAGGCGATGGCGCGCCGGCGGGTGACGATCCCCTGCGGCATCTCCTCGTCGTCGTCGTGCTCCTCGGTGGAGGGGTTGACGTCGTGCACCGGGGTGCGCGCGGGCTCGTGGGTGCGCAGCTCGTCGATCATCTACGCCCTCGCGCGGGCTTCGAGGGCCTGCACGGCGCGTGAGGCGGCGACCGCCAGCGGCCGAGTCCGAGGCGCCGCGCCCCTGATCGTCTCGGTCAGGGCGAGGCCGGCGAGCAGGTCGACGACGTAGTGCTCGCCGAGGTAGACCAGCGCGAGCCCGAGGGTCAGTGCGTATCCCCAGCCGACGACCGCTTCGACCGGCCCCACCTCGGTCAGCAGGTGGGCGGCCATGACGGATGTGGCGAAGTGCAGCGACGGCATCGCGGCCAGCGGATTGCCTCCGAGGAAACTGTAGAGCGGCTGCCAGCCGTCCTCCCAGAAGAGCTCCCCGTACTCGTACATCATGCGGCGCAGCTGCGGCATCTCCGCGTGCCCGATCCGGCCCTTCTCGGCGGCGTACCACGGCGGCGCGGTGGGAATGGCCCAGTAGCCGATCACCCCGATGTCGAACACGGCGTAGGTGAGGACGGCCGCGCGTGGGAAGAGGTCGGGCCGGCGCACAAGGACATAGGCGAGCGCGGTGTGGGGGGTAAAGAACCACAGCCAGTGCGCCCAGATCAGCACGCGGTCCAGGAGGCTGAACCTCCCCGGTTGGGACAGACGGCGCTGGAGTCTCAGGGTGGGCAGCGTCCCGGCGCCGAGCGCGCGGTCGATCCGCACGGGATAGTCGACCCGGACGCGCGCGCGCAGGGCCTGCGGATCGTCGTGGGGCATCTGGTAGACGGCCACGTAGGCCCACATCTGGAGGCAGCAGGTGAGCACGTCGCGGGTGCGACTGCGGGGTCGCACGACGCACAGGGCGATCGGCGCCGACGCGGAAACCACCGCTACGGCCGACGGCTTGAGGTCCAGGCGGCGGCGTACGAGGGGCGCCGCGACCCCGGCGGCCACCGTCGCCCAGGCGGCGCTACGAATGGCCGTCGAGGCTCGCACCGCGCGGCCAGTATATGGACGGCAGGGGCGGCTGCCGATGTCCGCGCGGGAACCTCGACGGCTGATACCTCAACCCACACCCGCACCGGTATTCGGAATCGACCGTCTTGCGTAGAGTGCCGCGGCCGTGTGCGGAATCGCCGGCTGCGTCGTGGCACCCGCCCAGCGCCCCGATCCCGAGGCGCTGGCCCGCATGGCCGCCGCGCTGGGGCACCGGGGGCCGGACGACCGGGGGATCGAGGTCGTCGGGACGGTGGGGTTGGTGCAGACGCGGCTGTCGATCGTCGACCCCTCTCCCGCCGGCCACGCGCCGATGGCTGACCCCGCCGGGCGCTGGTGGCTGACCTACAACGGCGAGATCTTCAACCACCTCGACCTGCGGGAGAAGCTCGGAGGCGATGGGTGGCGGGGAGGGTCGGACACCGAGACCCTGGTCCGCGCGCGGGCGCGCTGGGGCGAGGACGCCGTCGAGCGCTGCAACGGGCTGTTCGCCTTCGGAGCGCTCGACCACGAGCGCCGGCGCCTGCTCCTGGTGCGCGACCGCTTCGGGATCAAGCCGCTCTACCTCGCCCGCCACCGTGGGTCGCTGTGGTTCGCCAGCGAGATCGCGGCGCTCCTGGCCGTCGGGGTGCCAGGCCGCGCGCGCCCGGACGCCCTCGCCCACCACGTCGCCTACGGCTGGGCCAACGGCCGCGACACCCCGCTCGAAGGCGTCGAGCGGGTGCTGCCGGGAACGGCGGTCAGCGTGTCGCTGGACGGCCTGACGCTAGAGGAGCGGCGCTGGTACGACCCCGCGCAGGCCGTCGATCCCGAGCGCGCGGCCGCGCTGGCCGCGGGCTCGCGCGCCGGGTTGGCCGACGCGCTCGAGGCGGAGCTGCGCGCCTCGGTGCGGCGGCGACTGATGGCCGACGTGCCCGTGGGCACGATGTGCTCGGGTGGCCTGGACTCCAGCCTCGTCACCGCCTACGCCCGCGAGAGCCACCCGCGGATCGTCGCCTACAACGCCTCGGTCACCGACCAGGCCGCCGCCGACGAGGGGCTGTGGGCGCTCCGAGTCGCCTCCGGCCTGGGCGTCGAGCTGCGCACGGTGCGCATGGACGGCGCCGCCTGGCGCGCCGGCCTGGTGCCCGCCGTCGCCCACAACGAGTTCCCGCTCATGCACGAGAGCTCGGTGCCGATGGCCCAGATCGCCGCGCTCGCCCGCGCCGACGGGGTCAAGGTCCTGCTCAGCGGCGAGGGAGCCGACGAGCTCTTCGGCGGCTACGACTTCCTCGACCGGGCGGAGTGGGAGGCCTTCCAGCCGCCGGCCGTGCTGGCCGCCCAGCGCGCGCGGCGGCTGTGCGCCCGCGCCGCGGGACTGCTGGCCCGCCGCGGCGGCGGCCTGCGCGCG
>JBBPZM010000005.1:0-18492 GCA_038199035.1 Solirubrobacterales bacterium | reverse complement strand
CACTGCCACCGCGTGGGAGGAGGTGACGCAGTAGTCGGTCAGCGCCTTGACAGCGGCCGAGGTGTTGACGTACATGACGACGACGGCGCCCGGGTGCTGGGCCTTCCACGCCGCCAGCTCCTCGGGGGTGATCGAGTCGGCCAACGAGCAGCCGGCGTCGAGGTCGGGGATGAGCACGGTCTTGTCGGGCGAGAGGATCGACGCGGTCTCGGCCATGAAGTGCACGCCGCAGAAGACGATCGTCGTCTCGTCGGCCGCCGCCGCCTGTCGCGAGAGCCCGAGCGAGTCGCCGACGTAGTCGGCCACGTCCTGGACCTCGGGCACCTGGTAGTTGTGCGCCAGGATCACCGCGTCGCGCTTGCGCTTGAGCCGGCGCACCTCCTCGCGCAGGGCGGGGACATCCTCCAGCTCGAGGGTGGGCGCCGGGGGATCGGGCTGGATGACGGGCATGTTCATGGCAGCGGGTGGAGGATCAGCGAGAAATCCAGCGCGGGGGCCGAGTGCGTCAGGGCCCCGAGGGAGATTAACTCTACGCCGCTGCGGGCGTGCTCCGGCAGGCGCTCGAGCGTGAGCCCGCCGCTGGCCTCGAGCGTGGCGCGGCCGGCGACCTGCTCGACGGCGTCCCGCAGCTGGGTTGGGTCCATGTTGTCGAGCAGGAGGCGCTGGGCCCCGGCGGCCAGCGCCTGATCGATCTCCGCGGGCGTGCGGCACTCGACCTCGAGGGGAAGGTCGGGCGCGGCGTCGCGCGCCCGCCGCACCGCCTCCTCCACCCCTCCCGCCAGGGCGGCGTGGTTCTCCTTGATGAGGATCGCGTCGTAGAGCCCGGCGCGGTGGTTGACCCCTCCTCCGGCGCGCACCGCCGCCTTCTCCAGGGACCGCAGGCCGGGGGTGGTCTTGCGGGTGTCGAGGATGCGGGCTTGCGTGCCCGCCACCGCGGCGACGCAGCGAGCGGTGAGGGTAGCCACGCCCGATAGGCGGGCGAGGAAGTTCAGCGCCGTGCGCTCGGCGGTGAGCAGGGAGGCCGCTCGGCCAGTTGCGATCAGCACCTCACCGCCCTCGCGCCACTGGCCCTCGGTCACACGGTGCTCGACGTCCACCTCCGGGTCGACCTGAGCGAAGACCAGCTCCGCCACCGCCAAGCCGTAGATCACCCCCGGGGCCTTCTGCGTGAGCACGGCCCGGGCACGGGCGTCCGCAGGGACCGTCGCCTCAGTGGTGACGTCCCCGGCGCCGACGTCCTCCTCGAGCGCCCGGGCGACGATCCCGGCGAGGTCCTCGGCGAGGCTCCGGGGCGGCGCCTCAGCCATCGGCCGATCCCCTCGGCCCGTCGGGCGACCGCAAGGCGCCTGCCGCCCACCGCTGGGGACGTCGGGCGCCCGGAAGGCGCCGCACCCAACGCTGGGAGCCACCGGCCACCCTCATCGCGCGGCGCGCAGCAGGTAGGCCCGGGCGAGGTCGTCGAGGTCGCCGTCGAGCACCCGATTGGCGTCGCCCACCTCGTGGTCGGTGCGGTGGTCCTTGACCAGGGTGTAGGGGTGCAGGACGTAGGAGCGGATCTGCGAGCCGAAGTTGACGTCCTGCGCCTCTCCGCGCTCACGGGCGATCTCCTCCCGGCGCGCGCGCTCCTGCCGCTCGAGCAGCCGTGAGCGCAGCATGGCCATGGCCGTGACCCGGTTGGACGACTGCGAGCGCTCGTTCTGACACTGCACGACGGTGCCCGTCGGGCGATGGGTGATACGCACGGCCGAGTCGGTCTTGTTGACGTGCTGGCCGCCGGCGCCGCTCGCGCGATAGGTGTCGACCTGGAGATCGTCGTCGTTGATCTCGACGTCGGCGTCCTCGTCGACGACCGGCGAGACCTCGACGCCGGCGAACGACGTCTGCCGCCGCTTGGCGGCGTCGAAGGGCGACAGCCGCACGAGCCGGTGGACGCCCTTCTCGGCGGAGTAGAGCCCGTAGGCGTTCTCGCCGCTGGCCCGGAAGGTGGCCGACTTGATCCCCGCCTCCTCGCCCGCGCTGGCCTCCAGCAGCTCCACCGAGAAGCCGCGCTTCTCGGCCCAGCGCATCTCCATGCGCAGCACCATCTCCGCCCAGTCCTGGGCGTCGGTCCCTCCCGCGCCGGCGTTGACCGTGACCAGGGCGTCGCCCGCGTCGTAGCGGCCCGAGAACAGCCGCTCCTCCTCGAGCGCCTCCAGGCGCCGCTCTACCGAGTCGATCTGCTCCTCCACCTCGGCGACCATCGACTCGTCCTCGGCGGCGAGCTCGGCCAAGCCCTCCAGGTCCCGGGCGTCGCGCTCGAGCTCTCGGAAGCCGCTCAGCTTGCGGGTGGCGCGAGCGTGCTCGGCGCTGACCCGCGCCGCCCGCTCCTGGTCGTCCCAGAAGCCGGCCTCCCCCATCTCCGACTCGAGCTGCGCGGCGCGGCGCTCCAGGGCGTCTGGGTCAAAGGTAGTCCGCGAGCAGCTTGAGCTGGTCGCGGATCGCCGCGAGGCGCTGGGGGGTGGGCTCGGCGGTGGAGGCGCTGGGCATGCGTTGAGGCTAGCTCACGTGGCGCCGCCAGCCCGGCCGGGGCGGGGCGGGGCGGCGGCGGCGGCGGCGGCGGGATCGTGGGGGTCGCCGGCGTCCGGCGGCGCACCGGTCATAGACTCCCCCCGTGCGCTGGGAGACCCTCCTGTCGGCGCTCTTCCCGGCGCCGCTCGCGCTGCGGGCGCTCGACGACCTGCACGCCATCGCCGAGGCCGCGCGCGAGCTTCCGGTCATCGAGCAGCGGCTTACGGAGCGCATCGACGCGCTCGAGTCGCGCGCCGACGAGATGCTCGGCCTGGCGGGAGGCGTCCAGGACCAGCTCGAGGGGGCACTGAAGGTAGGGCGCGCGCTCGATGCCCGCGGCGAGTCGGTCCTGCTCACCATGGCCGACCTCGAGGGCAGGGCGGACGCCGTGCTCGAGCACGCTGCGCGCCTGGATGGTCACGGCGAGGAGTTGGCTCGCCAGGGGCCCATGCTCGTCGCCGCCGCGCTCGATGTGGCCCGCGAGGGCGGGCGGCTGGCCGACTCCCTGCCGGCGCTGGAGCGGGCGCTCGAGCTGATCGACCAGCTCGCCCCCACCGCGCAGACGCTGGCCCAGACCGTCGAGCCGCTCCAGGGCGCGACCGAGCGGCTGGGACGGATCGTCGACCGCCTCCCCGGCCGCCGCCCGGCGCAGACCTAGCGTGTGTGGCCGTCGACCGCAACCCCGCCATGCTCCGGCGCGCCCGCGCGCGGGCCGCCCAGTCCGGCCTGACGGGCGTTCCTCGAGGCCGATGTGGCCGCCCTTCCGCTCGACGGCGCCGGCGTGGGCCTCTGCCTGACGTCGGCCGGTCTGCACTGCTTCCCGGAGCCGGCCGCGGCCCGGGCCGTGATGGCTCGCTGCGTGCGGCCAGGTGGCCGACTCGTGGCCACCATGGCCGTCAAGGGAGCCGGGCCCCGGCAGGACGGCCTCATCGCGCTCTACCGCCGGCTCGGGATCTTCGGGCCGACCGGGCTCGACGCCCGCCGCGCGGGCTGAGCGTCGCTAGCCGAGGAGTCGTCACGGCGCTACGCGCCGTGGGACCTTGAAGTAGCCCGGCATGTCACGGCGCTACGCGCCGTGACACTTCTTGAACTTCTTGCCCGAGCCGCACCAGCACGGGTCGTTGCGCCCGACCTGGGCCGCCTCGTCGATGCGGCGCTGCTGGACCGCAGGGACCGGCTCGAGCTCCTGGTCGTCGAGCTGGCCGTCCTCGTAGGCCTGCGCGGCGGCGTCGGCGCCCCCTCCGGCCAGGGCCATGGCGATCGCCTCCTGGGTGCCGATCGCCGCGCCCCCGGAGTAGGAGACCCGGCCCGCGCGGGTGGCTGACCCGGGGCCGGCGGGCCGGGTCGGCGGAACCGCGGCGGCGCCACCCGCGCCGTCGCCGTCGACGCCCTCGATCCCCACCTCGACGTGGAAGATCATCCGGCTGAAGTCGGCCCAGATCGAGTGCATAAGGTCGGTGAACAGCGTGAAGGCCTCGTTCTTGTAGGCCACCAGCGGGTCGATCTGGGCGAAGCCGCGCAGGTGGATGCCCTCGCGCAGGTAGTCCATGTCGTAGAGGTGCTCGCGCCAGCGCTGGTCGATGATCTCGAGCACCAGGAAGCGCTCCAGGGCGCGCATCAGCTCCTCGCCCAGCTGCTGCTCGCGCTCGTCGTAGGCACCGAGGGCGTCCTCGGCCAGCACGCGCTTGAGCTCGACCCGGTCTATCTGGTCGGGCGCGAGCTGGGACTCGTCGACCTGCACGGGATAGATCTGCTCGAGCGCGGTGAACAGCCCCCCGACGTCCCACTCCTCGACGAAGTCCCCGGCCGTGTACTCGTCGACCGTGCGCTCGATCACCTCGACGACCTGGTCGCGCGCCTCGGCGCCCATGTCACGCCCCTCGAGCACCCGGTCGCGGTACTCGTAGACGATCTCGCGCTGCTGGTTCATCACGTCGTCGTACTCGAGCACGCGCTTGCGGATGAGGAAGTTCTGCTCCTCGACCTTCTTCTGTGCCTTCTCGATCTGCTTGGTCAGCACGCCGGCGGCGATCGGCTCCTCGTTGCCCTCCTCGTCGGTGGTGCCGAAGCGCTCGAGGATCTTGTAGATGCGATCGCCGGCGAACAGCCGCACCAGGTCGTCCTCGGCCGACAGGAAGAAGCGCGACTCGCCGGGGTCGCCCTGGCGCCCTGAGCGGCCGCGCAGCTGGTTGTCGATGCGGCGGGACTCGTGGCGCTCGGTGCCGCAGATGAACAGTCCGCCGGCCTCCACCACCTGCTCGCGCGCCGCTTCGACCCGACGCTCGATCGGCGGGAGGACCCCGGCGAAACGCTCGTCGTAGTCGGGGTCGCCGGGCTGGAGGCCGAGCTTGGCCAGCTCCAGGCGGGTCTGGTGCTCGGCGTTGCCGCCGAGCTTGATGTCGACGCCGCGGCCGGCCATGTTGGTGGCAATGGTCACGGCGCCCGGCTGGCCGGCCTCGGCCACCGTCTCGCCCTCGCGCTCGGCGTGCTCGGGCTTGGCGTTGAGGACAGTGTGCTTGATCCCCTTGCGCCGCAGCCGCTCGCCCAGCAGCTCGGAGACCTCGACGGAGATCGTCCCGACCAGGACCGGCTGGCCCTTCTCGTGGCGTGCCGCGATCTCGGAGGTCACCGCCTGCCACTTGCCTTCCTTGGTCTTGTAGATCTCGTCGTTGCGGTCCTCGCGGATCATCCGCTCGTTGGTCGGCACCTCGACCACCCCGAGCTTGTAGATCTTCATGAACTCGGTGGCCTCGGTCAGCGCCGTGCCGGTCATGCCCGCGAGCTTGGCGTACATGCGGAAGTAGTTCTGAAGGGTGATGGTGGCCAGCGTCTGGTTCTCCTCCTGGACGCGGACGCGCTCCTTGGCCTCCACCGCCTGGTGGAGCCCCTCAGACCAGCGCCGGCCCTCGAGGATGCGCCCGGTGAACTCGTCGATGATCTTGACCTCGCCGTCGATCACCGCGTAGTCGACGTCGCGCTTGTACAGCGACTCGCCCTTGAGGGCCTGGAGGAGGTGGTTGACCAGCGGCCCGTGCTCGGCGCGGTAGAGGTTGTCGATGCCCAGGAAGCGCTCGGCCTTGGCGACCCCCTGCTCGGTGATGGCCACCGTCTTGTGCTTCTCGTCGAACTCGTAGTCGAATTCCGCGACGAATTCCTTCTTGGAGCGGGGGTCCATGCCCTCCGGCGTCTTGCCCGGCTTCATCATGGGCGCCAGCCGGGCGAACTTCTGGTAGAGCTCGGCCGCCTGCTCGGGGGCGCCGGAGATGATCAGCGGCGTGCGCGCCTCGTCGATGAGGATGTTGTCGACCTCGTCGACGATCGCGAAGGTGTGCGCCCAGGAGTGGCGCTTGCCGTCGGCGTCGATGTCGATCCAGCCTTCGGGCTTGTCGCGCCCGCCGTGCTGGACCTTCTCGTCCAGCGATGTGGCCATGTTGTCGCGCAGGTAGTCGAAGCCGAACTCCGAGTTGGTCCCGTAGGTCACGTCGGCGGCGTAGGCCTCGCGCTTCTCCTCGTAGGGCTGCTGGTTGTAGAGGACCCCCACGGTCACGCCCAGGGCCTCGTAGATCGGGCTCATCCACTCGGCGTCACGGCGGGCGAGGTAGTCGTTGACCGTCACCAGGTGCACGCCCCGCCCGCCCAGCGAGTTCAGGACGACCGGAAGAGTGGCGGTGAGGGTCTTGCCCTCGCCGGTGCGCATCTCGGCGATGGCGCCGTCGTGCAGGACCATGCCGCCGATTAGCTGGACGTCGAAGTGGCGCATGCCCATGGTGCGCTTGCCCGCCTCGCGGACGAGGGCGAAGCACTCGTAGAGGAGGTCGTCGAGGGGCTCGCCGTTGTGGGCGCGCTCGCGCAGGGCGTCGGCATGCTCGCGCAGCTCGAGGTCCTCGAGCAGCTCCATCTCGGGCTCGAAGGCGTTTATCCGCGCGACGCGCTTCTGGTAGCCCTTGAAGCGGCCGGCCTCGCCGACGCGCAGAGCGCGGTCGATCAGGGACATGGGGCTAGATGAGTGGTTCCGCGGCCGCGTGTGCGCGGGGGCGCGGAAGGTCGAGCTGGTCAAGGAAGCAGGGCGCCGCCTTTGCCGGCGGCAAAGGCAAGTCCGATGACGCAGATCCAGCGAAGGTATTCCGCGTCATCCGCGTGCGCGGGGTCGTCGAACCACTCATCTAGGCTAGCAACGGGGTTCGGCGCGCTCGCCGGCCTGCGGTACTGCCCTGGGGCCGCTCAGCCGGCGGGCGAGGCCCCGGGCTCCGAGGCGGCCGGCGCGCCCGGCTCCCCCGCCGCAGCGGGCGTCGGCGCGGTCCGCGACTGACGTCGGCGGCGGCGCTTGTCGCGATGGCGCTTGACCTGGCGGGCCAGCTCGTCTGCGCACAGGTTGATCGAGTGCAGCATGTCGGGTGAGGCGTCCTGCGCGCGCAGGGTGACGCCCTTGAGGTGAAGGGTGACCTCGGCCACCTGGGAGGCAGGGATCGCGGGGTTGCGCTCCTCGCGCACCTCGACCTCCAGCTCCGCCAGGGGCGAAACCTGTCGCGAGATCTTGTCGAAGCGCTTCTCGACGTGCCCCCGCAGCTCCTCGCTGACCGCAGTGTTGCGCCCCTTGACGGCGATACGCATCGGTCCCTCTCCTCCTTGGACGAGCCGGTGTCGCTGCTCGCCGATCGTACGCCCGACCCGACCATTTGTCACCACCCTGGCAGCGTGCGGGCATAGGCCACGCACGCCACCGCCTCGGACCCCGCCATCCGCAGCGCCCGCGCACAGGCATCGAACGTGGCGCCGGTCGTGCAGACGTCGTCGACGACCAGCGCGCGGTCGGGGGCCCGCCCCCTGGCGGAGATCTCCAGGCGGCCATCGGCTCGGCGCACCAGGGCACCCGCCCCCACCTGGCGACTCGGATCGCCCCGGCGGGCCAGGCAGCGGGCCACCGGAATGCCCAGGCGCGCCGACAGAGCACGCGCCAGCCACTCCGCCTGGTTGTACCCACGCGCCCGCCGCCGCGAGGGATGCAGGGGAACGGGGACCAGCGTGACCTGGGCCACAAGAGCCGGTGGAGCGTTCGCTGCCACGTGCGCCGCCATCACATCGGCCAGCGCCAGCGACCCGGCGAACTTGAGCCGGGTGACCGCCGTCCGGGCGACGCCCGCATACGCCATCGGCGCCCACGCGGCCTCGAACGCCGCACCGACGGCCGGGCACGGGGAGCATGGCGCGGGCAGGCCGCAGCGCCGGCACAGCTTCTCCGGCAGCCAGGGAAGGCCGGCCCGACATCGCGAGCACATCGCCTCTCCCCCGTGCAGGAGAGACGCGCCGCAGATCCCGCAGCTCGGCGGGGCGACCAGGGCGGCCAGCTCCTTGAAGACCCATCCGCGCATCACGTGGTCGATGCTGCCGCAGAGTCCATGCGCCGGGGCGCGTCGATTGCCACAATCGCGCGCAGTGCGTCCCGACTATTCGTGGACTCCGTCGCCGGGGGTGATCGTCGTTCTCGTGGGCGCGGCGGTGGTCTACGCCCGCTGGTGGCGTGCGGCGCGCGTGCAGGCCGGCCCCCGCGCCGCCTCGGGATGGCGGGCCCTGGCCTTCGCCGGAGGCCTCGCATTCACCTTCCTCGCCCTCGTCTCGCCCCTGGATGCGCTGGCCGAGCAGCTCTTCGTCATGCACATGGTCCAGCACATCCTGCTGCTCGACGCCGCGGCCATCCTGCTCGTGCTCGGCCTGACCAAGGTGCTGCTGCGCCCGGCGACCCGCCGCCTCCAGCGTCTCGAGCAGGCGGCCGGGCCCCTCGGGCACCCCGCCTTCGCGGTCGTCCTCTACGCGGGCGGCATGATCGCCTGGCACGTACCGGCGGCCTACGACGCGGCCCTGGCCCACCCGGCCGTCCACGCGCTCGAGCACCTGACCTTCGCCGCCGGGGGCCTCCTCTACTGGTGGCACCTCCTCTCCCCCATCCGCAGCCGCCACCGGCTGGGCGGCCTCGGCCCAGTGGCCTACATGGTCACCACCAAGCTGGCCGTCGGCCTGCTGGGGATCGTCCTCACCTTCTCGCCCGTCCCGCTCTACGGGTTCTACGTCGGGCACGGCCGCCTCTGGGGGCTCAGCGCGCTGACTGACCAGAACATCGGAGGCGCGCTGATGGCCCTCGAGCAGTCGCTGGTCATGGGCACGGCGCTCGTCGTGCTCTTCATGCGCCAGCTCAGCGAGTCAGAGCGCGAGGAGCAGCGCGCGGAGCGCTACGGCACCGCCTAGCCCGCCGAGCCGGGGGCAGCGCGGCGCGCCGTCGAGGCGGCAGCGCGGCGCGCGGGAAGGCGAGGACACCGCCAGCGGCGCCCAGGCGTCGTCAGGGTCAGCGGAACTTCTGGAGGGGCGAGACGTAGACCGCGATCGTCTGCTCAAACGTCCGCGACCCCGACTGCGCCGTGATGCTCACCGGGATCGTCCCCGCCAGCCGCACCAGGTAGGCCGCCCGGGGAAGGAGCCGCATGCGGATGAGCTGGGAGCGCCCGGCGGAGACGCCGAATCCGCCGCGGCCGAGCGTGAAGGGCGCGTAAGTGCGCATCGGCGCGCTTGCGCCCTTGGACGCCCGGGCGACGATCGGCTCGGCCAGCCGGGCCTCGAGGCGCCCTCCGCAGCCCCCGCTCGTCCCGAAGCACCCGATGCGCAGGGGGATGACGCCGACGAGGTTCATCCGCAGGTCGCGCGCGGAGATGACGACGCGCGGAGCGCCGGGGGCGGGGGTCGCGGGCTGGGCGGCCTCTCCAGGCTGCTGGGCGAGGGCGGGCGCGGCGGCGAGGGGCAGGACCGCGGCCGCCGCCACGGCGCCCAGGAGACCGGCACGTCGGGTCGACCTGATCAGCACGGTGGGAAAGCTAGCGGGTCGAGAGGCGCGTTAGGTCCCCTGGTCCCAGGAGTTGAGGTAGCGGGTCTGGCGGTCGGTCAGGGTGTCGATGCGCACGCCCATGGACTCGAGCTTGAGGCGCGCGATCTCGCGGTCGATCTCCGGCGGCACGACGTGCACGCGCTTCTCGAGTTCGGCGCCGTGGCGGACCATGTACTCGGCCGAGAGCGCCTGGTTGGCGAACGACATGTCCATCACCGCGGCGGGATGCCCCTCGGCCGCGGCCAGGTTCACCAGGCGTCCCTCGGCCAGGAGGTTGATCTTGCGCCCGTCGGCCATCTCGAACTGCTCGACGTGGGGGCGCGCGGGGCGCGAGCCGGTGGCCTGTTCGCGCAGGTCGCCGATGTTGATCTCCACGTCGAAGTGCCCGGAGTTGGCGATGATCGCGCCGTCCTTCATGACCTCGAAGTGCTCGCGGGCGAGCGCGTCGCGCCCGCCGGTGACCGAGATGAAGACGTCGCCCTTGGCCGCCGCCTCCACGCCGGGCATGACCTCGAAGCCGTCCATCCGGGCCTCCAGCGCCCGCAGGGGGTCGATCTCGCAGACCACGACCTGGGCGCCCGCGCCCTTGGCCCGCATGGCCACGCCCTTGCCGCACCACCCGTAGCCGAAGACGACCACGACGCGCCCGGCCAGCAGCACGTTGGTGGCACGCAGGATCCCGTCGAGCGTCGACTGTCCGGTGCCGTAGCGGTTGTCGAAGAGGTGCTTGGTCTGGGCCTCGTTGACCGCGACGATCGGGAAGGCGAGCTTGCCCTCGGCCTCCAGCGCGCGCAGGCGGATGACGCCGGTGGTCGTCTCCTCGGTGCCGCCGATCAGGCCGTCGATGAGGTCGGTGCGCGAGCCGTGGATGACCGAGATGACGTCGGCGCCGTCGTCCATCGTGATCTGGGGGCCCTTGGCCGCCACCGACTCGATGTGGCGGTAGTAGGTCTCGGTGTCCTCGCCGTGGATGGCGTGGACCTCGGCGCCGTAGCGGTCGACGAGCGCGGCCGCGGTCTCGTCCTGCGTGGAGAGCGGGTTGGAGGCGCACAGCCCGACGTCGGCTCCACCGGCCATCAGCGTGCGCACGAGGTTCGCGGTCTCGGTCGTGACGTGCAGGCAGGCGGCGATCGTCACGCCGTCAAGGGGCCGTTCGGCGGCGAAGCGCTCGCGGATCGAGGCGAGCACGGGCATCTGGGCGTCGGCCCACTCGATGCGGGCCTGGCCGGCCTCGGCCAGGCTCAGGTCGGCGACGTCGTGGTTTGCGGGCGTGGTGGCCATGGTTTCCTTCGCTCGGATACGCGGCGGCGGCAGGGGGCGCCGGGGGCGGAACCTACCACCGGCCGCCGGTCATCGGCCCGGCAGCGCAGGGCCACCGCGTCGGGGCGCGCCCGGCGCCGGCTACGCGTCCTGCGCCAGTTGCCCCTTGAGTCGCTCGATGGGGTCCATCGCGCTGGGGTCGACGTCGCGCAGCACCGCCAGGTAGAGCGAGACGAGGTCGCCGAGCAGCACGAGCGAGACGACCCGCTCGGTGGCGCTCTGGCCACGGCTGGAGACGACGAAGGTCGCCGCCGCCGAGCCCGCGATCAGCTCGCGGGTCAACGCGATGCGCCGGCGGACGCGTGGGTGCAGGTCGGAGTCGTCGAGGAAGACGGCCGAGAAGCGCCCCAGCTCCGGAGCGCCCTCCCAGCCGAGGATCTCGTTGTGGTCGATCTCGGGCAGGTCGTGGGCGAAGGCCGGGCACTCGGCGTTCTCGTTGATCTGGGTCTTCCAGCGGTAGGCCACGGCCGCCGTCGGCCCCGAGCCGGCGATCTGGGGGATCGTGCCGTGCAGGCCGCGAGCCAGCTCCTTGGCCAGGCCGCCCGGCGCGCCCTGGGGGCCCCACTCCTCCACGAGCTGCTCGGCATGGGCGGCGGCCACGTCAACCTCGCTGCGCACGCTGGGGGCGGCGCCGCACAGGGCGGCGACCTCGAGCGCCGCCACCGTCCCGTAGCCCACCGAGGTCCGCGGCAGGAACCCACCGGGTAGGGGTATCACCGCCACCCCGTCGGCTCGCGCCGCGGCGGCGAGCTGGCCGCCCGCGGTGGCGACGACGCGCGGCGCCCCCAGCGCGGCCGCCGCCTCGTAGCAGGCCAGCGTCTCCTCGGTGTCGCCGCTGTAGGAGGAGCACAGCACCGCGCTCTCGGGCGTCGTCCACGGCGGCAGCTCGTATCCGCGGACGAGGGTGATCGGTCGCGACGCCCGGTCGCCGAGGGCGGCGATGGCCAGCGCGCCGCCGATGGCCGAGCCTCCCATCCCGGCGACGATCAGCCCGCCGGGCGCGTCGAGCGGGGCGATGGCCGCCGACTCCACGCGCCACAGCGCGTCGCGCAGGTGGTTGGGAAGGTCGAGCACGTCGGCGAGCTGGCCGGCGCGGTCGACGGCGGCCACCGCCTCGCGGTCGAGCTGGGCGGCCTGGCCGGCGCTCAAAACCTGATCGCTCCGTCGGGCAGACTGACCCCGGGGAAGACCCGCGCCCCGTGCGTGAGCACGTTGTCGGCCCCCACGGTCACGCCCTCGCCCAGCACGGTGCCGCCCTCGATGCGCGTGTCGTCGCCGATGTGCGCCCCCGCCCCGACGATGCAGTAGCGCAGGTGGCAGTTGGCGCCCACGTCGGCCCCCTGGAGGACGACCGCCTGCTCGATCGTCGTGCCCCGGCCCACCTTCACTCCGCGCCCGAGGACCGCCTGGCTGCCGATGCGCGCGTCGACGTCGATCCGGCAGCCGTCCTCGACCACCGCGGGCGGGACGATCCGCCCCTCGACCTCGACGTCGTCGCCCACCGCCAGAAAGGAGCCCTGGAGGCGCTGGCCCAGCGAGGTGCGCACGCTGCCGTCGAGGATGTCGAAGGTGGCCTGGAGGTAGCGCTCGGGAGTGCCGATGTCCAGCCAGTAGCCCTCACCGGGATAGCCGTAGAGGCCGTCCCCGACCAGCGCGGGGAAGACATCGCGCTCGATCGAGGCGTTGGCCTCAGGGGGGACCAGCTCGAGGACGTCGCGCTCGAGCACGTAGGCGCCGGCGCTGACGAGGTTCGTGTCGATCTGGTCGGGACTGGGCTTCTCGAGGAAGTCGCTGACGGCGTGGTGCTCGTCGAGGCGCACCAGCCCGTAGGCCGAGGGGTCGTCGACCCCGATGAGGGCGAGCGTCCCGCGCGCCCCGGTCTGCTCGTGCTGGGCGAGCTGGGCGCCGAGGTCGAGGTCGGTGAGGATGTCTCCGTTGAGCATGAAGAAGCGCTCGTCGAGCAGCGACTCGGCGAACTTCACCGCTCCGCCGGTCCCCAGCGGCCGCGGCTCCTCCACGTAGCGCAGGCGGATGCCCACCCCCGACCCGTCGCCGAGGACGTTGCGCACCCCCGAGGCGAGGAAGCCGCAGGACATGACCACGTCGTCGACGCCGTGACGGCGCAGCCACTCGAGCATGTAGGAGATGAACGGCCGGTCGACGAGGGGGACCACGGGCTTGGGGATGGTCGAGGTCAGCGGGCGCAGCCGCGTCCCCTCCCCTCCGACCAGGATCACCGCCTGCATGACGTCGCGGCCCTCCCCCAGGCGCCGGCGCGCGGCCTCACCGGCGCCCGATGCCCTCGTAGGTGAAGCCCGCGGCCCGCACGGCCTGCGCGTCCAGCGCGTTGCGCCCGTCGACGATCAGCCGGCCGGTCATGGCCTCGGCCGCCTCGCGCCAGTCGAGCCCCACGAACTCCGGCCACTCGGTGACCAGCACGCAGGCGTCGGCGCCGCGAAGGGCGTCCTTCGTGTCGGCCGCGAAGTCGACGCCCGGCATCAGCTCGCGCGCATGCTCCTCGGCCACGGGGTCGTACGCGCTGACGTGAGCGCCCTCGGCCAGCAGCCGCGCGGCCAGCACGAGGGACGACGCCTCGCGCATGTCGTCGGTGTGGGGCTTGAAGGCCAGCCCCAGCAGCGCCACGCGCTTGCCCACCAGATCGCCGAGATGCTTCTGGAGCTTGGCCACGACCCGACGCTTTTGGAGCTCGTTGACCTCGATCACCGCGTTGAGCAGCTGGAAGTGGTAGCCGGTGTTGCCGGCGAGCTGCTTGAGCGCAGATATGTCTTTTGGAAAACATGAGCCGCCAAACCCAATCCCCGGCCGCAAAAACGCCGGGCCCACGCGGTGGTCGAGCCCCATGCCGCGGGCGACCTCGAGGACGTCGGCGCCGGTCTCCTCGCAGACGTTGGCGATCTCGTTGATGAACGAGATCTTGGTCGAGAGGAAGGCGTTGGTGGCCATCTTGACCATCTCGGCGCTGACCACGTCGGTGCGCACGAGGGGGGCGCCGAGCGGCTCGTAGAGCGCGACCACCGCGTCGCCGGCCCAGTCGCCATCGTCGCCGACGACCACCCGGTCGGGGTGGCGGAAGTCCTGCAACGCCGAGCCCTCGCGCAGGAACTCCGGGCACGACACGTAGGCCAGGCCCTTGCCCTGCTGGCTGAGCACCCGCTTGAGGCTGATCCCAGTCCCGGGGGGGACAGTCGACTTCATGACGAGGGCGTGGCGGTCGGACGTGGGCATGGCGTCGACGACGGCGCGCACCGCCGACAGGTCGGCGTCGCCGGAGTAGGTCGGCGGGGTGCCCACGCTCACGAAGAGCAGGCGCGCTCCCTCCAGGGCGCTCGCCAGGTCGGTCGAGAAGTGCAGGCGCTCGCGGCAGCCGGCGATGACCTCGGCCAGGCCGGGCTCGTAGATCGGCACCTCGCCAGCGCGCAGGCTGGCCACCTTGGCCTCGTCGACGTCGACGCAGAAGACCTCGCTGCCCAGCTCGGCGAACCCGGCCGCAGTGACCAGGCCCACGTATCCGGTGCCGATCACGGCGATCGGCTCGCGCCTCGTGCTCATGGGCGCGACAGGCTACCGGCGCCTCCCGCGGCGGACGGTGCGGCGCAGCGCATCCGAGGCTTTGCGGACGGGCCCCGTCCGCGCCCCGCCGGTCAGCGCCCCACCGGCTGCAACGACTTGGCGATGGTCAGCATCTGGCGGTTGGAGAGCGACAGCAGCAGCGTGTTGGAGACCCAGTAGACGGCCTGCGGAGTGCGCAGGGCCACCAGGCGCAGGCGGTCGCCGTCGAAGAACAGCTCGAACCTGCGTGTACCCATCTGGCGGGTCTCGCTCGGGCTGTCGAGGATCGGCGGGTCCTTCCAGGTCATTCCCTGCACGCCGTAGTACTCGCCCACTGCCCCCTTCTTGATGACCATCCGATAGGCCTGGTGGGAAGTGCCGCTGTAGTCCTTGATCACGTACGTGCGCGGCACGTCGACGTAGACCGAGCCGGCCACCCGCAGGCGCGGATAGAGGACGGGAAAGCGCAGGCTGGGCGCCGCCTCGATGGCCTGGTCCTCGCCGAAGCGCCGGGCGTCCTCGAGTCCCGAGGGCGCCTTGGGCAGCGACGGGCGCCGGCGGGCGGCCTGGCGCTCGGCGCTGGTCGAGGCCAGCGTCCCCCGCGGCCCCGGCGAGTCCTCGGCGTTGAGGAACTCGTCGACCGTCTCGCGGATCTGCTGGGGAGTCGAGGTCACGTAGGACGGGCCCAGCGTGGTGCGGAAGTGGACCTCGCGGATGGGGTGTCCGATCGAGAAGGCCACCAGCTTGAACAGCCGCAGGATCGAGTCCGTGCCGCGGATGTCGGTCTCGCTGTAGCGGGCGAACAGCCGGGCGAATTCCTTGCGGTCCTCGACGATCTTGCGCACCCCGACCTGCTGCTTGGCCTGGCGCAGGAAGTCCTGCTGGCGGGCGGCCCGGACGAGGTCGTTGTCCTCGTGGCGGAAGCGCACGTAGTCGAGCGCCTTCTGCCCGCACATCTTCTGGTAGCCGGGCTGGACGTTGATCGTGGCGTAGGCGAGGGCATTGGCGTTGAAATAGCGGCGGTCGATGTCGGCGTAGACGCAGCCCACGCGGTCCACCGCCTCGCGGAAGCCGCGGAAGTTGACGTTGACCACGTGGTTGATCGGGATGTCCAGCACGTCGCGGATCGTCTGGACGGTCAGCCGCGGGCCCCCCTCGAAGTAGGCGGCGTTGATCTTCGCCGTCTGGACCGCTCCGCTCGGCAGGCGCAGAGGGACCTTGAGGTCGCGGGGGATCGAGAGCACGGCGTTGGCCTGCTTGTTGGGGTCGAGGCGGACGAGGATCATCGTGTCCGAGTTGCCGCGGATGCCCTTGCGGCGATCGGCCACGCGGGCGTCCGAGCCCAGGAGAAGGATGGTCTGCGGGGCGCCGGCCTCGGCGGGCGTGATCTCGTGCCCGAGACTGAGCCGCTTGCCGCCCGCGCTCAGCGCGCTGGCGTAGTCGCGCACCTCCAGGAGGCCCGCGGTGGCCGTGGCCGCGGCCGAGAGGGCGATGATCACCGCCGCGGCCGCGGCGAAGCGCTTCCACATGCCACGAGCCAAGCTGGGAGTCGGGCCCTGGTTCACCGCAGGTCCCCTTCCCTGACCGCGCGCAGGGCACGCCGGCCGGCCAGGACACCCGGCAACTCCTCGACGAAGGTGCCCAGCGCGCGGCGGTAGCGGGCGAGCGAGACGATCGAGACCCACTCGTCGGGCCCGTGGTGTCCGGCGCCGGAGGGGCCGAACTCCACCGCGGGGATGCCCGCCTGGAGGAAGGCCACGGCGTCGGAGGCCCCGTCGCGGCCGACGCTGAGCACCTCGCCCCCGGTCGAGCGCCCGACGGCATCGCGCAGCGCGCCCACGAAGGGGTCGCGGCGCGAGACGCTGGCCGGGACGCGGATGAAGGTCCGCACCACTTCGACGTCGGCCAGCGCCCTGACCTGCGCGAGGATCGCCCCCGGGTCCTGCTCGGGCAGGTAGCGCACGTCGATGTCGATCACGCAGGTGTCGGGCACCTTGTTGAGCGCGTCGCCGCCGAGGATCCGGCCGAGGTTGATCGAGGGCCGGTCGAACAGCTCTGAGGACTCGCGGCTGAAGGGCATCGACTCGATCGCACGGAAGACGTCGAGCGCCTTGAGCACCGCGTTGTCGCCCAGCCACGGGGTCGAGCTGTGGGCGGCCTTGCCGCTGACGCACAGGCGCATGGCCAGCACGCCCTTGGCCTCGACGCCGATGTGCATGTCGGTCGGCTCGCCGGTGACGGCAAAGTCCGCCCGCAGGCCGTCGGCCACCAGCTGGTCGGTCGAGAGGTGGTCGAGGTCCTCGGACTCCTCGTCGGGCACGCACACGAAGCGCACGCCGACCTCGTCCTGCTCGGCCGCCTCGACGACCGCGCACATCATGGCCGCCAGCGCGCCCTTCATGTCGTAGGCCCCGCGGCCGATGAGGCGATCGCCCTCGAGGCGGGCGCTGAACTGCTCGGGGTGCCCGGGCACGACGTCGAGGTGGCCGTGGAAGATTACCTGCGGGGCGACGTCGGCCGCCCGGGCGCCGCCGACGCGGAAGGCGTCGTCGCCCAGCGGCGCGCCCACGTCGGCCACGATCACCGGCAGGCCGTCGTGCTCGCTTTCGCGCACGTCGAGGTCATGGGACTGGAGCCAGCCCTTGACGAAGCCGGCGGCGGCGCACAGGCCGTCGCGCGACGACGTGTCATAGGAGATGAGGCGCTCGGCCAGGGGCCGTTCGTCCACGGGTACTGGCGAGGTCAGCCCGCGGCGCGCGGGACGGGGAGCACCGGCATCGGGACAGGGTAGAGGACGCCCTGGCCGGCTCCCCGCGCTTTGCGGGCGCCGAGCGCACGTCCGCGGCCACCGGACGACCTCAGCCCCCCCGGCGGCTCAGCCGCTGGATCCCCTACCCCTCGGAGATCTCGAGGAACGTCTCCCAGCGGCGCTTGTCGCGGCGGGCGACGCGCTGGCGCTCGGACTCGTCCTGCGCGCTCTCGAGCTCGCGCTCGGCCCGCTGGAGGCGGTCGCGCAGGTCGCCGGCGTCGAGCTCGTCGGGCGGATGGGCCTCCTCGACCAGGAGCAGCGCCCGGTTGCCACCCACCTGGAGGTAGCCCTCGCCCTGGGCGAAGCGGACCGGGTCGCCCTCGGACTCGTAGAGGCGCAGCTCGGTGGGGTCGAGCATGGCCAGCAGCGGCGTGTGGTTGGCCAGCAGGCCGATCGATCCGACCGTCGTGCGGGTGGAGACCATCTCCACCTCGCCCGACCAGACCTCGCCCTCGGGGCTGAGGACCTCGACCGGGAACTTGGTTCGGGCCACCGGCCGCTACTCCGAGTCGTCGCCGTCCGAGCCGCCGGAGCCGCTCGAGCCGCCGCCGCCCTCGGAGCCGCCTTCGTCGTCCGAATCGCCATCGGAGTCCTCGTCCTCGGCGTCCCCGGCCTCGGCGACGACCTGGTCGATCGTCCCCTTGAGCAAAAAGGCGCGCTCGGGGACGTCGTCGTGCTTGCCCTCGAGGATCTCCTTGAAGCCGCGGATCGTCTCGCCGATCGGGACGTACTCGCCCTCCGAGCCGGTGAACTGGGAGGCCACGAAAAACGGCTGCGACAGGAAGCGCTCGACCTTGCGGGCGCGCTGCACGGTCAGGCGGTCCTCGTCGGAGAGCTCGTCGATGCCCAGGATGGCGATGATGTCCTGGAGCTCCTTGTAGCGCTGGAGCATCTCCTTGACGTCGTTGGCCACCCTGACGTGCTCCTCGCCGAGGATGTCCTCCTTGAGGATGGTCGAGCTGGAGTCCAGCGGGTCGACCGCCGGGTAGATGCCCTTCTCGGAGATCGAGCGGGACAGCGTGGTGGTGGCGTTGAGGTGTGCGAACACCGACGCCGGCGCCGGATCGGTGAGGTCGTCCGCGGGCACGTAGATGGCCTGGATGGAGGTCACCGAGCCCTGCCGCGTGGAGGTGATCCGCTCCTGGAGCTGGCCCATCTCGGTCTCCAGCGTGGGCTGGTAGCCCACCTGAGAGGGCATGCGGCCCAGCAGAGCCGAGACCTCGGAGCCCGCCTGCACGAAGCGGAAGATGTTGTCGATGAAGAGCAGCACGTCCTGCCCCTCCTCGTCGCGGAAGTACTCCGCCATCGTGAGGCCGGAGAGCGCCACGCGCATGCGCGCGCCGGGCGGCTCGTTCATCTGTCCGAACACCAGCAT
>JBBPZM010000004.1:0-4569 GCA_038199035.1 Solirubrobacterales bacterium | reverse complement strand
CTTCCTCCCCCTCACCGTCGACGTCGAGGAGCGCATGTACGCCGCGGGCAAGATCCCCGGCTCGTTCTTCAAGCGCGAGGGGCGCTCCGGCGAGAAGGGCACGCTGACCGCCCGCATGATCGACCGCCCGCTGCGGCCGCTCTTCCCCAAGGGCTGGCGCTACGAGACCCAGCTGGTCTCGATTCCCCTCTCGATCGACCACGTCCACCCCTACGACATCCTGGCCATGAACGGCGCGAGTGCCGCGTTGATGGTCTCCGAGATCCCCTTCCCCACCCCGGTGGGCGCGGTGCGCATCGGCAAGGTCGACGGCGACTTCGTGGTCAACCCGGAGGAGCCGGACCTGCTCGAGGACGCCGACCTCGACCTCGTCGTGGCCGGCACGGAGGAGGCCATCCTCATGGTCGAGGCCGGGGCCAACGAGATCCCCGAGGCGGAGATCCTCGACGCCCTAGACATCGCCCACGACGCGATCCGCAAGCTGTGCGCGCTCCAGCGCGAGCTGGCTGAGAAGGCCGGCAAGGAGAAGCTCGAGGTCGTCGTGCCGCAGGTCGACGAGGAGCTGCTCGCGCAGATCAAGGACTCCCACGGCCAGGCGCTGGACGAGGCCACCCAGGTGGTCGACAAGCTAGAGCGCCAGGACGCCTCCAAGGCCGTCGAGGCCGCCATCCTCGAGCACTACGCGCCCGAGGACCCCGACGCTGCGGCCGAGGCTCAGGCCCGTCGTGCCGCCGTGCAGATGGCCTTCGACCGGCTCGAGAAGTCGATCATCCGCGAGCGCATCGCCGTCCACAAGAAGCGCCCCGACGGCCGCGCGGCCGACGAGATCCGCGACATCGACATCGAGGTCGGCGTGGCGCCGCGCACCCACGGCTCGGCGCTGTTCACCCGCGGGCAGACCCAGGCCCTCAGCGTCGTCGCCCTCGGCACCATGCGCGAGGAGATGCGCCTGGACACGCTGGGGCTCCAGACCGCCAAGTACTACTGGCACCACTACAACTTCCCGCCGTTCTCGGTGGGCGAGGCCGGCTTCATGCGCGGCCCCAAGCGTCGCGACATCGGCCACGGGGCGCTCGCCGAGCGGGCGCTGGTGCCTATGATCCCCTCGACCGAGGAGTTCCCGTACACGATCCGCGTGGTCTCGGACATCCTCGAGTCCAACGGCTCGTCGTCGATGGCCTCGGTGTGCGGCTCGACGCTGTCGCTGATGGACGCCGGCGTGCCCCTCAAGCGCCCGGTGGCCGGGATCGCCATGGGGCTGATCAAGGAGGGCGACGACTACATCGTCCTCACCGACATCGCGGGCGTGGAGGACCACCTCGGAGACATGGACTTCAAGGTGGCCGGCACCGAGCGGGGGATCACCGCCCTCCAGATGGACATCAAGATCACCGGGGTGACCTTCGACATCCTGCGTGACGCCCTCTCCCAGGCCCACGAGGCGCGCAGCTTCATCCTGGGAAAGATGGGGGAGACCATCGGCACGCCGCGCGCGGAGCTCAGCCAGTACGCGCCGCGCATCTCCACGATCCAGATCGATCCCGAGAAGATCGGGCTGCTGATCGGCAAGGGCGGCGAGACGATCCGCGGGCTCTCGGACGAGTTCGAGTCCCAGATCGACGTCAACGACGAGGGCCAGGTGCTGATCTACGCCCAGAACGGCGAGCTCGGCGACGCCCTGGTGGACCGCATCCGCTCGATGACCAAGGAGGTCGAGGTCGGCGACGAGTTCGAGGGCAAGGTGGTCAAGACCACGACCTTCGGCGCCTTCGTCGAGCTGACCAAGGGCACCGACGGGCTGCTGCACATCTCCAACGTCTCGCCCGGCGAGCGGGTGGACACCGTCGAGGACGTGCTCAACAAGGGCGACGAGGTGTCGGTCCGCGTGGTCGAGGTCGACCGCGAGCGCGGGCGCATCGGGCTGCGCCTGGCCGACGACCCGTCGGTGGCTGGCAAGTCGGTCGAGGAGCTGGCCAGCGTGACCAGCGGCGACCGCGGCCCGCGCCGCGACGACGGCGGGGACCGGGGCGGGCGCGAGCGCCGCGGCCCGGGTGGGAACGGCCGCCCCCGGTCGCGCGATCGCGACCGCCGCTAGCGGCATGGCCCAGCCGGCCGAGCACCAGCTCACCGAGCTGGACTGCGGCCTTCGAGTCGTCACCGAGCGCATGCCGGCCGTGCGCTCGGTGGCCCTCGGCCTCTGGGTCGGCACCGGCTCGTGCGCGGAGGGGGACGACCAGGCCGGGCTCTCGCACCTGCTCGAGCACCTGATCTTCCGCGGCTCCGAGCGCTTCAGCTCGCTGGAGATCGACCAGATCTTCGACGCCATGGGTGCGGAGCTCAACGCCGGCACGGGCAAGGAGACGACCTCGGTCCACTCCCGGGTGGCCGACCGCCACCTCGCCCGCGCGCTAGACGTGATGGGCGACATGGTCTGGCGCCCGGCCTTCGAGGACCCCGACACCGAGCGCAAGGTCGTCCTCCAGGAGATCGCCATGTACGAGGACGACCCGCAGGACAAGGTCTTCGACGTCCTCGGCGAGGCGGTGTTCGGCTCCCACCCGCTGGGGCGGGCGATCATCGGGCGCGCCGAGGTCATCCGCGACACGCCGCTGGAGGTCATCGAGCGCTTCCACGCCGCCCGCTACGTCCCGGCCAACATGGTCCTGGCCGCCGCGGGCGCGGTGGACCACGACGAGATCGTCACCCTGGCCTCCCAGCGCCTGCCCGGCGCCGCCGGCGCTCCCACCGCCCTGCCGTCTCCCCCCGAGGACCTCGCGCCCCGGCTGCGCTTCGAGGCCAAGGACACCGAGCAGTACCACGTCTGCCTGGGCGGCCCGGGCGTCTCGCGCCACGACGAGCGCCGCTTCGCCCTGCGCGTGCTCGACAACGTCCTCGGCGGGACGACCTCGTCGCGGCTCTTCCAGGAGGTCCGCGAGCGCCGCGGGCTGGCCTACAGCGTCTACTCCTTTTCCGGTCAGTACGCCGCCACCGGCCAGGTCGGCATCTACGTAGGCAGCCAGCCGGCGGAGCTGGGGCCGGCGATGGCCGTGGTGGGAACGGAGCTCGAGCGCCTGCGCGAGTGCCCGGCCACGTCCGACGAGCTCGAGCGCTCCAAGGAGAACGTCAAGGGCCACCTGGTCCTCTCGCTGGAGTCGACGAGCGCCCGCATGAACCGCCTGGGCTCGTCGGTGCTGGGCGGGGTCCCGCTGCTCAGCCTCGACGAGGTGATCGAGCGCATCGACGCCGTGACCGTCGAGGACCTCGAGGCGCTGGCCGACGAGCTCTTCGACCCGCGCGGGCTGTCGGCGGCCGGGATCGGCCCCGATGAGGACGTCTTGCGCTCCGCCCTGGAGCCCGTGTCGGCCGCCCTGGCCGCCGCGGCGGCATGATCCGCGTCGTCGTGGCCGGCGCCGCCGGGCGCATGGGGGAGACGGTGTGCGCGGCGGTCGAGGGCGCCGACGCCATGGAGCTCGTGGGCCGCGCCGACCCGCGCCTGGGCGTGGAGCTGGCCGACGTGCTGCCGGATGCCGACGTCGCCGTTGACTTCACCCAGCCCGACGTGGCGCTGGGAAACGCGCTGCGCGCCGTCGAAGCTGGCGTGCACGTGGTCATCGGGACGACGGGCTTCGACCTCGAGCCGCTGCGCGAGGCGACCGGCGCCAACGTCTTCATCGCTCCCAACTTCGCCATCGGCGCCGTGCTGATGATGCAGTTCGCCCGCGAGGCGTCGCGCCACATGGCCCGCGCGGAGATCGTGGAGCTCCACCACGACGCCAAGCTCGACGCGCCCAGCGGCACGGCGGCGCGCACGGCGTCGCTGATGGAGGGCGACGTCCCGATCCACTCGGTCCGCCTGCCTGGGCTGGTCGCCCACCAGGAGGTGATCCTCGGGGATGTCGGCCAGACGCTGACCATCCGCCACGACTCGATCAACCGCGAGTCGTTCATGCCCGGGGTCCTGCTGGCCGTCCGACGGGTGGGATCGCTCACCGAGTCGCCGGTGGTGGGGCTCGAGCACCTGCTGGTCTGAGAGGCGCGATCTTGCCTCCGCCCCCGAGAAGCGATTGACTGCGGCTCACCGGATCTCACAGAGGAGCAGCGATGGGATTTCTCGACAAGGCCAAGCAGATGGCCGACCAGGCCCAGCAGAAGCTCGACGAGGCGCAGCAGAAGTTCAACGAGTCTCAGCGCGAGCGCGCCGCGGCGGCGCAGGCGGCCGAGCAGAGGCCGGCCGTCCAGTACGACAGCGCGGGGCGCCCGCTCGCCTCCGACCCGGCAGCGACGGATCCGGCCGTCGCGTCCGTGGCTCACCACCCCTCGGCCGCCTCGGAGGCGCCGACCGAGATCAACCCGGCGCTGGCTCCCCAGTCGGACGAGCAGCCGCCGTCGCAGGCATACGCGCCCCCTCAGGCCGCGCCTCCGCCGCCGCCGCCGGCTCACCCCGCGCAGGCCGCGCCCCCGCCGCCGCCGGCTCACACCGCGCCTCCGCCGCCACCCGTGCAGGCCGCGCCCCCGCCCGCGCCGGCCATGCCGGGCCAGGCCGCCACGCCGGAGGCGGCGCCCCCGCCG
>JBBPZM010000003.1:0-13603 GCA_038199035.1 Solirubrobacterales bacterium | reverse complement strand
CGACGGGCTCGATCTCCCACGTCACCCGCGAGGTCCCCTCGCCCTTCACGTCCTCGCTCCAGAGCGCGACCATGCTCTGGACGAGCCGGCGCGGCGGATCGACCTCGAGGTTCTCGCCCTCGTTGATGGGGATCGATCCCTGCGGCTGGCCGGCGGCGGCCTCATACCCGGAGCCCGGCGTCCAATCCGAGGTGACACCCACCCCGAACGTGTACTTCTGCCTCATCTCGCTGTCGGTGATCGCCTCCCAGAGGCGCTCCGGCGTCGTCTTGATGTAGATCTCGAAGACCTTCTCCATCGTCCTTGCCTCCAATCGATGCTTGAGCCCGGTGAGCGCTGCCGCCCAGGGCTCGGCGAATTTGCTCACCCATCTGTCGTGGACGAGCCGGATCGGGACGGGGTTCAGGAAGTGCAGCTTCTCGCGACCTCGGCGCTTGGTGGTCACGAGGCCGGCCTCCTCGAGCACCTTTAGGTGCTTCATCACGCCGAAGCGCGTGAGGGGCAGCCGCTGCTCCAGTGCGCTGAGGGTCTGGCCGTCCTCCTCGAACAGCTGGTCGAGGAGGCTCCGGCGCGTGGGGTCGGCGAGGGCCCTGAACACGTCGTCCATGGCCCGACCATACGTGACCATCCGGTCACGTGTCAAGCGGCTCGGGTTCCCCGGACGCGACGTCCGAGGGTGTTCCCTCGAGCGATGAATTCGCGGGCTCGGCAAGGTCTCTGTGCCAAATACGCGAAACGAAGGAGCCCGCAGTCTCAGTGCCCAAGGTCAGCATCGACATGTCCACCTCGCTGGACGGCTTCATCGCCGGACCGAACGCCCGACTGTTCGACCATCTGAGCGCCCGGCGGTTCCAACTCGAGAAGACCCGGGTGGTCGGCTCTCTCGAGGTGACGCACCTCAAGGTCCGCGTCGGCGGGGCGAGGACCTAGGATCGGCGCGGTGCCCGTCGTCCGAGTGCGAAATCCCCTCAGGCAGCTCGCGGGCGGAGAGGCCGATCACGCCATCGAGGGCGGCACGGTGGCCGAGCTGCTGCGCGAGCTCGAGCGGGCGCACCCGGCGGTGGGCGGGTGGATCCTCGACGAGCGGGGCCACATCCGCCGCCACATCAACGTGTACGTCAACGGCGAGCGGGGTGCGGAGGCCACTCCGGTGGCCGACGACGACCGCGTCGACATCCTGCCGGCGATCTCTGGGGGTTGAGCCACGCATGACCGAGCTTCTCGTCGCGACCAAGAAGGGCCTGTTCGTGCTCGAAGGGGAGCCGAGCGGCAGGTTCGAGCTCAAGGCGCGCGCGTTTCCCGGCGAGCCGGTGGAGTACGCGCTGCGCGATCCGGGCAGCGGGCGCCTGCTCGCCTCGGTGACCTCCCCGTTCTACGGGCCCAAGATCTGGCACGTGGACGATCCCGCCGGGGAGTGGAGCCAGGCGGAGGGCATCGCCCTGCCCGAGGGAGGCGACGCGGCGCTGGAGCGGATCTGGGTCATCGCCGCGGGCGACGGGAACCGGTCCCTCTATGCCGGCGGGGATCCGGGCGTGCTCTTCGAGAGCCGCGACGGCGGGGCCAGCTGGGAGCTCAACCGCGCACTGTGGGAGCACCCGACCCGCGGCTCCTGGCAGCCGGGTGGCGGCGGGCTGTGCCTGCACTCGATCGTGCCCTGGCCCGGCGACCCGGAACGTCTCGCCGTCGCAATCTCGGCGGCGGGCGTGTGGCTGACCGATGACGGCGGCGCCTCCTGGCGCCGGGGCAACCAGGGGCTGGTGCCCCGCTACCTGCCGGAGGACACGCCGGCCGACGAGGTCGGCCTGTGCGTCCACCACCTCGAGCGCGCGCCGAGGCAACCGGAGCGGATGTTCATGCAGTTCCACGGCGGGGTCTACCGCTCCGACGACGCCGGCGAGACGTGGATCGACATCGGCGGCGGGCTGCCTTCGGACTTCGGCTTCCCGATGGCGCTGGACCCCTCCGACCCCGACAGCGCCTACGTGATCCCGCTCACCGCGGACATGGACCGGGTCACACCCGATGCGCGCATGCGCGTGTACGAGACGCGCGACGCGGGCTCGACGTGGACGGCGCGCGGGGAGGGCCTGCCCCAGCGCGACGCCTACCTGACGATCCTGCGCCTGGCCTTTGCTCGCGCCGGCTCGAACTCCGGCCTCGAGCTCTACTTCGGCGCCACGTCCGGCGACGTCTTCGGCTCGGCCGACGCGGGGGCGAGCTGGTTCTCGGTGGCCGCCCATCTCCCGCAGGTGTTTGCCGTGACCGTCGCCGCGTGAGGTTCGGTGACGACCGCCGGCCAGGCCTCGTCGAAGGACCCTGGCCGCCGGCTCCCTAGGATCCCGCCCGTGCTCGAAGGCAGCGTTTCGCTCGCCGGTCGCCACGTGCGTCGCATCGGCTTCGGGGCCATGCAGCTCCCCGGTCCGAGAGTGTTCGGCCCGCCCCGGGACCGCGAGCAGGCCCTCGCCGTGCTGCGCCTCGCCGTGGAGCTGGGCGTCAACCACATAGACACGGCGCAGTACTACGGGCCCGGCGTCTCCAACGAGCTGATCCGCGAGGCGCTCCATCCCTACCCGGACGACCTCGTGCTCGTCAGCAAGGTGGGGGGCGCTCGCGACTCGGCCGGTGGATGGATCGCCGCACAGCGTCCCGAGGACCTGCGCAGCGGGGTGGAGGACAACCTCCGCTCCCTGGGGGTCGAGCGCCTCGACGTCGTCAACCTGCGGCTCATGGGAGACGACGAGGCAGCGGGCTCGCCGGTCGCCTTCGCCGACCAGCTGGGGGAGATGGTGGCGCTCCGCGAGGAGGGGAAGATCGGCGGCGTCGGCCTCAGCAACGTGACGCTCGAGCAGGTCCGCCTCGGCCTGGCCGACGCTCAGGTCGCCTGCGTCCAGAACCCGATGAGCCTCGTCCAGCGCGGCGACGAGCCGGTGCTCGAGCTCTGTCGCGAGGCGAGCGTTCCCTACGTGCCCTTCTTCCCGCTGGGCTCGGCCTTCCCCGGAATGCCGAAGGTGACCGGGCAGCCGACCGTGCGCGAGGTCGCGGCCCGCCTCGGCGCCACCCCGGCGCAGGTGGGGCTCGCGTGGCTGCTGCGGCGCAGCCCGAACGTCCTCCTCATCCCCGGCACCTCCTCGCCCGCGCACCTGGAGGAGAATGTCGCCGCCGGCGACGTCGAGCTCGACGATCAGGCGCTCCGGCGTTTGGAGGAGGTCGGGGCGTGAGCGGCGCGGACGGCCGGTCTAGCCGCCGTCCTGGTTGAATACCGCGCCCATGGCCCGCGTCGTCGTCGATCGAGACTTCTCTGCGCCGCCCGGGCGCGTGTTCGGCTACATGGCCGAGCACGAGAACCTGGCGGCGGTGTTCGGGGCGAAGATCCGGCGGTTGCGCGACGGGTCCGACGGGCAGCGCAACGGCGTCGGCTCGGTGCGCGAGCTGAGGATCGGGCCGCTGCCGCCGTTCGAGGAGACCGTCACCGAGTTCCTCCCCGACGAGCTGATCCGCTATCGGATCACCAAGGGCTCTCCGCTCCGGGGCCACGAGGGCGTGATGCGCTTCTCGCCAAGCGGCGCCGGAACCCATCTCCACTACGAGATCACCTTCGGCGCCGTCGTGCCCGGGTTGGACCGGGTGATCGCCGCCGGCCTTCAGCGCAACATCGCCAAGGGCCTGGCGCGCGTCGACGCCGCCGCCTGACTCTCGCCACGGGCGGGCGCCGTGGCGGAGCGCGCCCCCCGCCCCTCCCCGCCGAGGGCCCGGTTCACTCCTCGCGGTCAGAGCCCAGCGAGACCGGGTTGAGGTCGGCGCCGCCGGCGATCGAGATCGCCTGACCGGTGACGTAGCCGGCGGGCTCGGACGCCAAGAAGGAGACGAGGTGCGCGACCTCGTCGGGCGCGCCCAGCCGACCGGTCGGCATCGCCCGGCGTGCCCGCACGAGCACCTCCGGCGGCATGGCCCGCACCTGCTCGGTGGCGATGAGCCCGGGCAGCACGGCGTTGGCCGTGATCCCCCTCCTCGCGCCCTCGAGCGCGAGCGTCCTGACCATGCCCAACAGCCCTGCCTTGGAGGCCGAGTAGGCGACCTGTCCGGCCAGGCCGCCGGTCGCGGCTCCGGACGAGATCACGACGATCCGTCCGTAGCGGCGCGCGCGCATCCCGGGCAGGCAGGCCTGGACCACCCGGAAAGCGCCGGTGAGGTTAACGTCGATGTCGCGCTGCCACTGCTGCGCGCTCATCCGGTGCGCCGGGGCGATCGTGGTGGTGATCGCCGCATTGGAGACGACGACTTCGAAGTCGCCGAAGTCCTCGGCGCGCAGGTCGTCGCGCGCCACGTCGAGGCGAAGGTCGGCTCCGGGGGCGACGTCGAGGCCGACTACCTCGTAACCCTCGGCGCTTAGGCGGGCGGCGATCGCCGCGCCGATCCCGCGCGCCGACCCGGTGACGAGGGCGCGACCGGTCCGGGCGGCGCTCACCCGCCTTCCCCGTCATCGGCGCCGGGCTTGACCGCGCCGTAGCGGTTCCAGTGGCGCTCGGGGATGGCGTCGGGGTCCTTGTACCAGTACCACGTGCACGGATCGGTGGAGTAGTCCTCGGGCGGGTCGGACGGATAGAGGGGATAGCCGCTCCACTCGATCGGCAGCTTCTCGTTCATGAACGAGCAGTGGGTGCAGTAGAGGGGGAAGTCGCGACGACCGTAGGACCACTCGTGCGCCTCGCGGGTGCGCCCATAGCCCGCCGACTCGTAGAGGCCCTTGCGCACGAGGCGCTGGCCCGACCCGCAGGGGTTCATCGTGAAGGTCACCTTGTCGTCGTCCTCGGCGATCGTGAAGCGCCCTGGGTGCTCGCCCACCCCGGACCCCGAGTGCGCTCGCCACGTGGCGGCCAGCAGGTAGACGAGCTGGCGACGGTCGAGGCGTCCGATAGCGTCGTGGTGGCGCCTCCAGCCCCGCTCGGTCACCTGCTCCCAGGCCTCGGCGACGCCCTCGTCGCCCAGCCGCTCTTGCACGAAGGAGATCAGGCCCAGCAGCGACTCGGTCATCAGGTCGTGCAGCATCAGCCACTCGTGCTTCATCTCTTCGCACAGGCCGCGCGCGCGGTCGAGATCGCCGGCGTCCAGCGCCTCGATCGCCCGGTCCATCGTCGGCCGCGAGAGCTCCTCGAGCTCCGTTGGCTTGAACCAGCGCTCAGTCATGGGACCTCCTCGATCGGGATGAGGTGGGCCAGTATCGCCGCTTGCAGGGGCCCCGGTGAGCGGGAGCGCCTGGCGCGGCCGGAGCTCTGGTCGGCGCGTCAGCGGACCACGGCGGCCCCGCCGCGCCGGCCGGCGCTCAGCGGGCCACGGCGGCCCGGGCGCGGGCGGCGCGAACGGCCCGCGAGAGGGTGTCTACGTCGTAGGCGCCGTGGTGGCGGCGGCCGTTGACGAAGAAGGTCGGCGTTCCCGAGACGGAGCTGAGGTCGGCGCCGTCGACGTCTTGGGCCACCCGGGCGGCGCCGGCGTGGCGGCCCAGGTCGTCGGCGAAGCGCTCGACCTCCAGACCCAGCCGCTGGGCGTAGTCGACGAGGTCGGCCGGGCGCAGCGCCCCTTGGTGGTCGAGCAGGAGGTCGTGCATCTCCCAGAAGGCGCCCTGGAGGGCGGCGGCCTCCGAGGCCTCGGCGGCGAACTGGGCGTGGGGGTGGACGTCGGTCAGCGGCAGGTGGCGCCAGACGTAGTGCACGTCGCCGAAGTCGGCCAGCAGCTCGCGCACGACGGGCTCGGCCTGGCCGCAGAACGGGCACTCGAAGTCGCCGTACTCCACCAGCGTGACCGGTGCGTCCGCCGGCCCGCGCCAGTGGTCGTGCTCGAGGTCGACCGGGTCGGCGAGGTCGACGATCACCTCCGACATACCGACCAGCGCCCGGACGCGCAGGCGTGCGGGGAGCATGGTCGCAGCCCGCAGGACGAGCCAGCTCGACAGCGCCGCGCCGAGCGCCGCGGTGAGGATGCCGAGCTTGGCCTCCTGTAGCTGCACCCCCTCGAAGGCCAGCGACGCGATCAGCAGCGAGACCGTGAAGCCGATGCCGGCGATGGCGCCGCCGCCGGCCACCGCCGCCCATCCGACCGGCGGGCGCACGCGGCCGCGGCTCACCCCGGATACCAACCAGGAGACGCCGAGGATCCCGCCCGGCTTGCCCACGAGGTAGCCAACGATGATCCCCAGCGTGATCGGCGATCTGTAGGCGCGCGCGAGGAACGGCCCGTCGATCGCGATGCCGGCGTTGGCCAGCGCGAAGACCGGCACGATCAGATAGCTCGTCCAGGGGTGATAGAGCTGCTGGAGGCGCTCGTTGGGGGAGACGGCGGAGTTCAAGCCCAGGCGCGCCGACCGGGCGAGCTCCGGCGTCGGCTGCTCGCGGAAGCGCCGGAACAGGTCGGTGGCGCGCTCGAGGTCGCCGCGCGCCGCCGGGGCGGCATAGGTGACCAGGCCCATGGCCAGCCCGACGACCACCGGGTCGATGCCCGACTTCAGCAGCGCCACCCAGGCGGCGACGGCCAGGACGGCGTAGACGATGCCCGGGCGGATTCTCAGACTGGTGGCCAGCGGGACCGCGGTAAGGAGGACGACGGCCACGACCAGCGGGGCGAGAACGAGGTGGCTCGTGTAGACGGTGGCGATGACGACGAGCGCGGCGAGGTCGTCCACCACGACCACGGTGAGCATGAAGGTGCGCAGGCGCTCGGGCACGCGACGCCCGACCAGGGCGAGCATGCCGAGCACGAAGGCGGTGTCGGTCGACATGGCGACGCCCCAGCCGTGGGCGGAGGGGCGACCGGCGTTGACGGCCAGGTAGAGCGCAGCCCCGGCGGCCATCCCCCCGAGTCCGGCGAGCAGCGGCAGGGCGACCCGGCGGCGCTCTCGCAGCTCGCCCAGGTCGAGCTCGCGGCGGCCTTCGAGACCGACCACGAAGAAGAAGAAGGCCATGAGGCCGCTGTTGACCCAGTCGCGCAGGTCCTGCGAGATCCCGGATCCGCCGAGGCGGATCGAGAGGGTCGCGCGCCAGACCCCGTCGTAGGAGGGCGCGTCCGCATTGACCCACACCAGCGCGGCCAGGGTCGCGGCGAGCAGGACGGTGGCGCTCCCGGTCTCGGTGCGCAGGAACCGCCCGAGCGGCGTCTCGAGGCGGCGCATTCGCGCGGTTCGCCCGGACATGCGCGATGCCAGCGAGGTGGCCATGGCGGGGATTCTCGCCGACGCCCGGGCGCCGCCGGCCGCGAGGGGCCTGCGGTCGCGGCTGGCTAGCGCCGCAGCATCCGGCCGACCGCGCCCATCATCTCGTCGACCTGGGCGTCGGAGGCGGGCGGCGCTTCACCCTCGCCGCGCATGCAGTTGCGGGCGTGCTCGTCGAGGAGCCCCAGGGCGATCTTGTCCAGGGCGGCCTGGATGGCGGTGATCTGGGTCATGACGTCGATGCAATGGCGCTCTTCGCCCACCATGCGGGCGATGCCGCGCACCTGCCCCTCCACGCGCCCGAGGCGCTTGAGGAGGTCGTCCTTGCTGGCCGAGTAGCCGGGCTTGGTATCCATGCCCAGAGGATAGGGAGGTGGTGAAGAGGCCATATCCCGGATCTTGACATACCAGGTAGGGGTATGCAACGGTACGGGCGTGTTGCCCCCGGACGGAACAAAAGCCAGCTGAGATGAGCGGCTGGTTGCCAACCATCGGCCAGGGCTTTTTCCAGGCCTTCGAGATGGCCTACGAGGTTTGGTGGGCGCTCGTCCTGGGGTTCGCGATCTCGGCGATCGTGCAGGCGTGGGTGCCCCGCGAGCGGATCGAGGCGAGCTTGGGTGGGGGCGGGATCGGGCCGGTGGCCAAGGCGACCGGTCTGGGGGCGGCATCGTCCTCGTGCTCGTACGCGGCGATCGCGATCGCCAAGTCGCTATTCCAGAAGGGCGCCTCGGTCGCGTCGGCATTGGCGTTCCAGTTCGCCTCGACCAACCTCGTGCTCGAGCTGGGCCTGGTGCTCTGGCTGTTGATCGGCTGGCAGTTCACGCTGGCCGAGTTCGTCGGCGGGCTGGTCTTGATCGGTTTGATGACCGCGCTGCTCCGCGTCTTCGTCTCACCTCACGCCGAAGCCGCGGCGCGCGAGCACGCGGAGGCCGCGGACTCGGGCCATCAGCACCACAGCGCTGGCTCGAAGCTGACGTGGCGCCAGCGCCTGACGTCGGCCGAGGCGTGGTCCGACGTCGCGCACAACTTCCGCAACGACTGGGCGATGCTGTGGAAGGAGATCACCCTCGGCTTCCTGCTGGCCGGCTTCATCGGGCTGCTCGGCAACGACTTCTTCAACGGGCTGTTCATCACGAACGCACCCGCGGGGCTGCGGACGATCGAGAACGTGATCGTCGGCCCGGTGATCGCCGTGCTCTCCTTCGTCTGCTCGGTCGGCAACGTCCCGCTCGCCGCGGTCCTCTGGAGCGGAGGCATCAGCTTCGGGGGCGTGATGGCCTTCATCTTCGCCGACCTGATCGTCCTGCCGATCATCGCGATCTACCGCAAGTACTACGGCACCGCGTTCGCCTTGCGGATCACCGCACTGATGTTCGTGACGATGGTGGTGGCCGCTCTCGCCGTCGACGGGCTGTTCTCGCTGCTGCACCTGGTCCCCACCACGCGACCGAATCGCGGCGACATCTTCGGACACGTCTCGCTCGACTACAAGCTCTTCACCAACGCGATCGGCCTCGTGATCTTCGCCGCGCTCTTCTACCTCACGTTCCGACGTGGCGAGACCGACCCGGTGTGTGGGATGAAGGTCGACCGCAAGAAGGCTGTCGTCGCCGAGCACGACGGGCGCACCGTCTACTTCTGCTCGCAGCACTGCCGGGAGCGCTTCGCCACGACCCCGCACGAGCACGACCACGCAAGCGAAGACGAGCTGGCGGCCGCGGGCCGCCGCTAGCACTCACCCCCCCTGCCCACCTCCCGAAGGGATCTATCCCATGTTTCGTCGTCACCCGAGCCAGTGGATTGCGCGGCGCCGGTTGATCGCCGCCGTCCCGGTGGCGCTGCTCACGACCGGCCTCGTCGCCTGCGGGAGTGGCTCACAGTCCGAGACGCAGCATACGGGGGCGGAGGGCCCGTTCCTGGCCGCGATGGTGCCCCATCACCAGTCGGCGGTCGAGATGGCCAGGGTCGCTGAGCGCCGCGCCGAGCATCCAGAGGTGCGACGGCTCGCGACGTCGATCGTCGCCACCCAGAACCGGGAGATAGGCCAGATGCGGAGGCTCTACCAGCGCTCGTTCGGGACGGCGCTGCGGCCCGACCCGATGGGCCACGAAGCCCTGGGGCTGTCGGCAGACGCGGCGGGGATGAGCCGCATGGGCGGCGCAGGGATGCTCAACGATGCGCGGCCGTTCGATCGGGCGTTCATCGACATGATGATTCCGCACCACCAGGGCGCGATCCGGATGGCGCGGGCCGTGCTTGCGCGCCGGCCGGATGCGGGGGTCCGCTCGCTGGCCAACGCGATAATCACCGCCCAGAGCCGTGAGATAGCTGAGATGAACGCTTGGCGGACGCGCTGGTATGGCGGTCCCTCGCTCGCCGGTGGCGTCCCCGCTGGCGACCAGCCGACGAGCGGACGCGGGATGCACGCCGGCTGAGATCCGACCCGCCGCTCGCGCAGAAACGAGCATCACGGTGATGGAGGTCGTCGACAACGCGATCATGGTGGTGGTTCCAGGCGCGATGAACGCCGGCCTTGGCTCATTGCTCTTCTGGGCAGTCTCGCCCTCGCCCTGCCCTCGCCGGCGTGATCGCCATGCCGGTCAACCGCTGGCTGATCGCCCGCGGAAGGGGCCACGCGGCCGTCCACGCAACCGGCGTGCACGGGCCCACCGGTCCGTCTCGTGGCGGTCGTGGCCGTGCTCGCCGCGGTGTTCGGGACCGTAGTCCTGATCGGCGAGCTCGTCGCCTGACGGCGGCGCCTCAGGGCGCGCCGAAGGTCCGCTGGAACGCGTCGTAGGCCGGCTTGGCCGACCAGTCGTGGCGCAGGAGCCCGAAGTTGCCGACGGAGTCGCTCGAGCTGTGAGAGGTGTCGATCAGGTTGAACCACACCGTGGCTTCGACATAGGGCAGGCGGCTGACCTGATCGTAGGCCTGCTCGAGGTATCTGGCCTGGGTCGCCTCATCGACGCCGTTCTGCCACGGGCGGGCGCCCCGGGTGGTGGCCGTCGACCAGCCCAGCTCGGTGAGCCAGATCGGCTTGGGGTCCCCGTGCCGGGCCATCGTCGCGTGGATGGCCGAGACGCCCTCGGTGAGGCGCAACGCGAGCGGGGAGTGGTCGTCCTCGGGCGACCTGTCGTCGCTGTAGGGGTGGACCGAGAAAGCGTCGAAGTAGCCCTTGACGCCGTGCGCGTAGAGGGCTTCGGTGAACGCGACGTCGGAGTGCGTGAGCGCGCCGCCGACGACGGTGGTCCGGGGATCTCCCCGCTTGGCGGCGGGGTAGGCCGCTCGCAGCAGCGCCGCGTAGCTGGCGGCCGGGTCGGCGGCGACGAAGAAGTCCGGGGAGTTGGGCTCGTTCCAGACCTCCCAGGCGACCTGGCGGCCGCGGTAGCGGTGGGCGAGGAACCCCAGCGCGGCGGCGAACTGCCCCGCCTGCCGGGGCGGGTACTTCTGCACGCCCCGCTCCCACCATCTCCCGACGCAGCCCTGCCGCAGGGAAGCCGGGGCGCTGGAGGCCCAGCAGGGGGTGGTCCACAGCATGAAGAGCACGGTCATCCCGCGGCGGTTGGCCGCGGCGACGACCGAGTCGATGCGGGCCAGGTAGCGCCCGTCGTAGCGGCCGGGGCCGCTGGGCGCGAGGTTCGACCAGCCCACGTCCACGCGCACCAGCGAGGCGCCCGCCGCCCGGGCGCTGTCGAGCTGGCGTGCGGCCTGGGCCGGGCCGACGTCGCTGAGCAGCAGGTGGGCCTGGACCCCGGGGCGCAGCGTCCTGCCGCCGGCCGCGAGGGCCACGGCCGCGACCGCGACGGTGGCCACCAGGACGATGGCGACGAGCGCCGCCCTTCGCCGTCGAGGAGTCGCGCCGGCCTCAGGAGTGATCATGCTCGTGCCCGCGCACCGTGCGCCAGCTCTCCCAGGTGATGTGGAGGATCATCGCGGTAATCACCAGCCCGATTATGGGGTCGGCGATCGGGAGGCCCAGCGCCACCACGATCGCGCTGGCCACCACGCCGAGGCTGACGACCGCGTCGCTGCGGGCGTGGGCGCCGTCGGCGACCAGCGCCGGGCTGCGCAGCCGCCGCCCCGCGCTGGTGCGCACCCGGGCGGCGATGGCGTTGCCCACGACGCCGACCAGGCCGGCCGCGCCCAGGGCGAGGAGGTGGTCCGGGGCGATCGGGTGGACGATCTTCTCGATCGCAAAGGCGCCGGCGAACACGGCGCTGACCAGGATGGCCAGGACGACCGCCATCCCCGCGCCGCGCTCCGCGCGCTCGGAGCGCAGCACAAAGGCGGCGCCGAGCGGGATCGCCGTCAGGGCGTCGCCCGCGTTGTGGATGAGGTCGGCCAGCAGGGCGATGCTCCCGGTGGCCACGTAGACCGCGCCCTGGACAAGGGCGGTGACCAGGAGGATGGCCAGGGAGAGCGAGACCACGCGCACACCCGCGCGCGAGCGGGTGATCGAGCGGTCGACCAGGCCGTGGGAGTGGCCCTGCACGGGCGCTGGCTCCCGCCGGGCGCCCTCGTCGTGGGCGTGGTCGGCGTCGAGGTCGCACGTCGCCGTGTGGGACATCCCGACAGTATGCCGGCGCCCGCATGCGGGCCGCCCTGGCTCGCAGGCCCGTGGACTAAGTTGAAGGGCGAGATGGCATCCACCCTCAACCAGCGCTCCCCGGTCGGGCACCGCGACGGCTCGGCGGGCGAGCAACCCGGTCACCGGCGCGTGCTCATCGTCGTCGGCGCCCTGATGCTGACCATGCTCCTGGCCGCGCTGGACCAGACGATCGTCTCGACCGCGCTGCCGACGATCGTCGGCGACCTTGGCGGGCTCAACCACCTGTCGTGGGTGGTGACCTCCTACCTGCTGGCCATCACGATCGTCACCCCGCTCTACGGCAAGCTCGGCGATCTGTACGGGCGCAAGGTCGTGCTTCAGGGCGCCCTGCTCGTCTTCCTGGCCGGCTCGGCGCTGTGCGGGCTGGCCCAGGGCATGACCGAGCTGATCGCCTTCCGCGCGCTACAGGGCCTCGGCGGCGGCGGGCTGATGGTCAGCGCCCAGGCGGCGGTGGGCGACGTCGTCGCGCCGCGCGAGCGCGGTCGCTACATGGGGTTCTTCGGAGCGGTATTCGGCGTGGCCAGCGTGGCGGGGCCGCTGATCGGCGGCTTCTTCACCAGCCACGCCAGCTGGCGCTGGGTCTTCTACATCAACCTCCCCCTGGGGGCGCTGGCCCTCGCCGTGCTGGCGGTCGCCCTGCCGGCGGCGGGCGAGCGTCGCCAGCACCGGGTCGACTACCTTGGTACGGCCCTGCTCGGGGTGGGCCTGTCGTCGCTCGTGCTCCTGACCACGCTGGGGGGCACCACCTACGGTTGGGGCTCGCCGTTCATCGTCGGGCTTGGGGTGCTGGCCGTGGTCGCGCTCGCCGCCTTCGCCTGGGTCGAGCGCCAGGCCGCCGAGCCGGTCCTCCCGCCCGCCCTGTTCGGCAACCGGGTCTTCCGGGTCACCTCGTCGATCGGGCTGGTCGTGGGGTTCGCGCTGTTCGGCTCGCTCACCTATCTCCCGCTCTTCCAGCAGGTCGTCCGGGGCTTGAGCCCCACCGCCTCCGGGCTCCAGCTGCTGCCGCTGATGGCCGGCGTGCTCACCGCCTCGATCGGCTCGGGCCAGCTCATCTCGCGCACCGGCCGCTACAAGCGCTTCCCGATCATGGGCACCGCGACCGCCGCCGTGGGGCTCCTGCTGCTCTCGCGCCTGGAGCCGGGCACGGGGACCGTCGTCACCGGCCTCTACATGCTCGTGCTGGGCGTCGGGCTGGGCGGCGTGATGCAGGTGCTGGTGCTCGCGGTGCAGAACGCCGTGCCCTACGAGCAGCTCGGCGTGGCCACCTCGGCGGCCACGCTGTTTCGCTCGATCGGCGGCTCGCTGGGAACGGCGATCCTCGGGGCGATCTTCGCCAACCGGCTGGCCGGGGAGCTGGCCGCGCGCCTGCCCGCGGGCTCGCCGGCGAGCGCGGGGCTCGACGCCGGTCAGGTCAACCCGGGCCAGGTGGCGGGCCTTCCCCCGGCGATCCACGACAGCTACGTCGGCTCGTTCACCGACTCGCTCTCGACCGTGTTCCTGATCGCGGCGTGCGTCGTGGCCGTGGCCTTTCTGCTGGCCTGGCGGCTGGAGGAGCGTCCCCTGCGTCGCACGGTCGAGACCAGCGATCTGGGCGACGCCTTCGCCGCCCCCCAGGACACCGACTCGCTGCGCGAGATCACCCGCGAGCTCAGCCGCCTAGAGGCTTGATGTGGGTTCGCTGCTCATTGCGAGGATCCCGGTGGTGAGCAAGGAAAAGGGCCTCCAGCCCTGCCCCCTCGTGATTGGAGCACGAGTTGACAGCATCGCTGGAGACCCTTGTTGTCGCAGCCTACGTG
>JBBPZM010000002.1:0-51362 GCA_038199035.1 Solirubrobacterales bacterium | reverse complement strand
GCGCGAGACGAGCCAGTCGGGCGCCTACCGCAGCCCGCTGCCCACCGCCGAGCACCGCGCGCTGCCCACGCGCCAGACCGCGGTCGACGCGCTCGAGCGCTTCATGCACAAGGCCTACCTGGGCCAGAAGCAGTTCTCGATCGAGGGGCTGGACATGACGGTCCCGATCATCGACGAGCTGATCCAGCTGGGCGGGGCCAAGGGGGCCCGCGAGGTGGTGATCGGGATGGCCCACCGCGGCCGCCTCAACGTGCTGGCCCACAACCTCGGGCGCGCCTACGACACGATCTTCGCCGAGTTCGAGGGCGCCTCCACGCTGGACGCGGTGACGACCATCCCCCAGGGCGGGACGGGAGACGTCAAGTACCACCACGGCGCCGAGGGCACCTACGAGCTGGCCGACGGGCAACCCATCAAGGTCGTGCTGGAGTCCAATCCCAGCCACCTCGAGTTCGTCTCCCCGGTGGTCGAGGGCGCCACCCGAGCCGCGCAGACCACCCGCCAGGGTCCCCACGCCCACCGCGACACCAACGCCGCGGTCCCGATCATCCTCCACGGTGACGCTGCCTTTCCCGCCCAGGGCGTGGTGGCCGAGACTCTCAACCTCCAGGGCCTCGACGGCTACAAGGTGGGCGGCGCCGTCCACCTCATCCAGAACAACCAGGTCGGCTTCACGACCGACCCCGACGAGGCCCGATCCACCCAGTGGGCGTCGGACCTGGCCAAGGGCTTCGACGTCCCGATCATCCACGTCAACTCCGACGACGTGGCGGCGTGCATCTCGGCCGTGCGGCTGGCCTTCGCCTTCCGTCAGGAGTTCGGCCACGACGTGGTCATCGACCTCATCGGCTACCGCCGCTTCGGCCACAACGAGGCCGACGAGCCCGCCTACACCCAGCCCGAGATGTACGCCAAGATCAAGAGCCACCCGACGGTGCGCACGCTCTACGCCCGCCAGCTCGTCGAGCAGAAGGTGGTCTCCCAGAGCGAGGTCGACGCCGAGGAGCAGGAGGTGTGGAACCGCCTCACCGAGCTCCACCAGCAGCTCAAGCGCCGCATCGAGGACGCCCAGCGGGTCGAGCACACCACCGGCCAGTACAAGCTCGACCGCTCCCCCAGCCCCGAGGTCAAGACCGCGGTCTCGGCCGAGCGGCTGCGCGTGCTCAACGAAGAGCTGCTCAAGGTGCCCGAGGGCTTCACCGTCCACCCCAAGCTCGCCCGCGTGCTCGACCGCCGCCGCGAAGCCCTGGGGGCCGAGGGCGGGATCGACTGGCCCCACGCCGAGGCGCTGGCCTTCGCGTCGCTGCTGACCGAGGGGACCCCGATCCGCCTGACCGGCCAGGACACCGAGCGCGGCACATTCTCCCAGCGCCACATGGTCCTGCACGACGCCAAGACCGGCCACACCGTCTCGCCCATCCAGAACCTCCCGGGCGCGCTCGCCCCGATGGAGCTGCACAACTCACCGCTGTCCGAGGTCGCCTGCCTGGGATACGAGTACGGCTACTCCCAGGAGGCGCCCGAGACCCTGGTGCTGTGGGAGGCCCAGTTTGGCGACTTCGTCAACGCCGCCCAGGTCATCGTCGACCAGTTCATCGTGTCGGGGCTGGCCAAGTGGGGGGAGTCCACCCGCCTGACCCTCCTGCTGCCCCACGGCTACGAGGGCTCGGGCCCCGAGCACTCGTCGGGTCGGCTCGAGCGCTTCCTCGCCCTGTGCGCCGAGGGCAACATCCGGGTGGCCAACCTGACCACTCCGGCGCAGTACTTTCACCTCCTGCGACGTCAGGCGCGCATCGCCAAGCAGCGTCCACTCGTCGTCATGACCCCCAAGAGCCTGCTGCGCCTCGGCCAGGCCACCAACCGCATCGAGCACCTGGCCGACACGCAGTTCTATCCCGTGCTGGGCGAGCCGCGGGTGGATCTGGAGAAGGTGACGCGGCTGCTGCTGTGCACCGGCAAGATCTACTACGACCTCGTCGGCCACCCGGGCCGCGAGGGCAACGAGGGCATCGCGGTCGGGCGCGTCGAGCTGCTCTCCCCCTTCCCACAGGCGCAGATCCTCGATCTCATCGCCACCTATCCCAACCTGCGTGAGGTGGTGTGGGTCCAGGAGGAGCCGCGCAACATGGGCGCCCGCGCGCACATGAGCCCTCGCCTCATGCAGATCCTGCCCGACCACCTGAGCTTCGGCTACGTGGGGCGCCCCGAGCGCGCGAGCCCCGGAGAGGGCTACCCCGCCGCCCACGTGGCCGAGCAGAACCGCATCGTCGCCACGGCGCTCAATCCGTCGATCCCCGTCTCGATGTACCCCAAGAAGAAGCCCGGCGAGCGATAAGAAGGTCTGGAGAGGGTTCCTCGCAACAGATCGTGTAGGCGCGAAGGCGGGCTGGTCATGCCGGCCCTGGGCCCGCTAGCCTGCCGAAATCCAGAGCGGGGGGATTTCGATGGTTGCTGGGCAGGCAGCGCCGCCGATGGCGGCTCGGTGCATGGCGCCCGGCGCTCGAACAGCCGTGCTGGTCCTCGCGTGTGCGGTGCTTGCGCTCGCCCCCGCGGCGACGCTGGCCGACGACGGCCAGCCGCCCCTGCGTCAGCTCGCCCCGCCGCAGCTCGCCGTGGGCACGGGCGTCAAGGGCTACGCGCTCTCGTCCGACGCCGACTACGCGGCCAAGCTCGCCAGCGAGTACACGCAGGTAACCCCTGAGAACGAGATGAAGTGGGATGCGACCGAGCCGTCGCGCGACGACTTCGACTTCAGTCGGGGCGACGCGGTCGTCGACTACGCCGAGAGCAACGGGCTCGCGGTGCACGGGCACACGCTCGTCTGGAACGAGCAGCTCCCGTCTTGGCTGACCGGCGGCCACTGGCGCAAGCGCGAGCTCATCACGATCATGAAGAACCACATCCAGACGGTCATGCGCCACTACAAGGGGCGCGTCCGCAGCTGGGACGTGGTCAACGAGGCCATCGGCGTCAAGAGCATCTGGAGCCAGGTCATCGGCTATCCGGACTACGTGAAGCTGGCCTTCCAGTTCGCCCACGAGGCCGACCCCGACGCGCGCCTGTTCTACAACGAGATCAACGCCGATGGCGTGAGCGGGAAGTCCAGGTCGATGTACAAGCTCATGAGCTCGCTCAAGCGCCAGCTGCCGGGCGTGCCGCTCGGGGTGGGCCTCCAGATGCACGTCAGCCTGTGCGCCCCGCTGGGGGCGCGCTGTCCGCCGTCGGCGGCCGACGTTGAGCGCAACATGAAGCGCTTCAGCGACCTGGGCATGGACGTAGACGTGAGCGAGATGGACGTGCGGCTCGAGGACGGCGAGAACGGGTCTGGTCCGACGCCGGAGGCCCTGGACAAGCAGGCCGATGTCTATCGTGGGATCCTCAAGGCCTGTCTGGACGTCTCCCGCTGCCGCACCACCTGGGGCTTCACCGACCGCTTCTCGTGGATTCCCGGCAAGTACGACGGCTACGGGTACGCCCTGCCCTTCGACGCCAACCTCCAGCCCAAGCCGGCGTTCGACGCGCTGTGCGAGGCCCTGGGCGGCAGCTCCTGCTCTCCGAGTCCGCCTCCGTCGGGTTGAGGCACTGGGGCCTCGCCCGCTCGGGTCGCCGCTGACCTTGGTCAGCTGGCGGCGTGACCCAACAGGTACTGGGTGCAGCGAAACAGGGCGAGGGGCCGCCCGTCGGACGCTCGCTCGACGCGGGCGTCCCACACCTGGGTCGTGCGGCCGAGGTGGGAGGCGGTGGCCTGGCAGAGCAGGGCCTCGCCCGCCCGTGCCGTCCTGAGCAGGTTGACCTTCAGCTCCACCGTGGTGAAGCCGGTCGACGGCTCGCTCAACGAGAGCTCGCAGCCCAGCCCGCAGCACGTGTCGGCCAGCGTGACGACGGTCCCGGCGTGCAGGTAGCCGTTGGGCGCGATGAACTCCGGCCGCAGGTCGAGCCGGGCCTCCACCCGGCCGTGCTCCGCTGCCGTCACCTCGAGCCCGAACCAGCCCGGGAGGGTCCCGTCCATGCGCCGCTGGGCCTTGGCCCGGAGATCGCCGACCATGGTGGCAAACGCTAGTGCAGCCATCCTCAACCAGCCCCCGCGCCGCGCGCGTGCTGGCACGCGTGCGCGCCATCCCGCCCGGCTTCGTCTGCGCCTACGGCGACCTCTCGCCTGGCGCGCCGCGCTTCGCCGGGGCGGTGCTGGCGGCAGTCGAGGACCCGTCGCTCCCCTGGCACCGCGTCGTGCGAGCCGACGGCTCGCTGGCCAAGGGCGAGCGCCAGCGCCGGCGGCTGGTCGCCGAGGGAGTCCCGTTCCGGGGCGAGCGCGTCGACATGAAGGTGGCGCGGCTGCCCGAGCTGGGCTGACGCACCGCGGGCGCGAGCCTCGGGGTGGCCCGGGCGCCGCTACGTTGTGGGCCGATGTGGCTTCAGCGAGAGATCGACCTGCCGGCCCGGCCGCGTGGATTCCACCTGGTCACCGACGAGGTCGTGGAGGCGCTGCCGGAGCTGCGCGGGATCTCCGTCGGGCTCGCCCACCTCTTCATCCGCCACACCTCGGCCTCGCTCACCCTCAACGAGAACGCCTCGCCCGACGTGCGCCGCGACTTCGGATCGTGGTTCGATCGGGCCGTGCCCGAGCGCGCCGACTACTGGACCCACACCCTGGAGGGCGACGACGACATGCCCGCCCACGTCAAGACTTCCCTGCTGGGGCCGTCGCTGTCGATCCCCGTCGCGGCCGGGCGACTGGCGCTGGGGACGTGGCAGGGCGTCTACCTGTGCGAGCACCGCGACCGCGGCGGCCCGCGCTCGCTGCTGGCGACGCTCTGGGGCGAAGGCGGCAGCTAGGAGGCGCCTGCGCGGGCGGTTACCTCGAGGCGGCGCGCGCGGCTGGGCGTCTCAGCGACCCTTCCACACCGGCTCGCGCTTCTCGGCGAATGCGGTCGCGCCCTCCCGCGCGTCATCGGACGAGAAGACGGGGCCGGCGATCTCGCCCTGGCGCGCCCAGGCCTCCTCCTCGGTCCAGTCCTGGGAGGCGGTGACGATGCGCTTGGACGCATCGAGGGCCAACGGGCCGTTGCGGCCGATCGCGCCGGCCAGCTCCAGCGCGGCGTCGAGCGCCTGCCCCGGCTCGGCCAGGCGATTGACCAGGCCGAGCTGGGACGCCCGGGCGGCGTCCATGAAGTCGCCGGTGAGGGCGAGCTCCATGGCCACGTGGTAGGGGATGCGGCGGGGCAGGCGGATGAGGCCGCCGGCCACGGCCACGAGCGACCGCTTGACCTCGGGCAGGCCGAAGCGGGCGTCGCGGGCGGCGACGATCAGGTCGCAGGCCAGCACGATCTCGAAGCCCAGCGCCACCGCGTAGCCCTCGACCGCCGCGATCAGCGGCTTGACCGGCGGCTGCTGGACGATTCCCCCCGACCCCCGACCCTCGACGTGCGGGCGCTCCCCACGGGTGAAGGCCTTGAGGTCCATCCCGGCGCTGAAGCTTCCGCCCGCGCCGGTGATGACGCCGGCGCGCAGGTTCGCGTCGTCGTCGAGCTGGTCGAGGCCGGCGGCGATGCCCTCCGCGGTCTCGCGATCGACGGCGTTGCGCGCCTGGGGGCGGTTGATCGTGATGACCTGGACGCCGTCGCGCTGGACGGTGAGGACGGACGGCTCGGCCACGGGGCCAGAGCCTATTCGAAGGCGACGTCGACCTCGCGGGGGGCGGGGTGCTCCAGCACCGTCAGGGTCGCCACGTCGCCGCTGCCCACGTCTGCACGGCTCAGGCGAACAGCGTCAGCTCGGGCTCGCGCTCGCCGCGGAGAGTCTCGAGGGCGACCTCGACCCACCCGATGTCCCGCGCCTGAGCCAGCACGCGCGCCTGGGGCTTGACGGCCTGCGCGGCCAGCACGCCGCGGCACTCGCCCAGCGCCGGGTCGCGGCGGATGCGCTCGAGGTAGCGCGAGAGCTGCTCGACGGCGTCGATCGTCCCGACCCGCTTTATCTCCACCGCCACCCAGCCGTCACCCCCATCGCGGCACATCAGGTCGACCGGCCCGATATCGGTCGGCCACTCGCGCCGGACCAGCCGAAAGCCCTCGCCGCACCACTCGGGCGCCTGCGCCAGCAGCTCCTGGAGGTGGGCCTCGACGCCGTCCTTGTCCAGGCCGGCGGCGTGATCGGGGGCGCCCATGTCGTGCGCCGTGTCCGACAGGACCTCGACCAGGGAGATGTCCAGGCGCTCGTCGCCCCGGCGACGGCGAACGACCAGGCGCTGCGGCGGCTCGCCCTCCTCCTCGACGACCGTCGGCGCGACCATCCAGTTGAGCGGCTTGTAGCCGCCGCTGTCGGCGTGGACCATCACCGACCCGTCGGACTTCACGACGATCAGCCGCACCGCCTCGGGCAGCCGAGTCGACAGGCGGCCGGCATAGACGACCTCGCAGCGAGCGACGATGAGGCGCACGTCGCGGACGCTAGCCGCCGGGTCGGATCGCCCGGCGGCACCGCAGCCGATCAGGAACGCTCCCTTCGGTCGGTCAGGCCGCGCTGCGCTGCGGGATAACGCGCGCCTGCGCGGCGCGCAGCTGGCTCAGGAGGTCGTGGACCTCGGCGTCGTCGGCTAGGCCCAGGGCCCGCTCGCAGGCGCCGATGGCCTCGCCGATGCGCTCGGTCCGGGCCAGGGCGTGGGCCAGGCGGCTCCAGGCGGCGCCGGAGCGAGGATCGAGGCGCGTGGCCTGTTCGCAGGCTGCGACCTCCGCTCCCACGTCGCCCCCGAGGTGGTGGACGAGGGCCAGGTCGAGCAGCCCCTCGACCGTCGGCCCGGCTTCACGGGCGCGCTCGAACGCCGCCTGGGCCGCCGCCCGCTCGCCCAGGCGCAGGCGCAGCCGCCCGAGCCGCTCCCAGGCCGAGGCGCCGGCGGGCGCCAGGCGGGCCTCGCGCTGCGCCGCCTCGGCGGCGAGCGAGAACGACCCCATGTCCTCGTAGACGCGGGCGGCGAAGCGATGGACGGTCGGCCGGTCGCCCTCGACCCGCGCCCAGTCGCGCACCGCCCGCGCGGCGGCGGGAAGGTTGCCGCTCTGCCAGAAGGCCAGCGTCATCATGCGCAGGACGGCGGGGTTCTGGGGCTCGGCGTCGCGGGCGTAGACCAGGCGCTGGGCGGCCAGCGCGTGCTCGCCCTCGCCCATCGCGTGCTGGGCGGCGGTCATGAACCGCGCGACGCGATCAGCCGACGGGTCGGGCTTGGAGAAGTCGACGAACTGGAGGCTGCCGGCCGGCACGGTGCGCACCCCTACCTCGAAGCGCAGGCGCGCCCACTGCTGGACGTCGTCGCCCTCGCCCGAGAAGTAGATGCCGGTGACCGTTCCCACCCCCCACTCGGGATAGGACAGGCAGCGGGCGTAGCGGTGCACGACCGAGTGGTCGGGCATGCGGTCGCCGAACGGGTCGTGGCGCTCGCGATCGGCGGCCTGCTCACGCGCCCGCTGCTCGGCCTCGTACGCCCGGCGCCCCTCCTCGGCACGGCGCTTGCGGGCGGCGGCGGCGCTGGCCCTGACTGCGCCCGAGGAGACCCTGCCGCCGCGGGCGGACTCGGCCAGCGACGCGAGCTGGTCTGCGGCCTCGTTGATCGCCTGGAGATGGCGCTGGTGCTCGTGCGCCCGCCCGGGCGGAGCGATGTCTGGATGCCAGCGCTTTGCCATCCGCCGGCGGGCGAGCTGGACCTCGCGGTGGTCGAAGGGCGGCTCGAGCTCGAGCAGCAAAAGGGCCTGTTCGACGTCCAGGACTCTGGGCATGAAACCTCAACCGTAGCGACAGCCGGCGCCGGCGGATAATCGCCGCGTGCTCCGTCGGGCAGCGGGAAGTCGACGCTGCTGCGCCTGCTCAACCGCCTCGCCGATCCCGAGCCGTGCGAAGCAAGCGCGAGGCGGTCGACTACGCGCTGCGCCACCTGATCGACGAGCCGATGACCCTCGAGGAGGCGCTGGCCATGCAGGGGTCGGGTGGTCGCCATGGAGATACTGGCCGGCGCGACCGGCCGTGCCCATCGCGACGGACTGCGCCGGCTGCTCCATCGCTTCCCGCTGCTGGCGGTGGGGAACCTCTACACATACGAGCACGCCGCGGAGCTCTACCGGAGGTGCCGGGTCGCCGGCGAGACGGTTCGCAAGATGACCGACTGCCTGAACGCCGCCGTAGCGATCCGGGAGGGAGTGGCGCTGCTGCACAGCGACCGCGGCTACGAGACGATCGCGCGACACTCGGCGCTGCGGCTGGCCTGAACGACAGGGGCTGACCTAGTCCGGATCTCGCCTTCGACGCCGTGGCGGGCCTGCGCCGGTTGGACCCGGCGGATGCCGAGGCCGTTGGTGCCCTGGGCCACGGAACTCACTTGGGCGGCGCGGGAACAGCGCGCCCCCTCCTATCCTTCCCCGCCGATGTCCAGCCAGGGCCAGTACATCTTCACCATGTACCGCCTGTCGCGCGTGCACCCGCCCGACAAGGAGGTGCTCAAGGACATCTCGCTGTCGTTCATGCCGGGCGCGAAGATCGGCGTATTGGGCCTCAACGGCTCGGGCAAGTCCAGCCTGCTGCGGATCATGGCCGGCCAGGACAACGAGTACCGGGGCGATGCCCAGCTCGCGCCGGGCGCGACGGTCGGGCTGCTCGAGCAGGAGCCCGCGCTCGACGAGTCGCGCGACGTGCGCTCAAACGTCGAGGACGGGGTGGCCGAGCAGCGGGCGCTGCTCGAGCGCTTCAACGAGCTGTCGGCCAACTACTCCGAGGAGACTGCCGACGAGTTCGCCCGCGTCCAGGAGCAGATCGAGGCGGCCGACGCCTGGAGCCTCGACACTACGCTGGACACCGCCATGGACGCGCTGCGCTGCCCGCCGGGGGACGCCGACGTGTCGCGGCTGTCGGGCGGCGAGCGCCGCCGGGTCGCGCTGGCCCGCCTGCTGCTGCGCCAGCCCGACCTCTTGCTGCTCGACGAGCCCACCACCCACCTCGACGCCGAGTCCGTCGCCTGGCTCGAACGCCACCTCGCCGAGTACGCCGGCACCGTCGTCGCGGTAACCCACGACCGCTACTTCCTCGACAACGTCGCCGGCTGGATCCTCGAGCTCGACCGTGGGCGCGGCCTTCCCTTCCAGGGCAACTACTCGAGCTGGCTGGAGCAGAAGCAGGCGCGCCTGGCCCGGGAGGCCAAGCAGGAGAAGGCGCGCCTGCGCACGATCGCCGCCGAGCTGGAGTGGGTGCGCATGAACGCCTCGTCGCGCCTCCAGAAGTCCAAGGCGCGGCTGGCCCGCTATGAGGCGCTGGTCGCCGAGGATCGCAACGTGGCCCTCGATCAGGTGCAGATCCACATCCCGCCCGGCCCGCGCCTGGGCGGCGTGGTCGTCGAGGCCGACGGACTGCGCAAGGGCTACGGCGACCAGCTGCTGATCGACGACCTCTCGTTCTCCCTGCCTCCCGCGGGGATCGTGGGGGTGATCGGGGCCAACGGCGCGGGCAAGACCACGCTGCTGCGCATGATCACCGGCGAGGAGGAGCCTGACGCGGGGAGCCTGCGCCTCGGGGAGTCGGTCGAGCTGGCCTACGTCGACCAGTCGCGCGACGCGCTCGATCCCGACAAGACCGTGTGGGAGGAGATCTCCGGCGGCGAGGACCAGCTCACGGTCGGCGAGCGCCGCGTGGCCTCGCGCGCTTACGTGGCCTCGTTCAACTTCAAGGGCTCAGACCAGCAGCGCCAGGTGGCCAAGCTCTCGGGTGGGGAGCGCAACCGCGTCCACCTGGCCAAGCTGCTGCGCCGCGGCGGGAACTTGCTGCTGCTCGACGAGCCCACCAACGACCTCGACGTCGACACCCTGCGCGCGTTGGAGGAGGCGCTGGCGGCGTTCCCGGGCTGCGCGGTCATCGTCTCCCACGACCGCTGGTTCCTCGACCGGGTGTGCACCCACGTGCTTGCCTTCGAGGGCGACTCGCGCGTGCACTGGTTCGAGGGAAACTTCGAGGTCTACGAGCGCTGGCGCCACGAGCAGCTGGGCGACGAGGCCGACCGCCCGCATCGAATCGCCTACAAGCGACTGGTGCGCGGCTGATGGCCGGCGGCGGGCTGAGCATCCGCGAGTTCACCGACCCCGGATGCCCCTTCGCCTTCTCGGCCGAGCCGGCGCGCTGGCGGGTGGAGTGGCTCTACGGCGACCAGATCGACTGGTCGCGGCGGATGGTCGTGCTCTCCGAGTCGCCCGACCACTACCTCGACCGGGGCTTCACGCCCGACAAGCAGGCCGACAGCCTCAAGCGCCTGCGCCGTCAGCACGGGATGCCGGTCGACGCGCGCGAGCGCCCGCGGATGGGCGCCACCGCGCCGGCCTGCCGGGCGGTGGTCGCCGCGCGCCTGCGCTCGCCCCAGCACGAGAAGCCCCTGCTGCGCCACCTCCGCGTGCTCGTCATGGCCGGGTGGCTGCTCGACGAGGACGAGACGCTCGACCGCGCGGCCCGCGAGGTCGGGCTCGACCCCCAGCGGCTGGCGGAGTGGATGGCCGAGCCGGAGGTCGAGGAGGCGCTGCGCGAGGACATGGCGGCCGCCCGCGCGCCCTCCGCCGCCGCGCTGGTCATGGGCGACCGCCTGGCCAGCACCGGCGAGGGCCATCGCTACACCTGCCCCTCCTACCAGTTCCAGGCCGCCGACGGGTGCTGCTTCGACATCCCGGGCTTTCGCCCCGTAGAGGCCTACGAGGTGGCCATCGCCAACCTCGGCCCGCAGCTCGATCGCCGCCCGGCGCCCGCGGGGGTGGAGGAGGTGCTGGCGTGGGCCGGCGAGCCCCTGGCCACCGTGGAGGTCGCCGCCGTGTGCCAGCTCGAGCCCGAGGAGGCGCGCGAGGAGCTGGCCCGGGTGGCCGAGCACAGGCCGGTCGGCAACGACGGCTACTGGACCCTGCCGGTGGCCGAGCCGCCCCGCTGATCGCGACCGACCACGCGGCGCCTCAGGGCACCAGGTCGAACCCCTCCCGGCGGAAGTTGGGGTCGAAGGCGAACGCCCTCTCGACGCCCTGCGCGCGCATGACCTCGAAGGAGACGCGATCGACCAGCGAGACCCGGCGGCGCCCAGCGGCGATCAGTGCCGTCATCGCCGCCCGGTGGACCGGCTCGCCGACCCACTCCACGTCGAGCAGCGGCCCGAGGTCGAGGTGCAGCGCGCGCACCGCCGCCACTCCCAGGCGCGCGTGAGTGAGAGCCGTCGTCTCGACCAGCACGTAGCTGTGGGTTAGCAGCCGCTCCTGGGGCTCGGCCTCTCGGAGGAAGCGGGCGGCGCGCCCATGGTTGGCGTCATCGCGATCGAGGAGCGCGAACAGCGCCGAGGTGTCGACGAAGCTCGTCACCCAGCACGGGCACCGGGCCAGAACTCCCTCCGCGCGGCGATACCGTGCCCTGATGCCCAACGCTCCCCTGGCGTCGCGTCTCGGTCCCGCGCTGCGCCGGCGCGTCACGGTCGCGCCGCCGCGGGCGCTGGCCGCCCGCCGGCGGATGGCGTCAGACGAGCACCTGAGCGAAGCCGAGCGGGCCCTGGCCCGACGGGTGAGCTGGCGCATCTCGCCCCGCGACGCCATGCACGGCAACGACCTCGACGCCTACTACGAGGTGGGGCTGTCCGCGCTGCGCTGCGTCGACGCGGGGCTGGCGGCCGCCGGGGCGCCGCCCCCGCGGACGATCCTCGACCTCCCGAGCGGCCATGGCCGGGTGCTGCGCTGGCTCGCCGTCCACTTCCCCCACGCCGGGCTCACCGCCTGCGACCTCGACCGCGACGGGGTCGACTACTGCGCCCGCGCCTTCCGGGCCGAGCCCGCCGATTCGGCGGTCGACCTGGCGGCGCTCGCGCTCCCGCGGCGCTTCGACCTGGCCTTCTGCGGGTCGCTGGCCACCCACCTCGACGCCGAGCCGATCCGCGCTCTCCTCGGCTTCTTCAGCCGCCACCTCGAGCCGGGCGGCGTGCTGGTGACCACGACGCACGGTGCCGAGTCGGTCCGGCGCCTGGAGACCGGCGACAGCGACTACGGGCTCGGGCCAGAGCGGTCGGCGAGTCTGCTCGCGGCGCTTCGCGCCGAGGGGTTCGGCTACGTCGACTACCCCGGGGCGTCGGGCTACGGGATCTCGCTGACCCCGCCCGAGTGGGTGCGCGGTCAGCTTCGGGACGCCGGCCTGCGGGAGGTCCGCTTCGCGGAGCGCGGCTGGGACGACCACCAGGACGTCTTCGCCCTGGTGGCAGGCTGACCCGGTCTCAGCGCTCGAACGAGGTGTCCGGGGAGAGCGCCGCCGCGAACGTCGCGATCAGCCGCGCCGCCGCCTCGACGTCGTCGAGCTGGACCATCTCCACCGGGGAGTGCATGTAGCGCAGGGGGATCGAGACCACGCCGGTGGGGACCCCGGCGCGCGAGATGTGGACCGCGTCCGCATCGGTGCCCGTGCTGCGCCCCGAGGCCGAGACGGTGAACGGGATGCCCTCGCGCTCGGCCGCGTCGTGCAGCAGCTCGAAGACCCCGGGATTGATGATCGAGCCGCGCTCGATGACCGGCCCCGAGCCCAGCTCGTGGCGGCCCAGCTCCTTGGGGTCCACGCCGGGGGCGTCGGTGGCGTGGGTGACGTCGACGACGATGGCCAGGGCGGGGTCGAGCGAGAAGGCGCTGGTCCGCGAGCCCGCGAAGGTGATCTCCTCCTGCACGGCCGCCACCGCGGCCACGTCGCCCGCCGCGGCGCCCGCCTCGGCGACCTGGCGCGCCGCCTCGAGGGCGACGTAGGCGCCCAGGCGGTTGTCCAGCGAGCGCGAGGCCAGCCGGCGGTTGGGCAGCTCCATCGGCTCGCCGGCGATCACCGCCACGTCGCCCACGCGGACCCGCTCGCGTGCCTCGTCGCCGCTCGCCGCCCCGATGTCGATGTGCAGCTCCTTGAGCTCGGCCACCCGCTTTCGGTCCTCGTCCTTGAGGAGGTGGATCGGGTTCTTGCCGACGACGCCAGGAAGGCCGCCCTCGCGGGCGATGAGCTCGACCCGCTGGCCGACGAGGATCTGCGCGTCCCAGCCGCCCACCCCGATGAAGTGCAGGAAGCCGTCGTCGCTGACGTGGGTGACGATCAGGCCGATCTCGTCGATGTGCCCGACGACAGCGAGCAGCGGGCCGCTCCCGCTCCCGCCCACGCGGGCCACCGACGAGCCGAGGGTGTCGGTCGAAACCTGGGCGAAGTCGCTCGCCGCCTCGCGCCACGCCGCGGCTGGCGCGGTCTCGTAGCCGGAGGGGCCTGGAGCGGTGAGGAGGCGGTGGAGGAGCTCGGGCGTCGCCACGCGCGGCAGGTTAGCGGTGAGCGGCCTGGCATCATCGCCGGCGCTGGCATGGCGACGGCCACGATCCTCACCCCGCTGAAGCCCACCGAGTTCTTCGGAGGGGAGCCCGCGTGAGGCTCACCCACCACGATCTGTGCTTCGGCTGCGGCCTGGCCAACATCTTCGGCCTCCAGCTCGAGCTCGAGCGCCGCGACGACGGGTCGGTGGAGGGGCGCTTCTTCGTCAAGCAGGACCACCAGGGGCCGCCCGGATTCGCCCACGGCGGCGTCCTGGCCGCCGCGCTCGACGAGGCGGCGGCGCTGTGCGCCGGGGACGAGACGACGCCGGCCATCACCGCCCGCATGGAGGTCGACTTCCGCGCCGGGGCGCCGATCGGGGCCTTTGTCGGGCTCGAGGCCCGGGTGCAGCGCCGCGAGGGGCGCAAGCTCTGGGTCGGCGTCCGCGCCTTCAGCGAGGCGGGCGACGAGAGCTCCTCCGAGCTGGCCAGCGCGACCGTGCTGCTCGTGTCTGGGGGCGACGCCTGACGCTTGGCGCCGCTGCGCCTGAGCGCGCGGACCGATCGTCTAGGCTGAAAGCAGTGGCCCAGAGCGCGACCGCCAAGATCCTCTCCCAGCACCTGGTCGAGGGCGAGCTGCGCCCGGGGGAGCCGATCGCCCTGCGGGTCGACCAGACGCTGCTCCAGGACGCCACGGGCACGATGGCCTGCATGCAGTTCGAGCAGCTCGGCGTGCCGCGGGTCAAGGTCGATCGCGCGGTCCAGTACATCGACCACAACGTCGTCCAGCTGGACTTCAAGAACCCCGACGACCACCGGATGCTCCAGGCCATCGCGCGCAAGTACGGCATCCACTACTCGCGCCCGGGAAACGGGATCTGCCACTACGTGTCGCTCGAGCGCTTCGCCAAGCCGGGTCAGATCATGGTCGGGGCCGACTCGCACACGCCCACCTCCGGCGCGCTGGGGATGATCGCCATCGGCGCCGGCGGTCTGGACGTGGCGGTGGCCATGGCCGGCTACCCCTACGAGATCGCCTGCCCGGCGGTGGTGGAGGTCTGGCTCGACGGCCAGCTCCAACGCCCCTGGGTCCAGTCCAAGGACGTGATCCTCGAGCTCCTGCGTCGCCTCACCGTCAGCGGCGGCAAGAACAAGATCTTCGAGTTCACGGGACCGGGGACCTCCGACCTGACGATTCCCGAGCGCGGGACGATCGCCAACATGATCGCCGAGCTGGGAGCGACCTCCGCGGTCTTCCCGCCCGACGAGGAGACGCGCGAGTGGCTTCGCATCCAGCAGCGCGAGGACGACTGGGAGGACCTGGCGCCCGACGATGGTGCCGCCTACGACGAGCGCGTGGAGATCGACCTCGACGAGCTCGGGCCGCTGGTGGCCAAGCCCCACAACCCCGACAACGTCGTGCCGGTCGAGGAGGTGGCCGGCACCGAGCTGGCTCAGGTCTGCGTCGGCTCGTCCGTCAACTCCGCCTACGTCGACCTGGCCCTGCCGGGGGCCGTGCTGGCCGACAAGGGGGGCCAGCTCGTCCACCCCTCGATCGCCGCCACCGCCACTCCGGGCTCGCGCCAGATCCTCACGGCGATCGCCGAGTCAGGCGTCTACCGCCAGCTGGTCGAGGGCGGCGTGCGGATGCTCGAGCCGGTCTGCGGCCCCTGCGTGGGCATGGGCCAGGCGCCGCCCTCCAACGCCAACTCGCTGCGCACCTTCAACCGCAACTTCCCCGGGCGTTCGGGCACGGCCGACGACTCGGTCTTCCTGTGCTCGCCCGCCGTGGCCGCCGTGTCGATGCTCTCGGGGCGCATCGAGGATCCGCGCGAGTACGGCGAGGCGCCGGAGATCCTGTCGGCCCCGGCGTTCAAGCCCTACGTCGACGACGTCCACATCTTCGCCCCGGCCAGCGAGGAGGAGGCGGAGGCGATCGAGATCCCGCGCGGGCCCAACATCAAGGCCCCGCCCGAGCACACCCCGCTGGCCCAGTCGCTGGAGGCGCGCATCGCCACCGTCCAGCCCGACAACATCTCGACCGGCGATCTGGCCCCCGACGGCGTCGAGGTCATGTCCTACCGCTCGAACATCCCGGCCATCGCCGAGTTCACCTTCCGCCACCGCGATCCCGAGTTCCGCAAGCGCATGCGCGAGTGGGGGGAGGGCTTCATCGTCGGCGGCGACAACTATGGCCAGGGCTCCTCGCGCGAGCACGCCGCCTTGGCGCCGCTCCAGCTCGGCGTCAAGGCGGTGTTCGCGAAGTCCTACGCCCGCATCCACCGGCGCAACCTCGTCGCCCAGGGGATCCTCGCCCTGACCTTCAAGGACCCCGCCGACTACGACCGCGCCGAGGTGGGCCAGACGTGGCAGCTGCCGCGGGTGCGCGAGGAGCTGAGCGAGGGCGCCGACGAGATCACCGTGCGCATCGAGGACTCAGGCGACGAGTTCACGGTGACCCACGACTTCGCCCCCAAGGAGCGCGAAATCCTCGTCGAGGGCGGGCTGCTGCACTGGCTGGCCGAGCACGGCCGGCAGGTGGCCTGAGCCGGCGGGGCCGCTGGGCCGCGTCCGTCGCAGGTGGGCTATTGCTCGGTGGCGGCCTCCACCGTGCAGACCCGCAGCTCCTTGGGCACGCCGGAGGCTCGCAGCCGCTTGGGGCGCCCGAGCGCCAGTCGTTCGGGGTCGAGGCTCTGGCAGGTCGCGTCGGAGACGAGGACCTGGCCCCCCTTGGCCGCCGCGCCGACCCGGGCGGCGATGTTGACGTCGACGCCGAGGTAGTCGTTGCCGAGCTTGCGCGGGCGCCCGCAGTGCACGCCGGCACGCATCTGCGGGCGATAGCCCTCGACCTCGACGCCCTCCAGCGCGCGCGGGCCGTCGAGCGCCGCCTCGACGGCCGCGCCACCGTCGGTGAACACGGCCATCACGCCGTCGCCCAGGCGCTTGACGATCCGCCCGTCGTGGTCGGCGATCGCGCCCTCGATCACCCCGCCCACCTCCCGCAGCATCCCCAGGACCGCGGTGTCGCCGGCTTCGAGGCCCCACTTGGAGTGCCCGACCAGGTCGGTGAACAGGATCGCCAGCTCCTGGTCGCCACGACCCCGGCCGGCTCCCTCGGACAGCGACTGCCACAGTTGCAGGCCGGTGAGCCCGAGCTCGTGGACGACGCTGGGGCGATCGGGCTGTAGGGCCGACACCCCCCGCGCGAGCACGTTCACCGGCTCGTCGCCGGCGCTGGAGAGCGGATCACCGTAGCGCTCGTCGCCGGGAAGCCGGCGGCGCAGGCGCGCGGCGGCGTCGAGCAGGCTGGGCTGGCTGTCCCAGCGGGCGGCGGCCGCCCGCAGGCGCGCCAGGCGGCGATTGCGGCGCTCCTGCTCCGACTGCCCCTCCTGGGCAGGGACGAGGTCGTCGCCCGCCCGCGCATCCTGGGCAGCGCCGGGCTCTTCGTGCTCGCTCGACACCGGGCAATACTGCCCCAATCGCCGCCGGCCAAGCAGTCCGGCGGGTCAGCGTGTCGAGAGGGCGACCGCGGACGCGGTCAGGTCGTCGCCCCGCCGGCGCCCTCGCCGTCCGGCAGGTCGTCCTCCTCGTCCCCGCCCCGCAGGTTCAGCACCACCAGCACGCCGACAAGGATCGCCACCGGCCCCAGGAAGATCGGGATGTCGATCAGCAGGTGCCCGATGTGGGCCAGGACAAGCGGGGGAAGGCTCACGCCGGCACCGCCTGGCGACTCCGCCGCCGCGTCGGCCTTGCTCCCTCCAGCAGCATCTCGCGCACGCGCAGCTCGTCGAAGTCGGCGGGGTCGGTCGTCTCGATGAAGTCCAGCAGGGTGGCGGCGAAACGGTGCGGGTCGTCGCGGTGGGGGAAGTGCCCGGCGCCGGCGAACAGCTCGAAGCGGCTCCCGGGGATCTCGCGCTGGGCCTCGAGGCCGTGGTGGGCGGGGATCATCGGGTCTCGCTCTCCCCACAGCAGCAGGGTGGGGACCTCGGCCGCGAGGTAGAGGCGGTCGCGCGCCGACACCCGCTGGCCACCGGGGTCGATGATGCCGCGCACGGTGTGAATGAAGGCCTGGCGGGTCTCGAGGTCGGCGAGCGAGGCGAAGGCCAGCGCCATCTCCTCGACGTCGGTCCCCGGGTGCAGGCGCAGGCGGTCGAGCAGCCGGCCGATCGCCGCGCCGGCCTCGCGCACGGGGGAGGCGCACAAGAGGGGCAAGACCCACTCCGCCCCCGGCAGGGCGGCCGAGCGCAGGAGCACGTTGACCTCGCGCCCCAGCCCGCCGCTGGAAACCAGCACGAGCCGGTCGATGCGCTCGGGGAACTGGTAGGCGAACTGCATCGCCACGCCGCCGCCCAGCGAATGGCCGACCACCGTGGCGCTGTCGTGACCGAGGGCGGCGAGCAGGTCACGCACGCCGCTGGCGTACGCGCCCAGCGAGTAGTCGCCTCGCGGCTTGGCCGACTCGCCGTGGCCCAGCATGTCGGGCGCGATCACGGTGTGGCTCTGGGCCAGGGCGGGGATGATCTCCTCCCACGTTGCCGACGAGCCGGCGATGCCGTGGATGAGGGCGATCGCCGGGCCGCTGCCGGCCTGGCGGAAGCGGACGCGGTGGCCGTGCAGGACGATCTCTTCGGTCATGGTGTCGAGCCTATTCCCCTCGTGGTGGAGTTCATGCGGGCGTTCCGGCGCCGCGTCGCCGGCCCGGCGAGTCAGATGAGGGGCTCCACGACCCCGCGCACGCGGCCACGGAATCCATCTAGCGGATCTGCATCCCCGAGATCGCCCGGGCAATGACCAGGCGCTGGATCTCGGAGGTGCCCTCGAAGATGGTGTAGATCTTGGCGTCGCGGTGCATGCGCTCCACCGGGTACTCCCGCGTGTAGCCGTTGCCGCCGAGGATCTGGATCGCGCGCTCGGTGACCCAGACCGCGACCTCGCCGGCCTTGAGCTTCGACATCGAGCCCTCGGCGGCGCCGAAGGGCTGGTCGTTGCGGCCCATCCAGGAGGCGCGCCACACCAGCAGCCGAGCGGCGTCGATCTCCATCTTCATGTCGGCCAGGGCGAAGGCGATCGCCTGGTTCTCGATGATCGCCCGTCCGAACTGGCTGCGCTCCTTGGCGTAGCCGAGCGCGTACTCGTAGGCCGCGCGCGCGATGCCCAGCGCCTGGGCGCCGACGGTGGGCCGGCTGACCTCGAACGTCGACATCGCCGCCTGGCGGCGGCCGCGCGTGCCCTCGCGGGCGCGCGCCAGGCGCTCGTCGAGCTTGTCCTTGCCGCCGAGCAGGCAGGAGCCGGGGATGCGGCAGTCGTCGAGGAAGACGTCGGCGGTGTGGGAGGCGCGCAGGCCGTGCTTGCGCACCTTGGTCCCCATCTCGAGCCCCTTGGTCCCCGGCGGGATCACGAACGCAGCCTGGCCGCGGGCCTTGAGCTCGGGGTCGACCGACGCCACGACGACGTGCACGTTGGCGATGCCCCCGTTGGTCGCCCACGCCTTCTGGCCGTTGAGCACCCACTCATCGGTGGACTCGTCGTAGCGGGCGCGGGTGCGCAGCGAGGAGACGTCCGAGCCCGCGTCGGGCTCTGATACGCAGAAGGCGCCGACCTTCGGGTCCTCCGGCGTGCCGTAGCACTGAGGCACCCACTCGCCCAGTTGCTCGGGCGTGCCGGCGCTGAAGATGCCGGCCACGGCGAGCGTGGTTCCCATGATCGACATCCCGATCCCCGCGTCGCCCCAGAACAGCTCCTCGTTGACGATGGGAAGGGTGAGGCCGGTGGGGTCGGCCCAGAACTGGGCCAGCGCCTCGAAGCCGTAGAGGCCGATCTTGGCGGCCTCCTGGATGACCGGCCAAGGGGTCTCCTCCCGCTCGTCCCACTCGCTGGCCGCCGGGCGCACGACCTGCTCGGCGAAGCCATGGACCCACTCGCGGATGTCGCGCTGGTCGTCGGAGAGGGCGAGCGAGAAAACCGGGGTCTCGCCGGATCCCGGCGCCTCTATGCCCGCGGCGGCGACCGCCTCGTCGTTGGTGATCGTGGTCTCGGTCGCCATGTGGCCTCCTGTGGGTGGTGCCGGCCGGTCGGCTTGTCGCGGTTGGCCGCGGTCGTTGTCGGGTCTGACCGGGCGGGTCGGCTTGTCGCGGTTGGCGTCGGGTTTGACCTGGCCGGTCGGTTGGTGCAGGCTTTCACCGTAGGCAGAAAAAGCTCATCTGTCTCCTTGCCCAGACCACAAGTAGGCAAGGGAATCTGTGGTCAGAGAACAAAATCACGCCCCCGACCTTTCGGCGCGTCCCTGGGTCGCGCTGCCGCCCGAGACGGCGCAGCTGCTGCGCCCCGGAGTGCCTGGGGTGGTCGACGAGGTCATCGCCGCCATCCGCGCCCAGGTCCCCGCCTACGCCCGACCGCTCGAGGGCGCCTTCGGCCAGGCGATCCGCACCGGGGTACAGCAGGCGCTCGAGCAGTTCGTGGCCATGGCCGGGCGCCCCGAGGAGGACCGCTCCGACATGCGTCAGCTCTACGTCAACCTCGGCCGGGGCGAGGCCCGGGAGGGCCGCTCGATGGAGGCGCTGCTGGCCGCCTACCGGATCGGCGCCCGCGTCGCCTGGCGGCGGGTGGCCGAGACGGCGCGCACGGCGCAGCTCGACGCGGTGACGCTCGCCCTGCTGGCCGAGGCGATCTTCGCCTACATCGACGAGCTGTCCGCGGCCTCGGCCGAGGGGTTCGCCCGCGAGCAGGCGGCCGAGGCAGGGGAGCTCGAGCGCCGCCGTCGGCGGCTGCTGCGCCTGCTGGTGGCCTCGCCTGCGCCCGAGCCGCCCGCCGTCGAGGAGGCGGCCCGCGACGCCCGTTGGGAGCTGCCGGCCTCGCTCGCCGCCCTCGTGTGGCGCGGGTCGCCGCGGTGGCTGGCCGCCCGCCTGCCGGCGGGCGCCATCGTCGGCCCGCTCGACGAGCTGTGGTGCGCCCTGGTGCCCGATCCGGCGGCGCCCGGCCGGCGCCGTGAGTTGGCGGCGGCGGCGGCCGAGCAGCGAGCTGCGCTGGGAACCCCCGTGGCCTGGCCCGAGACCCTGCTCAGCGCGCGGCGCGCCGTGGCCGCCCATCGCCTCGCGGAGGAGGGTCGCATCGCCTCCCGCGGGCTGGTGGTGGCCGATGACCACCTTGCGGCCCTGATCGTTCACGGCGACGACGCCCTCCTGGCCGACCTGGCCCGCCGCCGGCTGGCGCCGCTGGACGGCGAGACCGCCAGCTCGCGCGCGCGCCTCACCGAGACCCTCGCGGCTTGGCTGGCCCATCAGGGCAGCGTCCCGGCCATCGCCGCCGCCCTGCACGTCCACCCCCAGACCGTGCGCTACCGCCTGGGTCGGCTGCGCGACCGCTTCGGCGACGAACTCGACGACCCGCGGGCGCGCTTCGAGCTGGGGCTGTGCTTGGTGGGCGTGCGCGAAAGCTAGCCCCCACGACCCATCAGCCGGTCGAGCGCGAACGTGAGCACCCTGCGGCGGACGCGTCGGTCGAGCTTCCTGATGAACGTGCCCTCGACCGTGGCCCTGAAGCTCTCGACGGCGAACGCCAGCTCGCTCGCGGGGACGTGGGCGGCCAGGGCGTTGGCGAGCATGCGCGACAGTGCCCGTTCCAGGTCCTGAACGAACTCCGCGGCCACCTCGGAGCTGCGGGCGCGCTCGTTCATCGTCCCTCGCAGGCTCGAGAGCGCCTCGAGCTGGTCGGTGAACCACAGGATCCGCCGCTCGGCGGCGTCGAGGATCTCGACCACCTTCTCGTCCCTGGTCGCCGCCAGCCGGGTCTTGGGCATCGTCTTGACGCATTCGTCGTCGGCGCTCTGAACCTCGGCAGCGAGCGCGACCCCGCCTGGTGCCTGAACCTCAAGGCCCATCCGCACGATGGCATCGCTCGCATCCTGTCTGCGAGGGTGAGGGCATGGGTTCGGTGGATCGACCTCGATCGGCGGGCCATACGGAGCGCTCGAGCTGGGCGGCCTGCGTCGCGCACGTGCTTGGCTTCCCTGCCGCCGCCGTGCCCCTCGACGCCGAGGAGCTGTCGGCCTGGCTGGCGCAGCGCGGCCTGGGCATCGTCCCGGTCTCGGACGCTGCCTCGTTTGCCTGGGCTGGCCCATGGATCGCCAGGCGCCCTGCGCTCGACAACGGCGAGCCGCGCGGGGTCGTCATGTTCGGGGTGCCGTCGGGAGCGATCTGGGATCCGGCCGGGACGGCCGAGACGGTGCTCGACGGGGCCGTGCTCGCACCGCTGGATGTCGGAGCGTGGGCGCCGCCAGCGCTTCCCGACCCCGGTCCGCGCGGGCTGGTCGAGGCCATAGTCCTCGCCCCGGAAGCCGAGGCGCCGGTCGAGCACGTGAGCCAGGCCCTCGCGCGCGCCGGGCGGGGGCTGAACGGCGATCGCTATGCCGCCGGGGCCGGGACCTTCGCCTCCGGCCGGCCGGGCTCGGCCATCACGCTCGTCGAAGCCGAAGTGCTCGAGGAGCTGGCCGTCGATCTGGGCCGAGCGATCGACCACCGACGCAATGTCGTGGTCCGCGGGGCCGCCCTCAATGGGCTCGTGGGCTGTCGCTTCCGCCTCGGCGAAGCCGTCTGCGAAGGCAAGCGCCTCTGCGAGCCGTGCCGCCACCTGGATCGCCTCAACGGCGAGGAAGTGCTGCGCCCACTCGTGCATCGCGGAGGCTTGCGGGCCGACATCCTCGAGTCGGGCACGATCCGCGTCGGCGACCCGCTGATCCCGCTATCCGACGGCATGGACAAGTCGTAGGCTGAGCGCCGTGCCCCGCGGACACGCCCCCTTCGCCTTGTTCAACCGCACGGGGAACCCGGTGATCGCCGCCGTGCTGCGCTCGCCGCTGCACCCGGTCCTCAGCGGGCGGCTCGCCCTGATCACCGTCACCGGCCGGCGCAGCGGGCGCCGCTACACGTTTCCGGTCGGCTACCGGGCGGACGGGAGCCGGGTGACGATTCCCGTCATGTGGGCCGATCGAAAGGTGTGGTGGCGCAACCTGCGCGACGGGGCGCCCGTGGAGCTTCGACTGCGCGGGACGAGCCACGCCGGCGAGGCGCTGGCCCATGTCGACGAGCGAGGCGGGGTGACGGTTGGGGTCTTGCTAGACCGCGACCGCGAGTGACCGGCGGGCGCCTGATCGCCGCGCGTCGACGAGTTCGGCGCCGCGGCGCGGCGTGGCCCAGCGCCGGCTAGGCCTGCTCCACCGGGCACCAGTAGGTCGTGCGCCCTCCCACGGTGGCGCGTGCCAGCTCGCCGCCGCAGCGCGGGCAGCGCCCGCCCCGCACGCGCTCCCCGATCAGCTCGCCGGTGTGGGCGCCACCGCGGCGGATGGCCGAGCGGATCGCGGCGCGGGTGGCTCGGCGCAGGCGGTCGAGCTCCGCGGGCGAGAGGCTGTCGCAGCGGCGCAGCGGAGACAGCCGCGCCTGCCAGAGGATCTCGTCGGCCAGCAGGTTGCCCACGCCCGAGATCGCCTTTTGGTCGAGCAGGCGCGCCTTGAGCGGCGCTGTTCCTCGGCCGATGCGCTGGCGGAGCTCCTCGCGCGAGACCTCGCCGGCGTCCGGTCCGACGTGGGAGAGCTTGGGCTCGAGCACGGCGCGACCGAGGCGCCGCTTGTCTCGCAGGGCGAGGCGACCGCCGCCCTCGAAGGTCAGGGCGAAGCGATCCCAGCGGTTGGGGGCGGGCGGCTCGTCGACCGCCAGCCGTCCGGCCATGCCCAGGTGCAGCCCCAGGTCGGGGCCGCCGTCGGTGTGCGCCCACATGAACTTGCCGCGCCGGTGGGCCGCGGTGAGCCGGTGGCCGGTCAGCGCCGCGGCGATCTCCCCGGGCGCGTGGGGGCGGCAGACGTAGGTGTCGCGATCGTCCACGGCGACGATCTCACGACCGAGCACCCGCTCGATCTGGCGGCGCGCCCGCTCGGCCTCCGGCAGCTCGGGCACGGCGGCGTTCTACGCGCCCGCGAGGGGCCCCGCGCCGGGAGGCAGGACGCCGGCGTGCGGCCTGCCTCGGCCGTCGCACGGCAGGGCGGGGTTGGTGCGCCGGATGGCCCGCTCGTCGGCCATCACGGCCAGCGTCTCGCGCATCGCCGTCGGCTTGACGCTGCCGCTGCGGTTCTCGTAGGGACTGTCGAGGAAGTGGACCATGAGCAGACTGGCCACGACGAACGTGGTCACCGCCACCACCAGGCCCGCCTGAGCCCACCGGCGCTCGTGCCGGTCGGCGAAGAAGAACACGAAGGTCGAGACGACGACCCCCCCGATGATCAGGAACATCCACACGAACGGAGGGACCAGCGGCGCCGCCTGCGCCAGGCGTCCGCGCCGTCCCCGCTGGCGAGCGTTGCTCTGGTCGAACCAGCTCTGCGCCGCCGCACCCTGCCCGGCGCCCGTCGCGTGCACCATCTGGAAGCTGCGCTCGAGCCGCTCCGCCCAGGCGGCGACCAGCCGGCTGCGGCGGTTGTCGCGCATGGCTCGCCATTCGCTGAAGATCACGGCGCGCCCGTAGCACGTGAGGCCACCCTGGAGCTGGTCACGCTGGCGCGTCGGGAAGAACTCGGCGGTGTGGAAGAGGGTCTGCACCGCCGTGGCCTCGTCTTCGGCGTCGTTGAGCGCATCGTTGTAGCTCTGGAAGGCGAGCAGGAAGGTGAAGGCCACGAGCACCGCGAACGTCGTGCCGGCGACGGCGAAGACGCCAGCCGCCTGCTGCGTGTCCTGGAAGAAGCTGCCTGCCGGCGCCCGGCGGCGGATGAGCAGCATGGCGACGACCATCGCCGCGTCGGCGACGAGGAGGATCAGGAGGGCTTGCCAGAGGCTCACGCCGGGGCGGCGTAGCGCGGCGCGAGACCGAGCAACTCGGGCACGGTCACGAACCGGTATCCGCGGGAGCGCAGCGTGGCGATGATGTGAGGCAACGCGGCGATCGTCTCGCCCCGCGGCCCCCCGCCGTCGTGCATGAGGACGATCCCGCCCGGCCGCACGGCGCTGAGAACCCGCGACTCGATCGCCCCGGTGCCCGGCCGTGACCAGTCGCGCGGATCGACGCTCCACTCGATCGTGTTCATGCCTAGGGAGCGCGCCTGGCGGATCGCCAGGCCGCTGACCGCCCCATAGGGCGCCCGGAACAGGCATGGCGTGTACCCGGTCGCGCGACGGATGGCGCCTTGGGTGCTCGCCATCTGGCGGTAGCCACCGCCGGTGACGTTGGCGTGCGTGTAGGTGTGGTTGCCGAGTACGTCGCCGTCGGCCAGCGCGCGCCGCAGGATGGATTCGCGCCCGCGCACCTGCTCGCCGATGAGGAAGAAGGTGGCGTGGATGTGGTTGCGCTCGAGGATGCTGAGAACCTGCGGCGTGGTCGGCCACGGGCCGTCGTCGAAGGTCAGCGCCACGACACGACGGTGGGGCGACCCGGCGAGCCGGTAGGAGGCCCCGGCCGCCCGGCAGCCGATGACCTTGCGGGGCCGGGGCGGCGGGGGCTTGGGCTTGGTCGCCGGAGGCGGCGTGGTGGGGGTGGTCGTCGTTGGGGTGCTCGTCGTCGGTGGCGGGGCTGGGGCCGTCGCCGTCGGGGCGGCGGTCGTGGGGGCTGCGGCGGCCGCGTCCGGCGGCGTGCCGCCCGAGCCCGCCTGGGCGAACGCGGTGATCGGCCAGGCCAGGGCGAGGGCGCCCACGGCCGCGCCGAGGCCGACCCGGCGATAGAGAGTCGTCCGTGACCGCGCCGGGGCGCCCTGGCCGCCGCCAGGCACCGTGGGCGCTGGACGTCGCTCAGCCACGCGGTGCCGATCCCCCGGTCGCAGCTCCGCCGCCTCCGCGGCTGCCCGTCGACGATCCGCTCGTCGACGGCGCTCGTGGGGCGGAGGGCGCCTGGGCCGGCGCACGCTGGCCCGGGGGAACGACGAGCATGCGCTGCCGCGTCAGGTAGCGAGCGTCGTCGGGACGGGCGGGCGGCGAGCGGTAGACGTCGACGTGAGCGCCGTCGATGGCTCCCCCGGTGTCCTGCGCGGTGAACCAGCCGCCGCCGAGCCCGTGGTAGGCCGGGATGTAGACGCGACTGCCCAAGGGGATCATGCTCGGGTCGACGGCCAGCGAGTGGTAGGGCCGCAGCGGCAGCGACATGCCGGGCGCGAACGAGGATCCGAAGAGAGGGACGTAGCGCAGCCCGACCCCGTTGCTCCACCCGCCGCCGTCGAACGGATAGGTGAGCTGGCCCCGGGCGTTGCGCCAGAAGGCTCCGGCCCGCCAGAACACCGGCTGGGTCCCGCCGATCGACGCCGGCTGGCCCAGCGGCCCGACCCAGCCGCCGCGACCCACGTTCACCACGTGGTAGTGGCGGCCGTCGAGGCCGATGCCGTCGCCCTGCATCGTGACCCCGCGGGCAGAGAACAGCCAGTCGATGCGATGAAGGCCGCTGATGCCGTTGACCGCCACGCGACGGCCGTTGAACCAGCGCTCGGGGGCCGAGTAGTACTCGGTGATCGTCACTCCCGACAGCCACGTCGGACGCGAGATGCGCCCGGCCGCCACCGTGGCGGCGGAGGCGCGAGGGCGCAGCGCGGGCCAGGTGGACGGCCACGCGGCCGTCGCCGCGGACCCGCCGGGCGCAGCGGGCCGAGCGGCAGCTGGGGCCCCCCGCGCCGGCGCCGCCACGCTCACCGCGGCCGCAGCGCCCGACGCCGGCGCCGCCACGCTCACCGGGGCCGCAGCGCCCGACGCCGGCGCTGCCACGTTCACCGCGGCCACCACCGAGCACAGGCCGATGAGGGCCCTGGCGAGTCCGCTCCCGCCCTTGGCGATCGGCGACATGCACCAAGGAGCCGGAGCAGTGGGCTGCGAGGTTGACCGTTCCTTCAAGGCGGTACCTGCCCGGGCCACGGGCAGTCTCGACAAGGGCCACGGGCGCCTCGGCGGGCACCCGAAGCGCGGCAGTGTAGCGCGGGTCGAGCACGCCTCTCGCACGACCGCTTGCGTCTCGCGGGGAGGAGTGCGCTGCCTAGTAGACGGCTCCCGCGTGGCGGGTGAGCTGGGCGGCTCTTCACCGACTGAGCTTTCTCACCCGCTTTCAGCCGAGGAGCTCTCCGGGGCGGCCTCTGACTACTCGGCCGAGCGGCGGCCCCATCGCGGCATGGCCCTGACGGCGAGGATCTGACGCAGCTCGGACACGACGCCGCCGGCGTCGTGAACGACGCGGTTCCAGGTCACGCGGAAAACGGCGCTCGAGCTCGCTGCGCGTGGGTCCCGCCGATGGCTGAGCGAGGGCATGGCGCAGGCCTGCCATCCCCCGCCGACCGGTGGCGCGCGACAGCGCGGCTTGCACCGCATCGACATCGAGAAGACGTCGAACCTCGGCTTCGTGTACGAGATTGGCCACCTCGGCAGGATCGGCCCTGTGCGGCCAACGAACTACACGGAACCGTCACGAACCCGCGACGGCTTGGCCCTTACTGGCCCGGGCGCTGACCGCGCCGGTCTGCCGAGGCGTGGTCAGTCACCGATCGGGGGCCGCGCCGGTTTGCCGAGGCGGCAGGTCGGCCGCCCCGGCGGCGATCGCGCTCCCTACTCCCGCGCCAGGACCGCGCCGTCGGCGTAGAGCTTGATGACCTGCACGGTGCCGGCCGGGGCGGCGTTGATGCACAGCTCGCACAGGACGCATTCGTCGAGGTTGCCTTCGACGATGTCGACACGACCGCCGTCGCCGCGGGCGTAGATGTCCACCGGGCAGACCTCCTCGAGCTTGGCCGCCAGCTCGGCGTCGCCGGCGACCGAGTCGTCGACCTCCACGCCGATGAACAGGGCGTCGCTCCTCACGCCGGCGCTCCGGAAGCAATCTTCGAGCGCAGCAGCTCCGGGATCTGCGAGATCTCCTCGGCGACCGTGATCCCGGCTTCGGCCAAGCGGGCGATCTTCTCGGTGGCCGTGTCCTCCTTGCCTTCGACGATCGTCCCGGCGTGGCCGAAGGACATCCCCGGCATCTCGTCCATGAAGCGGCCGGCCATGAAGGCCACGATCGGCAGGCGCGAGCGGTTCTCGGTCACCCACCCGGCCAGCTCGGCCTCCATGCGGCCGCCCGGCTCGGTGTAGATGACGATCCCTTCCGTCTGCTCGTCGGCCTCGAACAGCGGCATCAGCTCCGCGTAGGAGGAGCCGATGATCGCGTCGCCGCCGATCGAGACGGCGGTCGACTGGCCCAGGCCGGCGGCGGTCAGGGTCGAGGACATCTCGGTGGTCATCCCGCCCGAGCGCGAGATCACGCCCACCGGACCGGGCGTGTAGGCCTTGGCCGCATCCTTGGCCGGGCCGCCGATCCCGCCCATCTTGATGACGCCCGGGACGATGATCCCGAGGCAGTTGGGCCCGATGATCCGGGCCCCACGCATCCGGGCCAGCTCGACCATCTCGGCCACGTCCCGCCGGGGAATGCGCTCGGTGACGATCACGATCAGCGTCACGCCGTTCTCGATCGCCTCGAAGACGGCGTCCTTGGTGAAGGCGGGGGGAACGGTGACCACCGAGCCGTCGATCGGGCCGCCGTGATGGTCGACCGCCTGCGCCACTGTGTCGAACACCGGCACACCGTGGACCTCGCGCCCGAGGCGTCCCGGCGTCACACCGCCGACGATCCGCGCGCCCGTCCCGTAGTCCAGGCACTCACGGGTGAGGTTCACCGCCTCGCGACCGGTGATGCCCTGGACGATGAAGGTCGTCTGCTCGTCGAGGAGGATCGACATGGCTAGTCGTCCCTCCTGGCCAAGGGAGCCGCCGTCGTCGCTCTTGATCTCCGGACCCCGACGCCCATGGCCTAGACCTCCGTGACCTCGCCCGAGGTGCGGCCCTCGCCGGGTCGGATCTCCTGCGAGTCGTCGGCAGCCGCCGGACGGGCGCCGTCACCCACCGCCTCCACCGCCATTCGCGCCGCCTCGTGCATCGACACCGAGCGGTCGCAGTAGCGCACGCCGTAGCGCTCGAGGATCTTGAAGCCCTCCTCCTCCCACGCCCCCGGAATGCGGAAGACCGCGATCTTCTCGGAAGGGTCGAACCCAAGCTCGACGCACGCCCTGATCACTCCCCGGGCGACGATGTCCACCCGGGTGTTGGAGACGATCGACATCATCACCGCGATCTTGTCGACGCCCGGCTTCTGGAGCACGAGCTTGGCCAGTCCGCACGCCTTGGCCACCGACGGGTTGCCGCCGATCTCGCAGTAGTTGGCCGGGCGCCCGCCGAACGAGCGCACCGCGTCGAACAGGGTCAACGATCCGCCGCCAGCGCCGATGACCAGACCGAGGTCGCCGTCGAACTCGGTGACGTTTCCGGCCACGCCGCGATGGTCGGTGGCGTCGACCTCCTCCCCGGCGATCTCGAAGGGCGTGGGCTCGCGGGCCTCCCGCGTCTCCTCGCCGCCCACGCCCAGCTCGGCGAGCAGGGCGTTCTGTCGCGGGCGCGCCTCGTTCTCCATCTCCATGTGGGCGTCGACCGCGGCGAAGGTGCCGTCCTCGAGCTGGGCCAGCGGGTTGATCTCGGCCAGCGTCATGTCGTTCTCGCCGAACAGCCGGGCCAGCCGGGTGAGGATCGGCGTCAGCCGGTTGAGCGCCGAGCCGGTCACGCCGACCGAGGCGATCGTCTGCTTGGCCTGGAAATCCGAGAAGGGCAGCAGGTTCGAGAAGTGGCCGCGGCCGAGGTGGTCGGGGTGGGTCTCCGCGATCTCCTCGATGTCGATCCCGCCCATGTCGGAGAACAGCATCACCGGCTGCTTGCGCGTGCCGTCCCAAACCACGCCGGCGTAGTACTCCTGCTTGACGGCCACGCGCTCGTCGACGAGCACGCCGCGCGGCATGTGGCCGTTGATCTCCAGGGCGAGGATCTCCTCGGCGTGGGCGGCGGCTTCGTCGGGCGTGTCGGCGAACTTGACCCCGCCGGCCTTCATCCGCCCGCCGGTCAGCACCTGGGACTTGATCACCACGGGGCCGCCGACCTCCTCGGCGCGCGCGCGAGCCTCGTCGGCCGAGGCAGCGAAGCCGCCCTTGGACGTGGGAATCCCCGCTCGGCGGACGATCTCCTTAGACTCGTACTCGAAGAAGCGCATAGTTCCCGGCCCAACCGGGGCGGGGAATCTACCGGGCGGTCGCGGCAGGCGACCGCCCGGCTCGCTACTTGACCTTGCGCAGCTGGGCGTCCAGCGCCTCGCGCGCCTTGGACCCCGCCTGGGCGTCGACCACGAGCTTCGTCGCCGCCTGGCGAGCCTGCGCCGCGCTGTGCGTGGTGGCCGCCCGCGCCACCGCCCGCACGTCCTGCTCGACCCGGCGCAGCGCGTTGCGCACGCGCTCGAAGTTGGGCTTGAGATCGTTGGGTGGCTTGAGCGAGCCGAAGCCGGCGTTGGCGGACTTGAGCCGGTCGGCCAGCGTGGTGAACTGAGCGGCCAGGGCGACGTCGCTCTTGCCACGGGCCTGCTGGAGCGCCCGGCCAAGGTCGTCGCCGATCTTGCGCAGCTCGGTGCGCTGCTTGGTGTAGTCCTGCTTGAACTGCTTGGCCTGGTCGTTCCCGCAGCCGGCGACGAGGAGTCCCGCCACCGACAGGGCGACGAGGGTGGAGGCGATTCGCGAACTCACTGTCTGCTCCTTGGTTGAGAAGGGGGTTCGAGGGGCTCGGCGACTCAGTCGCCGCCTGCCGGCTGGAGCTCGTAGGCCTCGGCCAGCTCGGGGTCGCGGTCCGCCAGCATCTCGGCCAGCGAGACCATGACCTTGCACTGCTTCCACGTCGCGTCGTCCTGCATCTTGCCGTCGATCATGTGAACGCCGCGCCCGTCGGGGATGGCCTCGAGCACCTTGCGGGCGAAGCGGACCTCGTCGGGCTCGGGCGAGAAGACCTTCTTGGCCACGTCGATCTGCGCGGGGTGCAGCGACCACGCGCCGACGCAGCCCATGAGGAAGGCGGCACGGAACTGGGCCTCGCAGCCCGCCAGGTCCTTGATGTCGCCGAACGGGCCGTAGAAGGGGAGGATCCCTGTCGAGGTGCAGGCGTCGACCATGCGGCCGATCGAGTAGTGCCAGAGGTCTTGCTGGGCGCTGGGGCGCGCAGCCTCGGGATCCGCGGGGTCGGGATCCGAGAGCACGCGGTAACCGGGGTGCCCGCCGCCCACCCGCGTGGTCTTCATGCGCCGCGAGGCGGCGAGGTCGGCTGGGCCGAACGACATCCCCTGCATGCGTGGGCTGGCCGCGGCGATCTCCTCGAGGTTGGCCACGCCCAGCGCGGTCTCGAGGATGGCGTGGACGAGCAGCGGCTTGTCGAGGTTGGCCTTGGCCTCGAGCTGGGCCAGCAGGCGGTCGACGTAGTGGATGTCCCACGCGCCCTCGACCTTGGGCACCATGATCACCTCGAGCTTGTCGCCGATCTCGCCCACTAGGGTCATGAGGTCGTCCAGCACCCACGGCGACTCCAGCGAGTTGACCCGGGTCCACAGGGCGCTCTGGCCGAAGTCGAGCTCGCGGGCGACCCTGACCAGCCCCTCGCGCGCGGGCACCTTGTTCTCCACCGCAATCGCGTCCTCGAGGTTCCCGAGCAGCACGTCGGCCTTCCCGACCAGGCCGGGGAGCTTGGAGACGACCCGCTCGTTGGATGGGTCGAAGAAGTGGATCATCCGCGCCGGCTTGACCGGGATCTCGCCGATCGGGTCCGGGGCGCCGATGGCGAGGGGCTTGAAGAAGTCGCGAGGGTTGCGCAAGGCGGCTCTCCGCTGAGTAGTCGTGGCCGAGGAGCAGGGGCGGGCCGTCCCCGCCGAGGGGAGAACCCTATCCCGAGCGCCGCAGCCGGCACTCGCCCGAGGGGCTCGTGTCGGCGTCCATGTTCACCGCCATCATCTCCAGGCGGCGCCCCCGAGCTCGCGGTGGATCGAGGCCACGGCGTCGCGCGGCACGGCCACCTCGAAGTGGCGCACGTAGGCGTCCAGCGCGCTGTAGAGGAGGCACTGCTCGGTTACCTGGCCTGTGAGGACCCAGCCGGCCGTCACGCCAGCCCCGAACGCGGCATCCTTGCGCCTCCGAAACCGACCAGGCGACAGCACAAGGACCCGATCGACATGAACCAGACGACAAGCCAGGAAGTCGAGACCGACCAGGCGCAGCGCGAGGCCTCCGGCGCTCATCCCTACGGCCGCTACCTCGAGGAATTCGAGGTGGGGGCGGTCTACAAGCATTGGCCGGCCAAGACGGTGACCGAGGCCGACGACCACCTCTTCTGCCTGATCACCATGAACCACCATCCCCTGCACATCAACGACGTCTACGCCGGCCAGTCCCAGCAGGGCCGCAACGTCGTGGTGGGGCCGCTGGTCTACTCGCTGGCCCTGGGGATGTCGGTCTCCGACGTGTCGGGCAAGGCCATCGCCAACCTGGCCACCGAGGAGCTGTCGCACCCCGCGCCGGTCTTCCACGGCGACACCCTGTTCTGCGAGACCGAGGTGCTCGAGGTCAAGCCCTCGCGCTCCAAGCAGGACCGCGGGACGGTCAAGGTCCACACCCGCGTGCTCAATCAGGACGGCACGCTGGTGGCCGAGTTCAAGCGCCTGGTCCTGGTCCCGCGCAAGCACCCGGGCGAGCCGATCGAGGCGGCCGAGAGCAACGTCGAGTAGGCCGCCGACCGCCGGTCGACGTCAGCCCCCTGACCGCGCCGTCGGCGCGGGTACGAAAGAATCCCCTGACCCGAACCCGCCCCCGACCCAGGAGACGAGTCCTTCCGTGAGCCAGAGCACCACGACCGCACCGACTGACCACGCCAAGTTGCTGGCCTGGGTCGAGGAGGTGGCGCAGCTCACCCAACCGGAGTCGGTCCACTGGTGCGACGGATCCGCCCAGGAGTACGACCGCCTCTGCCAGGTGCTGGTCGACGCGGGCACGTTCGACGAGCTCTCCGACGCCAAGCGCCCCAACTCCTACCTGGCGCGCTCGGACCCCGGTGACGTGGCGCGGGTCGAGGACGGCACGTTCATCTGCTCCGCCAGCGAGGACGACGCCGGCCCCACCAACAACTGGCGCGACCCCGACGAGATGCGCGAGACGCTCACCGAGCTGTTCGCCGGCTCGATGCGGGGGCGCACGATGTACGTCGTGCCGTTCTCGATGGGCCCGCTGGGCTCGGACAAGAGCCACATCGGCGTGCAGCTCACGGACTCGGCCTACGTGGCCGTCTCGATGCGGATCATGACCCGCATGGGCCAGGCGGCCCTCGAGGTCCTCGGCGAGGAGGGCGAGTTCGTGCCCTGCCTGCACTCGGTGGGCGCGCCGCTGGAGGAGGGCGAGGAGGACGTCCCGTGGCCCTGCGATGCCGACAACAAGTACATCGTCCACTTCCCGCAGTCGCGCGAGATCTGGTCGTTCGGCTCGGGCTACGGCGGCAACGCCCTCCTGGGCAAGAAGTGCTTCGCCCTGCGCATCGCCTCGGTCATGGCCCGCGACGAGGGCTGGATGGCCGAGCACATGCTGATCCTCAAGGTCACCTCGCCCGAGGGGGAGGTCAAGCACATCACCGGGGCCTTCCCCTCGGCGTGCGGCAAGACCAACCTGGCCATGCTCATCCCCACGCTCGAGGGCTGGAAGGTGGAGACCATCGGCGACGACATCGCATGGATGAAGTTCGGCGACGACGGCCGCCTCTACGCCATCAATCCCGAGGCCGGCTTCTTCGGCGTCGCGCCGGGCACGAGCGAGAAGACCAACCCCAACGCCATGGCCACGCTCGAGGAGAACTGCATCTTCACCAACTGCGCGCTGACCGATGACGAGGACGTGTGGTGGGAGGGAATGACCAAGCAGCCGCCCGACCACGCCATCGACTGGCTGGGCAAGGACTGGACGCCGGACTCCGAGAGCCCGGCCGCCCACCCCAACGCGCGCTTCACCGCCCCCGCCGCCCAGTGCCCCTCGATCGCGCCCGAGTGGGAGGAGCCGGCCGGCGTGCCGATCGACGCCATGCTCTTCGGCGGGCGGCGCTCGACCGGCGTGCCGCTGGTCAACGAGGCCTTCGACTGGGAGCACGGAGTCTTCCTGGGGGCGACGATGTCCTCGGAGACCACGGCCGCCGCGGCCGGCGCGGTCGGCCAGCTGCGCCGTGACCCGTTCGCCATGCTGCCCTTCTGCGGCTACCACATGGCCGACTACCTGCGCCACTGGCTGGAGATCGGCGAGCGCGACGACGCCAAGCTGCCCAAGCTCTTCTATGTCAACTGGTTTCGCCGCGACGAGGACGGGCGCTTCCTGTGGCCGGGCTTCGGCGACAACAGCCGGGTGATCGCGTGGGTCTTCCGGCGCTGCGACGGCGCGGCCGAGGCGGTCGACACCCCGGTGGGCCGCCTGCCGGCGCCGGGCGCGATCGACACCGAGGGCCTCGACGTCTCGCAGGACGACATGGCGGCTCTGCTCGAGGTCGACCCGGAGGAGGTCAAGGCCGAGCTGCCCTCGATTCGCGAGCACTTCGCGCGCTTTTCCGACCGCCTGCCGGACGAGATGCGCGCGCAGCTCGAGGCGCTCGAGCGCCGGCTCGAAGCGGCCTGAGGCGGTCCCCCGCCGGCGCGGGCCACGGCTCGGTCTGGGCGGGGAATATGATGTGTATGCCCCGCCTGCTCTCCGTCTCGCTTCCCGCGGATCTCGCCGAGGAGACCGAGGCGCTCGCGCGGGCACTGGGCAAGACGAAGAGCGAGGTGGTCCGCGATGCGTTGCGGCGCCATCTGCAGATCGAGCGCTGCAGCGCTACGGGCGCGAGCAGGCTGAAGTGCTGGGGATCGGACCGGAGGACAGCGAGGCGATCGTCGACGAGGTGCGCGCGCGCCGCAGCTGATGCTGCGCGTGGTGTGCGACACGAACGTCCTGGTCTCGGCATTCATTGCCGCGGGACCGCCGAGCCGGATCATCGAGGAGGTGATCGCCGGTCACGTGGAGTTGGTGCTGCCAGAACCGGTTACCCGGGAGCTCGAGCGCGTCGTTACCAGGAGCGACCAGCGGCATCTGCTGGCGGTCCGCGAGCACGACGGTATCCGGATCGTCACCCCACAGGCGCTGCTGGCCGAGCTGCGCGCCTAACGCGTCGCCCGGAGAAGGCGGTCTATTCGCTCTGCCGGCTCGGCGCCTCAGCCGCGAGGGGCGGCAAGGGCGACGACCCGGCGGCCGCCGGTCGCAGGGGCCGGTCGCCGGCGGTCGAGCGCGGCGGCGGCCTCGAGGGCGCGCAGCAGGGGGCGGTCGCTCGCCCGCGCAGCAGCCGAGGTCCCGGAGTGCGAACGGCGGGGAATGGGGTGCGGCGCGGCGGAGAAGCGGCGGGGCACTGCGGCGTCGGGCTGGGGCATCTCGTCTCTCCTCGATCGAACCGTGCGGGGCGATGCTCGCCCCCGCACCCTTGGCGCAGGTAAAGATCCGGTTGCCGAGTCGTCCGCGGGTCGCCGCTGAGGCTCAGGCGGGCGTGAAACGGGCGAAGTAGCCGAGGCGGCCGCCGACGCGGCGCTCGAAGCGCAGCCCGGCCGCGGCCGCGCGCTGCTCGAGCTTGCCCAACGTGACCACGTGGGGGTCGAGCAAGACCTCGCCGACGACCAGCCGTCCCGATGGCTTGAGCACGCGCGCGAGCTCGCGCAGGGCGGCCTCCTGGTCGGGGATCTCGCCCAGAACGGTGACCAGGTAGGCGCCGTCGAAAGTCGCGTCGGGGTAAGGGAGCGAGCGGGCGTCGCCCTGGGTCGGGTGGAGGTTGCTCAGCCCGCGGGACGCCGCCGCGCGCATGGTGTGGGCGAGCATCTCGTGCTGGAGGTCGAAGAGGTCGAGCCGGCCCTCGGGGCCGAGCCACTCGGCGACCTCGAGCGCGTAGTAGCCGGTCCCCGGCCCGACCTCGAGCAGGCGCGCGCCCGGCCGGGGCTCCAGCGCGTCACGCAGCCGGGCGCGGGTGATGAAGGGATGGGGCGCCTGGACCCAGAAGCGCTGGTTGTAGGGGCACGCCGACGGGTTGCGCCGCCACCAGGCGGCCGCTCCCAGGGCGGCCGCCAGCCCGCCCGCGACGAGGCGCCCGGTCCTCACTCGGTTGGGCTGCGGTCGGTTCCCACTGCCCGAGCATAGGCCCAGAACGGAGCCCGCCGCCCCGCGGCGAGTGAGGTTTCCCGCCGCGCTCGCGGGCCCAGCCCGTGCAAACAGCGCCTATCGCTTTCAGGCCTCGGGCTCATCTGAGCAAATGCCCGTCGGCGCCACGGAAAGGGATGGCGCCATCGAATACGCGCCGGCCAGCACGCGGCGGCCGGCAGGGGAACCGGATCGAGGGAGGTCACGCATGCTCGGAGCCACCGAACGCAGGCTGAGCACGTCGGCGACGCGGAGCCGTCGGATGGCCGTGGTCGTCGCCGTCACGGTGGCGGGCGCGATCGCGTCGTCGCCCCCGGCCGCAGCCGCTCCTCCCCTCGCCAGCCTCGCGCGTCACTGCTCGGGCAGCCACCAGCTCCCCAGCGCGGGCGGCACGATGCGCGCTCGCCGAGCCGTACTGTGCCTGGTCAACCGCTTCCGCCGCGTCCACGGCCGCAGCCCGCTGCGCGGCAGCGGCGCCCTGACCATCGCCGCGCAGTCCTACAGCAGGGAGATGGCCACCGACCACTTCTTCAGTCACGTCGCCCCCAACGGCGGCACGATGGTCGAGCGCCTGCGGCGCTCGGGCTACATCCGTCCCGGCGAAGGCTGGACGGTCGGCGAGAACCTCGCCTGGGGCGAGCCGAACCTCGCCACCCCCGCGGCCATCGTCGCCGCCTGGGCGCGCAGCCCGGGCCACCGCGCCAACATGCTCATGACGGGCTACCGCGAGGCCGGCATCGGGGTCGCGCTGGCCACCCCGGCCGGGCAGACCGGCGCGACGTACGCCCTGGAGTTCGGCGTGCGCGACTGAGGGCTCGCGAGTCGACGTGTAAGCGCTCGACAGTCAGGGACCCCGCGCTGACGCGAGCGTCACCAGACCATGTCGACCCCGTAGGCCGCGAGCCGGGGGTCGGCGCTGACCAGCGCGTGGCTCTCGAGGGAGGCCTGGGAGATCAGGAGCCGGTCAAAGGGATCGCGGTGGTGCCAGGGGAGGTGCTCGACGTGCTCGGCGTGCCGGGCGGTGATTGGCAAAGGGTCGAAGCCCAGTCGCGTCAGCGCCCTCGCCCAGCCGTCCTCGATGCGCAGCTTTCCCAGCGAGCGCTTGACGGCGATCTCCCAGACGCTGACCGCGCTGAGCGAGATCGCGTTGCGCTCGTCCTCGAGCGCCGCCTGGGCTTTGTCTGTGACCGACGCGCGGTCGCCGAGCAGGAGCCAGACGACGACGTTGGTGTCGATCAGCAGGCGCCTCACAGGTAGGGCCCGAAGCCCTCGGGCGTCTCGTCGAAGTCAGACCCGATCGATCCGTCGAGATCCGCCCAGATCTGGCGCCGCCCGCGTCGGGCGGGGGCTCTGACGAGCATCGCGACGGGCTCGCGCCCGCGGCGAATGACCACGGACTCTCCGGCCTCGACCCGCCTGAGCAGGCGCGAGAGCTGGGTCTTGGCTTCCTGGACGGTGACCTCCATCCCCAAAGGAAGCTAGCAGGTGGTTGACCAGGTTGACCTGGTCAACCAAGCGGGGAGGCGTTGACCGCCGACCGAGCGGGGCCGTCTAACGCCAGCGCTCGATCAGGTCCTCCTCGCCCACGTCGCGCACGTGCCGGGCCGGGCGCCCGATCATCACCGCGCGCTCGGGCACGTCGCCCCGGACGTCGGCGCCCGCCGCCACGAACGCCTCCTCGCCCACCTCCACGCGCCGGGCGATGACCGCCGCGCCCCCGACCCGGCAGGCCCGCCGCAGCAGCGCCTCCTTGCCGATCCGGGCGCCGGGCCCGACGAAAACGTCGTCCTCGACCAGCGCCGCCTCCTCGAGCATCACGTTGGTCTGGAGGCGGGCGCGCTCGCCCACCGCGGCGCCCATGGCCAGCCGCGCACCGCGGCCGACCACCGCGTCGGGGCCGACCAGCGCAGCGTCGCCGACCAGCGACTGGTCGCCGATGATCGCTCTGGCCTGGATGACCGCGCCGTCGCCCACCGTGGCCAGGGCGCAGATCGCCACCTCCTCCTCGATCTCCACGCCCATCTCGCCTCCGTCGACGCCGAGCACGACGCCGTCCTGGATCACGCACCCGGGCGACAGCGAGACCCCGGCGTGGATGGTCACGTGGGCGCCGACGTGGATTCCCTCGGGCAGCTCGACTCCGGCCCCCAGCCGCAGCCCCGGCGCGCGCGCCGAGGCGTCGTCGGGGCTCAATGGGAGTCGTCGGCGCTGGAGGCGGGCGGGCGCGCCTCCTCGGCCAGCGAGGTGATGGCCAGCGCGCCGCGGGCCGCGTCCTCGAGCACCTCGATGGCCTCGTGCTCCGAGCGGGCGTAGAGCTCGATCAGCAGGTGGACGACGATCTGGTCCTCCTCGTGCTTGTGGAAGCGCACGTGGGTGAAGAACTCGCGCGTGCCGTGGTCGCCGAAGGAGGCGTAGGAGAGGGCGTCGCCGGCCTCGGGCCCGGAGCACGACTCGACGTCGTCGGCGTCGACCGTCACGGTGCACGAGGCGACCCATGGCTGGCCGGCGATCATGCGCTCCCAGCGGTCCTCGATCGGCTCGACGCGTCCGTTGGTGAAGCTCAGGTGGGGCTGGTCGTGCATGCAGTCCAGGCACTGGACCACCGCCTCCTGGAGCTCGTCGACCACGTCGGAGCGCTCACCGGTCCCCGAGTCGATCTTGTGGATCCCCTCGTAGTGGACCTGCACCTCGAGATTCTGCGACCAGCAGCGGTAGCAGCGCAGCCAGGCGCGCACGGTCCCTTGCTCGGTGGACCCCTCCATTGGCGGCCATTCTATTCTGCGCCTCGTGGGTGACACGGTGCTCTACGAAGCGGCTGAGGGCGTGGCCACGCTGACCCTGAACCGGCCCGAGCGCCTCAACACCATCGTCCCCGAGCTGATCGAGGGCCTGCGGGGGGGCCTGGAGCGGGCGTGGGATGCCTCGGAGGTCCGGGCCATCCGCCTGCGCTCCGCCGGGCGCGTCTTCTGCGCCGGCTACGACATCGAGTGGGGCGCGCGGGCGATGGAGGAAGAGGCGCGCGAGGTCTGGGACCCGATCGCCGACTACGCGATGATGTCGCGCTTCGTCGACGCGTACATGGAGCTGTGGCGCTCGCCCAAGCCGGTGATCGCGCAGGTGCAGGGCTTCTGCGTGGGAGGCGGGACCGACCTGGCCCTGTGCAGCGACCTGATCGTGTGCGCGGAGGACTGCTCGATCGGCTACCCGCCGGCGCGGGTATGGGGCTCGCCGACGACCTCGATGTGGATCTACCGGCTGGGGCTCGAGCGCGCCAAGCGGCTGCTGCTAACCGGTGACGCGCTCGACGGCCGGCGCGCAGTGGAGTGGGGCCTGGCCTCGGAGGCGGTCCCCCTCGACCAGCTCGACGACGCGGCACTGGCGCTGGCCCGCCGGGTGGCGCGACTCCCTGCCAACCAGCTGCACATGATGAAGCTGCTGGTCAACCAGGCCTACGAGCAGATGGGGCTGAAGGTCACCCAGCTGGTGGGGACGCTGCTCGACGGCTCGGCGCGCCACACGCCCGAGGGCGTCGCCTTCTCGCGGCGCGCGATGGAGGACGTGCGCGCGGCGGTGGCCGAGCGCGACGGGCCCTTCGGGGACTACGGGCAGGGACGCGGGCGCTAGGCGCGGCGGGTCGGGACGCCGCCAGCGCTGGGGCGCGCCGAGAGCAGCGGCCTCAGCCCTCCTTTGCTTCCTCCTTGCTCTCCTCGCTGCCGCCTTCGCCGGACTCGTCGCCTTCGTCCGAGCCGTCTTTGCCCTCGCGCTCCCCGCGCTTCTCGCGCACTTCCTTGACCGCCTGCGGGATCGGCGCTTGGTCGCCGTACATCCGCTCCATCTTCTCCATCTTCTTGCGCTCGCCGGGGAGCTCGGCGGTGTCGGCGTCGGTCGGGCCGCCGGAGACGGGCTCGGCCTTGTACTCGTCGGGGTCGTCGACCTCCTTGCCCTCGATGACCACCGAGCCGTCGGCCTTGCGCTCGAGGTCGGAGGGGCCGAGCTTGGCCTCGGGGCCCTCCGCGTAGGAGTGGTCGCCCTCCCCCCCGCCGTAGGTCACGTACTTGGCCTGGTCGTCGGGCCAGTCCTCGAGCTTGACCGGAGGCTCGTCCATCTCCTCCAGCTCCTTCATCTTCTCCTGCGCGGCCTCGTGCTTCTTCTGGACCTCCTCGGCGGCGGCGGCCTGGCTGTCCTCGTGGTCCGGCGACTCACCGGACGGACCGGCCTCGTCGCCTTCCTCCTTGGCCTCGGCCTTGGTCGGCTCCCGGTCTTCCTCTTCGGCGCTCTCTTCGCGCGTCTCTGACTCGGACATGACGCTTCCTCTCCTCGCTCGCCCAGTTGACCTACCCGCCGGGCGGGCGGCGCGAAACGACGAACCGGACGGGAGCAGGCCGTCGCGTTTCGGAGATCGCCACGTCGCCGCTCCCGTACCCTTGAGGCGTGCTCGCACGGTGCTCGACCCTGGCGTGGATCGCGGCCTGCCTGGCCGGCCTGGCGGTTGGGCTGGCCGCCTGCGGGTCGGGAGAGGGTGGCGGACCGGCTGCTCCGCCCCGGCCGGCCCGCGACCTGCACGCCGAGTCCGGCCGACTGCTCGACGGCGGCCCCGCGGCCTTCCGGCGCCAGCTCGCGGCCCTGAAGGGAACGCCGGTGGTGGTCAACCAGTGGGCATCGTGGTGCGGGCCCTGCCGCTTCGAGTTCCCGTTCTTCGCGGGCGAGGCCACGCGCTACCGCGGGCGCGTGGCCTTCCTGGGCGTCGACGCGCAGGACAGCCGCGATGCGGCCCGGCGCTTCCTCGAGCGCCATCCCACGCCGTACCCGCACTTCTTCGACCCGCGCACGGCGATCGCGCGCGTGTTTAAGGGAGCCTTCGCCTGGCCGACCACCGCCTTCTACGACGCACGCGGCAAGCTGACCAAGACGCACGCCGGGGGCTATGCCTCCGCGACCCAGCTGGACCGCGACATCCGCGCCTTCGCCCTGCGATGAGCGGCTCGATCGTCGGCTCGCCCAGCCTGATCCTGTCGTTTGCGGCCGGCTTCATCTCGTTCGTCTCGCCATGCGTGCTCCCGCTCGTCCCCGGATACCTGGCCGCGGTGTCCGGCGTCTCGCCACGGGAGCGGACGCGGCGGGTGGACCGCGCGACGGTCCTGCGCAGCCTGCTCTTCATCGCCACCTTCTCGGCGATCTTCATCGTGCTCGGGCTGACGGCCACGGCGCTCGGCTCGTTCCTGGGCGACAACAAGCAGGCGCTGACGCGGGTGGCGGGGGCGGTCATCGTGGTCATGGGGCTGCTGTTCGTCGGCTCGGTCCTCTTCGTACGCCTCGGCCGTGAGTGGCGCCCGACCGCCCTCATCGAGCGCGCGGGGCGCGGGGGGCCGATCCTCGCCGGCGCGGCCTTCGCGCTGGCCTGGACGCCGTGCGTGGGCCCGACGCTGGGGGCGATCCTCGGCCTGGCCTCGCAGACCGCGAGCGTCGGCCACGGAGCGCTCCTGCTGGCGGTCTACTCGGCCGGTCTGGCCCTGCCCTTCCTGTTCTCGGCCGTGGCCTTCGACGCCGCGCAGCGGTCCTTCGGATGGTTCAAGCGCCACTACGCCGCAGTGCAGCTGGTGGCGGGCGCGGTGCTGGTGGCCATGGGGGTGCTGGTCTTCACCGGCGAGCTCTTCCGCCTCAACATCGAGGCCCAGAACGCCCTGAACGGGGCGGGGCTGAACCTCTGAGCAACCCCCTCAGGGCGTGGCGTCGCCCTGGGCACCGCCGCTGGTCACGCCCACGGGACGTCCCGACCGCGCGGCGGCGATCCCGACGCGCAGCTGCGCCGGCGAGACTACGCCGATCACGTGGCCGACCACCTTGCCGGAGCCGCTGATGAAGAAGGTCTCCGGCAGGCCGGTCACGCCGTAGCGCCGGGCCACGTCGTTGCCGCGATCGCGGACGTTGAGGTAGCTGACCCCGAGCTGTCGCATGAACTGGCGGGCGTCGTCGGTGATGTCCTGCTGATTGAGCCCGAGGAAGACCGCCCCCGCCCGATCCTGCTGGCGCCAGGCGCGCTCGAGCACCGGCGCCTCCTGGCGGCAGGGCACGCACCACGAGGCCCAGAAGTTGAGCACCACCGGGATGCCACGCAGCTCGCGCAGGGCGACGCGGCCGTCGGCCAGCGCGCTCGCCGTGCGGGCCGAGGCGGGGGAGCCGGACGGCCGGCGCAGCACCGGCAGGTCGATCGCCGGAGCGGGCACGGGCTGCGCCTTGGCCAGCGAGTCGTCGATCGTCGTGTCGCTCGCGCGGCTGAGCAGGCCGTAGGCCAGCAGGGCCACGAAGGCGGCGGCGACGAGTCCCGCGAGGACCCGCCCGGCGTAGCGCAGGGGGCCACGTCGGGCGGTCATGGCTGCGCGGTCGCCGGCGGCGGGACGATTGTCACCGGCGCGTCGAAGGCGAAGAAGCGGTGGGTCACGCGCCGTGAGCGCGCGACCAGTTGCTCGCGCAGCACTCGTCCCGTCGCGGGCTCGATCGACAGGCGGATCCACACCGGCGTCCCCGGGTCCATGACGGCCAGCTCGCTCACCGCCCGGCGCCCGTGGCCGCTCTGGCCGAGAAGCTGCACCGACTCAGCGTAGGGCGTCCACGAGAACCAGGACGCGGTGGTGAAGGCGACGCCGGCGTCGAGGTCGTCGCGGCGCGCGAACGGCTGACCGGGCAGCGCCAGCCACTGGCGCGCGCCGATCTGCACCGAGCGCACGCCGCCGTCGGTGCTCCAGGCCAGGCGGTCGGGCGCGCGCAGGCGGTAGGAGGTGAGGGCCAGCGTGCCCGGGCCGCTGGTCACGCGCTCGGCCTCGCGCACGCTGCGCAGGCCGCGCATCATGCGCTGGGCGCGCTCGAGCAGGCGCCGGGCGCGGACGGCCTGCCCCGGCAGCCAGCGCGCGGGCAGGGTGACCGGGTGGGGTCTTCGTCCCTCCAGCGCGGTCACGCGCAGGGTGTCGCCTGCCTCGGGCAGGGCGAAGGCGAAGCAGCCCCGGCCGCACGGCGCCGTCGTCGCACCCTGGATGCGGACCGGCCCGACCGCCGGGCGCCCCCGGTAGTCCAGGAGGCGCACGGTGCCGAGCAGCCCGTGACCCCGCCGGCGCATGTAGGCCGCGACCACCTGCGTTCCGGTCAGGTCGGCGACCGCCAGCTCGCCGTGCATCGGGGTCGGCAGCGGGCAGGGGTCGCAAGCCGGCACCGCGACCGCGCGCCCCGCGGCCTCGTCGGCCTGGCGCGGGGGAAGGGGGAAGGCGACGAGGAGACCGGCCGCCGCGACCACGGCCAGCCCGAGCGCGGGCTCCGATCGCAGCAGGTTCCAGTGCGCGCGCTCGACCGCCGGCGGAGGGTGTGGGTTCGCGGCCAGGATCCGGGGGCGCAGGCGCCACACGTGCACCCAGCTCACCGCGGCGGCGAGGAGGACGAGCGCGACCTTGACCAGGAGCACCGCGCCGTAGCTCGTCTGCCACAGCGCGCTCGGGCGCCCCAGCTCGACCACGGCGTTGACCGTCCCCGCCACCACGACCACCGCAAAGGCGGGCAGCGCCACCGCGCCGAAGGCGGGGAGGACATGGCGGGCGACGGCGAGGCGGGCCGGCGACCCGGCCCTGCGCAGCCACGGCCACCAGGTCGCCACCATGATCGCTCCGCCGCCCAGCCACACGGCGCCGCCGAGCAGGTGGGTGAAGTCGGCGGCCAGCGCGACGGCGCGCGGCTGGGCCGAGTCGGCGTGGCCCGAGGCGGTGATGGCGGCCAGGGCGAGCGCAGAGGCCAGCGCGGCCAGCCGCGGCCAGCGGCGCGCCAGGGCGAGGGCCACGGCGACCACGGCGATTACCACCAGACGCGCCGGCCCGGCCGGCCCCGCGAGCAGGAAGTCGGGCAGCGCCTGGACGGAGAAGCGCCCGGCCGCGGCGAACGCCTCGACCGCCGCCGCCAGCGCGGCCAGCCCCAGGGCGAGCACCCCGGCGTCGGTGACGAGGTCGCCCGCGCGGGCCGCGACCGCGCCGGGATCGACCCCGACCTCCCCCGCTCTGCGCTCGAGCGCCGCAGGCACCAGCCAGGGGCGCCGACCTCGACCGGCCAGCGCCTGCACGAGCAGCGCTCCGGCGAAGCTCAGCAGTGCGGCGTAGAGGGCGGCGCGGACCGGCGCGCGCGCCCAGCCGCCGCGGGCGAGCGGGCTCTGCTCCAGGGAGCGCCCGCCGGCCGCCGCCACCCGCACGCCGAAGCCGAACGATCCCTCCAGCGGGTGGCCGTCGTCGGTCGAGACCGACCGCCAGCGCACCTGGTAGGCGCCCCTTGGCAGGGAGCTGCGTGGGGTGAGGACGAGCCGGCGTCCGTGGTCGACGCGCTGGCCGGCGGGGAGGGGCCGCCCGCTGGCCGCGTCGTAGAGCCCGGCGTGCGAGAGGCGGGAGTTCAGCGGCTCGGAGAAGAGCAGGACGACGCGGGCCGGGGATGCGCCGAGGCGCTGGCCGGGGGCGGGCGAGCCTCCGAGGAACGAGGCGTGCGCCCAGGCTCCCGGGGCGGCGACCCCCAGGCAGGCGAGGACGCCCACCAGCGTGGCGCAGAGACGGCGGGCGAGCGGGGGCGAGGGCATCGGGTGCGGAGGCGCCGGGCACCGTGACCGCACCGTCTCAGTGTAGATGTGGGGTTGTCGCCGGCGGGTAGGCTGGGCGTCGTGCGGATGAGGGCGACGATCGCGGCGGCCGCAGTCCTGGCCCAGGCCGGGTGCGGGTCGCCGAGCCAGGAGGACCAGGTGCGCAGCACCCTGAAGACCTTCGCCGCGGCGGTCGCCGACAAGGACTACGAGCGCATCTGCAACGACCTCCTCGCCCAGGAGCTGGTGAGCAAGGTCACGGCGGTGGGGCTGAGCTGCCCCGACGCCCTGTCGCGCGGGCTGGGCTCCGCCCAGAGGCCGACCCTCAAGGTCCTCAGCGTCAAGGTGCGCTCCGACAAGCTGGCCATGGCCACCGTCCGCACCGGGGCGGCCAACCAGCGTCCCTCCACCGACTCCGTCCGCGTGGTCAAGGAGAAGGGGAGCTGGCGGATCGGCTCGCTGTCGGGGTCGCCGGCCGGCGGCGCCCCCTGAGCCAGGACACGACGGGATGACCACCAAGCCCGCCGTCTTCCCAGCCGACGAGGTGAGCCCCTCGCGCGCAGGCAGCGCCGCTCCGCCGGTCCTGTGGCAGATGCGGATGTCCCACTACAACGAGAAGGCGCGCTGGGCGCTCGACTTCAAGGGGGTGCCCCACGTCCGCCGCTCGGTCCTGCCCGGGGCCCACATCGCGCGGGCCAAGCGCCTGTACGGCGGCCGGACGCTCCCCGCCATGGAGCTCGGCGGGCGGGTGATCCCCGACTCCACCCGGATCGTCGCGGCCCTCGAGGAGCTGGCGCCCCAGCCGGCGCTCTACCCGGCGGACCCGGCGGCGCGTGAGCGCGCGCTGGCGCTGGAGGACCACTTCGACGAGGAGCTGGGCCCGCACGTGCGGCGGGCGCTGTTTCACGCGCAGCTGCCCGATGCCCCAGGCACCGCCGCGGCGTTGACCGTCGGATGGCCCGCGCCGGTCCGTCGCGGGTACGGCCTCGCCTTCCCGTTGCTGCGGGTGGCGATGCGGCGGACGATGCGCATCGACGCGACCGGCGCGCAGCTCGGTCGGGCCAAGACCGCGGCGGCGCTGGACCAGATCGAGGCCGAGCTGGGGCCGAGCGGCTACCTCGTCGGCGACGCGTTCTCGGTGGCCGACCTGACCGCCGCGGCGCTGCTGTCGCCGCTCGTACGCCCGCCGGGCTTCGGCTACCCGCTCCCGGCGCGGTGGTCGGACGAAGTGGAGGCGTGGCGCGACGAGCTGGCGGGGCGCCCCGCCTTCTCGTGGGCGGGCGAGATGTACCGCCGCCACCGCGGCGCCTCGGCGGCGATCAACGAGTAGGTGGGCGGGCGGGGCCGGGCCGGGCCGCCGATGCTGAGGGGGTCAGCGGGCGCTGGCGGTCGCCGCTTCGCCGCTCAGCCGGCGCCGGCGCCGGCGCGCAGGGTGGACTCGAAGTCCGTCTTGGGGATCGGTCCGACCGACGGCGAGGTCGCCCCGGCCGCCCGGTAGCGCTCAATCCCCTCGCGGACCGCCGCCTCGTCGCCCACCGCGGTCAAGGCGTCGAGGAAGGCGTCCGAGACGGCGGCCCCCATCGCGCCCGCGTCGCCGGCCGCGGCGTCGTAGCGCTCGATGTCCGCGCCGAAGCCCGAGCGCTCGATCATCGCCCGATAGAAGGGCAGCCCGAAGTAGGGGAGGAGGTCGCGGCGCATGGCGGTGTAGGCGGCGTCGCGGTCGTCGGTGAGCGCGGCGGGGACGGCGGGCACCACCGCGAAGCCCTCCAGCGGCTTGCCGGCGCGCTCGCGACCCGCGCGGACCTCGGGCACGACCACGTCGCGGATGTAGGCGGGGTTGCACAGCCACAGCAGCACCCCGTCGGCCACCTCGCCGGCGAGGCGCAGCATGGCCGGCGACAGCGCGGCGACGTAGAGCGGGAGCTTGGGGCGGGTATCGATGCCGGCGAGCCGGAAGCCGGTGCTCCACTTCTCGCCCCGCGGCGGCTCCTCGCCGCGCAGGATCGCCCGCACGATTCCCACGTACTCGCGCATCTCCGCCACCGGGCGGTCGATCGTCTGCCCGTGCCAGCCCTCGACCACCGGGCGGTGCGAGATGCCGAGGCCGAGGTTGACCCGGCCGCCCGAGAGCTCGTCGATGGTGGCCGCGGTCTGGGCCATCGTGGCCGGGGTGCGGGAGTAGATCGGCACGACCCCTGTGCCGACTCGGATGCGCTCGGTGGCCAGGGCGTAGGCGGTGATCACCGTCAGCGACTCGCGCCCCGCGATGTGGGTCACGTAGACGGCCTCGTAGCCCAGCGACTCGGCGAGGCGGACGCGCTCGATGGCCGCGTCGAGCGATCGCCCGGTGGAGATGAAGCAGCCGGTGCCCACGCGGCCTACCCTAACCGCCCCGAGTCGGGCTGACCGCGCGCGTCCGGCTGACGCCCGGCTGACCCCTCGCGTCCGGCTGACCGCCCCGTCCGGCGCGGTAGCCTCGCGCCTCATGCGCCACGAGCGCCACTACAGCCTCCAGGAGGCCGGCGCGGCGCTGGAGTGGGTCGGCGAAGTGTTGGCGAAGATGAGAGCGGCGCGCGAGGCGCTGGTCGACTCCGAGGCCCGGGCCGCGCTGGCGCAGGCCGCGCCCGGCAACGGTGGCGGCGCCCCCGGCCGCGTGGTCTCGCAGGGCTTCCTCCAGCTGCGCGACGGTGCGGCCGCCTTGGCGGGGGCGGGGATCGTCCTGCGCGACCTCAATCGCGGGCTGATCGACTTCCCGACGCTGCGCGACGGCCGGGAGGTGTACCTGTGCTGGGTCGAGGCCGAGGAGGACGAGATCGGGTTCTGGCACGACCTCGACGCCGGCTACCCGGGGCGTCAGCCGCTGTAGTCGCCGGTGCGGCGGTCCCCGCTGTCGCGGCGGGCGGCAGGCCACTGGGGGCGACCGGGCGGCGGCCCGACGCGCCATCTTCCCTCGGAGTTTGCGCGCGCCGCGCCGGCGGGGCGTAGCATCGACCGGACTGAGGACTTCGGCCGCGAGGAGGAGAGCCATGCCCGGCGTACCGGTGCGGATCACCGTCAACGGCGAGATCCGCGAGGCCGAGGTGGAGCCGCGCCTCCTGCTCGTCCATTTCCTGCGCGACCGCCTCGCGCTCACCGGCACCCACGTTGGGTGCGACACCACCAACTGCGGCGCGTGCACGGTTCACCTCGACGGAGAGGCGGTCAAGAGCTGCACGGTGCTGGCCGTCCAGGCCGACGGGCGCGAGGTGACCACGATCGAGGGCATGGCCCGCGACGGCGAGCTGCACCCGCTCCAGGAGGGCTTCTGGAGCAAGCACGGCCTCCAGTGCGGCTTCTGCACGCCGGGGATGATCATGGCCGCCGCCGACCTGCTCGCCCGCAATCCCGATCCCTCGGAGGAGGAGATCCGCCACGGGCTCGAGGGCAACCTGTGCCGCTGCACCGGCTACCACAACATCGTCGCCGCGGTGCGCGAGGCGGCGGGCGGGGGCAAGGCCGCGGCGGTGGCGGCGCCGCCGGGTCCCGCCGACCCACCTGCCGCCCAGCCGACCACGGAGGTCCGGGCATGAGCACGGTCGAGCAGGCGCCCACGCGCGGCAACGGCTTCGTCGGCCGGGCCATCCGCCGCAAGGAGGACCCGCGCCTCATCCAGGGCCGCGCGACCTACGTCGACGACATGACCCTCCCCGGCACCCTCTACTGCGCGATCGTTCGCTCGCCCGAGGCCCACGCGCGCATCGCCTCGATCGACGCCTCGGCCGCGCGCGAGCGCCCGGGCGTCCACGCCGTGTTCACCGGCGAGGACCTCGACCTCGAGGCTCCGCTGCCCATGGCCTGGGTCCCGCCCGAGGTCGAGGTCAACAGCCCCGAGCACTGGCCCATGGCCCGGGGCGAGGTCTGCTACGTCGGCCAGGCCGTGGCCGCGGTGTTCGGGGATGACAAGTACGCGGTGGTCGACGCCGCCGAGGACGTGCTGGTCGAGTACGAGTCGCTGCCGGTGGTCGTCGACCCCGAGAGCGCGCTGGAGGACGGCTCGCCACTGGTCCACGAGAGCCTGGGCACCAACAAGTCGCACGAGTGGTCGCTGGGCGGCGGGGACGTCGAGGCGGCGCTGGCCGAGGCCGAGGTCGTGGTCGAGCGACGCATCGTCAACCACCGCACCGCCGGCGCGCCGATCGAGCCTCGTGGCGTGATCGCCGACTACCGTGCGGGCGACCTCACGGTGTGGAGCTCCACCCAGGTGCCGCACTTCCTGCGCCTGTTCCTCTCGCTGATGCTGGGCATCAACGAGGAGAAGATCCGCGTCGTCGCGCCCGAGGTCGGCGGCGGCTTCGGCTCCAAGCTCCAGGTCTACGGCGAGGAGGCGCTGCTGGCCTGGGCGGCGCGCAAGCTCGGGCGCCCGGTCAAGTGGACCGAGACGCGCTCGGAGAACATGGCGGTCTCCCACCACGGGCGCGACCAGGTGGCGACCGTGCGCTTCGGAGCCAAGCGCGACGGCACGATCACCGCCATCCACTCGCGCATCCTGGCCGACTTCGGCGCCTACCACATGCTGCTCACCCCGACCATTCCCTCGCTGGGCGCGTTCGTGATGACCGGCTGCTACAAGGTCCCCAACGTCCAGACCGACATCGTCGGGGTCTTCACCAACAAGTTCCCCACCGACGCGATCCGCGGCGCCGGGCGCCCCGAGGCCACCCACATGATCGAGGTGGTCATGGACCAGCTGGCCGACGAGCTGGGCATGGACCCGCTCGAGCTGAGGCGGCGCAACTTCATCCCCAAGGAGGACTTCCCGGCCGAGGTGGCCTACGGGATCGTCTACGACTCGGGCGACTACCACGGCTCGCTGGACAAGCTGGTCGAGAACCTCGACCTCGACGCCTTCCGGCGCGAGCAGGCGCAGCTGCGCGAGCGCGGCGTCTACCGGGGGATCGGCTTCTCGACCTACACCGAGATCTGCGGCCTGGCGCCCTCGCGCGTCACCGGGCCCAGCGGGTTCGGGCTCCAGACCGGGCTGTGGGAGTCGGCCATGGTCCGGGTGCACGTCACCGGGGCGGTCACGGTCTACACCGGCACCTCGCCCCACGGGCAGGGCCACGAGACCGGGTTCGCCCAGATCGTGGCCGACCGCCTGGGCACCACGCCCGACCAGGTCGAGGTCATCCACGGCGACACGCGCACCGGCCCGCAGGGGCTGGGCACCTACGGCTCGCGCACGCTGGCCGTGGGGGGAGAGTCGGCGGCGCGCGCCGCGGGCAAGGTGGCCGACAAGGCGCGGCGCATCGTCGCCCACCAGCTCGAGGCCGCGCCCGAGGACATCGAGGTCTCGGGCGGGAAGTTCTCGGTTCGGGGCTCGCCCGATAAGGGGATGACGCTGGCCGAGGTCGCCGGCGAGGCCTACATCCCCGAGAACCTGCCCGAGGGCATGGAGCCGGGGCTTGAGGAGACGATGTTCTACGACCCCGAGAACTTCGTCTTCCCGTTCGGGGCCCACGCCTGCGTGGTCGACGTCGATCCCGAGACCGGGAAGGTCGAGGTCGTGCGCTACGTCGCGGTCGACGACTGCGGGCCGGCGATCAACCCCATGCTCATCGACGGACAGGTCCACGGCGGCATAGTCCATGCCATCGGCCAGGCCCTCTACGAGCAGGTGGTCTACGACTCCGACGGCCAGCTCGTGACCGGCACCTTCGTCGACTACGCCCTGCCCACCGCGGCCGAGGTGCCCTCGTTCGAGACCGATCGCACCGAGACGCCGTCGCCCACGAACACGCTGGGCGTCAAGGGAGTCGGCGAGGCGGGGACGATCGCCGCCACGCCGGCGGTCCTCAACGCGGTGGTCGACGCGCTCAAGCCGCTCGGGGTGACGTTCCTGAACATGCCGCTGAGCCCGATCCGCATCTGGCAGGCGGTCGAGGAGGCGCGCGGGCGGGGGTCCGGTCCGTCGGCCACGGAGCAGGGCGCCGAGGTCGGCGAGCAAGGGGCCGGTTCCGCCGGTTCGGGGCCAGCGGCGCGCGAGGAGCACGGCAGCGGCGCCGCCGGCTCGGGGCCGGCGACACCCGGCGAGCAGGGAGGCCAGCTGTGATTCCCACCGAATTCGACTACGCCGCGCCGCAGACCGTCGACGAGGCGATCCAGATCCTCGCGTCGAGCGGCGAGGACGCCAAGCTGCTGGCCGGCGGCCACTCTCTGATCCCGCTGATGAAGCTGCGCCTGGCCGCGCCGGCGCTGCTGGTGGACCTGCGGCGGGTGGAGGGTCTGCGCGGCATCCGCCCCGACGGCGACGGCGGTGGCGCGGGCGCCGTTTCGATCGGAGCGATGACCCGCCACGCCGACCTCCAGGAGCGCGAGGACCTGGGCGTGGTCGCCCACGCCGCCTCGCTGATCGCCGACCAGCAGGTGCGCAACCGCGGCACGATCGGCGGCTCGCTGGCCCACGGCGACCCGGCCTCCGACCTGCCCACGGTGCTGCTGGCCGCCGACGGCGAGATCATCGCCCGCGGGTCCGGCTACGAGCGCACGATTCCCGCAGGCGAGCTGTTCGAGGACTACCTCACCACGACCTTGGCCGCCGACGAGGTCATGACCGAGGTGCGCCTGCCCTCGCTGGAGGGCTGGGCCTGGGGCTACGAGAAGTTCAACCGCCGCGCCGAGGACTGGGCGATGGTGGGCGTGTGCGCGCTCGTGCGCGCCTCGGAGGGCGTCTGCGAGGACGTGCACATCGGCCTCACCCACATGGGCTCGACCCCCCTGCGCGCGGCCGTCGCCGAGGAGGCCCTGCGCGGCCAGCCCCTCGACGCCCAGCGCATCTCCGCCGCGGCCGAGCTCGCCGCCGACGGCACCGAGCCGCCCGGCGACATCAACGCCACGCCGGATTACAAGCGCCACCTGGCGCGGGTGCTGACGCGGCGGGCGCTGGAGGCGGCGGCGGGGGCCGGCTAACCCTGGCCGGACGACGGAATCCTCCGATATCCCGAGCGTCCGTTAGGCTCAGTGAGGCGGCGAAAAGGGGAGAGGCTGATGAGGCTTCCGAGGTGGCGGAAGGCAACGTGGGCGCTGGTCGCATGGTGTGTGCTAATCCTGATCTGGGCCATTGCTGGAGGGGCCAGCAACAACTGCGGTGATCAGGCAACCGAACTGAACAAGTCTGCTTGCCAGGCTGGGACCGGGATCGGAGTGGCGATCATCTTGCTACTCGGCTTCTTCGGTTTTCTTTTCTTCTCGCTGATCTGGTTCATGAGCAGGCCTAAGAAGGTCTTTCACAAAGAGGGTTATGTAGCCGTGATCTCGAATCTGTCGGTGGTGTCGCCGACGATGGGAGGTCATGGAGGTGCCGTCGAGATTTGAGATCGATGACGAGTTGTGGGCCGAGGTGCAGCCGTTGATTCCG
>JBBPZM010000001.1:0-15425 GCA_038199035.1 Solirubrobacterales bacterium | reverse complement strand
GCCAGGAAGGGGCACGGTGCAAGACGAGAAGGTCGTACTCGACCGCGACGAGGTGCGGCGCGCGCTCACGCGCATCGCTCACGAGATCATCGAGGGCAACCCCGACGGGCGTCTGGCCCTCGTGGGCATCCACTCGCGCGGGGCGCCGCTGGCCCGGCGGCTGCGCGACCGGCTCGCGCAGCTGGGCGTCGACGCGGCTCTGGGCGACCTCGACATCACCTTCTATCGCGACGACATCGGGGCGCCCGGGCGCCTCTCCGCTCCGGTCGTCAACGCCTCCCATCTCGACTTCACGCTCGACGGGCTCACGGTGGTCGTCGTCGACGACGTGCTCTTCACGGGCCGCACGGTCCGCGCGGCCATCGAGGCGCTGTTCGACTACGGGCGCCCGGCGCGCGTCCAGCTCGCCGTGCTGGCCGACCGCGGGCATCGCGAGCTGCCGATCCGCCCCGACTACGTGGGCAAGAACCTCCCGACGGCCCTGCCCGAGCGCGTATACGTGCGCGTGGAGGAGATCGACGGCGTGGACGAGGTGGCGATCGCCACCGGCCACGTGACCGCCGCGGCCGGCGGGCTGGGCGCCGATGGCGTGGACGGTGTCCGCGTGGCGAGGACGAGGGAAGGCGGGCCGGTCTCGTGAAGCACCTGCTCTCGATCGAGGACCTCGACCGCGGCGACATCGAGCGTATCCTCGACCGGGCCGACGCCCTGGCCGAGGTCTCCAGCCGCGAGATCAAGAAGGTGCCTGCCCTGCGCGGGCGCACGGTGGTCAACCTCTTCTACGAGGCCTCGACCAGAACCTCGTCGTCCTTCGATCTGGCGGCCAAGCGCCTGTCGGCCGACGTGGTCTCGATCCGCTCGGTGGGCTCCTCGGTCGACAAGGGCGAGTCGCTCAAGGACACGGTGCAGACCCTGAGCGCCTACGACCCGGCGGCCATCGTCATCCGCCATCCCCACGTGGGTGCGGCCGCCCTGGTCGCGCGCTGGAGCCGCGCGGCGGTCATCAATGCCGGCGACGGCAAGCACGAGCACCCGACCCAGGCGCTGCTCGACGTCTACACGCTGCGTCGCCGCCTGGGCGGCCTCGACGGCGCCGCGGTGTGGATCGTCGGCGACGTGCTGCACTCCCGGGTCGCGCGCTCGAACATCCTCGCCTTCCGCCGGATGGGCGCCGAGGTGACGGTGTGCGGGCCGCCCACGCTGATCCCGCGGGGGATCGAGGCGCTGGGCTGCCGGGTCGCCTACTCGCTCGACGGGCTGGCCGGGGCCGACGTGGTCTACGCCCTGCGGATGCAGCGCGAGCGCATGACCGAGGCCTTCGTGCCCTCGCTGCGCGAGTACGCCGCGCGCTTCCAGATCACCGGGGCGCGGCTGCGCCCCGGTCAGCTGCTCATGCACCCCGGCCCGGTCAACCGGGGGGTGGAGCTGGCCCCGGAGGTCGTGGACTCCCCGCAGGCGACGATCACCGCCCAGGTCGAGGCCGGGGTCGTCGTGCGCATGGCCGTGCTCTTCGAGCTGCTGGCCGCGCCGGCGACCGATTCCGGCCGGGTCGAGCACGCGGGCGCGCTGAGCGGGGTGTCGCCATGAGCGCCGGCGGGTCGAGAGACGGCGCCGATGTGGGCAAGCGGGTGAACGCCGCCAACGGCGCGAACGCCGCCTCCCGCAACGATGCGAACGCCGCGCCGGCTCTCCACGGCGGGCCGGCGCGCCCGGCTGACCTCCTGCTGCGCCAGGTCCACGTCCTCGACCCGCGCAGCGGGCTCGACGCCCCCCACGACCTGCTCGTCCGCGGCGGCCGCCTCGCCGAGATCGCCCCGCCCGGGAGCCTGGCCGCTCCCGACCACCCCGACGCCGAGACCATCGACGCCGCCGGCTTGCACGCCTTCCCCGCGTTCTTCGATCCCCACGTCCACCTGCGCACGCCCGGCCAGGAGCACAAGGAGGACATCGCCTCGGGCACCCGCGCGGCCGCCGCCGGCGGCTACTGCGCCGTGGTGGCCATGCCCAACACCTCGCCGGTGGTCGACACCGCCTCGGTGCTCGGCTCGCTGGTCGACGCCGCGCGGCGCGAGGCCCACGTCGCCGTCGGGTTCATGGCGGCGATCACCGTCGGGCTCGAGGGTCGCCAGCTAACCGAGATGGCCGAGCTGCGCGACGCCGGCGCGCTGGGCTTCACCGACGACGGTCGCCCGGTGACCCGCGCCGGCGTGCTTCGCCTCGCCATGCAGTACCAGCGCCTGGCCGGGGGAGTGCTGGCCCTCCACGAGGAGGACCCCTCGCTGTCGGGCGACGGGGCGATGCACGAGGGCGACGTCTCGGCGGCGCTGGGGATGGCCGGCATCCCGTCGGTCTCGGAGTCGACGATGATCGTGCGCGACGCGGCGCTGGCCGCCTACGAGGACGCCCGCATCCACGTCCAGCACCTATCCAGCCGCGAGTCGGTGGAGGCGGTGGCGGCGGCCAAGGTCCGCGGCGTGCGGATCTCCGCCGAGGCCAGCCCCCACCACCTCACGCTGACCGACGAGGCGCTGAGCGAGTCGCTGGACACCAGCCTCAAGATGAACCCGCCGCTGCGCACCGAGGGCGACCGCTCCGCGCTGGTCGAGGGCCTGCGCGACGGCACGATCGACTGCGTAGCCACCGACCACGCGCCCCACGCGCGCGAGGACAAGGAGGTGCCCTTCGAGCAGGCGCCGATGGGCACCACGGGACTGGAGACCGCTTTCGCCGCCCTGCACACCGAGCTGGTGGTGCCGGGCGTCCTGCCGCTGGCCGTGCTGGTCGAGCGCATGACCGCGGGCGCCGCCCTGCTCGGGCTGCCCACGCCGACGATCGCCCTCGATCACCCGGCGAGCATCGCCCTCGTCGATCTCGACGCCGAGTGGGAGGTCGGCGCGGCCGGCTACCACAGCCGCTCGGAGAACTGCTGCTTCGCCGGGCGCCGCCTGCGCGGCCGCGTGATCATGACCCTGGCCGGCGGCGGCGTCGCCCATCGTCAGGCCTCGCCCGCCGGGGTCGCGGCGTGACCGACGTCTGCCAGGAGGGGGCGGCGGGCGGGGCGGCCTACCTCCTGCTCGAGGACGGCGTGCGCCTCGACGGCGACGCCTGCGGCGCGCCCGGCCCGGTGACGGGCGAGGTCGTCTTCAACACCGCGATGTCGGGCTACCAGGAGGCGATGACCGACCCCTCCTACGCCGGCCAGCTGATCGTCTTCACCCATCCGCATGTGGGCAACTACGGCGCCTCCGCCCACGCGATGGAGTCAGAGGGGGTGCACGCCCGCGCGGCCATCATGCGGGCCGCGGTCAACCGCGAGGAAGCGTCGAGCGCCGAGCGCGGCTGGCTGGACTGGCTGGCCGACTGCGGAGTCCCCGGGATCACCGGCATCGACACCCGCGCGCTGGTACGCCACATCCGCGACCGCGGGGCGATGCGCGCCGGAGTCTTCCCGGCCTCGATGGCCGAGGGTCGGGCGCGCGAGCTGCTCGACGCCGAGCCCGGGATGGCCGGTCGCGATCTGGCGCGGGAGGTCACCCCGCGGCAAGCCGCCTTCCTGGGGGACGGCAACGACGGCCCGCGGGTGGTGGCGATCGACACCGGGATCAAGTCCTCGATCGTGCGCAACCTCCTGGCCCGCGGCGTGCGGCTCGAGCTGCACCCGTGCACGACCAGTGCGCAGGACCTGCTGGCCCGCGAGCCCGACGCCTTCTTCCTGGCCAACGGCCCGGGTGACCCGGCGGCCCTGGACTACGTGGTCGAAACTCTCCGCGAGCTCATCGGGCGCCGGCCGACCTTCGGCATCTGCCTCGGCCACCAGCTGATGTGCCGCGCGGTGGGGCTCGAGACCTACAAGCTGGCCTTCGGCCACCGGGGGGCCAACCACCCGGTCAAGGACCTCCAGACCGGGCGCATCGAGATCACCTCGCAAAACCACGGCTTCGCCGTGGTCGGGCCCGGCGGGGAGCGCGCGATCGAGGCCGACCGGCCCGTGCGCTGGGACACGGACTTCGGTGACGCCCAGCTCAGCCACATCAACCTCTACGACCGCACGGTCGAAGGCCTGGTCCTGGGCGACGTCACGGGGGCCACCGTGCAGTACCACCCTGAGGCCGGGCCGGGCCCCCACGACTCGCTCTACCTCTTCGACCGCTTCCTCGCCGACATCGAGGCGGCCGCGGCCTGATGCCCCGGCGCGACGACCTCCAACGCATCCTCCTGCTCGGCTCGGGGCCGATCGTCATCGGCCAGGCCGCGGAGTTCGACTACTCCGGAACGCAGGCGTGCAAGGTGCTGCGCGACGAGGGCTACGAGGTCGTGCTGGTCAACTCCAACCCCGCGACGATCATGACCGACCCGGAGTTCGCCGACGCCACCTACATCGAGCCGCTCCTGCCCGGGCCGGTCGCCCAGGTCATCGAGAAGGAGCGCCCCGACGCGCTGCTGCCCACGCTCGGCGGCCAGACCGCGCTCAACCTCGCGCGCGTGCTCCAGGAGGATGGGACGCTAGAGCGCTTCGGGGTCGAGCTGATCGGGGCCGACTACGACACGATCGGCCGCGCCGAGGACCGCGACCTCTTCCGCGAGACGATGGCCGCGGCCGGGCTGCGCACCCCGCGCAGCGCGATCGCCACCTCGCTCGAGCAGGCGGAGGCCGCGCTGGGCGACGTGGGCCTTCCCGCCATCGTGCGCCCCGCCTTCACGCTGGGCGGGTGGGGCGGGGGAGTGGCGCGCACCGAGGCGGAGTTCCGGGCCATCGTCACCGGGGGCCTGTCCGCGTCGCCCATCGGCCAGATCCTCGTCGACCAGTCGCTGCTGGGCTGGGGCGAGTTCGAGCTCGAGGTCATGCGCGACCGCAACGACAACGTGGTCATCGTCTGCTCGATCGAGAACATCGACCCGATGGGGGTGCACACCGGCGACTCGGTCTGCGTCGCGCCCCAGCAAACCCTCTCCGACGCCCAGTACCAGGTGCTGCGCGACCAGGCGATCGCTGCCATCCGCGCGGTGGGAGTCGAGACCGGGGGCTCCAACGTGCAGTTCGCGGTGAACCCGGCGACCGACGAGGTGGTGGTGATCGAGATGAACCCGCGGGTCTCGCGCTCCTCGGCGCTGGCCTCCAAGGCCACCGGCTTCCCGATCGCCAAGATCGCCGCCCGCCTGGCCGTGGGCTACGCCCTCGAGGAGATCCCCAACGACATCACCCTCCGCACGCCCGCCTCGTTCGAGCCCTCGATCGACTACGCGGTCGTCAAGATGCCCCGCTTCGCCTTCGAGAAGTTCCCCGGCGTCGACGCCTCGCTGACCACCCACATGAAGTCCGTGGGGGAGGTGATGGCCATCGGGCGGACCTTCCAGCAGGCCTTCGCCAAGGCGCTGCGCTCGCGCGAGCTCGACGCCCCCGCGCGGGTGGACGGGCCGCTCGACGAGCTCCTCACCCGCCTGGAGACGCCCAGCGCCGAGCGCTTCGACGTCCTGCTGGCCGCCCTCGCCCGCGGCGCCTCGCTCGAGGAGCTCCACGCCCGCACGGCGATCGACCCCTGGTTCCTGGCCGAGCTGGGCGAGCTGGCGGCTGATCCCGAGGGCCCGTTCCGCGGTCGCGTGCGCACCTACAAGGCGGTCGACACCTGCGCCGCGGAGTTCGCCGCCCAGACCCCCTACTTCTATTCGGGGTGGGAGCGACCGGTGCGCGGGGCGCCCGGCGACGAGGTGCGCCGCGGCGAGCGCCCGAGCGTGGTCATCCTGGGGGCGGGGCCCAACCGCATCGGCCAGGGGATCGAGTTCGACTACTGCTGCGTGCACGCCGCGATGTGCGTGCGCGAGTCGGGCCGCGACGCGGTCATGGTCAACTGCAACCCCGAGACGGTCTCCACCGACTACGACACCTCGGACCGCCTCTACTTCGAGCCGCTCACGCTCGAGGACGTGCTCGCGGTGGTCGAGGCCGAGCGGCCCGAGGGGGTGATCGTCCAGTTCGGGGGTCAGACGCCGCTCAAGCTCGCGGCCGGGCTCGACGCGGCGGGGGTGCGGCTGCTCGGCACCTCGGTCGACGCCATCGACCTGGCCGAGGACCGCTCGCACTTCGGCGCGCTGCTCGGCCGCCTGGGCCTCCAGGCGCCGGCCTTTGCCACAGCGCACTCGCGCGAAGAGGCGCTGGCGGCGTCGGGCGAGGTTGGCTTCCCCCTGCTCGTGCGCCCCTCCTACGTCCTGGGCGGGCGGGCCATGGAGATCGTCTACGACCGCGACGGCCTCGACGACTACCTGGGGCGCGTGGGCGGCGCCGACGGCCGCGCCACCTTCCTCGATCGCTTCCTCGAGAACGCCATCGAGGTCGACGTCGACGCCATCTGCGACGGGCGCGAGGTGTGGATCGGCGGGGTGATGCAGCACGTCGAGGAGGCGGGGATCCACTCCGGGGACTCGGCCTGCGTCCTGCCGCCCCACTCGCTGGGGGGCGAGACCATGGACGCCATCCGCCGCCAGACCGAGGCGATCGCCCTCGGCCTGGGGGTCGTCGGTCTGCTCAATGTCCAGTTCGCGGTCGTCGCCGACGAGCTCTACGTGATCGAGGCCAACCCGCGCGCGTCGCGCACCGTGCCCTTCGTCTCTAAGGCCACCGGCGTGCCGCTGGCCAAGGTGGCCTGCCAGGTGATGCTCGGCGCCGCTCTCGCCGACCTCGACCTGCCGTCCGAGCCCGCGCTCGACCACGTCTCGGTCAAGGAGGCGGTGCTCCCGTTCGACCGCTTCCACGGCGCCGACCCGCTGATGGGTCCGGAGATGCGCTCCACCGGCGAGGTCATGGGCGTGGCCCCCGACTTCCCGACAGCCTTCGCCAAGGCCCAGGCCGCGGCCGGGACGGTGCTCCCCACCAGCGGGACGGCGTTCATCACGGTCACCGACGCCGACAAGTCGGCGGCCGCCCTGATCGCCAACCAGCTGCACGACCTGGGGCTGTCCATCGTCGCCACGCGCGGCACGGCGGCGGCCATCGCGCGCATGGGCGTGCCCGTGCAGGTGCTCAACAAGCTGGGGGAGGGGTCGCCGCACGTCGTCGACTGGATCGAGCGCGGGGACGTCGACCTCGTGGTCAACACCCCGATGGGGACGGGGGCGCGCGCCGACGGCTACGAGATCCGCCGCGCCGCGGTGGCCAAGGGGATCCCCTGCGCGACCACCCTGTCGGGCGCGACCGCGGCGGCGCGGGCCATCAGCGCCGCCCGAGGCCGCGCGCCGGAGGTGCGCTCGCTCCAGGAGATCCACCGCCAGGCCGCCGCTCGCCACGCCGCCCCCGGCGGCGCGCCGGTGCGATGAGGATGGCGCTCACGGGCGCTGGGGGCGACGCGCCGCCGCCCCTGCCGACATGAGCGTGCCGTCGATCGCGGCCGCCGCCGATCCACGGCGCACCGTCGCGCCCTTCGGGCGCCGCGCGGCGGTGGTCACCCGCGCCGAGGCGATCGGTCCCTACCGCCTGCTGGCCTGCGCGGACCCGGCCGGTCCGGCGCCGCGGCCCGGGCAGTTCTACATGCTCGCCGCGGCGCGGCGCTGGGGGGGAGGAGAGGAGCAGCGCCCGTTCCTCCCGCGCGCCTTCTCTTACCTGCGCCGGCGCGGCGACGAGCTCGAGTTCCTGCTCGAGGACGTCGGCCCAGGGACGGCTCGCCTGGCCGAGCTGGCGACCGGCGACGACCTGTGGCTGACCGGGCCGCTCGGGGTGGGCTTCGCGGCGCCGGCGCCCGGCCGCACGCCGCTGCTGGTCGGCGGTGGCATCGGCATCGTCCCGCTCGTGGCCTGGGAGGACGAGCTCGGCGCGGCTGCGAGCACGCTGCTGGGGTTCCGCGACGCCGACCACGCCGTCGCCGCCCGGCTGGCCCGCGAGCCGGCGCTGGCCACCGACGACGGCAGCGCCGGCCGCCCGGGCCTCGTCACCGACCTGCTCGAGGAGCGCCTAGGCGCGGACGACGGCGCGACGGTCTACGCCTGCGGGCCCCCGGCCATGCTCGAGGCCGTGCGCGCCCTCGCCGCCCGGCGCGATGCCCCGGCGCAGCTGGCCATGGAGTCAGGCATGGCCTGCGGGTTCGGCGCCTGCTTCGGCTGCGTCGTCCCCACGCGGCGGGGGTTCGTGCGGCTGTGCCTCGACGGCCCGGTGCTCGACGCCGCGCAGCTCGACAGCGCGCTCGTCGCCGGAGCGGGCCATTGAGCCCGACGGGGGCCGAGTTCTGCGGCCTGCAGCTGGCCTCGCCGGTGATCAACGCGTCCGGGACCTTCGACGCCCTCGCGGCGCTGCGCACCTTTGGCGACCCCGTCCTCGAGGCCTTCCCCTTCGCCGCGTTCGTGTCCAAGACCGTGACGCTCGCTCCCCGTCAGGGCAATCCGCCGCCGCGGCTGTGGGAGTCCCCGGCGGGGCTGATCAACTCGATCGGCCTCCCCAACCGCGGGCGGGACGGGTACCTCGAGCACGACCTCCCGGCCCTGGCCCGGCTGCCGGTGCCGCTGATCGTCAACGTGATGGGCTTCAGCCGCGACGAGGTGGCCGAGCTGGTCGAGGCCTTCGGCGCGCGCGACGAGGTGGCGGCGCTGGAGCTCAACGTCTCGTGCCCGAACGTGGAGAGCGGGCTGGTGATGGGCGCCGACCCGGCCGAGACCGCGGCCCTGGTCGCCCGCGTGCGCCCGCTCACCGCCAAGCCGCTGGTGGTCAAGCTGACGCCCAACGCCTCCGACCCGGCGGCGGTGGCCGTCGCGGCCCAGGAGGCGGGCGCCGACGCGGTCTCGCTCATCAACACGCTGCGCGGGATGGCGCTGCACCCGCATGACGACCGTCCCTGGCTGGGCGGGGGGACCGGCGGTCTCTCCGGTCCGGCCGTGCGCGCGATCGCTCTGGCCCAGGTCGCCCAGGTCGCGGCCCGGGTGCGCATACCCATCGTCGGCATGGGCGGCGTTAGCAGCGGTCACCACGCCGTCGACCTCCTCCGCGCGGGGGCGACGCTGGTCGCCGTGGGCACCGAGAGCTTCCGCGACCCGGCCGCGGGGCGCCGGATCGCCCAGGAACTCGAGGAGATCAGGAACCGTCTCCATAACAGCCCTCCGAAAAGCGGTCAGAGCCGCCCCGATGGCAGCGAAGTACCTGCAAACCGGCGGGAAAGTCCGCTACCGGCGTCGGGTTCCTACACCTCAGGTTGAGCTGTACCCGAATTGGGCCGGTTCGCCTTGCAGCCGGTCAGCCGAGATGTAAGACTCGCCGCCTATGGCGCCGGGTCCCCAATCCCTGTCCAAGGCCGCGGCTCCGGAGCGGTCCCTGGTGCAGCGAATGGACGCCCTGTCACGCGCAAACGACATCCGCACCAGCCGCGCGCAGCTCAAGCGCGACCTCAAGGCGGGGCGGGCCACGATCCACGGCCTGCTCCTGGACCCGCCGACCTACGTCGAGACGGCGAAGGTCTTCGACATGCTCCTCGCCGTCCCCAAGTACGGCCGCGTGAAGGTCAACAAGGTCCTCACCCAGTGCCGCATCTCGCCGAGCAAGACGATCGGTGGCCTCTCCGAGCGCCAGCGCTCGGAGTTGGTGACCCTGCTGCGCCGCTAGGCCGGTAGGCGCGGCTGGCGCCGAATCCTCGGCCTGCTGGGCGTCATCGGCCTCGCCTGTGCAGAGCACGGGCTTCGGCCTGCTTCCTTGACCAGGCCGGTCTTCGGCGCCCCCGCCGCCTACCGGGGGGTTGGTCTAGGGTCCTCGAAGTGGCCCAGGCGTTCGTCATCACCGGCCCCTCGGGGGTGGGGAAGGGGACGCTGATCCGCCATCTCGTCGACGACGTCCCGGGGCTCGAGCTGTCGGTGTCGGCCACCACCCGTGAGCCCCGCCCGGGAGAGCGGGACGGGGTCAACTACCACTTCCTGGGCGAGGAGGAGTTCGAGCGCCGCGTGCGCGAGGGTGACTTCCTCGAGCACGCGCGCTACGCCGGCCACCGCTACGGGACGCTGCGCAGCGAGGTCGAGCGCCGGCTCGCCGCAGGCGTCCCGGTGGTGCTGGAGATCGAGGTGCAAGGGGCGCGCCAGGTGCGCGCGACGATGCCCGAGGCGGTGCACGTGTTCATCGCGCCCCCCTCGCTCGACGCCCTGCGTTCGCGGCTCGTGGGCCGCGGCACCGACGCGCCGCGGGTGGTGGAGGCGCGCCTGGCCACCGCCCGCGAGGAGCTCGCGGCGCGCGACGAGTTCGGCCACCACGTGGTCAACGACCGCCTGGAGGACGCGGCGGCCGAGCTGGCCGGCATCGTGTGCGAGGCGCTGGACCGCGCAAGGCGCCCTGCGGGCGGCCAGCGGGCCGGACGCTAGAATCGCCGGTCCACCCGCGTTGCGGCCCACCCGTCGCGCGCCTCTCCGAAAGGCCGTCCCGACGTGATCTCACCGCGCATCGACCAGCTGCTCGACCGGGTCGACTCCAATTACGCCAGCGTGATCGTCGCCGCCAAGCGCGCCCGACAGATCAACTCCTACTACCACAACCTCGGCGAGGGAACGTTCGACGAGTTCCCGCCGCCGATGATCGAGTCCCGCTCCAAGAACTACCTGACGATCGCCCTCGAGGAGGTCGCGGCGGGCAAGCTCAACTACCGCTACCGCTAGGCGGTAAGCGGCGGTCGGGCGTCCAGCGGGGGACGGCGGCGTGGCGCGTCTGCTCCTGGGGGTGAGCGGCGGGATCGCCGCCTACAAGGCCCTGGAGGTCGTCCGCCTGGCCACCAAGGCCGGCCACGCCGTGCGCGTGGTGCAGACCCCGTCGAGCCAGCGCTTCGTCGGTGAGCTGTCGTTCTCCGCGCTCAGCGGCGGCCCGGTCCTCACCTCGGAGTGGGAGCGCGACCCGGCCCGCGGGGCCTTCCCCGACCAGTCGCCGCCCGAGCACGACCCGCTGTCGCACCTCGAGCTGGTGCGCAACGCCGACGCCTACCTGATCGCCCCGGCCTCGGCCAACACGATCGCCAAGCTGGCCGGCGGCCATGCCGACAACCTGCTGACCAGCGCCGCCCTGGCCGCCAGCTGCCCCGTGCTCGTGGCGCCGGCCATGAACGACCAGATGTACCGCCACCCGGCGACGCAGGCCAACCTCGCCCGGCTGCGCGAGCGCGGCGTCACCGTGCTCGAGCCCGAGACCGGCGCGCTGGGCTCCAAGGGGGAGTGGGGAGTCGGGCGCCTCCAGGAGCCCCCGGCGCTCCTGGCCGCGGTGGAGGCGGTGCTGGCCGCCCGCGGAGGAGCGTCGGTCCCCGCCGACCCTCGCCGGGGCCACCTCGTGGGCCTGCACGTGCTGGTCACGGCCGGGGGGACCCGGGAGCCCATCGACAGCGTGCGCTTCATCGGCAACCGCTCCTCGGGGCGCATGGGGTTCGCGCTGGCCGACGAGGCCGCCCGGCGAGGCGCGCAGGTGACGGTCGTGGCCGCCACGGTCGGGCTGGCGCGCAACCCGGTCGTGCGCTACGTCGACGTCGAGACCGCGGCCGAGCTGGCCGGGGCGTGCGAGCAGCGCTTCGACGATTGCGACGTGCTGCTGATGGCAGCGGCGGTGGCCGACTACCGCCCGGCCGCCCCGCACGCGGGCAAGCTGCGCAAGGAGGAGGCGGACGCGCTGGAGCTGCGACTCGAGCGCACGCCCGACGTGGTCTGCGGGCTGTCGGCCCGCCGCCGGCCCGACCAGACGCTGGTCGGCTTCGCCGCCGAGCACGGTGAGCGGGCCGTCGAGTCGGGCCGCGACAAGCTCGTCCGCAAGTGCCTGGACGCCGTGGTCGTCAACGACATCGCGCGCGCCGACATCGGCTTCGAGGTCGACGCCAACGAGGTCACGATCGTCACCGCGGCGGCCGAGCGCCACGTGCCGCGGGCGAGCAAGGCCGAGGTGGCCCGGGCGGTGCTCGACGAGGTGGCGTCCCTGCGGGCTGGGCGGCCCCGGCCGGCCGCGCAGACCGGCCTAGACTGAGGCCATGGAGTCCGTCTACGAGCTGTTTCGCCGCGGCACCGAGCTGCTCGAGGCCGGCGACTACCACGCGGCCATAGTCCCGCTCCAGCGCGCGCGCGACCTCGATCCCGTTCCCGCCTCGATCCGCGAGGCGCTGGGGCGCGCGTGCTTCCGGGCCCAGCGCTACGACCAGGCCCGCGGCGAGTTCCAGGCGGTGGTCGAGCGCGCCCCGACCAACGACTACGCGCTGTTCTGCCTGGGGCGCTCGCTTCAGCGTCTGGGACGCCACGCCGAGGCGCGCGCCCCGCTGGCCCTGGCGGCGTGCCTACGCCCCGAACGCCGCGACTACCGCCTGTACCGCGATCGCTCGCGCAACGCCGCCTGACCCGGCGTCGGCCCCGCCGGGCGCGCCAGCCGCGCCCTCGCCGGCCGGCGCGGCCCTCCCCGACAGCGCCCTGCCGCTGGCCGCCGAGGCGAGGCTGGCGGTGCGCGACGGCCGCCACGCCGTCACCTACCGGCTCGACATCCCGTTCTTCGGCTGGCTGTGGCGCCCGCTGATCGCCCGCCGCGCCCGGACCGTGGAGCGCGCGGCCGACGCGGGCGCGCCGCTGCCCAGCTCGGTCCCGTGGTGGGCGCCTCCGGTCCCGCAGGGCTCTCGCGCCACCGCCACGGTGGCCAGCGCCTGCCTGATCTCCCTGCTCACGTCGTATGGAGGGGGAACGGGCGGCCTGCTGACCCAGACCGTGCCCTACGCGGCGCACGTCTACGGCGTCGGCGACCGCGCACTGGGCATTGGCCTCGCCCTGACCCGGGTCGGGGTGCTGCTCGCCCTGGCCCTCGGCCTGGTGGCCGATCGGCGCGGGCGGCGAGGCTTCATCGTGGCCGCGGCCGTCGTCCACTGCTTCGTGTGCGCCGCCATCGGCCTGGCCCCGTCCTTCGACCTCTACGTCGCCGGGCACGTCGCCCTGCGCTGCCTCGACACCGCGCTCAACGTCTCGCTGGCCGTCCTGCTGGTCGAGACCACGCCGGCGGGCAACCGCGCGGTCACGCTCGCCCTGCTGCTGCTCTCGGCGGGCGGGGGCCTGGCCCTCGCCATCCTCGTCCTGCCCCTGGCCGCCGCCGGCCGGGCGGGCTTCGCCGCGGCCTACGCCGCCCAGCTCCTCGCCCTGCCCCTGATCCTGCTCGCCGGCCGGAGGCTGGCCGAGTCGACGCGCTTCGAGCGCCATCTTCCCGAGCCCCACCGCTGGGGCCAGCTGGGCCGCGCCCCCTACCGGGGCCGCGCGATCCTAGTCGGCGCCACCACCTTCCTGACCGGGATCTTCTTCGCCCCCACCGCCGAGTTCTTCACCCGCTACCTGTCCGACGCGCGCGGCCTGTCGTCCGGGCAGATCGTCGTCTTCGCCGCGGTGACCGGCCTGCCTGCGGCCGGCACGGTCGTCCTCGGCGGGCGACTGGCCGACCGCCACGGGCGCAAGGTCGTCGGGGTGCCGCTGGTCGGGGTCGCCGTCCTCTCGTTCGCCGCCTTCTTCCTCGTCACGACGCCGTGGCTGTGGGCGGCGGCGCTGGCCGGGCAGGGCCTCGGCGCCGCCGGCCTGGCGGCGCTGACCGTCTACGGCCCGGAGCTCTTCCCCACCCGGGTGCGGGCGGCCGCCAACACGCTGCTGAGCGCGATCGGGGTCGTCGGCTCGGGGCTTGGCCTGGTCGCGGCCGGCGCCCTGGCCGCGAGCCTGGGGATAGGACGGGCGATCGCCGTGCTCGCTGCCTTCCCGCTGCTGGGGCTGGCGGTGATCGCGCTGCGCTTCCCCGAGACCGTGGGGCGCGAGCTCGAGGCCACGAGCGCCGAGGTCGGTGCCTGACCCGGCTCAGGCCGTAGCGCCGAGGTCGGTGCTTGACCCCGGCTCAGGCCGTCCGCGCCGCCGCCGTGGCGCCGACTACGCCGCAGCCTGGCGCGCCTCGGTGGCCACCCGCACGAGCAGCCCCAGGAAGCCGTCGAGCCGGCGCTCGGTGACCGCCTCCGCCGGGAGCGAGCCCTCGACGTAGACGTCCCCCGCAGAGGTGTGCGAGAAGCGCACGAGCGGCAGGCCGCGGTTCCAGCGCAGCAGCGCGACGGGCTCGATGCGCCCCGGGCCGATCACCTCGGCCTGTGCGCGGACCAGGCCGTCGCGCAGCGCCACGCCGACGTGCAGCGGCCAGCCCGCGGCGTCGGTCGTGATGCCCCACTGCCCGCGCGCGACGCGCCGGGTGTCGCCGTCCAGCGCGGCGATGTAACGGTCCACCAGGTCGTGCGTGCTGGATGAGGTCGTGGACTCCATCACCTCACCATACGGAGGGGGCGCCAGCGCAGCCCTAAAGCCCCGGATCTGGCGGGCGCCCGGTGCTATTCTCGACCGACAGCTTTCGTGCCGGCGCGCGTCGTCGGCGATGCAGGTCGAAGGTGGGCGCTCGCCCACTTTTTTGCTGAGGGAGCCACTTTGAGCCCAATCCAAGCCGACGTCGAGTCTCGTCTCCAGCGGGCCGAGCCCGAGGTCGAGGTGCTGCTCGCGGAGGTCGTCGGGGCGGGCACGGTCCGGGTCTTCATCGACCACCCCGAAGGAGTGACGCTCGAGCTGTGCGAGCGGGTGACGACCGCGCTCGCGCCGCTGCGTGAGACCAACGCGCTCGAGGTGTCCTCGCCGGGGGCCGAGCGCCCGCTGACCAAGCCCCAGCACTTCCGCCGCTTCCTCGGCCGCCGGGCGCGCATCCGCACCCGCCGCGCCGCGGCGCCCGGCGCGGCCCAGCCCACCCGGCGCTCGTACACGGGCGAGCTCGTGGGTGCCTCCGAGCGCGACGTCACCGTCGCCGCTCCCGACGGGGTCGTCTCGATCCCCTACGACGACATCCAGCGATCCAACCTGTTGGGGGAGTAGCCATGTCTCGCGAGATCCTCGAAGCCACCCGCGCCCTGGCCGCCGAGAAGGGCATCGCCTCCGAGCGCCTGTTCACCGCACTGGAGGACGCGCTGCTCTCCGCCTACAAGAAGCAGCCCGGGTCGGCCAAGTACGCCCGCGTCGAGATGGACCGCGAGACCGGCGACTTCATCGTCTACGAGCTGCTGATCCCCGAGCGCCTCGAGGCCCAGCTGATCGTCGAGACGATCGACGAGGGCACGACGATCGACCCCGAGACCGGCGAGGCCCGCGAGCCCGAGGACCCCGAGATCGACCCGGTCAAGTTCGAGGAGTACCGCGACCAGATCGACGAGCGCGACGTCACCCCCGACGACTTCGGGCGGATCGCCGCACAGACCGCCAAGCAGGTGATCCTCCAGCGGATCCGCGAGGCGGAGCGCGAGATGATGTTCATCGAGTACCAGGACCGCGTCGGCGAGCTGATCACCGGGATCGTCCAGCAGAAGGACTCCCGCTACACGCTGATCCAGCTCCGCGAGCGCGTCGAGGCGCTGCTGCCCAAGGGCGAGCAGGTCGAGGGCGAGCGCTACGAGCACAACCAGCGCATCAAG